>JBBAXA010000002.1:228372-290697 GCA_040396935.1 Pirellula sp.
CAAGCCAGATCTGTCTCGAACGTCGCTCGGGAATGAGGGAACCAACGCCCTGGGGGCTTATATACCAGTTGATGTTAATATAGGTGTCCAGGCTCCGTGGAAATTGCGTCCGAAACGATCGAGTTTTGCTTGCTAACTCACTTGTGCAGAAACGAAAAGGCTGTGTCCCCGAGACTCCACCCCGAGACTCCACCGAGACTCCTCACCTCACCGTGACTCCCGAGTCTTCACTGGGGTGGATGAAGTTGATCTTGCTTTTTTGCTTGCGTTTTGAGAAGACGCAGGACTTTGTGTTTGCGTTAGAACAGCCTTGGGCCGAAGGCTGTCGTTGTTTGTTGCTTTCGTTTGTGATCCTATATGCCTTTGTCACGAGCTAGTCGAAATGACCGCCGCCGCAGGGTAATGCTAGACGCGATTGCCAACGACACCGACCTCGCTGCTGAAACCATACGTACACGCAAACGAAATCGAGTGAGCTCAGCAACCGCTGATGAGATCGCTCCTGTACGATCCATGTATCGAGATCCTGGATACAGTCAGGCGGTGCGTCGTACATGCCAACAGCGACTGGTACAACTCATTCCGGTACGACGCGGTACCGTAGCGTTCGTACTGTCTTTACTCTGGTTCGGCTTTGCTCTGTTGCTATTCGGGCACTACTGGTTTCACGTGCGTCCCGTGGGACGCGGCGAAAATTCGCTCGGATCATTACCGATCAGTCAGCTACTACATCTTCGATCGACGCACGGTATCGGGCATTGGCTGACTGGACAGCTATGGTTGCTGACCGCGCTGGCTAGCTGGATGATCTTCAGCTTGCGACGGCATAAGCTCGACGACTATCGTGCACGTTATCGGATTTGGATTGTTGTTGCTCTCGCCGCGTTGTTCTCCAGTTTCGATTCTGCAACGCAATTTCTCTACCTCTTGGGGCTGAGCATCGATGGCTGGGCAAAGAGAGAAATAGGCTACGGTGGTTGGCCGCTCGTTTTGGCGAGCTTTTCGTCGTTGCTTGGAGTGCTTGCCATACGTTTATGCAGTGAACTCAAATCCGTCCCTTCGAGCGTCGCGAGTTGGATTTTTGGCTTGCTCATCTGGGCGGCTTCTGCACTGCTAGGAACCGGCCTACTGAAGATAAGCCTCTCCAAGGAATACCTGGACTTTGTCGTAGGGAGTCTTTGGCTGGGAGGAATTCTATTGGTTTTCCAGTCCGCAGCGATCTATTTAAGAACAACCTACATTCATGCGCAAAAGCGATTTTTGCAAAGAAGTGGGTGTGCTGTTGGACCGATTTCCTGGCGATTGCCCTCACTCAAGAAGTCGAGCCAAAATCCTCAAGAGGAGGGCGACGAATCCGGAGACGAGCCGTCGGTACAAGAGGTTGGGAAATCGACGAAGAGCGGATGGCTTTCTCGATGGTCAAGAAATAAAAACTCAACTTCCCGGGACGAGGAAGATGAAATCTACGATGAGGCTAAAGCAACCAAAAATCTGTCGAGTCGGTCCGCCAGCTCAATGGATGTTACTCCTCGAGAGGAAAGAACACCGAAAAAGCTGTTTGGATTGATCCCCAATCGTCATCTGCGCAACGAACAACTCGAGTATGAGCCTATAGGCGAAGATGACAATCAGCCCATCGATGAAGGACTGACCAAAACGAGAGGCTGGTTCGGAATTGGGGGTAATACACCCAAAGAGTCTATTCCCCAGCCAGCGAAGAGGAATGAATCCATCAATGAACAGGAAAATGTTTCGCTGAATAGACGGAGCTGGTGGAATCGAAAAGCGTCGAAAGGTACCGATGAGGCCACTGTCGGGAAGATTTCTCCGAGAGATGGTGATTCGACGAGTGTAACGAAAACGAGATGGGCACCTGGAATTCCCGGCTTTAAGAAGCGAAACAATCCCAATCCAGTAGGCGAAAGGGATCCTGCAACCGAGGAATCGACGAAGCGCTCCTTGTTCAAGGGTAACGTTCGCCGTATCAAGGATCGATTGGCATCTCGAGTCAAGCAATCGAAGGATTCTCAAGAAGGAAAAGGGTGGTTGAGTCTCTTTGACGGACTGCGACTGAAACCTCCTGCAAATACTTCGACAGACGTGTCTGAATCCAATGGTCCCAAGCAGATTCAACCGCAGGACCTCCCTTCAACGAAAAACTACGACGAAAATAGCTGGGATCCAAATAACAAGATGAGCAAGTCGGAACGGAAGAGACTGCGAAGACAGCAAGACGACCGAAGAGCTGCTTGAGATCTATCTTCCACCTCGGACGTTCTTCCAAGGTTCGCTTTGGAAGAATCGTACAATCATCTCGGAACCATGGACTGGAAAACGATGTTCTCCATCGTGGATGTAGACCATAACCGGTGTTTTTCCCTGAGAAACATACGTTTCCCACGGTTCATTTTCAAAACGGACCACACGATCCGAGCAACCATTGAGTTTCACCATCGCTTGAATCGAAGCTTCCTGCCAAGCGTACTTGACCAGTGGATCATTCCTGCCCGCCAAGTGAAGGATCGGCTTTGGAATCGAAATTCGATTGCGACGTCCCGCGGCGGCCGCTGAGGGAGCCACGGCAGCAAACTCTTTTCCTCGTGCCTCCCAGAGCAAATACGTGAATCCACCTCCATTGGAATGGCCCGTTGAATAGATCCGGTCATTATCAATATTGAATTCCGCTCGTAATCGACCCAATACAGCATCAAAGAACTTCAGATCGCGATCATGATGATCACCAACCTGGGACTGCCAACCATTCTTCTTACCTTCCGGGTCCGTCAGCTTTCCAGGGGTCGGGATTCCTTGCATGTAAACGGCAATGGCTTCAGGCCAATGCTTTTCGATCTGAAATGTCCTTTGGGCATTCCTCGAATTACCACCATGTCCATGGAAGACGAAAACAACTGGGTACTTTGATATTTGATCTCGCTCTGAGGACGGTTTGGCAGCAACAGCATCCTTTGGAACGTAAAGAATCGCCGCTCGATCCAACTCCTCAACCTTCAATGACCAATCGAGAGTTTCCGCAAAGACCGTTGAAAAGCAGGACGAGCCAACGAGTAGCAAAATTGTAATAAGATGGTTCGCCATCGTTCCTCCTAATTTTTTCGATCATCACATGCACGCAGGGAATAAACCATTTTATCTTCGACACGGGCACCGACTGATGGCATGCGGAGAATAGCCTATCGTAGACTACTCATCGGGTATTGGATCGATACGTCGGATTTTTTTCCCCTCCCAAATCGCCTCGTCCGTTTCAGGGTTATAGGTCAATATCCGGGAATTGCTATTCGGTACGAGGGGGGCGTCCAATCGTGGCAACCAACGCCTGTGGAGAGCCAGGGTTTCGGCATACTCCGCCTTATTCGCCAGATTACTCCATTCTCGTGGATCATGGATCATATCGTAAAGCTCTTCGGTTCCGTCCGCGTAGCGGATATACCTCCAATCTCTCGATCTGATACCGTGATTGCCTTGATTGTGAGAAGTGATCGCTGGACGCGCACGCGAGTTCAATGGGTTTTGTAGTTGCGGAATGAGAGAAAGACCTTCGAGATCGGAAACAGGACTGAGATGACAGAGATCAATCAAAGTTGGATAGATATCGAGTAATTCCACAGGTTCCTTACACACTCCCCCGGCGGTTACACCGGGCCCTGCAAAGATGAGAGGGACTCGAGTACTACGTTCCCAAAGAGTGTTTTTACCCGTGATTCCTTTCTCGCCTAAGTGCCAACCGTGGTCTCCCCAAAGAACAACGATGGTATTCTTCGCATGCGGTGATTCATTGAGCGCGTGTAAGATACGGCCGATCTGCGCATCTACAAACATACTGCTCGCTAGATAGGAGCGGACCAGATTACGCCACTGATGGTTCTTTTCGACCCACGATAGTCTCGGCTCCGGAAGATACCAATGGAGATACCACGAGAATCGAGGAGTGTCCGATCTGTCGTTCTCCAAGATCGTTGGGAGGACCGAGTTGTCATCAGGAAAATGATCCAACCAAGGGTCTGTTACATAGCACGGTACATGCGGAAGAAAAAATCCCGTTGCAAGGAAGAATGGTTTATCGACAGGCGCTGACTTGAGTTGATCGATTGTCCAGGAGGCGATTTGATAGTCTCCTTTTTCGTGATCTTCATGCGGAAACGAACCCCAATCCATCAAGGGGTTATTTCCCATGGGTGTCGGACCGATCAGTTTTGTCTTTGGCGTCTTCCCAATGCCTCCGTTGGGGCCCCAAACATTAAACTCCTTGGAACGTTGGGCGGGACCACCTGCTCCTCCATGATAGATCTTCCCGGTACACAGGGTGTTATAGCCGTGCGTCTTGAAATGCTGAGGTAATGCGACTCGGTCCCTAAACGCATCCACCGTACGGAACCATGGTGCTAATCCATAGATTCCGGTCGTTGAAGGCCGCAACCCCAGCAGTAAACTCGTACGCGATGGATTGCATATTGGAGCTTGACAATGGGCATTTAGAAACAGAGTCCCTCTGGCTGCCAAACCATCAATATTGGGCGTCCTAGCCATAGGATGTCCACGCATGCAGCCGATCCAATCATTTTGATCGTCGATAGCGATGAACAATACGTTCGGGCGATTCTCTGCCGAGTGAACTATGGGAATGCTGGGACCCAAGGCAAAAATGACCATGGCACCCACAAACGACTTGCAGAAAAAGCACGACCATCCCCGTCGCGATGATCGATTGATGGAACCTCGTAGAAAGAATGCTATCGCCGTAGACATAGATAGAATATTGATCGGGGAACTATCTCAAACGAAACTACTTCGTCAATCGTCCTTATCTTACCCTAAAATCGTAATCGACGTTATTTTTTCGGCCGACACGACTTCACTAAAGATCGCACGAGTGAGGGACACGTTAGATATCCATTGGCGGCAAAAATGCTAGAGAAAACTAAAAGCGAGTCAAAGGAGACACGCTTGCAAACCATACTGAAGATTCCTGCGAATCTCGATCTTTCATCATCGAGGCAGGTGATTCGATACCTTAGCAAGAACGCGAAACCAATCGAATGATCGTCATTACATCATACAAATCCGCGAGCCATCCTCGAGTTGGCATAGCAATCGACTTGTAACTATCACAGCCCATTCGGAGTTCGTTTTGCAGCTTGCATTTTCCCATTCGCGGACTTTAGTTTCGGGATACCAGTGAGCATGATCAATGGTGGGCGCTCACAAAGAAGAGTAACTTCGCTCGAGACGGACTTGCCGCTAAAGAATTTCGGACCAATCCAGCCGTTGGATGCCACTGGAATTTCAACTCGAACATACACCGTCGCAGTTTCCTCAGTAATTATGTCTGGGCTTACTTCGATTGTTGCATCACGGATACGTGCTGCCGACAACAATTGATTGGCTGCAATTACGGCCTCATCCGGTTTGGCACCAGATACGATAATGTTTCTCGCCCCCTCATACGCGGCTGTATCTGCTGTTTGCTGCAGCAGGAGCAATCGGCTTAATTCGACCATACCGAAAAGCAGAAGAAAGGTGATAGGTAGGGCGACACCAAACTCAACAAGAGTCGCTCCCGATCTTGGCAGGAAAAGATTTCGTTGAGACACCGGTTTCTTCATACGTTCGAATTTCACTGAATAATAATGGTTGGCATACTTCTGGAGATCTCCGAAAACGCATCCAGAAATTCTGCTGCAGTCGGTGAATGGAAGTGCTTTCCTTTGCCTTCGCTCGCAATTCTTGACATGAGTCCAACATTCGCGTCCGATGAGCAGGTAATTGTGAAGATCATGATCCCTTCCGAAGCAACGATCTTGGCTGCTAGAACAGGATCATCACTTGAGGTTGATAAGCCGTCACTCACCAGAAGTAGCAAGCGGGTCGCCCATGGTTTAGCCGCTTTCTTTTGGCCGAGACTCACTCCACCCTGCAAGATGCCCGAGGTTACATTGCTTTTTCCTCCCGGAAACGACATCGAGTGTTGCGAGAGAGCGTATCTGATGTCTTGGTACTGAGTAGTGAGAGGGACATCAAGGGACGCGTTGTCTGAAAAAGTAGTTAGAGAAACCGTCTCCTCTCGGGAAGACTTCGACATCTCAGAAAGGATATTCGCGATGGCGTCGTTCATGCGACTCCAACGTGAATTTGCGGGTGCAGGTGCCGGCGGGATCACGCTTTTGGCTCTTTTTACGGACTCGTTAGAAGTCTCAACCGAAGAGAAAGTCATAGATGTTGATCGGTCGAGGACAATCGCGATATCGAGATCGGGTTGCGCAGCGGTGGTGCTTTTCAGTGGTCGAAATGATAAAGGAATCCCTGCCATGGGAAATGCAATTGGAAGATCAATCGTTCGTTGGCCTTCCAGTTTCACTGCGTTTGGAAAAGTTCCACTTCGAAAAGTATATCGGTCTTCCTCTCGGTACCTAGTCGCAACTCCGAAGATGAAATCCTGCGATGTCAATTCAATCTTCTTATTTAGGCAAGGGTTTGCATCCAAAACCCTCTGAGCATCATCAATCGCCTGTGATTGATTTTCGGAGATAGCTAATGTTCTGGCTGCGGCACGAGATGCTAAGTCGATCGAAATCTGTAACTCGGTTCGAGCTAATTCCATGTAAGAAACATTGATCACGTATGCACACAGTACAAGGATTGTTGGCAGTAGGATCGCTAGAAATACAAGCATCGCACCAGAGCGACGATTCGAACCACCGTTACCTCGTCGGTGTTTTGACGACGTGATACGAATTCCCATTGAAAGCTTTCGAGCCGTTCGATTGATCTCTGATCCCGTCATGTTTCATCATTCCTTCATGATACTAACCGACTCGCTAATTCGATGGTTTCGAAAGACACAGCTCCCTAAGTACGAATTATCTGCAATCGATGTATCGATTCGAACAGTGACTAATTCTCCCCTTGGGACCGACGCAAAATCCGAGGGAGTCACTGCGAGACTATAAGCAGTTATCTTGCGACCCAACAAGACGTTATCTGTTTGGGCTTGAAGCATATCGAGGGTCGCACCCGAAACGACGGCAACTCGGGCGGTTTCAAAGGCGGCGATTTTCACCGATTGACGAAGATAGATCACGCGGCACGTCTCAGTGGTAGTGATCGTGATCAGGAATAAGACAGGCAAAAAGATTGCAAGTTCTGTTAAAGCTGCGCCGTGACGATACTTGGATGGAACTGGAATGCGAGTTCTCACAATATGGATTGGAGCGCAAAGGAGTGAAAGTACGGCATGCGGCGCTTTTCAACGATGGATGCCACCGGACTGGAGGAAGACAGCTACCGTCGCCGAGTGCGCGATTCGACAGCTTTCCCGCTCTCGAGCCTTACATGAATAACTTAGGACAGATCAACTCTCTCGATCGTGAATTCCGTTTAGGATTACAAAAAGGACACCCATTCGGAACGAGCGCTATCCGCTACAACTCGCATTCCCGTCCAATTGCGAATGATGGAAGGGTTGTTGTCTTCGCAGATGATGTTTTCGCACGACGGCTTCTGTACCAAATACGCGGAAATCCGCACGGTAATCTCTTGATTTGATACTTTGAATGTCGTTCCACTTTTGCGGGGTTTGTGGGTAACGCGGATAGTAAGGAACCACCCATGAATCAATTTCACCAGATGCACGTTCGACGGCTCAGCGGTAGAGATCCGCCTTGATCTCGATGATTTGAATCCAATCTCTGCGGACAGTTCTGTTGGTTTGCGGGTAAACATGCTCAATCCTCACGTCTTGATAAGACGTTCCGAGACAAACCGACATGGGTCGAGCTCGCAAGATGGCTATTCTCACAAAATCGATGACCAAGAACTTACCGGACGATCCGCAGAGAATCGAAGCCCAATCCTTTGGCGATTGTTCCCGACTGGATGTTTGCCTTGTCATTCCTCTATTGCGAAAGCTCCATCAGTCTGCTGGAAAAAACAGGAATGTCAGCAAGTGGTCTAGTAGGCCAATTGCAACGATATCGGCAGTATTTGCGTTTTAGGTATCAGGTGGCTATGTTTCGTTTGACGTTATATTCGTCATTTAGATATTTTTCGAGAATGTTTTAGCGGATGCGATACCTCATGCAATCCAATCGTCCGGAACTATTAAAGCTCTTTCTCTTCGGGATCCTCCTAGTCCAAGGAACAATGCTGCAGGCGCAATCAACTCAGCGGATTTACCGGAATGAATTGAAACGTCTCGTTGCCCCGAAGCCTTTGCTCAGTGACTATCCTGAGTTTGTCCAACCTATTCGGGAGGAAACCCGCTTCGAAGCGCCGCTACTTGTTGATGATCCAAATAGTACGCTCAACGTTCGAGCATGGAGATTTTCGTATAATGCTCGCGGTATCATCGAAATGCCGAATCGACTCTCCGGAAAGGAAACCGCGATCATTATGGTTCATCCATGGGGAATCGATGACGGGCAAGGTTGGCAAACTCCTGAACCAGCCGGTGTTTGTGACTTTTGCACCCCCACTAAGAATCATTTGGCAGCACGGCATACGCGAGAGGTGATCGATCCTTTTCTAACGTCTATGCGTCCGCACGTCGCGTACGTCATGTTCAGTCTCCCAGGCACCAAGGACGCAATTCGAGGGAGAGCGTATCGTTCCTTCAACGAAAACCCTCCTGAAGAGATACGCGTCATCGCACGGCAGGAGTTGCGTCGGAAATTGACCGAGTTCGATTATCGCGGAGCACCTCTCCCTGAATCGTTGACACTTTCACGTTCCACGCCCGTGATCGACTACTTCAAGCAATTCCCAGGTCTTGATGCATCGGATCGGTATAACGGGCCCGGATTTTGGAATCAGCCTATCCCCGTATGTAAAGATATTCAGTTGGCTCACGACGATGTCATCATTTACGACGCGGAGGGATATGAGCCACTGCGTGACTTTCTTAAATCCAACGGAGTAAGGCATATCCTATTGACCGGATACGCGACGGATATGTGCTTTTGTAAAACGACCGCCGGTTATGAGAACCTTTCCAAGGACTTCAATGTATTCCTGGTAGGAGACGCAACTCTGGCAACCTTTCCAGCAAATGATTCCCCTCGATTTGCCACCAATGCACATATTTCTTTTGCATCTCTGAATCAGCTTGTTACTCAGATTTCATGGGTCAAGTTGCTTGAGATACCCAACCCCCAACCTACCGATCCCTCAAAGTAAGTATCATAGGTGCTCCACGATCCTGTTTGGACGGGGCTATTTTTATGTGGTCCTGCTGAACTCGAGAGTGAAGTCCCTTCGCCAAATTTCTTCTGGTTCTTTGAAGAGCAAAACATGTCGATACGATTGAAAATAGTCGTTTTGGGAATCGTTTCTTCGGTACTATTGGGAAATCACATTCCGTGGTGCCTCTCCCAGGAGACAAATCCGCCGCCGGGATTTACCGCATTATTCAACGGCAAGGATTTATCTGGATGGTATGGCTGGTCAACGCGCGACCCGAATGAGCTTTGGAGTATGACTCCCGAGCAGCAATCGAAATACAAAAACGAGTCGATCCATGGAGGACTGCTCGATGCGAAGGGGAAGCCTACGAATGAACATATTCTCGCCCATTGGCGGGTCGAAAATGGTGAATTGATCAACGACGGCAAGGGACTGTATTTGACATCCGACAAGGATTATCGGGACTTCGAACTCCTTCTCGAATATAAAGCTCTGCCTAAGGGTGATAGCGGAGTCTACCTGCGTGGGACCCCCCAAGTTCAAATTTGGGATCCAGACGAGCCTGACCCCCAGGGACTGGGACGCGCCCTCGGTTCGGGAGGACTTTGGAACAATCGGAAAGGAAGCCTAGGCAAGGATCCTCTGAAGAAGATGGATCGACCCCTCGGTGATTGGAATCAATTCAAAATCACGATGATTGGAGAACGAGTCACAATCGAACTCAATGGTGAAAAAGTCGTCGATCATGCTCCCCTGGAGAACTTTTTTGCGAACCAAAAAAGCGGTTACCTCGCATACGCCAAGCCTGAGTCGAACTCCAATAGCTCCTCCAAAAAAATTCCCAATGGCTACATGCTAGATCCCGTCTATCCGAAAGGGCCTGTTCAATTACAAACCCACGGAAGCGAAATTCGATGGAGGAATGTATTCATTCGAGAGATCTCGACCGAAGAAGCCAACCGACGATTGGCAGAGAGAGATAACGATGGTTACGTCGAATGGATCAACGGCAAGGATCTGAGCAACTGGGTCGGTGCGGTCAATAACTATGAAGTCATCGACTGTGCGATTGTCTGTAAACCAGGTAAAGGAGGCGACTTGCTGACCAAAGAGGAATACGAAAATTTCATCCTTCGGACGGAGTTTAAGCTTCCGCCTGCCGGAAACAATGGAATCGCTATCCGTGCACCTTTGAATGGTCATTCATCCAAAGATGGGTTCGAACTACAAGTGATCGATAGCGATGGATACAACGCAAAGCATCCCAATGCACCCCTTAAGCCGTTCCAGTACCACGGATCGCTGTACCACTGCGTCGGCGCGAAACATGGGTACTTGCGACCTGTCGGCGAATGGAATTTCCAAGAAGTCGAGGTGCGTGGTCAACTCATCAAAGTCACCCTCAATGGTACAAAAATCCTCGATGTGGATATCGACAAACTCGATCGTAGCCAGATCGAGTTTCTTCCGAAAGGATTAGACAACAGGAAAGGACACATCGGTTTCGCTGGCCATAACGATCCCGTTGCCTACCGTAGCTTTCGAGTAAAGAAATTATAGAATCCGACAGGTCAACCTATGCGATTTTGGTGCGTATTTGCTTGTTTGTTGTGGTTCACTGGTCAACTAAACGGCCAAAACTCATTACCGAATATCGTCATTCTCTATGCTGATGACATGGGATACGGTGATCTGGCTATTCAGAACCCGGATTCCAAAATCCCCACGCCCCATCTGGATGAACTCGCCCGACAAGGGACTCGATTCACCAATGCGCACAGTTCCTCAGGCGTGTGCACGCCAAGCCGTTATGCATTGCTACAAGGCCGTTATCATTGGCGAAAATTCCACGGAATCGTGAATTCTTTTGACCAACCGATCTTGGACGATGACAAAACAACGCTTGCGGAACTATTGAAAACTCGAGGTTACCAAACCGCATGCATTGGCAAGTGGCACTTGGGTTGGGATTGGAATTCTATAAAAAAACCAGGCGCTACACCTAAGTCTATTGCTGATAGCAAACCTCAGTTCGCCCCAGACGACTTTGATTGGACGAAATCGATATCGGGTGGTCCGCTCTCACACGGATTCGACTATTACTTCGGCGATGATGTACCGAATTTCCCTCCGTACGCTTGGTTTGAAAACGATCGAATCATCACGACTCCGACCGTTCCGTTGACTACACCGAAGAAAACCGCCGAGGGATCATGGGAGGCCCGTCCTGGTCCTGCGGTAGAGAATTGGGATTTCTGGGACGTCATGCCTCAACTCACTCGGAAAGCGGTTCAATGGATCGAGAAACAAAATGCCGACGTTCCGTTCTTCCTTTATTTTCCGTTCACCTCGCCGCATGCACCGATCGTCCCAACTTCTGACTTTCAAGGGAAATCAAAAGCCAATGGCTTTGGAGACTTTATGGTCCAAACAGACGATACGGTAGGGCGCGTCATCGAAGCTTTAGAACGTAAAGGTTTTTCAAAGAATACCATTGTCATTTTCTCTTCGGACAATGGACCGGAAACCTACGCTTACGAACGACTCCGAAATTTCAATCATCGTAGTATGGGTCCATTACGAGGATTGAAACGAGACCTTTGGGAAGGAGGGCATCGCGTACCAATGGTCGTGAAATGGCCAGGCAAGGTTCCTGCGAATCGAGTATGTGACGAGCTCATGAGCCAAATCGATTTGTTTGCAACGGTAGCGAAAATCGTCAGCGCGCCCATCCCATCCGGTTCCGCAGAGGATTCGTACGACCAAATGGAACTCTGGCTAAACCGTGGCAGTTCGGCCAGAAAAGTCCTCGTACACAACACCAACGCCAATGGCTATGCAATTCGTTCCGAGGATTGGTTGCTGATCCAAGCGAAGTCGGGCGGTGGTATCAGCAAAGTTCCAGATTGGTTTAATCAAGAAAACCATTACCTGACCGACGAAGCGAGCGGGGCACTCTATAACCTTCGAGAGGATCTAGCCCAGAGAAACAATGTGATCGATCGGAACCAGGATCTGGCCAAAAAAATGGCTTTGCAACTCGAAAATCTCAAGCGGCAAAGCCAAGTTCGATAACGCAGTACAGAATACAAACCGGAGAGTCTCTACCAGGCAAAGTGTGCAAAAGCCTTGTTTGCATCCGCCATTCGGTGAGTGTTCTCTCGCTTCGTGATGGCAGTACCTTCCTTGCGATAGGCAGCCATCAGTTCCTCTGCCAATTTTTGATGGGTTGCACGACCCTTTTTGTCACGTACCGCTTGGAGAACCCAACGGAATGCCAAGCTTTGCTGGCGATTCTTGTTGACTTGCATTGGAACTTGGTAGGAAGCCCCTCCAACCCGCTTAGATCTCACTTCGATGTAGGGCTTAACGTTCTCGATAGCTTGCTCGAAAACTTCAATCGCTGATCGATCCTTGATCTTCTCAGCAATTTCCTCCATCGCTGAGTAGAAAACCAATTGTGCGGTCGTCTTTTTCCCGTCATACATCAAGCAGTTAATGAACTTGGACGCGAGCATTGAATTGTATCTTGGATCCGGACGAAGCGTCGTTCTGGAAGCGGTGATCTTTCCCATGGTTCTATTCTCTTGACTAATCTATCTGTATGAAATCAATTTGAGAGCCGCGTTTGCGAAATCATCGCGACACAACGAACTAAGCCTTCTTGGCACCGTAGCGACTGCGGGACTGCTTTCTACCGTTCACTCCCAAGGTATCTCGGCACCCACGTACCACTTGGTATCGAACTCCGGGGAGATCGCGTACACGACCACCTCGAATAAGAACAATCGAGTGTTCCTGCAAGTTGTGACCTTCTCCTGGAATGTACACAGTCACTTCCTTGCCATTGCTCAGACGAACCCGAGTGATCTTCCGCAGAGCAGAGTTCGGCTTCTTTGGGGTCATGGTCCGAACGAGCAAACAGACTCCTTGCTTCTGAGGGCATTGCTCCAAGACAGGGCTCTTCGTCCCCTTGCTTTGAACCACCCGATTTCGTCGTACCAATTGGTTGATTGTCGGCATACTAAATCTTTTTTTCGAAATTCAACTTTTCAAAGGATCGTCAACAAAACTGCGAAATCGCCGCCTACCGCACAACGTCGAAGTACCAAAGGTGGGAGTCGAACCCACACGCCCTTGCGGGCACAGGATTTTGAGTCCAGCGCGTCTGCCATTCCGCCACTTTGGCGGCGTTCGGGGCCTATTCGGTCCCACTCCGGGAATCTTCGCTTTTCCCGGATTTTTAGGGACAGAGAGTGTACAAGTCTTCCCCCAACATCGGCAAGTCCAACGCAGGATTTTCTCGGATAAATAGGGGAACTGGTTGTCTTTTTCGTTTCCCGTCCCCTCTCCTGGAATCAGCGGAATCTGTTTCAAAGAGCCTGCTGAATGATTTGAAATTCAGTTTTGAATGCGATTGAAATAGTACCCCGCCACCTCTCGGCACCGACTCCAAGACCCATGGTCATTCCCCAACCTCCATGAAATCTACCTTTATTCGAACCTTCGAACGCTTTATCCTATCTAAAGATCGAACACATCTGCACATCAGAAAAAATAATTCAAGGTCGGCATGTCCAATAGTACCTTCAAAATCGAACTCGCCCCACGGGTGCATCGCCTCCCCCCGTACTTGTTCGGGCGCATCAATAACTTGCTCTATCAAAAAAGAAGAGCGGGGCAGGATTTGATCGATCTGGGGATGGGTAACCCATCCGATCCACCCGACCCTGCCGTGATTTCAAAATTGAGTGAAGCTGCCAGGGATCCAACCAATCATGGATACTCGAAAAGCAACGGCATTCTCAATCTACGACGCGAATTGACGAGTAAGTATCTTCGAAAGTACGGCGTGCGACTGGACCCGGAAACCGAGAGCATTGTTTGTCTTGGATCCAAAGAAGGGTTCTCTCACATGCTACTCGCGCTGATTGGCGCGGGGGATACAGCGATCATTCCAGCGCCCTATTTTCCAGTCCATATGTATGGGGTCATTCTCGCATCTGGTAATGTGGTCGCGTTGGATGTATCCAATACGGAACGCTATCTCTCGAACATCGCGTACACCTGCGAGCATTTTTATCCGCGTCCCAAATTATTGATCATCAATTATCCCCACAACCCTTCAACGGTCACGGTGGAGCCGGAATTCTTCGAGGATGTGGTCCGACTGGCCAAGAAGTACGGATTGATGGTCATAAGCGATTTTGCTTACGCGGATGTCGCGTACGATGGCTACCTACCCCCTTCGTTTCTTGCTGCACCGGGGGCGAAAGATGTTGGTGTCGAGTTCACGACGATGAGCAAAGGATACAACATGGCCGGCTGGCGGGTCGGATTCTGCTCGGGAAACGCCGAGATGGTAAAGGCATTGGCCACTATCAAAGGCTATTATGACTACGGGATGTTTCAAGCGGTCCAAATCGCTGCGATTGTTGCCTTGAGAGACACCGAGGCGACCGTAGAGAGGCAATCTCAGATCTACCAAGGCAGGAGAGACGTTCTCGTTGAAGGACTCCGCAGGATCGGCTGGCAAGCTTCGGTTCCCAAAGCCGGCATGTTCGTCTGGGCAAAGATTCCGGAACCGTGGGCATCTCGAATGAACTCCATCGACTTCGCGATGCATCTGCTCGAACACGGAAACGTCGCGGTAAGTCCGGGGGGCGGTTTCGGACCGCTCGGAGAGGGATATCTCCGAATGGCTCTTGTCGAAAACGAAGCTCGATTGAGGCAAGCGGTTCGACAAATAGGTGCATGCCTCGAACGAACTACTGCACCAGAGTTGATTACAGCCTAAGGTAAGTATCAATCATTGACTTTTGTGGAACGTGTTTCAGGCCAGGATCAAAGCTAGATGTTTCGTTTCATCCTCATCATCCTGGTTTTGTCGATTCACACGCATGCAGCGCACGGAGATACTCGCTCGACCGTTCTGGTGGTCCGTCCGACGGATTGGGAATCCGCGTTGCAGGAATGGATCGCGTATCGAAGTCATAAGTATGAAATTGTTCAAATCGATTCGCAACCAAACCCCTACGCTCTTCGAAACGCGATATTCGATGCGGCCAAGAGATGCAAATCACCTGCGCGAGCTATTCTGCTTTGCGGGGATGTTACCGAACCCTCGATCTCACCCAATAGTCGCGGGACACCAATCACTCCGACTTTCTCTTTGAAAACGAGTGTTCAGCTGGGGGATCTTCACACCCCGCAATTGGTAACCGATGCATTGTATGGGGATCTGGACGACGACGGATGTCCCGAGATTGCGATCGGCAGACTCCCGGCGAAATCACGCGAGGAATTGCGTAGGCTACTGTCGCGAAGTATCACGTACGAAACCTCCGAGGATGTCGGCGAATGGCGAGACCGAGTGCATGTGACCGCGGGAGTGGGTGGGTTCGGATTGATTGCTGACTCCGCTATCGAGATGGTAGCCCGACGCTATCTGTCGGAAGGAATCCCCGACCGGTTTCAGCTGCAAATGACATATGCGAGCCTAACGAGTCCGTACTGCCCAGCCCCTACGAAGCTGAAGGAGTCCTTTCTAGCGAAGCTGAATCGTGGAGGATTGTTCTGGGTGTATATCGGGCATGGTTGGGTCGATTGCTTGGATCGATTCTCCTTTGGCAATCGCCAGGAGCTTATTTGCAGCTCCGAAGATACCTCGAAGTTCGACGCTCCCGATGGTCCTCCGGTAGCGGTTTTGTTGGCCTGTTTTACAGGTGCATTCGATGCAAACGTAGACTGCTTTGCCGAAAGACTCCTGGCGCAACCGCGGGGACCGATTGCAGTGATAGCAGGCTCTCGTGTCACAATGCCCTATGGCCTAAGTCAAATGGCAGGAGAGATGATGGAAGCATGTTTCCGGGATAAAACCCCCGAATTGGGAACGATTGTTCTCCAAGCACAACGTGCTTTATGGAGAGATGACTCCGCGACAACCGAAATAGATAAAGCAACCGATCGGGCCAAGTTGAAAACCAAATACCAGTCGGCTATCGAGCAAATGGCTAGGGCGCTGAGCCCACCGGACCATAGTCTGCTAGCCGAGCGTCGCGAACACGTACGACTGATGAATCTTCTCGGGGACCCATTACTCGTTTTAAGACAGCCGAGAACCATCGAGTTGAGCTGCTCCGATACGGTTGAGGCCGGCAGTCCGTTCACTTTGAGTGGACGAGCAGACTGGTCTGGTACCGCAACGGTCGAACTCCTGCTACATCGCGATCGGCTTCCTAACCGACTTGAGACGATTCAATCCTATACAGGAACGACAGAGCAACACGAAACAATGCAATCGAATTACGAACAGGCAAATCGTCTCGTTCTCTGGTCTGACAAAATAAATGTTGTTGATGGTACGTTTTCTACCAGTATCCCCATCCCTTCGGATTCCATCGGCAAGCATGTGATTCGTGTGCGTATGCAGACCAGCGGTGACTGGGCTGTCGGTACGAAACGCATCACGATCCGACGGGCGAGGGAATCTCGTTGATGTTCGTTCGTATCGATCAAATCGATCATCCATTACTCGCCCCCTACCGTAACCTACGAACCACGAACCTGACCCGATTGAGCGGTCAATTCATCGCCGAAAGTCAACCCTTGGTTGCTCGTTTGCTCGAAAGCTCTCTCGTGACGGAGTCGATATTGTTAGACGAAGCGTTCGTCGACGAGGCCCGCTCTTGGATTCCGGACTCCATACCAGTGCTCGTCATCGCGAGCCCCATGGTACGCGAGTTGATAGGTTTCCATTTTCACCGCGGGTACCTCGCATGTGGTCGGCGTCCGAGATTTTCGCCTCCAGACGCTGTCGAAATCTCGAATTCGAGGAGTTGGACTGGAGTAGCACTTATCGGCGTCCAGGATCCTGAGAATATGGGATCAATCCTCCGAACTTGCTCGGCGCTCGGGATCCAAGATGTCTTTATCGGACCGAATTGTGTCGATCCTTTTGCCAGAAGAGTTCTGAGAGTTTCCATGGGAAACGCGTTCAAGTTGAACTTTTATGATTTTTCCAATTCGATTCCAGCTCTCCTATGGTTCCGGAGTCGATCCATCGAATCGATTGCTGCCTGTCTCTCGGAAGAAAGCGAAGAACTGTGTCAGTTCCGAAGAAATCAAAACGCCATCGTCCTATTGGGCAATGAAGCACATGGACTTCCTGCCGAAATACTCCAGCACTCAGACAGGAAGCTCAAAATAGCGATGGATTTATCCACCGATTCACTCAATGTCAGCGTAGCGGCTGGCATCATTCTCCATAATCTGTGCCGGATCTGCTGAGTCGGTATCGCAGAATGCCCTGTGTGCGAATTTCATTGGTCGGATTATGATAAGGCTAAACTGTTCTATTTGCTTTGAGAATATTTTTAGCTTTGTCCACCAGTTCTAATTCACCCTCCAGCGATCCTTGGAAGTCCTCGATTGCGGTTGCTTCAGCAACGCATGTCGGGATGCGCCGTAGGAACAACCAGGATAATCATTCGATTCATCTGGCCGAGGATGAATCCGCTTGGAACAAATTCGGTCATTTGCTGATTGTAGCCGATGGGATGGGAGCCCATGCGGCTGGCGAACTTGCCAGTCAGCTCTCTGTCGAATTGATTCCTCATCATTATCGGAAACTGTTCCGCGGTGGACACGCCGAAGCGTTGCAGTTGGCACTTGCGGAGACTAACGCAGAGATCTTCCGGAGGGGTCAAGCCAATCCAGAGTTCCGAAGCATGGGAACCACAACGTGCGCACTAGCCATTGTTCCCGAGGGCGCCATCGTCGCCCATGTAGGTGATAGTCGTGTCTACCGTATGCGAGGAACCCAACTCGAGCAATTGACCTTCGATCATTCATTGGTCTGGGAAATGCGTGCCTCGGGAGATCTTTCAGAGGAGGCGATTAAAAATAGCAACATCCCTAAAAACGTCATCACGCGTTCCCTCGGGCCAAACGCATCGGTCATGGTGGATATCGAGGGACCTTACCCTCTCAAAGTTGGCGACAAGTTCCTGCTATGTAGCGATGGATTGAGTGGACAAATCACCGATGAAGAGATAGGCAATCTTTTACAACTCCTCGACATCCAGACAGCAGTACAAGCCATGATTGATCTAGCCAATCTTCGTGGTGGACCAGATAACATTACTGTGGTTGTTTGCGAGATCACTTCTGATCGCATGGTGAATCCCTCCGAAGCAACTAGCAGCAAGAACGTCGGTAGTGCTACCTACCCGTTGCCATTCGGGATCGTGGCTGCTATTTGTCTTTTGCTGTCGCTCATTCTCTTGATCCTAGGACAATTCCCAATTGCCTTAATTGCATTGGCTGCGGCAGTCGTTGCATTCGTAACGGGATGGTTGAAGTACCGCGACTCCTCCAGTTCCGGGTTGAAGATACGCGGACAGCACGGAAAAGGTCCCTATCGAAGGATCCAGTGCAAACCCGATTCCCGTTTCGTTAACGAGTTGGTTGGTGTTATCCAAGAACTCGAATCTTGGTTTCAAGAGAACAAATGGCCTATCGACTCCGATCAACTCTCCTCTCTCCGCGAAAAAGCTCGGTCAGCAGAAGCAGCTATGGATTACTCAGACGCCATAAGAGGTCATGTACAAGCAATCCTCCAGATGATGGCGGAAGCGAGACGGTTCCAACAGGATACCGGTCAAGCAGACGATGATGCGATCGAGTATTGACCCGCTGGATGCTCCTCACCGCTCGATTGCACGATATCCAGTCAGATGCCTACGAAATATCTAGTTGCGACGCGCTTACTTCCCAATCTCGTCATTCCTCGGTTGGAAGACTGATCTAATTCTCAAGCGAACGATGGGCCTGCTTCTTCATCATAGACATCGAATTCGACGATTCGTTCCAGGGCCACCAGATTACAAACGGATTGCTATGGCTCGACGGTTATGAATGACAACGTAAAGAACTCCTGAACAAAGGTGACAGGAACTCTTTGTATTCCCCCTAGGATTTTTCGGCCTTCTTTGTGCTAGCCTGATTGCGACATCCAGTGCAAAAATTCTTTGCAGGTGTTACAAATCACAGGATCACCGAAGCAATTCACTACATCGGCCGAACGATTTCTAATAGCTCGATAGCAGGCTCATTATTGCAATACAGTATCGCGGTTCGCCCATAGGTAGCAGTACCGCAGGGAACAGAAAAGAAGTTGGCCAGCGCAGGACCGCATTCAATCAAGATTAGTTCGAACAATTCGATCTTTCTCAAAACATCGTGCTCGATCAGGACTCGTCCCAGCGGTTTTTTCTGTTGAAGGATCTCGTAGCGAGGTGCTTCGGGCAAAAAACGCATCGATAATCGTACAATTCCATATTGAACCACCAAGCTTGTGCGATGAGTGCGCAGCAGTATTTCCCGACAATAATGCTCTTGATCGGTATTCGACCTCAGCACTTCCACATCCACAGAGTCTCCGTGAAATTCCTCGACGGTGACGGTCATATGATTCGTGTGAGACAACAACTGCTTGTAGGCATCCGGAACCTCATTCGGATCGCATATATGGAAACGACCCAACTCAGACGGTTCCGAGTAGTAGATAGCTATCAGAGAATCGGCACTGACACAAACGCCAGGTCGACGATTGGGCAAGGGCTCGTTCATCGAGCAGAAGTAGACCCAATTTGAATGGTATGGATGACAGGTACTTGCACTGTGGGTTCAGTGCGAATTCCTGACTGGTCGAGAACCGTATCAATCAGATACAGGAATAATCTCCGAAGAGCTTCAGGTTGAATTGCATCCGCAACCTCGACAGCCCGTTCTCGATGCTTCTCAATCAGCTTTTCAGCTTGCTCAAAGACTCGGCCTTTCTCGAACAATTCACGCGCAGTCGAAATACGCATCGAATCAGACATGGGAACCTCAGCCGATAATGCATCCAACAATTTCTTTTGATCCGATGGATCGAGCGATTGCAAAGCTAATGCCAGCAGGATCGTCGGTCGCCCTCCCAATACATCGCCAGCCATTTCCAACTTGTTGTGGTCGTCCCCTTGCCAATCCTGCAGATCATTGATGATCTGAAATGCAACGCCGATGTTTCTCGCAAA
Source organism: Pirellula sp. (assembly GCA_040396935.1). Taxonomy (GTDB): domain Bacteria; phylum Planctomycetota; class Planctomycetia; order Pirellulales; family Pirellulaceae; genus JBKCUI01. The sequence continues at coordinate 248,652 of JBBAXA010000002.1, forward strand.
CAACTTGACCGCATCCGAATATTTGGCCACATCGCCAGCTAGTCGAATTCCAGTGTAGAGTGCAGCCTCGAAAGCGGGGGCTGTTTTTAAAGCGTAAATCTTTAGCGCATCCAACGGCGTCAAACGTTTATCGCTTGCATCGCGCCACAACAGTTCCGCACCTTGACCCTCTGCGAGTCGCATGTGGGCCGAAGACAGGCAACTTAGGATGTCCGCAGCGGCACTGGCACCTATGGAATCAATTTCCCTACCAATCAAACGATAACCAAGTCCAATCATGTAATCCCCAACATTGATTGCCGTTGATAAACCAAATTGCTGATGGATGGCAGGCATTCCGTAGCGGAAGGAATCATCGTCCTCGATATCGTCATGAACCAGAGAAGCTTTATGGAAGCACTCTATGCTCATCGCTGCGCAGCGAACTCCTCTCGAGAAATCAGCGATAACGGAGGGTCCATTCGCTTTGGTGGCTGCTCCACCCATCATGGCGTCGTATGCTGCCAATGTGATAAAAGGCCGGGAGTACTTGCCCCCACGAGCCAGGAAATCAATCGACAAGGCTTCGGTCGCTGCGATAGGGTCGATTCCTTGGAGTGGGTTTTCCGAATCCATCGACGGTTTTTGCTGACTGCGTTGCCGTCCTGCCAAATCATTCAATTGCGGCTGTGCGAACATATCGCTAGCGGCTCGCATGAGATGTACGTACGATCGTGTTTGTTGCTCGGCTGGCGGTGCCTGCGTCAGTATCATCTCCCGTACCCAGTCTTCATCCACACTGGTGTTTCGGCAATCGCTCGACAGAAGGGGAACTGCCATGCAGGGGATGCCTGCGAGCAAAATCTTATCGATCGCTTTTTCCAACACGTTCAGGCAAGCCACACCCACGATCGAGTCGACATAACCGCTGACGATGATCTTCATCACAACGGGAGAGCCCTCAGCAACGAGGACTTTGTATCCCATCTCTTCTGCCTTGGTTCGGAAATCAGCGATACTGCAAGCTCCGCATTTCTTGCAATCCATCCCGAACTCATCGTAATCCGCTGGGCATCCCTCCGCGTGTTTCAAACAATGCGGGAGCAGAAACAACCGGCGGCCAGGTGGAATAGCCGCAACAGAGTCCCGGAAGAATTCGCTCGAGATGACTACCATCGTCCAACCGACATAAGCCTCCCCCAGTCCCATTTCCTCGAGAGTCCGCCGTGCAATCTGCTCCAATTCGTCTTTCGTCGGAGGTAAATCCTTATTCATGCGGGCGGCGACATCCCGACACTTCGCTAGCATCTTCTCACGCAACTCACGAGTCTCAGGCACGAGTTTGAGATGACTTGTCTTGCGTCTTCCTTTTTTGTCGCTCTTGCCAATATTTTCAGCTGGCGAAACCAAAGATTCAGCAATGGGTGTTACCGTTGACAAAACTGAAGTCCTTTTTTCAAAGCGCCTAACGCAAAAACGAGAGGGTAGTACTGTTCGTGATACCAAAGCTTCGCAAAGTAGAAGCCGATCGGCTGACTCGTTCGATAGTGTTCCTGTTCGATGGAATCGCACAACCAATCGAGGCCACCCATTATAGAGTCAGCGGCCACTCCTTTGCCACCGCAAGCCATGATTCCTTCTAATGCAACAGCGGTTTCTTCGATGGTACTACTTGCGAAATTTTCACTATTTTCCCCTTGCAAGCTATTTGCATGACCATTCGCTGCATTCGGTTCATAGCGAATCGATGGACCGCCACCCCAACCGCCGTCTCGGTTTTGGGATTTTTTGAGATAGTCGATGCCCCGTTGCGCTTCCGTGGTCTCGGCGCGACCGCATTCCCCATAGGCTAGAAGAACGCGCGCCGTGCCGTAGACTGGATTGTCCTCCTCCGGGCGATCTTGGTTTCCAAACCAAAGGGGTAGCCAGTTTCCATCGGGCTGCTGGTGTGCCGAGAGATACTTCCAACCTTTAAAACAGGCTCTATCGATTCGGCCCCCAATTTCGCTCTTCAAATGCGGTTTCCAGCGGTTCAGAGCTCGAAGGGCATGCGCTGTGAGATCGGAACCGCTACGATCAAAAGGGAGGGTCCCCCAGCCCTTACAAAAAGTTGGCCAGCCTCCATCTCGGTTCTGCAGTCGAAGCAACCATTGGCAGCCCAATTCCGCAGATGCGAGCACTGCTCTAAGCCGCATCTCGCGCAAATACGATGACAACCGACTGTTTGCTTCTAGATAATTTGCCAGGACGAGCAAAGCGGCTGGGGTATCATCTGCATCGGGAACCGACCCACTCAGGTTCGTCCAACCCCAACCTCCTGGCTCTGCTCCTGTAAATGGATGCCTTGTACGATGCTGGCACGACAATAACCAGTCGACACTTCTTTCCCACTCGATGGGATCGATTGAAATGTTTCCTAAATCGATTCGATTTGTCGGGTAATAGTGCTTCATCGCAAGGGACGTCACCCATGTTGCGAGATTGGTGTCAATCGGCCAACTTCCATCTGGTAACACGGAATCGATTAAAAACCGAAGGGCTCGACGAGCAACCAACGTATCACGTAGGCCGATGGATGCGAGACTCATCAAAACAAAACTAGTGAGTGGTGTTGCCTCGAGGTATCCGCCACTGGTAGGCTGCATGTCTGATAAGACTCGGAGTGTCCGTGCACGAGAACAGCGTCTTAATGTGCGAATCAAACGATTCCTCGGTGGCGAGTGAACAAACTGTGCCTGCCCAATGGCTACCAGTGCCGGGACTGCATAACTGACAACGGGCATTTTCGCAAATCGATACCAGGACTGCGGTAAAGCTGCCGCTTCAAAGGGTAATGTTGGAATCGTATGCCAATCGATGAGTCCTGCGATCGCGCAATTCGTCATGATCGGAACGACAAACGTTTTATCTTTTCCATAACGATTCCTGAGCCCATCCCAACCTCCTTGACGGTCTACATAGGCCCAAGCTCTTTGGATAGCATCCGTACTGCTAGCGTTATCGCTCGCTAGCTGCCAGGCTGCGATAACGAGCAGAGTCGTTGCGATATTGGAAAGAGATCGGTCCGTATCTCCAAATCCACCATCCGAATTTTGGGCATCTGCTAGCCATCGCAAACCGCGATCAATGAGTTCCTGTATCTTGAACTCGTCGAGTGCCAATCCTCGATCGGCTCTCCCTCCATGCGAGGTGTCGGCGTTTTTGAGTACGACTGATAGTGCGCTGATCGCTGTCGCCGTTGACAAGGCAGAATTCGAAAGCTTGCCCGTCCAGTGAGAACGCCCTTCTTTAAGCTCCTTTAGTTCCGCAAGGATCTTTGTTTGAGCACGTTCGACTTTTCCTCGCAAAGTTTCCAGACCAAAATCCAGCGATTGATCCACTCGGAATTCCTCAGATACACATTGATTTCGTTTCGGATTTGAATCAACATGCCAAACGCTCCTTGTTGCGTCAAGCAGATAATCATTTCTTCACCCAAAGCTACGTAGGTGTTCGTATCCGTCGGAATTGAATTCGATAAAGTCCAACGCAGCTAGCACGAACCCGTTGACGCATCGTGAAGCGAACGCGCAGGAAGAAAGCATTCTATGCAAGATCCGTTTCCATGATCCCAGCGAATGGGATCGAAACGATCGTCCGATCGTTTGATCGTTTTGTATTTCTACTGGTTTGGTGGTTCCAAGCCTCCTGTTTCGTAAGTCGCTCTTTGATTCATAACCCAGGTTGGCAGAGGAATCTCTTGAAGTCTCTCCCTATTCCCGTCAAGATGACCCTACCAAGGCCCGAGTGATCCGAAGGGTCTCGTTCATGTAACTCTTGACCATTTTCGCATCCAAGCGAGTGTTGCGGCGGACTATCAGTATGGTGTTGTCGCAGATTTCCAGGTTCTGCTCCGGATAAGCCAACATGGCTCTACGCCTAGATGGGGTAAAGAATCCTTTAATCGCTTCCTCGTCGGGACCTCGTAACACAAACGTTTTCGAAAACTCAGGATCCTCAGGGAAATCAATGTCTCTGCGTCCAACAAATTCAGCAAGCCTAGCTCCCCAAGTACTAGGTCGCAAAGAAAGTTGCGGGGCTTGCAATTGGGAGTCGATGCACATCGTGAAAACGAAATGAGCGATTTCTTTATTTTTGCCCTGGCCGGTCTCAAAATCGAAATCAAAGATGGTCATCCTTGTCTGATCGGTTTCCGCAGTCAAACAAATACCCGATTTTCTTCTATAGCCTTTCTTGGAAAGAACAAATCGGTCGAACCGATTTTGGTCACCTGGCATCAGTTGCCAAGATAGTTCCAGTCCTAATTCCTGCGATAACCTGATCAAGTCCTCTCGACGCCGCTTTTCGAGAACTCCAGTCCACCAATAGCCGATGCCTATGAAAATAAAAAACCCGATCGCGAATAATACACCCCACACCGGCTTACCCCTTTAGCAGCAATCGTTCTTGTTCAATATTCGCAATACCCGTTTGAAGATGTTCTGCGCCCCATTGGCTCCTGAATCCTCGGACCATCTTAACAGTAATTCACGTACCCAGTCAGGCTTCGAGTGACTCGCGTCTTTAAGCCAGTTCACCATGGAATTTTGCACGTACTGGGAATCGTCCGCATGGAGAGGTTCGAGGATACCGATCGCCAAGTCAGGTTGCTCCTGCAACAACACAATGTGCGAATTACGCATCCCGAGCGGGCGAGTAATCTCGCATGCATATCGTCGCAAGTGCTCGTTTCGACTACCCGTCCACGGTATCAATGATTGGATGCACGACAGAGGATCCTGCACGACGCAATGCCTCAGTGCGAAACATGCCACATCCCTCACTTTTGGGTGATCCGAATCCGCAAAAGGCTTGATCCAGGCTAGTTTCCTCGAGAATTTCATATCGGAAAATCCAACTAGGATCGCAGCCCACTCACGAACGATATTGCTGCGGTGACAGGACATCACTCTCCATCGTTCGTCGTAGATAGAAATGCATTCACTTAACCTACGTCCTACATACAGACTTGCCTTCAAAGCGGATTCCCTAGCGACCACTTTCTGACATTCGATTTGCGCTTTTCCCTCGAGCGTAATCGACAGTTCCGAAAGCAAATTCTCTAACACTCGGTAACGGTCGATGGTCGACCATTCGAAGAGACTCGTTGTCTCAACCTTTCCACTGGAGATTAACTGGAATCGATCTGCTGATATCTTTTTCATAGGACTTTAGGGGTTTTTGTTCGGTCCATGCAGAGGAGGATGCATTTATCAGATTTCTATCCCTCTTCTTTTGAATGGTATAGAAATCGAAATCATGGATGACGGCCCCTGGGTAGGAAATGGTTCAGTGGGATCCCACCTAATGTTCCATTGTTCCCGACACGAAATGAGAGTGTAGATCACCCTGTCAGTTTACTCGAAGCCAAGGTTTGATAACGGCAGCGTACTGCAAGACTCCTTGCGTACTATCAGTGACCTATTCCGTCTTTATACGAAAACAGATTTGCGAAATCTACGATGAGAAGTTGCCTGGTAAGTGTTGCCGGCGAATCGCTCACTCGGAATATGGGCTTTTACACGTCATTCAGAAAAGCCTCTAGCGATTAGATACGCCCCCAAACTGTTTTCATCTACTGATTGGATTTGCGGATCCCTCTTTCCGCAAGACGGAGCCTTAAGACCTGCTCGATTTTAGCAACCGTGATAACTCCTCTGCAGTGTTGAACGTTTTGGGGAGCGATGCTTCCTCTATCCCTAATTCGAAAACTTGCGATTCTATCGCCTGATGCAAGGCGAACATCGAGGGTTTTTCCTCTCGGAAAATGGTCTCGATATAGGACAAGCAATCGACTCCATAAACTCCAGGGAATGGGAGGAAGAAAGCTGAAGGTGCATTACTGGGTTTCAACACGCAAGCGAGGCACTCCTTTTGAGCGGCTCGACGCATCGACACGAAGATTTCATGCCATCGAGGGTTCCATTCGAGCATGTCACAAGAAGTAATCCAACAATAGGAATCGCCAACAGACTGGGTATCCATTAAGGCTGCTTGGACTCCAGCGAGAGGACCAGCGTTAGGGCGAGCATCCGTAATCGTTCGGATGGGAAGATCCTGAAAGTCCCATGCGTGTTGTGCTACAGCGGCAACTTGCAAACCAGAGAGGCTCATCTCGTCTGCCAGCTTTAGAATCAACGGGATCCGACCGACGACCACACGCGCCTTGTTCGATCCGAATCGAGTACTTTGTCCGCCAGCTAAGATGTAAGCCCGCACCATCCCGTTACTCTAGCCAGATCTAATCCTGCTGGGGCAGCATGATGCGACGCAACCGATCGAGTTGTCTTAAGATTTTTGATTTCTGAATCGTCCGTACAGCCATGACTCTCACACCTCGAAGCGTCGGGCCGGATAGCTCCTTGGCCAACTCATCGAAAACAGGATCAGACTCACGCTGACTCAATTTTCCGAGCCGTTCATCCAGTTCTTTCAATTGCAATTTGGCCCGTGCGATGGCTTCGTCGGTCGGCTGCAAGGGTGAATTGTTGGAATCGATAGCTTCCACTGAAACTCCATCAAACAAACCGGAGGCAAAAAGGGTCTTTCGCGGCTAAAACGAATTCGTGCGGGGGGGATGACAGGCTTAAGAAAAACAACCGACATCCAGATGTCCAAATCATGGCTTCTAGTTTTTGACTGTCAAACCAGTTTGGGAGTCTGATCGCCAAAAGAGGGTGCGAAAGCACCCTTTCCCACCACCTTTATCAACCCTGGGCGTCCAACAACGACGCTCCCTCGTGCCGCGCATTGTTGACGGCGCTCGATACTCGGCGCAGCGAAAACGAGCCTCGCGGCAAATCTTCTGAAAACCAATGCGGGGTCTTGAGTTCCGTTTGGCCGGGTTGTAACCATCGGATGATCGATTCCCCGTCGAGAAAAATGGCTGGCATACGGTCGTGTACAGCTTTTGTATCTAGATTTGCAGGTACAGTTATAATGGTTGCACTGGTGATACAGGATTGAGAGATATTGCGATTTGTTGTCCAAAGCCCTGCCATTGCAAACCCACGTTCTGCAGGACGGTGGATCCAATAGGGTACTTTACGCCCCCCCGATTCTGTCTTCCATTCATAGTAGCCATCCGCTAACAAAACGCAGCGGTGATCGGCAATCAGATTCTTGAAGGATGCTTTTTCTTCGATGGACTCCATACGGGCATTGAACATGCTGTAACCGGTATTCAAGGTACGCGCCCAACTAGGAATCAGACCCCATCGCATAGGTTCCAATAAGAATTCCCCTGTCTTATCGATCCGCAACGTCAAAACACTTTGGGTAGGGGCAATGTTGTATCTTGGAACCCAAAACGATGGGTCAGACTGATGGAGCTTGTCGCCTGATTTTCCAGAGCAGACAAGCGATCCACCCTGCGGATCTGGAAACAGATCGTTCAACCACTCATCCACCGACGTCTTAAGCGTGAATCTTCCGCACATCTAAAGCTTTGAATTTTCGACGCGGAACGACTCCCGCTGAAAGCCCAGCTATCGCCAGGAGTACGAACGATCCTGGCTCAGGGACTGCAGTAAATCCTATCGATAATCCGTAGAACTGGGTATCGATTGGATTGGTATCCGAGTTGTTTGTACCATTGATTCGAATAAAGTAGCTCCCGGCTGCTGCTATTTGAAAATTAGATAACACCTCAATCCCCCCCAGACCGGAAGAGTTGACGTTCGCCAGAAGGGTCGAACCATCGGTTCCCAACAACGAAAATCCTAAATCACTTCGAGCCGCCGTGTTGAATGGAATATTTCCAGCTCCATCCTGATTTGTCGCATTGTATGTAAAACCAAGAGCCTCGAGCGAGATCGAAACGGCCCCGGCATCCGAAATGGAAAACCGATAGAAGTCTGTATCGGTACTATCATCGATACTCACGAAATCGACTGCTGATGGAAGCACGACTAACGTTCGTGCATCGTTTCCAATCGATAGAGCCCCACCACTGAGTACGGTCCCGAGGGAAGTCGCGCGTTCCACAACGTCATTTCCCAAGCCATTAAAACTCTTTTCGTAGACATCGCCATATCCACGCTGTGCTACGAGGATATCGTGATATTGAGGTCCCTCGAACGAGGAGGAATAAATAGACTCGAGAAGAAAATTCGCATTATTCGAGTTCACATGGGTCATCCCCAAACCGTGACCAATTTCATGAAGCACAACATTCCGTAGCCGTAACGAATTGCTTGATGTGTCATCATAAAAGTTATCTTCCGTATCGATCACCATGTCTCCATTATTGGGGAGATAGTTGTAGGCAAGCACGTTACTGTTGCCATCTAGCGCTTTTCCCGCAATACGAATATCAGCTCGGACTCCAGCGACCCCTGACGAAACCACTACCGGCGCCCCGTCATCATTGGACTCAAATTGAAAGGATAAACCACTCACAGAACTCCAACGATCAAACGTTGATTGAAAGATAGGCTGCCATACGGCTTGACTACCATAAATCGCATTGAATCGTGTCTGCAAATTATTTGGAGTTCCAAAGGGCTTACCAAATTCTGCGTCGTTTATCGGAGCGTTCAATGCAGCTATTCCCCAAGTCAATCGCAGCGGGTCTCCATTGTTAAATCCTTGAGGCTGCGTCAATGCGGTGTTACCAGACCATCGAGAGATATCGGGCGGCTGCGCTCGTAAAGAAATGACCAAACCAAAAAAGCAAAAGAGAGCGAGCAATGTGCGTTGCATAGGTGCCCCGAACAACAAAAAAAGAGGGCGAGAGTTCTCTCACTCTATTTCACTACTTTAGAAAAGCAACAGTAAGCGAACTCGACGGTACCCGATCGAGGTTAAAATGCGCTCGATTCAGCTCCAGTCCATACCCTGGTCGCGTCCGAGTTCCACGAGACTCACGTATTGCTCGTCACAAAAGCGGTCCGTCATCCCGGCTATGTAGGTGGCGACGGTTCTTTCGAGCCCCCACGGCGTAACCCATGTTCGAAATCGTTCGGGCAGACGATCCGGGTATGCCTTCAACAGCCGAAATAGTTGATGGATGTGTGTGGCAGCTCTCTGCCGAACCACTGCCAGCTTCGGATGCCGATAGACGTGCTCGTACAAGAACTGTTCGAGTTCCTCTTTGTCTGCTTGAAGTGATGCAGACAGTTCTAAGCGCACACCTAGTTCCTGAACGGATTGACTGTCCAAGCACCGAACATCTGCCAAGATCTCAAAAGACTGGTACAGCAGATCCTGCATCTGCACGTCGAGAAGTGCATGAACGAGCATTTGACGTCTGTTCCCCGACCCTACCTGGTCGATCGGGACTACTCTTTTGGCTCTTTGGACCAGTGCAAGCCCCTCCAGTTGAGACCAACTCAGCAAACCCAGCTTGAGTGCATCGTCTACGTCATGTGCATCGTAGGCCATACTGTCAGCCGCATCGACAACCTGCATCTCCAACATCGGCGCACGCGTAGACTCTTTGTCGGAGCGAAACTGCTGCCCAGCCAATACCTCCTGCGTTAGGTTCAGTCCAGGATAGGACGTGTATCGCTGTTCGACCTTCGTGACCAAATCGAGTGCGAATCGATTGTGCGAGAATCCTCCCACATGGCTGGTACACTCATCGAGTGCATCTTCACCGCAATGCCCAAACGGAGGGTGGCCAACATCATGAAGTAAAGCCAGGGCTTCAATAAGATCTTCGTTGAGTTGTAAAGACCGTCCAATCGTTCGTGCCAGTGTGGAAACCTCGTTCGTATGAGTTAAACGGGTTCGATGGTAATCTCCCATATCTCCCGTAAAGACCTGCATTTTCCCACTGAGACGACGGAAGGCCGAACTGTGAAGAATGCGGTCGCGGTCACGCTGAAACGGACTCCGGTACGCGTGGAGTTCCTCCGGGAATTCGCGTCCGCGACTCTTGCAACTGAACATCGCATAGGGAGCCAACAGCAACTGCTCACGCTTTTGCCAGTTCATTTGGACCGGGGATTGGTTCGCTACATACGGATTCATGAACCGTATTTCACCAGATCCATCCCAGGAAAGAAAGAGCGTAAATAAGAAAAGCCACTGACCCTCGGAGCCAGTGGCTTTTCAACCTGCCTTAGATTCTACCGTTCCAACAATTACTTGTGGGTGAAGTCAAGGTACCAGAGCCCGTCATCCCATTCGAGAGCGACCTTGCGCCAACCGAGTGGAACCTGTGGATATGGGTAGAACGGACCGATGTAAGGCCATGCGGACGCGCTGTACTGCTTCGGATAGGTTACCGCCGAGTAGTTTGGATACGCTGCATAGCTAGGCCAAGCATAACTCGGCATCGATGGTTGATCGTAGCGGGGGACACCACCACCATAGGATGGTCCACCTTGCATGGGTACCGGAGCCGCGGGGGCACCGTAACCCGCTTGAGGTGCTACCGGAACTCCATAACCAACCTGAGGTGCGGGTGCAAAAGCCGGAACGCCTTGAGGTACAGGGGTCACAGCAGGCGTAGCCTGAGGGGCCGGAGCACTCGTCGGCATGGCTTGGACAGAACCATTGACCACCGAACTCGGTGCGAAAGCTCGCGGAGTTCCGCTACCTACGACCGGCATAGACGACGGTGTTTGAACTGGCTGAGGTGCGGTCGTCGTCGTGGACGTGTAATTGCCTACCGGGCGAACCGTCTGCCCTAGTGCGACTTCGTCGATGACTCGTAGAACACCTGGAACTCGCTGAACCGTGCCCAAGACCAATCCCTTTTGATCGGCTGACGCCACCTGTCCGCGAACCCAAACCTCACCATCTATGGTTGAGATATCGATATCGAAATTCCTCAGTTGACCAGCCTTTTGAGCTGTACCCAACCGTGAGAGAATCTCACTGGTGATGTTAGCATCTTCCGGCCTGACGGTGGGTTCCACCGGTTCTGGCTGGATCAACAACGACGGGACATCGTCATTGGCCGATGCTGGCATCACTGTTTGAGGAGCAGTCGACGGAGATTCAGCAGGCTTCGGATCCGTGACCTGGGGCGCGGCAGGTTCGTCTTTGCGTTGAACCGTGACGTTATCGATGACCTGAGTAACACCTTGGGTCGATGATGCTACTCGCAGAATTGCATCGAGTTGAGCTTGTGTTGCGACAGCTCCATCGACGGTCACCTTCCCGTCTTCAACGCTCAAGTTGATATCAAATCCCTTGAGGCTGCCGCTCGATTGCTGTTGCTTGAGTTGTGTGATGATGGCATCGGCGATCTCGCGATCTCCACCGAACGCCGTCATAGGTGCACCGGCGGTCAGCGAGGCGATCGCCATGCCCAAAAAAAATCGTCGCATGGAAACCCTCCTACGGTTTTTTTGCGGGAAAAACGGCGCTTTGGAGCTGTGTATCAAACCTCAGCACCTGCAAACTTCCTCGCCAGTAATGCGAAGGTTTTCAGCACCGAGCCCTTCATCCCCAAATTCTGGGAACTGTTTGGCTCTTCGCCGAGGCCCCCCTCGTACGACCAGACTCATGGTTTGCGAATACACCTCTATGTTTCGGCAATTCAGCCTCCAGCGCGAAGTGTTTTTACCAATTTTGACGGGCATCGCGACGATTCCAAAGATTCCATCCTTGCCAGCACGAATCAATCTTTGTCTAACTGTCCTAGAACCCACGAGAGGCACGCCCCACCTCTTGAGTACATTTGTCGCATATTGCCCAAACTGCCATGAAGTCCCAAGTCTTGATCCACTGCTCTGATCAGGTACAGATTTCGAACGTTCCTGACTTGAAAAAACTACTTCGAATGATGGCAAACGATCATGGATGGGACAGCTTCCAAATCTCCATCGCCATGCTTTCCGATGCGGAAATAAGGGAAATCAATAAGGAGTTTCTCAATCACGATTACGCGACAGATGTGATCAGTTTCAACCTAGGTGAAGGAGATGATGTTCTGGAGGGTGAAATCGTCGTCAGTGTTGACACCGCGAGAACCGCGTCGGAGGAAGTAGGTTGGCCGCTCGAAGATGAATTGACACTCTACGTTATCCACGGAATGCTCCATATTCTCGGGTATCGCGATGGGACGCTCGACGAGAAAAATGAAATGCGATTCGAGGAGAGGCATTACCTGGAAGCGATGCAAATCAGGGGATGGGAGCGCCATCCGTCCCGAGGGGATGCTGAATCGGATTCTCAATCGTCCGATTAAAAATCGTACGATTTCCTATCGGCGAGAGGTAAGCTGAGGAATCGGTTTCCCGTTGCTTTTGCTTTCTACTCGCATGCTGGCATTCGAACGACTATATTGCAGATTACTAGATTCCCAGCAGATCCATCCAGCCTGGTCGTTCCTCCCTGTTCTTCGTGCGTACTCGAATGTCTAGTTTTCCATGGTCCGTAGCTCAGGACTCACTCGACGTCAGTTTCACAGTCCCCCAAACCATGCGTCTGCGGTTCACTCGCGAATGCTTTGAATCGGATTGGGACGATGTCCTGGCACTTTTTGTATCAGACTCCGGTCCTGCGCGGGTCCAATTTTGGATTGACCAAGGAGTGGTGGATTCCAACCCATCCCTCCAGGATGAATTGAGTCGCAGGGTGCTATCGTCTCGGGATCGGATGGAACTAACTTCCCCAGTGAAATTCATTCGAGGTGGAGAACAGATAAAGAACGATGTGGAGCAGATCGAGAGTATTTTTCGTGCTATCGATCAGGATGGTCTCGACCGGCGAAGTTATCTGTGCGTTGTCGGAGGTGGAGCATTGTTGGATGCTGTAGGCTATGCAGCTGGGATCGCGCATCGAGGCATTCGGTTGATTCGCTTTCCTACCACGACACTAGCTCAGGCGGATTCCGGTGTCGGAGTCAAAAATGCTATCAATGCATTTGGAAAGAAGAATTGGAAAGGTACGTTTGCTGTACCTTGGGGAGTTGTCAATGATCAGTCTTTGCTCGCCCCGATTCCACAACGCGACTTTATAGCGGGATTCTCTGAGGCGGTGAAGGTTTCACTGCTGAAGAGTTCTGGCGCCTTTCGTTTTCTTTGCAAACATGCGAAATCGATTGCCGAGAGAGATTGGGATGCCGTGATGGTTGCGATTCGCTCGAGCGTCTTGATGCACCTACATCACATAACTCATGGAGGCGACCCTTTTGAAATGCAGGAAGCCCGACCACTCGACTTTGGACATTGGTCAGCACACAAACTTGAACACCTGACTCAATTTCGATTGAGACATGGTGAAGCAGTCGCTATTGGGGTGGCTATTGATACCGTCTATTCCCACTTGGTCCACGGGCTGGAGCGTTCCGATATGTTAGCGACCCTTCAGGTTTTATCCGACTTAGGACTTCCTATTTTCGATCGAGCCGTCGCTTCGGATGCAATCTTTGAAGGGCTCGAGGAATTCCGCCAGCATTTGGGAGGACGGTTGACCGTGACGATGTTGAAGGGTGTCGGCTCCTGCATTCATGTTCACCAAATCGATCGTAAGTGTATGCTTCGCGCGATCCAAATAGTGGAGGAATACTCGCGAAACTATTGTTGTTCAGCTGAAGCGCAGCCTAGGGCGAGCGGCTCCCATTAGAAACATGATTGATTGTGTCACTAGGTTACAGAACCTCAGAACGGGGTTCCTGGGATCGCGGGCCTAGATTGCCGTAGCGATGGTAATCGGACGAGATGCTCTGTTCGCTAATGTAGAGAAGTAGTTCAATGCAGCCATGCAGAGATACATTCTGGTCTGCTACATAAACCTGCCGATTGTTCGCAGCACGACGTACAGACAGAGAGACTTCTTTCGTAGACGAATAGCGAATCCTCTGAACAAACCCCCGATCGATAGCGTCGATTAGCTCCTCTTCCGATTCGGGAAGAAATTCAATCTTTCCTGCCCAATCCAATGTTAGTTGCTCAAGTGCATCCATGGTTGCTTCGTGGACACCGTCGGGATAACTCACCACACAGCGGCATCCGACTCCAACCGCGGCGAGAACGCGAGCGACGATGCTGAGAACTGTATCGGACTGTTGGATCCGAACCCTCAGAGGGCTAGCCGGCAGATACCGTCGATGGTTGTCCTGGCCGATCAACAGGAAATGATCATGTTCCTTACGAATTTCGTCCGTCGCAAAAACATCATAAGATTGGATCGCAAAACGGAGTCTTTGAAGATCGAGTGGATCGGTACCTGGTAAATCCAGGAGGATACGACTCGAACGTTCTAAACGTTCTGCAAATCTTATCAGTTCCGGAACGTGAAGTTTGCGATTGGCTACGTCCTGGCAGGGGAGCGAATCATCCTGAAAGTCCATGAGCTTGGCAACGTAGTTCGGACCACCCGCCTTCGCTCCTGGACCGAACGCACTCTTTCCCATACCCCCAAAGGGCTGCCGCAAAACGATCGCACCCGTAGTAGGACGATTGATGTAAAGATTCCCAGCCTGGATCGACTCGCGCCACTGTTTTTGCTCACGATCATCGAGGGACTCCAGTCCGCTGGTCAGTCCATACCCTGTCGCGTGGACGATCTGTATCGCCTCTAATAAACGACGGTACTTCATTACACCCAGAACAGGACCGAATAACTCCGTGAGGTGAGTGAAGCTATTCTCTCTGACATTCCACTTGATCGCTGGAGAGTAAAGGCAAGGATTATCACCTATCTGTGTCGGCATCAGCGCCCAGGTTTCTCCGTGCTCTAACTCTTTGAGTCCTCTAAGTAACTCGCCTGACGGAGGCCGAATCAAGGGACCGATTTTCGTGGAGAGATCCCAGGCTGATCCGACTCGTAAACTCTGCACAGCATCGATGAATTGATCCTTGAATTCACTGCTTTCGAAAACCTCTTCATCCAGTAGCAAAAGGGATGTTGCGCTGCATTTTTGCCCTGCGTGCGAGAACGCGCTGTGCAGCACGTTCTTGATTGCTAAATCCCGATCGCTAAGCCCACTGACGATCGTCGCGTTCTTCCCCCCCGTTTCCGCAAGGAGCTGCAGTTCCGGCCGATCCTTCAAAATACGAAGGGCAGTCTCCGTTCCCCCCGTGAGAATCACACGCCTCACCTCGTGTCGTGACAATAAGAATCGATTCGCCATCGCGCCGCTGCAAGGTACGAACTGCAACGCTTCCCTGGGAACACCTCCTCTCCAAAAGCATTGGCATAAAAGGTAGGCAGGTAAGACCGTGTCGGAAGCTGGCTTCAATAGGACTGTATTACCGGCTGCGAGTGCTGCTGCGATCCCTCCACATGGAATAGCGATTGGAAAATTCCACGGACTGATCACAACGACAATTCCTGCTGGCCTGGACTGAAAACGCCGATCCATAGACATGTCCAAAGCGTTACGGGCGTAGAACTCTACAAAGTCAATAGCCTCGCTGACTTCGGGATCACTTTCGAGAACGGTCTTCCCTCCGTCCGCTAGGGCTGCTCCAATAAGATCTCCCCGGGCGATCCGTATCTCGTGCGCGACTTTACGGAGCACAGCGTAACGCTCGTTGGCGGGTAACGCTCCCCAACCGGCGCCATCCTTCGCAGCGCAATCCACAGCGCTACTTAACTGTCCCTCACTGGCTTGATGATAACGAGCGACAACAGTACCGGGTCGCGATGGATCCATCGATTCGAACAAGGGTCCAGCCCCTTCGCGCTCTGAATCCTCCAGAGATAGAGGAATGCTGATCGCATTTGTATCACAGCGCACTTCCCATTTCCTGACAATCGATTTGGCCCAGTCCGCATTTTGAATGATCGAAAAATCCGTGTCTGGCTCATTTGAAAATTTTTGCCAACTCGTAGGTGCATTAGGTTGTTCCGGAGCGAGATTGCGGTTTTGCTGGCGACGTGGTTGTACCTGGATGTTATCCGCTCGCTGGACAGCTTCTAGAAAACCGTTCTCCAAACGCTGCCATGTGGCCCCTCCCGCAGAAATTCTAAAGGCATGCCTCAGGAAATTATCAGGACCGGTGTTCTCATCGAGGCGTCTTACCAAGTAGCCAATGGCATTGATAAATTCCTCTCTTAAACAAGCGGGTGCGTAAAGCAAAACGCTATTGGACAATTCGAACATCGCACGTCGTTGATGATTCGCCATGCCCTCAAGCATCTCGAATTGAACCCGACCTAGAGCGTGTTGGGTCATCGCTAATACCAGACCGTACGACAGGTCAAATAGATTATGCGAAGCAATACCTAGATAGACCGCTTGGCTATTTTCCTCCCGCATTCCAAACCGCACCATTCGTTTGTAATTGGCGTCGGTCTCTATTTTGCTGCGATAGGGAGCCTGTGGCCATCCCCTCAGGGATGCTTCCACACGTTCCATTTCCATGTTGGCACCCTTAACGATTCGAATCGTGATTGGGCTGCCTCCTTTTCGGCAACGCTCCCTAGCCCATACCGTAATCGCCTCTTGCACGAGCGATGAGTCAGGAACATAGGCTTGCAAGGCAATTCCTGCCCGCACATTTTCCAGGCCTGGACGCGACAGCGTCGATTGAAAAATCTCGGCGGTGAGATGAAGATCCCGATACTCCTCCATGTCGAGATAGACGAATTTCGGTACGGTGGTCTCATCGCGACGCTTGTATCTCTCTTTGGCCGCCGCCCGATAGAGTAGTTCCAGTCGATCGGAAACCATCCGAATGGTATGCTGCCTCGCCAAAGGAGAGATTTGCGAATAGAGTGTCGAGATTTTTACCGATACGCATTCGATTTCGGGTAACTGCAGAGCCGCTAGGTAGCGATCCAAGCGTCTTCTCGATTCCTCCTCTCCTAAAATAGCTTCACCCAAAAAATTCACATTCATCCGCAACCCTTCGATGGCTCTCTCATGGAGATGAACGGTGAGCTTATCAGGCTCAGCGGGCAGAATCACATTGGATGTTTCCTTTCGCATCTTCTCCTTAACCATCGGGACTGCCACTCCGGGTAAATACTCACCAAAGGATTGGAACCCCTTCAAAAGAGCCTGATCGAATACGCTAAAGAAGCGCGGCACACCCTGGACATCCAGAATATGGACCATTTGGTCTACGACCCGGCCAGGAGTCGAGCTTCGAAAACTTTGATCGGTAATCTGAGTTAATGTCGCCTTGTCTTCGGGGTGCTGCAGCATCCGATCGAGTTCTGCCTGCTGCCGCCGTTCCTGCGGTGTTTGCAAAAGCATCGCCCTCTGCTGCAGTTGCATCGCCAGATGAAGAGCAGCCTGTACGATACGAGGATCGCTTGGATCGGGCCGATCATCTAACGTTAAGCCCGCGCGATGAATTGCCATCTCCGCGTCTCGAAGGGATAGCGATTGACCGACTTCATTCGACGTCATGATTTGGCAGGCCCGGTGTCTTAGAGTTGACAAACGTCGGCAGTGGATAGCTGCGATGGTTCAGGAATTGTGGCAGACGCATCGCCTCCAGGAAAGGCTTTCACAACCTCGCCTCGACGCAGTAGTACCGATCCACCCAATTGGAAACCATCGCCGGACAGTTTCCCAAACCCATAGCGATAATAGATGGCTGCCAGGAAACCTTTCCACCAAACAGCCGGACCAAACAACTGTCCTAATTTTCCGCGTGGGAACTGATACTTTTGGTACAAAACACAACCAGGATCAGAAATGTGAACCAACTCGGTTAAACCAAAAGCATCCAACATCTTCTGTCCATCTTCTGGAGTGCTCATATGCACAACCACTGGTCGGATCCCCATCGACAGCAACTCGGATCGTAGTTTGGCGAGCCTCGCCAAATTCTCTCGACAAAATGTGCATCCGGCATGTCGCAAAAAAACAAGCAAAACTGGTTTGTCCGACGAAAGCTCCACCAGCGATAAACCGTTCGAAACGACCGGAGCGGGTAACTCAGGGGATGAATCATGGACTCGGAAGCGTACCGCGGGTTGATTATGGTATTTAAAGGCCAAGTAGAGCATCGACGCAAAAGGGATCCACCAAATCAAGTCGTTCGTCACAATCGTCCAGCCCCAGGCCCACGGAAGCCCGCCACCCAAGGCCGTTTGCAGGAAACCAATCGGACCCAATAGCTTTCCCAGAAAACCGACGAGCACAATCGGCCAGTGCACTCGATAGTCCTCTCCTGCAATCCAATAGCCTATCCCATAGACTCCGACAATCATCCCGACACATTGCCAGATACCCGGGTAATTCGGAGGCTGGATACCTGTCCATTGGAATAAGTGATTCGGAAACAGGATCACCCAAGCCCCCCAGCAAAGATTGTAGATCGCTGCTAAACGCAATACGACTCTCGGCCATTTAGCGTCAGGTTCCATCGGGAAACTTTCTCCAATCTTACAAGCGGGGATATAAAGCCAGTTGTTGGATTCTACGAGACGGAAAAGCCCTGCACCTCCTCCAAGCGATCGACCCCGAAGATTCTTTTCAGAAAAAACGAAGGCGCCCTTTCGGTAATGATTCGCCAAGACTGCAAAAATCTATGGCAACGGCATGGATCGACCTGATTCATTCCTGCAGGTCACCAAACAATCTTTAACATCTTCTGCCTTGACCCAGGACCGACCTGGAACCCTAAGTAACCCTAAGTAACCCAAAGTAACCCTCCCAACGGGTCCGAAGTTGTCCATGACTCGTTGAGGTACGATCGATTGCACTGGGGAATGATCTCATCAACTCGCCTTAGACGAGCATCCCCCTGCTACGGCGCAAACTGCACAACCTGAAGATTCCGTTCCGCACGATTTCTCTTTCGTTCCACAACCGGGACCACAACCCTTCTCTAAAAGTTGGGCAAAACGCGAACGGGCAACACTCTGCTGATAAACACTGGCGAGCTCCTGGACGTAACTCTCAGTCCGAGAACAAGGTTCTCCTACAAAATGAAAAACCAAGGTCTTCCCATCGAAAAGTGGTTCGACTTCCAGCAACACATCGTCTAGCTGGTGATCGACCAAAAACTTTTGGCACGCATCGGATGCTTGCTGACTGAGAATGATCAATTGGTCCCAAAGATAGTGATCCTGCTCGCGCAGTTTGCGAATGAACTTAGCAGGTGGTAACGACGATTCGCCACTATCGCTCACTAGAACATCCGCGATTTCAATGCCACGAAGAGTCCGACACAGTATTTGGTCTCCACGATTCAAAACATGTGTTGAACGACTCAATGCATAACATTGCGAGTTTACCCCGCATCGGACTATACAGATCGCTTCAGGAATTGCGTTTATGGTCATAAGATTTGGAATTGTACAACAAAGAGCGACACCTCCCCATGCCTGTAGGACTTGAACCTGTTTGCCTGACCAGGAAATCCCAAGCAATCGATCAGCTTGAAGGCTGAATCGAAGGATCCCTCAACATTCAGCTACCCCGAAAAGAGCTGCAACGAAAGTTAAGTGTTTGAGACCAAGACCAGAATGCGTGCATACCTGTGGATGCTGCCAGGATGCCGCGCGTACAACGACGCCTTAACATTGGATTTCTACAACACAGTAAATACTATTGGGTGAGTTGATCAATCAAGAACGCTTGCATATTGGGGTGCTTGGAATCGTTATTCCCTGGAAAGACCAAATCGCAGCGAACACCGACTTCCTTGCATCTCTTCTGAAACTGAATGCCGTAGGTCGCAGAATGGGTTGGGTCTGATTCCTGCCCACCCAAAACAGGAGGTTGTTTTTGGTTTGGGTACTCCAGAAAAATGGGGGGATCATCCGGTGTGACCAATTCGATTGGCGAGTACTCCTTGATCCAAGGCAATACCTTGTCGCGATTTTCGAGTAGCAATTGAAATTCCTGTGGTCGCGATCGTCCTTTCGCTGCAAAGCCGAAAGCGTGCCCTGCATAATTCGCATTTTCAATCCACATGCGGAGCTGTACCGGATCCAAAGATGTTTGAGCACCGGTAACCGCGATGCACTGCGGTCTTGACGATTGGCGGGCTACAGGATCGATACTTTTAGGATCGGCAAGGTCGTCATGCAAAGCCAGCCAAAGCGAGGTACATGCTCCAGCCGAACCACCCGAGGCACCAACACGGTTGGGATCGATACCCCATTCCACTGCTTTTGATCGAATAGTTTGTATCGCTCGAGCAGCATCCAGCACACACGCTTTGACAGGTGGCTGCACATTTTGCTCCATGGCCTGCGCAATGAATCGATAGTTGAGCGCAGCAACGGATACCCCTGCCTCCAAGTAAGCTCTTATGACTTTTTCACCATAGCTGGACTTATCACCATTAACCCATCCGCCTCCGTGAATCAGTACGACAACTGGTGTTGGTTTGTCTGACTTCGCTTTCCAAAAATCCAATTTTTGACGCTCAGACTCAACCCCATATACAAAGTCTGCAACCGTAGGAGTTGGACGATCTGGCTTGGGACGATTCGTGTTTGAAACATCACTGGAATAGAGTTTCACATCATCGAAAATATTCATGTCATCAAAGGATCCTATTCCGATGCGCCCGCGCCCAAAGGTCTTATCAACCGCAGAAAGCTGCGGCTTGGACATATCATCAAAATAGACGTCGATGCTTCCGGTACTTGATTTCCTGACAACCTTGACCGTGTGCCAACGATCATCCCAAGGGACTTCCCTTTTGTTATCGGTGAGTGGCCGACGCGGCTCCCCGTTGACAATCATGATTTGTCCACTCGCCGGGTCGGGCTTTGCACCCAAATGA
Source organism: Pirellula sp. (assembly GCA_040396935.1). Classification (GTDB taxonomy): domain Bacteria; phylum Planctomycetota; class Planctomycetia; order Pirellulales; family Pirellulaceae; genus JBKCUI01. Next base: position 269,273 of record JBBAXA010000002.1, read on the forward strand.
ACATAGTAGAAGTGCTCAGGATCTTGGTGACAGAAAAAGGCGCAGCAATCTCGATGATTGCCGGTGTCTTTCGTACTCTTCACTTTGAACGTGAGAACAAAGTCTCCAACCTGGATACTTTTGATCAACGCGATGTTATGCGGACTGCGAACCTTGGGTTGATAGTTACTGATTCTTTTGTTGAGGCCAAAAGCCTTGTTACCATCTTCTTCGTGGATATACCACGATTGCTCGTCCGTTGTCTCCCATTGCGAACTCCCTTGCTCAAATGTCTCGTGAAATGCTAACGGCATTCCATCCATCTTTTCTTGAGCTTCGACTGACGAGTTGATAGCAAAGAGAAATGGGAAGAGGCAAAGAAGTGTCTGTTTCATAGTCCTGTCGAGTCGAAGGTAATAACGGAGAGCGGATAGTCCAGTCATCGTACGCAAAATTATCCTAACCACATTGGAAATCGCTGTGGGCTAAGGCATCGGAAGAATGGTGATTTCGTATCGTTCTCCAAGCTTTTGAAAACGAATTCCACCCGCCTGGCCCACCTGCTTGAGCAGATTTTCAAGAGACACTTTTTCGTATTCGATGACGATTTCCCTTCGCGCAATCGCATCGGGTAATGGAAGCGGGTAAAAATTTACGGACAACTGCTTGCTTATTCCCTCGATCGCCCCCGCCAAATTACCGCGGTAGCTACCCGAATAAACAGCATTTTCCTTGGATGGTTGCACCCACTTCTTACGTGGAACCAAGGGCAAGACGAGTTGCAGATGTTCGGTGGGTGTCGCGGTAACTTGCCAACGATTTTCTGCAATACGGCTTACAACCGCGTTGGGATTCGAGTTTTTCCAATCCAAACGATGCTTCTCTGGTATCCGATCCAGATCCGATTTGCTGAATATCCAAGTTATCAGTCGGTAGCCGGTATCCGGATCTTTGGGTGAGTGAACGACTTCGAATCCAGAACTACCTACCGTGAGAGTCCTATCCATTCCTGATAAGACACAAGTACAAATGGTCGCAGCTGGTATCCGATCGAACGTATATCCTGGCCAAACATCATGCTCGAGTGAATCAACCCAAGCATCCTTTAGACCGTAACGGGTTGAAAGTTGCTTCGCTAGATTCTTCATCACGACACCGTCTTGCCACGAGAAGGGCTCCTTGTCGATTCTTCTCCAGCTTGGAGGTAGAACCGCAGTGGTCAGTCTCCAATAGTCGGAAAGAATCTCTTCTTTCTTCTCAGTGGGAACGATGGCAACCATCCCCTCTAGCGGCACAACGTCAGCACGTACGAGTTGGCTTGCGCGTTTCAGGAGCGTCCCGAGAGTCTCCTCTTCCGAGTCTACGTGTATGACTTGATCGCGAGCGATCTGCCGATCGATCCAAATCGGAAGTTGAAACGAATTGGATAGCGCACGTATGACGCTTTCAAAACTGCTCTCCAGACTTTGCCGACATGGCGTCTGAAGTTGCTGCTGGGTTGCGACGAACGCCGTACTCAAAAAGGGGTGAGTGGCTACTGTCTCTTGGCAAAGACTATTTCGAGAATCAGCCAGTAAAGCAATCAGAGCAGAAGCAAAAGTCAAGAAGCAAGTTACTCTCCGCAAAAGAATAAAAGATCCTCTCAAGCAAAAGTTGCGGAATCGATTCAGTCCAACTAGAGTAGAACCCATGTCTTACTTTCAATGTTTGAACGGTGAGATACCGGATCGCTTGCCACACGAGCTCTGACGATTGAATGATAGTCCACTGGCATGACTAAGCTGCTCCAATTCTACGAAAACTACATTGCGCAGACTTATGGGGATATCCATTCGATCGTTATTTCTAGTATCGAGTGCAGAAATCCATTGCGATGGATCGATGAAGTCAAACGGCACTACTCGACGGCGACCCTTTTGAGGCTTCTCACCTCGAGCGATATGGAAATTCGAAGAGCCTCCGCCTGGGCTCTTTGCTATCTAGGGGACGAAACACAGTATTGGTCGTTGGGACACCTGCTCAGTGATGAATTCAGGGCTGTTCGAAGCTGTGCGGACGAGGCAAGACGAGCGATTCAGCAGCGAAGCCAAAGCCCATGGCATCGGAAAACCGTCTACCAAGTGGAACAACTCCTCGCCGATGGTGAATTCCGTCGAGCCAGCGAATTAGCCAGTCATTTAATCGATGAAACCGATGGTCGTAGCGATGTCTATTATCTCCGTGCATGGATTCGTTTCACAAACGGTGACATCGAGGCAGCCACGGAGGATTGCAAGCGGGCTTTGAAACTGGATCCGCATTCCTATCAGACATGTGTCGCCCTGGGACAGTGCTATTGGCATCTGGGCAAGGATCACGCAGCGAGAGAGTGTTATCTAGAAGCAAATCGAATCTACCCGGATTGGGAACCAGCCAGATCTGCAATCGCCCTACTGGCAAACGGGTAAATGCTCTGCGGTGTGTCGTGCGAATAGATCATCCAGCCAGCGAAACCCCTCCACTTGTCTTGCGTATGTCCTTGCTACTCAACTCGTTTTCTAGCGACCCAGTCCGCAACGGACCTTTCTGCTAATCGCCAAGCGATCGAAAAATTGCATAGGAATCATCTTTCGATGACTCGTCTCCAATCGATCACTGCACGCGTCGAAAGCTCTCCGCGTCGATCACTTCAGAATTGTTAGGCATCTGCTCAAAGCCAAACGGTCCACCAGACGGGGCCTGTCCTGACTGTTTGATGGATGCTCTTATTTTCGCCTGTAGAAGTTCAGTACTACAGGTAAGGAACATGATTCCAAAGATAATCGCTAGTACTAACTGAAAAGTAAAAAGACCATAAAGTCCCAAAAGTGCCGCCAGGATCTGCCCAAGCCTCGCGGTCCAGTAAACCGCTCGTTCCTTGTCAACGACGAATTGGAGCAAGGCACGCAAAATCCTACCGCCATCCATCGGATAGACCGGTAGCAAGTTGAATAGGAACAGCGCGATATTCGCAACCAATAGTTGATCAATGATCCCCATCTGATCCAGTTGTATGGCGTTCCCAACCGAATATTGGGTCGTCCATGTTCCAAAGATCGCGAGGGCTATCACCGCGTTCACGAGAGGCCCACAAATGGCGACGACAAACTCAGACCATGGCGTTGGTGGCGCGCCCTCCAAACGAGCGAGTCCTCCGATGGGCAATAGCGTGATATCTCGTGTCGGCACGCCGAACCAGCGAGCCGCAAAGGCATGCCCCAACTCATGCAAGAAGACGCAAAAAAAGACCGCCAGAGCAAAAAAAACCGACCAGCTCGCAACCGAAATCCCTTTGCCTAGCTGAGTCAGAAACAAATAGAGAACCAACAGCCAAAACGTCCAATGGATGTAAACCCGAATTCCAGAGACCGTTCCTGCATAAATTGTTTTTAACATGAAAGGATTCTAAATGGCTTGTCCGTAAATTCAAAGGGACAACCCCGTATGGATGAAACTGAGCTCCAAGATACCAAAAACGATAGGGAATTTATGTAATTCAAGAGCCGATCGCCGCCGCCCCCCCAAGACGCAAGGTGCCCAGCAAATCGAGCTGCAGGTAATCAAACACTCTTATTTACCAATGTCTAAAACCCGACATCCGAGTGTACTCAGCGATAATTCTCTTGGACGACCTCAGAACCATTTCTCGTGCCTAAAGCCCGCCAAGTCATGAAATCTATAGAGTTAGCAATAAAATGGACAGACCCGTCGACAAACCCTGACTGAACTCCACCCACGTGATAACTTCGGGAGGTAATAGCTGCGTAGGTCGGAAGAGTCGAGGTCTTACCTTCTCGACTTGAATTGAAATCAACGTCGTAGTTCTTGCCGCCGTAAGGGAAAATCATGAGAGTATTCGGCGTGAGGGTAGTGGTAAATCCTGTTTGATGCGAACGAAAGTCTACCCATTCTGTGTGCCCCGAATCCTGCTTGAAGTTTCCTCCCAAGGCAGCAATACTCGCGGGCGAATTCGGCGCTGGAACATTTGACAGCGAAGGTGTACCTCCATCCCGCAGATAAGGCGCCCATGCCTTCACCTCCGAAAAAGATAAAGTACCACTGGTACCATCCAAAACACTGGAAATGGAGGTCCGACTATTCGGAAACACAAGTCCCGTTCCACCCAAATTGCTTCTGGGATCGAACACAAACCACTCACCCATATTCACGCCATAGCACAGAGGATGGTGCGCAAACGTGGGATCTGAAGGTTGTGGGTCCAATCGCCGACGATCATTCGGGTCACTAGGACATAGGAAAATAGGCACTCTTGTCGAAGCAACCTGGGACTGCATCGCATACGGCAAGTTCCAATCGATCAGGTTCTGCAACTGAGCTTGCTCGATAAACGGAAGCAATCTGGCATGAAACGACCACGAATCACTCACCCCAGTGCGATTAACAACACCACCCGGAGGTAGCCGGCCAAAAGCAGATTCGTAGTTATGAAGAGCGATCCCCATTTGCCGCAAATTATTGGAACAGCTCATCCTTCGAGCCGCTTCACGCGCTGCTTGTATAGCCGGCATCAGCAAACCGACCAATATCCCTATCACGGCCAGGACCACCAACAGCTCAACCAGTGTGAATGCATAACGAGAAAGCCGAGCCATAACACCTCCGAATGAATTTGATGGGAGTTCCGTGTTCTGGCTGGCTACTTGGCATCTCGACAACCACCGCCCAACCTCAAATTTTTTGGCGGCAACGATGCATCTTGGCTGGCTAGGAACTTATTGAGACTAAGTATCAATAGCCTATTCGATTTTTCCAAAGGCACAAGGGCCAAGGCGTGGGATTTTGTCTACGGCTGCTTTGCCAACCGACTGGGTCCACCGGATGATGCGTTTTTATTGAGGCCGCGCCGCGACGGATCGAGGACTGTCTAGCAACGACTTACGTGATGGTAGACGAGCAGAAAGTAGTTCCTCGCACGATCAACCGAAACATGGGAAACGATCCGTGGCATGACACCGCAGTGCAGCGAATCTCTTGTTCGTACATGCGTACGCTCCGTTACTCGGTCTCTTTGTATTCTTTAACGAATGAGATTTAACGAACGAAGACACTGCTACTGTTCAATGCCCCGCAAAGTCGGTCCTGAAATTCAGAGATACCGAGGCGATAGTAGGATGGCTAGACGACAGTCCCCACTCGATATGTAAACGACCTGGGTTCGAGGCCCCGGGATTCCATCGGGACAGGAAAATCCGTTCAAATTCCTTCTGCTCTGTTTCCGCTAGGAGCGTGTAAGTAGCGAAGTACGCCAGTCCCTAATCAGCCCCACAGATTTCCGGTGCGTTGACACATACGAGGGATCCAGAGCCAGTAGTCGAGCAGGATCCTGAATTTCCAAAGCCATTGTCGAAGTTGGGTGGGTATTTCAATTGGAAATCGATGTGCTCATTTTTTCAAAGGATGCTGACGCTGGCTGAACTCGGCCCATCGAGCATCGATCGCTTCTTGGTTGACTATCCCATCATGAATCCAATAAGCGTATTGAACAAATAGTGGTGAGCCCTCCTCGACAATGATTTCTTTTTCGAAATTGAGGCACGCTCCCATCCAGCCATCATCCCGAACATGGAATGGAGCGGGATGTACAGGATTGGATGGGTGATTCATCAGTGCGATTCCAGCGAATCCTTCGGATGAATTATCTAGTCGACCTGTGTAGTCGCACCATCGCGCAGGTTTGCGAAAAATTTCCTTCTCGTTGATTTGCCCTTCGGAATTCATAATGCGGCCACCTCCATCATGCACACCAATCGATTTTGTCATTCTCACAGCGGCGAGTCCAAAGGGAGTGGGTCCTAACCGGGTTTTTATCTCCTTGGGAGCAGAGAACCGGGATTCGATGAGCAGCAACCAACTCTGGTCACCATCAAGCGGTCGGATCTCCACACGCCGGGTTTCAACGAGATGCAATCGACGACCGTTGTCTGATCGCCAATGCACTACCATTCGCAACGCAGCGTACTGACTCGACTCTTCGTAAGCGTCACCCGGGATATGATCCAAAACAATCCTTCCAGGATTTTTGGGGCGATCGCCCCAAAAATCGACACCATCTACATCCGCATGAGAGAACCAGACCGAATTGTGATGGCTGTGCCCCCATGGGTCATGTGGATGCCCCATCCGTGTCAAGGACAGTCCTCGACTCGTTTTGATTGGATAGAAAAAAATTCGATTATTGGCTTCTGAGTAATGCAGTGTCGTTAACTCGCGACCATCCAATTGGAACGTCGTTTTGCTCTCTGGTAAGGGAATTGCCTGTAGGTTGAGAATTGCTTTCGCCGTCGAACGGACAGGATCTTCTGCAGACGCGACCGAGAGTATTGCGACACATACAACACATACAAACGTGTAGGAAATGATCTTCGAGCAAGTGCGATGGATTGCCATAGACAAAACAATTTCCGAACGGTGTTACGACCTAGTAAACAATCTATCGGTAGACAAAGATACGAGTAGCGGCATTCACACGACAAACCCTGAATACTTCCTAGCAAATACAACTCCGCGATCAAAAATGATTGCGGAGTTCCTACCATTCCCTTTCCTGGGTTGTCCTGGACAAATGGGTAGGCGCCACTTTCGGATCGATTGTCCGACTACATGCGCTCTGTAAACTACATGAGCTCTGTAATTGGAGTTGGATCGCTTACTAAATGAGTTGGACGACCAGCCGGTGTGTAGTAGATTTTATCCGGATCGATTCCTAATTTGCGATAGACCGTTGAGACATAGTTCTCAGGGGAAAGGATGCGTTCTACGGCAGCGTAACCGTGGCGATCCGTTGCTCCGATGACTTGGCCACCACGCGTACCGCCTCCTGCAAATAGGATCGACATGGCGTTTGCCCAATGGTCTCGGCCGGGCTTACTCTGGCCAGCCAAAGTACTGATTTTTGGAGTTCTTCCAAATTCGCCGAGGGCGATGACCATGGTATTTTCCAGCAGCCCACGTTGATCCAAATCGTTGATCAGAGTCGCCACCGTTTGGTCCCAGTTGGGGAGTCGCTTTTGCAGCGCCCCGAACAAATCGGAATGATGATCCCAACCACCGTCATAAATGGTCACAAACGGAACGCCCGCTTCTACTAGCCTTCTTGCCATAAGAGCCCTTTGGCCAAAACTATTACGGCCATAGGCATCTCGCATCTCGTCGGGCTCTCCCTGAATATCGAATGCCTTTTGGGCTTCGGGTGTCAGCACCAGGTTGTATCCCTGTTCGTAGTTGTCGTCGTAGGATGCTACTGGATCCACTGACTCAGCGTATTCGAAACGAGACAGACGATCGACAACTTTTCTCAGATCGCGACGACTTGCAAAACGCTCCTGAGCCAAGCCGCTTGGCAATTCGACATCACGAACCCGAAAGCCTTTGTTGTTCGGATCGTTCGAAATGATAAAGGGAGCGTACTTTGCGCCGAGGAAATTAGGACCTCCCGATCTCGACATGCTGGGCATAGAAAAGTAGCCGGGCAATCCATGCGGTGCACTCCGCTCGTAGGCAGCTACGGAACCCAAACTAGGATGAAAACTCACAAAAGCGCCACAGCCGACGGGAATTCGCGGAGGAGCACCCGTCATCATGTAATGGTTCCCTGCTCCGTGGTTGCCCTGGTTATGGCAAACGGACCTGATGATTGCATATTTGTCCGCAATACTCGCCAGTTTCGGCAGGTGCTCACAGATTTGGATGCCAGGAACGTTCGTCGAAATAGGGCGAAACTCCCCTCGAATCTCCGCGGGAGCCTCCGGTTTCGGGTCGAAGGTTTCGAAGTGAGTAGGTCCCCCATCCATCCAAATCAAAATGCAATTTGAGGGCGTTTTCTTGTGGGAACCCGATTCGGTTTGGTCGGCTGTAGCCCGCCTCAAGGCTAGAAGATCCAGAAAACTCCCACCAGCCAATCCCGCCAGCCCAAGTTGTAAATAAGATCTTCGATGCATCACTGTAACCTCCGTCAATCAACAAAGAGGAACTCTGGCGAATTGATCATGGACCAAACCACATCTTCGATCCATTTCCGTTTGTCTTTGCGACTGTCGAGTTCTCTCAACAAATCACTTCTTTCATCGTCCGTAGGCAGACGAGAATATAGTTGTAGGTAGACCTTTCGCAAAATCACGTCCGGGACCGACTCGGCGGCCCATTTCGCGCAATTCCCCTCGTCCGATGTGATCCGTGATTGCATTTGATTCGAGTTCATTAAATGCAACGACTGGGACATCGTTGTCTCTGTAATTCGTTCGCAAGGTGGATCTTGATTAGCATCGGGTCGGCTGAATGCATCCAGCAGTTCGGACTCGATTCGGAAAGTCCACAACTGAACGGCTCGCGTGCCATGTGGTACGCCTGGAAAGGTCGTGGGAACGCCGGTCGCATCTGACAATGCATCCGCGAGGACTTCTGCACGCATTCTTCGTCGATAGTGTCGAGCAAAGTTGCGATGGTCGAGTGCGTTCGTCTCGTTTGGAAGGGAAGAGAGTCCGTAGACATGACTGGAGAAAATGGTCTTGAGCATTTTCTTGTTGTCGAACCCCACTTGATGAAAATGCTCGGCTAGTCGATCCAAAAGCGCGACATTACTGGGTGGGTTTGTGGCTCGAAAATCATCCACAGGATCAACAATCCCAACACCCATGACCTCAGCCCACAACCGATTGACAGCTGCCTTTGCAAAGTAAGGATTTCCTTGCGCCAAAAGCCAATCGGCTAGCGATTCTCTCGGGTCGGAGTCGTCGGAAAGTTCTCGAGATTCTCCTAATAACTCTTTCGGTGGGATTACCTTTTGAGTCAGTGGATGCTTGACTTCACCCTTGGACTTAACAAAGAAAATCTCTTCGCCTCCAGAGATCGGGGGAGATAGGCCAACCCCTTTGTGTCCGATTTTCGAGAAGAATGCCGCCAGACCATAAAAATCGGATTGCCCGTAGACCTCGAATGGGTGTTGGTGGCACTTGGCGCATTCGAGTCGCACACCCAGAAACAGTTGACTGACGACGGAGGTGATCTCCTCGGGCTCTCTACGATCGCGAAAAAACGTTGTCGCCCCATTACGAAAAGTACTACCCTGTGCCGTGAGCAATTCTCTGACCATTTTATCGTGTGGCATATTCCCGCGAAAAGCTCGGCGTAGCCATGAATCCAAACTGTACGTCGCCTTGATTCCTACCCGATAAGGATTGGGACGTAGCAGGTCCGCCCATTTATTAGCCCAATGATCCGCGTACTCCGGTTCATCTAAAACTCTGTCGATCCATCTCTCGCGTTTTCGATCCGCGGAATCATCAAGATATTGCTCGACCTCCAGCGGTGTGGGAAGTCGGCCGATCGCATCGAGGTAGAGCCGTCGAAGAAACGTCGTATCACTCGCCGAAACACTCGGTAATACATCGAGACTCTGCAGTTTCAGGTAAACCAAATCGTCAATCCAATTGCGTCGCGGCAAAGACTCGTATTCCGAAGCTGGTATCTTTCTCTCTTTCACGATGGCGGTGGACCAAGTCGCGATGCGACCCATGTAGCGGGCCATGATCGTTGCTTCACCCGGATGTCGACCCGCTTTCAATGTACCTTTTTTCACCGTCAACAATCCGGTATCGCTGGATTGAAAGGCAGACACTCCTGTCACATCCTGTTGCGATTCATCCGAGTAGGTCGCAATCACACGCAAATCGATCGTCTCGTCTAGCGCCAGACTCCTTGATTCAGGTTCCATGCGGATACCAGACAGCGTCGGATCCTCAGCCGATATCCTCGGGGCTCCATGGGACAGCCAGCGAACCAACGTTTGGTAATCGATATCTTCAGGCTGCAATCGAATGCCACCTCCGTGCGGTTCCTTGCCTGTCGCCTTCGCCAGCAATAGACTTTCCTCTGGTACCGTGGCTGAAATCCTTCGTCCCCGCGCGTTTTTGACGAGCGAGTCAAAATCCATGTCCGAGTCAAATCCAAACAGGGAGAGGGCGAACCCATTTTGGCCGCGCGACTTCCCATGGCAGGGACCCGAATTACAACCGCGCGCAGTGAGGATGGGTTGAATATCGAGTTCGAACTTCGGTACGCGTTCGTTCCCTGGTTCAGCCGACTCGACTTTCGATAAAGTCAAAAGCGTGAACGCGACAGCGCAAATGCCTAGAAGTAAACGGTATTGGATCATCGGTGGAAAGGAAGGAACGGAAGGGGTTGGTTCCTACGGAGGGGTATCTGTATTCTATATGACTTTCCCGAACTTTTCCCTACCAGTTTGTAAAGGATTTCGGTTTTCAAACCGGTCGATCCCTGCTCCATCTCGAATAGCGTCATTCCTCTAGCAGTTTGATGGAATCGTTCGTCCCTTTTGGCAGCAAACCGACATTTCGGTAGACGCTGATTTTTTCCCTGGAGTCGGCGATATCCAGATTTCGCATCGTCAGCTGGCCGATGCGGTCTGTTGGAGTGAACTCGCCCTTCCCGCTCTCCATGGTCAATCGTTCGGGTTTGTAGGTCAAATTCGGGCTCTTGGTATCTAGCAGGGTGTAGTCGTTCCCCCGGCGAAGCTCGATGCTGACTTCGCCGGTCACAGCTCGCGAGACCCAGTGCTGCAAGGCTTCCCGCAACATCAACGACTGCGAATCGAACCATCTCCCCTCGTAAAGCAACCTACCCAAGCGGCGACCCATATCCCGATATTGTTCCATCGTGCCTTCGTTGTGGATTCCTGTAATCAATCGTTCGTAAGCGATGAAGAGCAAGGCCATGCCTGGAGCTTCATAAATGCCTCGGCTCTTTGCTTCGATGATTCGATTTTCGATTTGATCCGACATCCCCAATCCATGTCTTCCTCCGATCGCATTGGCTTCCAAGACCAAATCCACTTTGGAAGCAAAGGTTTGGCCATTTAGCGAAACGGGAGTTCCGGCCTCAAACGCGACTGTGACCATTTCCGGCTTGATGACACAGTCCGACTTCCAAAAAGGGACTCCCATGATCGGATCCACAATCTTCATTCCACTATCGAGGTTCTCCAGGTCTTTGGCTTCGTGGGTTGCACCCCATATATTCGAATCCGTCGAGTAAGCTTTCTCCTTGCTCATGCGATAGCCTAGTCCGGCTCGCTCCAAGAGTTCCGACATTTCTTTTCGTCCTCCCAACTCCTTGTTGAACTGCTCGTCCAACCAAGGCTTGTAAACCTGCAGCTCGGGGTTCGCAAGCAATCCATAACGATAGAAACGTTCGATGTCATTGCCTTTGTAAGTACTTCCATCTCCCCAGATGTTCACTCCGTCCTCCTTCATGGCTTGAACGAGCATCGTCCCAGTGACAGCTCGACCAATCGGAGTCGTGTTGAAATAGGGGAGCCCAGCAGTGGTGATATGAAAGGCTCCGCACTGCAATGCAGCCAATCCCTCCTGGACCAAAAGCTCCCGGCAGTCGACCAATCGTGCCTTTTCCGCTCCACACTCGAGCGCCCGGTTTGGGATGTCCTCGTAATTGCTCTCGTCGGGCTGTCCTAGATTGGCCGTGTAACAGTAGGGAATTGCTCCCTTTTGCCTCATCCAGTAGATTGCAGCGCTCGTATCGAGCCCTCCAGAAAAAGCGATACCAACATTTTTTCCAACCGGTAGCGACTGAAGAATTTTGGACATAGTGCGAACTCATTAGCCTAGAAAATGATGATCGCAACGATCTTACACCAATCCAAATCAATTCCTATTGCATTCTGTAAAGTCGTCGGAAACCAAATCGATTGATCGAGGGAAAACGCCAGCGGATAATCGTGCCAGGGGAAACCATTCGACTTTCGCGATTACTCGATATCGCTGGATTGGGTCCTAGGAGTTTGCTTAGGCCATTTGTACAATGAAACGGTTCATAAGTTTGCTTCATCGAGATCTTCACGGAGGTATTCATGAAAGAGCCCAAGGCCACCAGGGCAACGACACGAATAGCACAGCTATTGGTCCCTTGCTCTATCGCGTTTTCCGCTTGGCATGTCGGTATTTGCTTGGCACAGGGGCCTACTAACGCTCCTCTTTCGAACTCCTTGACGTACCCAACTGTGGTGGAAACCGTTCACTACGCCCCTGCGAGTGCTTCATCAGTCGTCGCACCTGCCTATACGTTGCAGCCTGCCATACCCTCGGCATCTGGCGAGGTGGTGGGTGCTAGCTACCCAAGCTCGACTATCAACTCGGGAACCAACCAAACGGTTCCATCGAGTTGGCTTCCCCAAATCGTCCACACTCAATCGCAGCTAAATCCTCAGTCCCTTCCATCGATAGATCGCGCACGACAGGTGCTCGAAGATGCGATGTCGAGTTTTGAAAACTACTTAACAAGAACACCTGAGCATCAAGCGAACTGGCTCTATTTTTTGAAATGGAATCAGCTTCGTGAGGAATTGAATAAGAAAAGTCCCAACCCCGAAGCCATCGCCCAATTCGAACGCAATTTTCGCCAGAACTTCAACGGTCTCGAACTGTCCCCGTTCGTACGAGTTCGCGAAGCACTGAATGCATTCTCCCATGCTTTAAGGTTCAGTTCCAAGCCTGACCTATCGATGGAGATTCTAAAAAACCGTCTCAAACTTCTTGCCGATGCCGTTCAAACGAAGGATGTCGCAAACGATTTAGAAGCGCGACGGGAAGTTGCCCAGACGATTCATTATCTGGATCACGCCAATCAGGGTTCTTCTCTGATTCAATTGGTTCGAGGACATTTCTCGCATCCGAATTTACGGGTGCTCGTATCGTCAGACTTCATCCAACGCAAATTTGGTCGCCCCGTTCTCGAACCGAGCCCGGTTCATGAGAACATCCTAGGGACAGATATTCACGGGACGGGATGCCTGCGCGGTTTTGTTCATCCCACTCTAGTGAATAACTCCTCGCAAGCGACCCTTCGCCTCACACTCTTGGGTGACTTTACGAGCGACAACATCGGTTACAACCGGGGGGTGAAGATTTACACGACAGGTGCTGCGGGTGTTTGTGCGACGGAAACAATCTCGCTGGGAGAGCATGGACTTTATTCATTGAATGATACCGGGGTCGACGCTAGCCTTACTTCGCAAATCCACGGGATTGATCACCGGCTAAAAATTGTCGAGCGAATAGCATCCAAAAAGGCGGCTCAACAAAAACCTCAGGCAGATGCGATTGGAGAGGCCCGAATGGAGCATCGGATCCGCAATCAGTTTCACCAACAACTGGTCGATCAGTTGTCGGAGTCAAATCAAAAGATCGCTTCTCCTTCAATTCCAGCCATGGACCGTTTGGGGGTTCCTAGACCGTCTCGGACCTCCTGGAGCACGGATCAATTCCTCTCCCTACTGTGGCGTGTTCAGAGCGGTGTACAACTGGCTACAGCTGCTCCGTGCCCCAACACCATTGCGAACGATGGTATCACGCTCCAAGTCCATGAATCCGCTGTTGCAAATCTACTCGATCCAGTACTCAGCAGTCGCATTTTCAAAAGTGAGGATTCCGAAACCTATCGATCCCAGCTCGGGGGGCTTGTCGCTTCCCCCAGCGCGAAAGAAAACGAAGAACCTTGGTCGATCACATTTGCTGGCTTCAATCCAATCGAACTGCAACTCGACAACGGTGTTATCACATTTCTTATTCGAATAACCCGTTTTGAGCGGAATGGTCAAGCATTGGATCAGTCGGCGACCATAGTCGCCCCCTATCGTCCCGTCATCAGTCAGGGGGAATTGCAATTGGTTCGTGAAGGGCCAGTGAATATCAATTTCTCTGGTCGGGAACAACGAGGTGCGGCATCCGCAGCTCTCAGAGGTTTTTTGAAGAAAAAGCTAGACCTCGTATTCAAAGAGCAACTGCTCGAACAACCTCTGAGGTTATCTGAAAAGCTTCCGCCCGAATTAAGCGGAATGAACTTAGCCTCCTTAACTGCGGAAGATGGGTGGCTTCAAGCACATCTTAACTGACGCACGCTGTTATGACTTACTGAACCATCAGGCAGAAGTAAACTCGTCAGCTCCTGCATGGATCGAGCGGGCAGGTAACAAGAAGCAATTCCTGAGCTGGAGGCAGTTGTCGGGATTGGTCTCTTCGATGGCCCATTGGCTCGAGGCTCACGGTGTGACCGCCCAATCGCTCGTGGTGCAATGGGCACCCAATAGCCTGGAGTGGGTGCTAATCGATTTAGCATGCTCCGCAATCAATGCGATCCACGCGCCCCTTGACCCTCGAATGCCGTTATCCTCCGTCGAGGATCTCTGCAAGGCTTTAGCTCCCTCTCTCTGCCTCGCATCACCGGAAAGAGCCAAGGGTTTGGGCTTTGTTCCCATTCCTCATTGGCATGAACTACCAAAAGAGCTTCAACTATTCCGAGGTCACCCCTTTCAGACTGAAGATGCTTCTCTCATCCTTTTCACGTCGGGTACAACCAATCAACCTCGCGGAGTCGTACTGAGCCACTCGAATTTGATCTCGAATGCAATGGCGAAATTGGATGCCATGCCCCAATATTGCAGCGACCATCGGCTCAATCTCTTGACCTTCGCGCACGCCTATGCTCGTACTTGTGAATTGACCGCGTGGCTACTCAGCGGCTGCTGCCTGGAAACGGTTTCGAGTATAGACGAACTATTCAATTGCCTGCCGCGATCGCAGCCGACACTGCTCAACGCCGTTCCCGCCGTCTACCAGCAGCTCGCCGAACGCTGGCAAGACCTCGGTGGCGATCCGCCACAACTACACTCATTACTAGGCGGAAGGATTCGGCAGTTAGCAAGCGGTGGAGCGCCGCTTTCCGCTTCGCTCCGCAGTTCGTTCGCACAAGCCGGGATTCCGATCTATCAAGGATACGGATTGACCGAAGCTGGACCTGTCGTTTGCTCCAACCGATCCCCCTCCGGATCTATCCCGCCCATTCTCGATGGAGTTGGTCCTCCGATCCGAAACACCGAGGTCAGGTTGAATGAATCGAAAACCCTTTTTGTTCGTGGCCCAGGCGTTATGAAGAGGTATTGGCAAGATAGAGAAGCCACCCATCGCCATATTCGAGATAGTTGGTTAGATACAGGAGATATCGCAGAGTCTAATCGAAACGGATCTTTCGTCATCCTGGGACGAACCGATGATATTTTAATCCTGAGTACCGGATACAAAATCATGCCTCAGCTCGTCGAGAAATCGGTCGAGGAACTCGATCCTATCGAGGAATGCATCCTGGTTGGCCAGGGACAACGCTATGCGAAGCTTCTCCTGCGTTCGCCGCTAAAGAATATTCCTATTGACTACGTCATCGGCCACCTGCTTCGGCAGCATCCCAACACATTGCGACATCTCGAAGGCTTTTACATCGTAGGTTCGGATTGGCCCGAAGGTTTGGAACTTACGAATTTTAAGGGAGGAAAACGCCGGAGCGCGTTCGAAACGAATCTTGCCAGGATTACCCAGTATCTCACACTGCATCGTTTTTTTTGAAATGAGCCATGTTTCCAGCGATGGGAACAGTGAGGCGACCAGGAATTTGATGCGCCATCTGGAAAAGGATGGCTGGTAAGCCTATGTTCATGCAGTAGGTTCATCGATGCCATGAAGTCCAGGAACCTCATTCTTTTCGCCTCTTGTCAGTGAGTCATTATGCAAATTCACAAGGCCGTCATTACAGCCGCTGGCCCTGGCCAAACGGCGCTCCCACTGCAAAGATTGGTAGATCGAGATGGTGATGAGAAAACAGCGTTGGAGATGATCATTGAGGAAGTGGATGCTGCAGGGATCGATTCGATCGGAATCGTCATCAGCCCTGGAAATGAAGATGCGTATCGAAATGCTGCAGGGAGCTATCTGGACCGGTTGACCTTTTTGGTGCAACCGGAACCCAAAGGTTATGGGCAAGCTGTCTTATGTGCCAAGCAATTCGTCGGGCGCGAACCGTTTGTTCATTTGGTCGGCGATCACCTCTACCTGAGTACACAATCCAGAAGATGTGTGCAGCAACTAATCGAAGTTGCGGCCGAGGAGAACTGCTCTGTCTCGGGAGTGCAACCCACGAACGAACGTATGCTGCCGTTTTTTGGTGCGATCGGTGGTCGGCGGTTACCTCAAACGGAGAGGCTTTATGAGATCAGCCGAGTGATCGAGAAACCAACACCGACGCTGGCGGAACAAGAGCTCACGATCGCCGGTTTTCGAAGTGGCATTTACCTATGCTTCTTTGGAATGCATGTTCTGACTCCCGGAGTGATCGACATTCTCGATACCTTGGCAGCTGAAAGGAATCGGCCCATTCCACTTGCAGAAGCTCTACAGGAGCTAGCGAATCGAGAACGATATCTCGCCTGTGAGGTCGAGGGGCATCGCTATAACATCGGTGTGAAGTATGGTCTGCTCACGACTCAACTCGCACTCGCGCTTTCGGGCGTGGACCGAGACCAAGTCTTGAGCGATATGGTCGAATTACTGGCAACTCGCTAGCAAAAAGGAGACTGCCATGGCAACGATCGCGCAAAACCGTTGGATACAGACCATCACCTCGTTGGATGATTCGATTCGGCATCGAACGTTGGAATCTTTATGCGATGGACTCAGCACGTCCGGATTGCTGCACGCCACTTCGGAATTGGATGGTTTTCGACGCCAGACCGACAATCTCTACCATCGGGTTCGGGCTTCTTTCTTTCTAGCCGCAATCTATCGGTTCCATTTACCAAAGACGTTTCCAGAGACTCAAGCAGGATTGTTATCGTATCGAGCTTACCAGCATATTCTCGAGCGTCGTTTCCCAGAAGCGATCGATCAACTCCTCCAGCTACAACGGACGGAGGGTCCTACGATCGCGGTCTCCAGTGCATTGGCTCGAGCCTACCACCAATTGGGAATACAGACACTCGCGGATCAAGTGAGGCGCAGTGTTCGAAGCGTTCGGGGCAATCAATGGATGTTTCGCATCGGACATCCCAGCGAACATCCTTTGAGAATTAACAAAAAGTTACACCAAACCGAAAAATCGACCGACGACTATCCCATCCTGTGTGAGAGGACCAGTGTCCGTATGGATTTTTCGCACTCGGGTTGGTCGGATATCTTTTTTTTGGGAATGGATTATCCCGAGGGCGCGCGTGTCCTGAATGCATCGATCGATTTGGGCGTTTACGGTCGAGATGCGACGCCTCGGCCGCCGGTCGAAGCCTACCTGAGGGTCATCGATCGGCCTCTGCTGAGACTCGTAAGTACCGATCTGGGAGCCGAGGCTGAAATATCCGAGATCGATGAGGTATTCGACTTCGCCAAGGATTATTTAGGGTTGCTGAAGGGAGCGCTGATCGCATCCGGAATTGTCCCGCCTGCGATGGAGGGTTGCCATCGCAAAATGAGTGAATTGCTAGCTACACTTTTTGGACGTGACGGACTCGGTCTCGAGTTGGTCAGTCGAGTCAATGACATTCCAAAGGGCTCGAGGCTCGCTGTTTCCACTAATCTGCTGGGTTGTCTCATCTCTGTTCTGATGCGAGCGACAGGACAGGTGAGTCGACTTGAGGGAGGTTTGGATTTTGCGGATCAACGACTGATTACGGCGCGAGCAATCTTGGGCGAGTGGTTGGGAGGATCCGGAGGAGGATGGCAAGACTCTGGAGGTGTGTGGCAAGGCATCAAGAGGATCGAGGGTGTCCTAGCCAGTGAAGGAGACCCGGAGTTCGGTATCAGTCGTGGTCGATTACTCCCGCAACATACCTTGCTTTCCGAGGATCGAATTTCTCACTCGGCAAGAAATGCACTTCAAAACAGTCTTATATTGATCTACGGTGGAATGGCTCAAAACGTCGGCCCCATCCTGGAAATGGTTACTGAAAAGTATCTCGTCCGAGCCGGTAAAGAATGGTCTGCTCGCTTGGAAGCGATGGAAATCTTCGAGGGGATTGTTGCAGCGCTGGAATCTGGAGATATCAAACGCGTTGCGGAATTGACCACTCGGAATTTCACCGGACCTCTACAGACCATCATTCCCTGGTGTACCAATCGTTTTACCGATAGCATGATTGAACAGTGCCGCTCGCGATGGGGCGGTCAGTTCTGGGGATTCCTAATGCTTGGAGGTATGTCCGGGGGCGGTATGGGATTCTTTTTCGATCCGACCATCCAATCCGAGGCTCGTAAATGGTTGCTAGAGACACTCGTTGCCACCAAAAGGAGCATGGAGACTTCTTTGCCGTTTGCGATGGATCCGGTTGTTTACGAGTTTTCTATCAATGACCAGGGATCTTGGGCCGAACTGTTAAACCATGAAAGCGCCGCCATGCCGGATGCTTACTATGGAATCTTAGCACCCAAACTCGTCCGCCAGGATCTGAGACAATTGAGCCCTCAATCCCAGAGGGAGTTGATGCGGCTGAACCGTCGTTGCCGAGAGAGCGATAGTCGCGCACGGTGGCTTCTCGACCGACTCCTTCCACAGCCTGCGCAAACAGGGCAACACGAGTCCAATTTGCGGGAGCTCTTAAGGGTCAACGGTTTTGATCGCCAACAACATGAAAAGATTCGCGAGGAATTGACTAGCGGCAGGATTGGACTTTCAGAAAACCGCCTCCCCCCGCAGACCGTGATCGAGGATATCTCGCCCGACGATATCGTGGATTTACGAGAAAGATCGCTCGAGTGCCAAAAATCGAGCGAGGCTTCGCTCGGACGAGCAGCTATCGCCTCAAATCAAATCGGAGTCATTACATTGTCTGCAGGTGTAGGGTCCCGATGGACCGGAGGTGCAGGTGTTGTAAAAGGACTGCATCCTTTCTGCAAATTTCAAGGCAAACACAGAAGCTTTGTCGAAGTCCATCTCGCGAAAAGCAGGCAAACAAGTCGACTGTATTCGGCAAGGATTCCTCATGTCTTTACAACCGGTTATTTGACCCATACGCCCATCGAGAGGCATTTGAAATCTGTCGAGGATTATCGGTATCCTGGCCCTGTCTATTTGTCTCGTGGAATGTCCGTGGGATTGAGAATGATCCCAACGTTGAGGGACCTCCGATTCTTCTGGCAGGAAATGCCACACCAGGTCCTGGATGAACAGGCACAGAAGGTGAGAGAAAGCGCTCAGAGCGCCATCATGGGCTGGGCCCAAAGCACGGGAGAAACGACTGACTACATCGACAATCTACCTCTGCAATGCATGCATCCCGTAGGACACTGGTTTGAAGTGCCGAATATGCTTCGTAACGGCTTACTGCATCAGATGCTCACCGAGCAGCCTTCACTCAAGTACTTGTTGCTCCACAATATTGATACGGTCGGAGCACATGTCGACCCCTTGGTACTCTCGAAACATATCGAATCTGGTGCATGTTTGAGCTTCGAAGTGATCAGCCGAAGAATCGATGATCGCGGGGGAGGATTGGCGATCGTGGATGGTAAGCGTCGACTGGTCGAGGGTATGGCTCTTCCCAACGAACGCGAAGAGTTTAAGTTATCTTTTTACTCCTCGATGACCACGTGGATCGATATCGATCAATTGCTGGAATCGTTTGAACTGAACAGAACGATGCTTGCTGATCAAAATCTAGTCGATGATGCCGTTCGTATCATGGCGCAGCGATTGCCAACCTACATCACGATCAAAGATGTCAAGAAACGCTGGGGACTGGGACAAGAAGATATCTATCCTGTGGCTCAATTCGAGAAAATCTGGGGAGATATGAGCACGCTCAGTACAGTCTCCTGTGAGTACGTTGCCGTCCAGATGATGCGAGGTCAGCAATTGAAAGAGCCGGGACAATTGGACGGTTGGGTTCGCGATGGCTCCGCCAACTATGTCGAATCACTTTGTGATTTTTAGACTTCCAGCTTTTGGTTCTAAGGAAATCTCCTAAGGCTTATCAACTTCGAGAAATAGGACGTGACTCTGGAGAGTCTAGCCCATGAGAATTCGCTTTTGAATTTTTCGAAATAAGCCGGCTCTCGAAATCGGATTCGATACACTGAACGAGGATGTTGCCTAATAGATTCCCAGCACCGTTGATAGGGCACATACCACAGTTACTCCACTCCCAACTGCGTCGATGTACTGAATTCAGAGGAGTTATTGTCAAATGTTGTGTTTTGAGGATTGTGGAATTAGGCGGCGACCTGCTTTATTCCGTTGACAAATACCATTCCTTCGAGAAGGGAAATGATGTGCAAATGGCCATCGAGGCGACGCCATCGTTTGGATGCCGCTTCGGTCAGTTTGAACATCATCACCAAACTCGTTTTACGATTACCATTCCCCTTTGTCTTTCGATGTCTTAAGCGAATCGTTGCGAAAGTGGACTCAATGGGATTGGTGGTCCTCAAGTGCTTCCAGTGCTCGGCAGGGAAGTCATAGAACGCAAGGAGTTCTTCCTTGTCCTTTCTCAGGCAATCCCAAGCTTTTGGATATTTCGCTCCATACATCTCTCTGAAACGATCAAAGGCCTTGAAAGCATCCTCGCGTGTCGCTGCCATCCAAATTTCATGGAGATCGTCTTTTGCCCGAGGCTGAACGCTTTTAGGCAATTGATTGAGCACGTTTCCACTCTTGTGGAACCAGCATCGTTGCTCTCGAATGTTTGGAAACATCTTGCGAACAGCCGCCCAGAATCCGAGCGCTCCATCACCAATCGCAAGCTTTGGATCGATGGATAAACCTCGATTCTTCAGGTCCGCAATCAGCTCCGTCCAGCTCGCCTCACTCTCACGATACCCATCTCGAACCGAGATCAATTCCTTCTCGCCATCGGCGGTTGCACCCATCAGAACCAAGATGCATGGTCTTTGATTTTCTTGGTCTTCTAAGCGTACGTTGACATGAATTCCATCGGCCCAAACGTAGACATACTTCTTTCCTGAAAGGTCCCTCGAGTTCCAAGCTTCAAAATCCTTTGTCCAGGTTTCCTTCAGACGAACGATCGTGTTGGCGCTCACTCCGTCAACGGGTGCCCCGTCAGTGATTGCAATGCCTCCGAGAAATCGCCTGTCGAAATTCCTTTGAGATAGAGCCATGGGATCAGTTCATCGATGGCTTTCGAACGGCGCAAATACCGAGGCAAAATGCTCGACGAAAAACTGACCTTTGCCCCAGTATCGGAGGATTTATCGCGAACTCTTGGCTGCTGAACCTCAAGGCCACCAGCACCGGTGACGACCTGTCTCGAAGGCAAATAGCCGTTTCGCACAACCATGCGACGTCCGCTTCCATCAACCTTGGTTGAGTGTATTTCCAGGAAATCGTTTACTTCATTCTCTAAAGCGGCTTGAAGCATCTTTCTGGCTCCATCACGGACGATTTGATCGAGAATGCTACGAGGGTTTTCAACCTGTCCAAACTTTAAAACTTCGACGTTAACCACTGGCTCTAAAGAGTCTGATACCTTACCCTGAAACATGGCGTATTCCTTATGCCCTCGTTGGGCTGCTAGTGAAAATAAAACACTTACACCAGCAGGATACGCC
>JBBAXA010000003.1:0-30517 GCA_040396935.1 Pirellula sp.
GAGCACAACGTTGCCAACGTTGTTGTCGTGGGTTCGAATCCCATCACCCGCTCTTTCTGTCTTGTTGTGCCCTTTTTTCTTCATTGAACCAGGACATTTCCACTCATGTCAGCCGTCGAAACAACTCCAGAAAAGCTTCAACTAACGGTAAAGATCGACAAGCCGTCGAGTTGTCTTAGGCATGTGGTTGTGACCATTCCGCGAGTGGAGGTGGACCGGTACTTTCGAAAGACTTTCGATGAAATTGCTCCCCGAGCAGACCTCCCAGGGTTTCGTCCCGGCAAGGTTCCGCGAAAGTTGCTAGAGAGCCGCTTTAAACAGACGGCTGCAGACCAGGTGAAAAGCGGCCTGGTAATGGATTCTCTCCAGCAAATTACTGAGGGTGGCGAATTCTCGGCGATTTCTGAGCCCGATATGGATTTTGGTGCGGTTGAAATTCCCGAGGCTGGGGACTTCACGTACGAGTTCAAAATTGAAGTACGTCCCGAGTTCGAAACGCCCAATTGGAAGGGCTTGGAAATTACCAAGACCGAATTCGACTTGACGGACGAAGAAGTCGAAACGCAGCTAGCTCGAACCTTGGAACGGGTCACCCAAGGGGAGCCTTTTGATGGCGAGGCGAAGTTAGGTGATCGATTGGTCATCGATATCGATTTCACCCACGACGGTAGACGTGTGAGTCAGATCGAAGAGCAACTGGTTGGCCTCCGGAGCAAGCTGAGCCTAGCCGATACAGTTATCGAGGATTTCGGTGCCCGGTTGGTTGGTGCTAAAGAAGGGGACGTTAGGAAGACAAAGGTGAAGGTTTTGGATACCTCACTGAACGAGGTTTTCCGTGGCGTGGAAGTAGACGCTGAAATCAAGGTCGTGGAAATCCGAAGAGTGAATGTAGAAGGCTTGGGGGCTTCCGTTTTGGAAACGCTCGGTTTCGATAGCGCGGACGAATTGAGAGCTTTCGTTCGTGAGGAATTGCAGCGTCAGTGCGAATATCATCAGAACCAGCTGATTCGGGAGCAGGTGACGGCGAAGCTAACGGAGGGAGCTGCCTGGGAGTTGCCGCCGGCGATGGTTCGTCGTCAGGCGGATCGAGAGTTGCACAGGCGTGTGCTGGAGCTCCGGCGAAGCGGTTTTACCGACGATCAGATTCGGTCGGTCATCAACAATGTTCGACGCAATATTGAGTCGACAACTCAGGACGCACTGCGGCAGCACTTTGTTCTGGAAAAAATTGCAGAGGATCTGTCCATCGAACCCTCCGAAGCCGAATACGATGCCGAAGTTGAGTTGATCGCTCTACAAAGCGATCTGACTCCCCGGCAGATCAGGAACAAGCTTGAGAGAAACGGACAGATGGATGCGCTACGGAATCAAATCCTGGAGCGTCGCGTGATCGAGCAAATCGTTGCAGAGGCCAAGGTCTCGTCTGCGAAGGGTGGTTCGATCTTGAAGGAAGAACCCGACGAGTATGCAGTCGAGTTTTTGGTTGCACCCGTCTCGCAAACGCTCCCAGAAGCAAAGTATGACGAGAAGCCAGATGACGGCTCGCCCGAATCAAAGACCGTCAAGCCGAGCTAGTCTGAATTAAGTTTCATCGTCCGGGAGCGGACCACGCTACCATCTTGAGTGGTAGCTCGTGAATCGAATCCCCGAATCACTACGATCGTGGTTCGAGTTGTCCCTGTGGATAGCGGCATCATCCTGCAGATGCGTATGGACTCTGTTGGGAGTTGGGTCATCCCAGCCCTGCGCCGGATAGTATTTTATTTGCGGCGCACCACGATTTCAGGAACGATAGGATTTCCAATATAGAGGGTTTGAGAATCCGTGCATCAACAGCCAACCGAGTAGCGACGCTGTCGTTGGATTGAGTGATGAGTAAACGCGAAAACCAGGTTGAGGATTGGTTCTGATTTATTTTGCCGTTTGAATTGTTTTATGGTGTTGGTGGATTCCGTCGAGCAGATAATTCCAGTCCATGGCCGGTCCAGGATCAGTCTTGTTGGATTGAATGTGATAGTGCCCTAAGATCCCGCTGAACGACGCCCATTGTTCATCGGTAAGTGTCTGTTTGAAGATTTTTCCGTCGGGCATTCTCGGCACGTCGGCTTTCATTCGTGGGAAAATATCAACCAACGCTGCCGATAGTTTGATCAGAGCATCGTATTGTTGTTGAGTGAAATCATATTGTTCGTACTCGCGACCATGAATCATCCCACGTATCGGTTCATTGATTCGGGAGTACAAAGCCAGAGACTGGAGTTGTTTCGTACCTCGAATCGAGTCAGGAAAGATCAGTCTTTGCCTGCCATTTTCCTCGTAGCGATACCAACGATTGAACGGAGGTTGTCGGTCGCCGACCCGATACGCTCCGATGTTTGCGATTTCGATGCCGATACTGCGATCGTTACTTTTCGTCGCATGCCAGGCTCGTTCCTTCAGATCGAGCGTCTGGTAAATCGTTCCATCGACATCCAACATAAAGTGTACGCTTAATCCACGGAGGTCATGCAGGACGTAGAAACATTGTGCACTAGTTCCGCAAACATCAAAATGGAGAACAAATTGATCGACCTTCTCCTGAAGCAGCGGTAGATTCCACCCTCCTCCGCGGATTTGATCTATTTGGGAGTCTGTGTAATGTTCCCCCGCAGTTCGTTCAAACCTCAATCCATATCGATCGGGATGTAATTCCTGCGGCTTGGTGACGAACTCGATTTTACCGGATTTCATTTCTTCGACGGTCGATTGCCATTTTCGCTGATCGAAGGGGGCGAACCGCCGGTCCGTTCTGTAGGCATCGAATCCACCCGGATCCGTCCAGAGAACGACTCGGCTTCCGATCCGATAATGCTGTCCGCAGACCATGATCTCGTCACCGTGTCTGGTTTGGAATCCAAGACGGGGATTGTGGCTGCTGTTTTCCGGTTCCTGTGCCTGGACATGCAGAGCAAGGAAGGGGGTGACTGTCAGCAAGAAAAGCAGCTTGTTTGGGTTGGACATCAATAACACTGGGTCAGGGGCTGGGGGGCGGTTTTCTACAAACGATGATTCCGACAGGTCCAAACGATTTCCGAAGTAAAAAATGGATTGGAGCGACTGAGGGTTGATTGCGATCAGAGGTTCGTTGGTTTAATCTAATGGCCAGGGTTGAATTATCAGACACGCAGATAGGTTTTCGCAATGGCAACATACCGTCGTATCAACGTCACCGATGAAGGTGGAGTCAGCATCGTTCGATTTGTCGATAAGAAAATTGTCGACTCTGGTAGTATTGAGATGCTAGGTGAGGAATTGAACGCGCTGGTTACGGTCGAAAAAAAGAACATTCTCTTGCTGAACTTTGACGGTGTCGAGTTTATGTCAAGCGCCGCACTAAACAAGCTGATTTCATTGAATAACAAAGTGAAGGCAGCAGCAGGTCGGCTGAAGCTTTCCAATCTCCGTTCGGAAATCAAGGAGGTTTTTACCATTACCAAACTGGATCGTTTGTTCGATATCCGGAAAACCCAGGAAGATGCGGTCGCCGCCTTCAAGTTGTAGTTGGTGATCGCTTCATAAAGGATGTATCGGACGCATTATGCCTATGACTGAATCTGGCTGGTCTTACGATAATACGATCCCGAGTGATCTGGATATCGCGCACGCAATTATCGAGGAACTCATGCAAGCAATGTCCACGGCCAATTGGCCGGGGGGGGATATGTTTCGAGTTCAAATGGCAATTGAAGAAGCGATCGTTAACGCAATTGAACACGGGAATAAACGCGACATCACTAAGAAAGTGCGTGTGATTTTCCGCGTGGAAGACCAGTCGGCCTACATGCAAATAACGGACGAAGGTGAAGGTTTCGATCATCGGAACGTTGCCGACCCGACGGAGGAAGATAGGTTAGATAAACCTCGCGGCAGGGGAGTCATGCTCATTCGCGAGCTGATGAGCGAGGCTCATTACAACGAGCCCGGAAATCAAGTGACTATGATCAAGCATCGATCCAATGAATCGGATGAGTCCGGTTCTTGAGTACCTGACAGTCCTCTGCTGCTACCTGCATCTCGCGTCACTGGTTCCGTGTCGTTGGATTTGCGCCGGAAATTCAACCGGCAGCAGATGGAGGGTTGCCCGCCCAGAGCTGGAAAAGCCAGGTATTTGTTCGCAAGATATCGATACTAGGTGAATTGTCAGCACGCGTTTCCCGGAAAGACAGACGGTCATCTGCAGAGACGTAAAGCTGCGCGACAACACGAGCGATCACTGTAGAAACAACACGAGGGAGTTGGGGCGGACCCTAACTGCAATCGACAAAGTTCTTCAGATAAGCTGGGGGCGATGCAAAGAAGGAAGGGATTTTCGATGATACAAACGATCTTCCTCGGTGTAGGCATCGAAGCTGGCTCATGATCCTCCAGTAGATCAGGCCTCAAGTGTTTGCTTGTAGCGCTTCTTAGTTCTTGTCACAGAATGGGGAGTTGCCTCTTCGTCCTCCCAGAATCGATCTGTAGTTGTGTTGCTTGCTTGTTCATTGTGCCGGAATAGCACGCGGGGGCTCTTTACGTGTCGGTTCGTCCCATGGTCTGGGATTGTTTGCCCCCTGTTTGTATTTGGCGCGGTATTTGCGTAATTCGGCTCTCGCCCGGGGCTGACTGCCACAAGGCTTGGTGTTCCATGAATTACCTTACGTTCCCTATTTCCGAGGTTCTTTATGACTTTTCGAATGGACAAGTTGACGATCAAGGCCCAGGAAGCGGTTGTTGAAGCACAATCAAGAGCCGCGTCTCTCGGAAACCCGGAATTGGATCCCTTGCACTTGCTGTATGCTTTGTTGCAAGATCGAGAGGGGGTGGTCGCGCCTCTCCTAAAGAAAATTGGTGCCTCGGTGGAACGATTGTCCTCGGTAACCGAGAGTGAAATGGGGCGACTACCACGCAGTTCGGGTGGCCGCCAACCGGGAGTGGGCCCATCCTTGCAAAAGGTATTTGAATCGTCGGCTTCAGCCGCCTCGGCGATGAAAGACGAATACGTCAGTACCGAGCATCTGCTCTTGGGTCTTTGCCGGACGTCGAACAAAGCATCCGAAGTGTTGAAGCTCCTCGGAATCGAGGAAAACGATGTTCTAGGAGGGCTGCAGTCGGTACGAGGTAGCGCGAGGGTTACCGATCAAAATCCGGAAGGGAAATTTCAGGCGTTGGAAAAATACGGGATCGACCTCGTTGAGCTCGCATCCCAAAACAAATTGGATCCGGTCATCGGTCGGGATCAGGAGATTCGACGGGTCATTCAGGTTCTTTCGAGGCGAACGAAGAATAATCCTGTTTTGATCGGAGAGCCGGGAGTCGGCAAAACGGCGATTGCGGAGGGCTTGGCACAGCGAATCGTCGCTGGCGATGTACCGCAAAGTCTCAAAAATCGTAAAGTCATCGCTTTGGATATGGGTGGCTTGATAGCCGGAACGAAGTTTCGCGGCGAATTCGAAGAACGTTTGAAGGCGGTTTTGCGCGAAGTCAAGGACTCCGGTGGCGATATCATTCTGTTCATAGACGAACTGCACACCGTGATTGGTGCTGGTGCGGCTGAAGGCTCGAGCGATGCCGCCAATTTGCTGAAGCCGGAATTAGCCAGAGGTCAGCTCCGCTGTGTCGGTGCTACAACGCTCGATGAGTACCGCAAGCATATCGAGAAGGACGCTGCGTTAGAGCGGCGGTTTCAGCCTGTCTATGTCGGCGAACCCAGTGTGGAGGATACCATCACTATCTTACGGGGGCTCAAGCCGAGATACGAAGCTCATCATGGGATCAAAATTCGTGACGCCGCTCTCGTTGAGGCTGCGAAACTGTCGCACCGATACATCTCGGATCGTTTTCTACCAGACAAGGCGATCGACTTGGTAGACGAAGCTTCTGCTCGCATCGCGATGGAGCGAGATAGCGTCCCTGCTGAGATCGACTCGCTTCAAAGGCGCTTGAGGCAATTGGAGTTAGCACAGCGTCAACTCAATGACGAGTCCGATCAGGACACCGAAGAGTCGTTGGCAGATATCGAAGCCGAGATGGATCGAGTTCAAAAGGAATTGGCAGGACTTCGCGAAAAATGGGAGGCCGAAAAACTGGGGATGTCCGGAGTCGGATCTATTCGACGTGCTCTCGATCAGGTCGAAGGTGAATTTCGTCAACTGGAAGCCCGCATCAAGGAAAAGCAGTCCGTCGGTGCCAGCGTCGAAGAAGCTGAATATCAGCGATTGTATGAACTAGATCAAAAGCGTCGTAAGCTCAGTCAGGAGATGCTCGGCGACGATGAATCGCATACTACCAGTCCTGGCGATGAAAGGAAGTTGTTACGTACAGAGGTGACGCCGGATGAGATCGCTGCGGTAGTCAGTTCTTGGACTGGAATACCGGTTTCTCGAATGATGGAAACCGAGAAAGCCAAGTTACTCGTGATGGAAGAGAGGTTGCATCAACGAGTCATCGGTCAAAACAAGGCTGTGGAAGCCGTTAGTAACGCAGTGCGCCGGAGTCGTAGCGGCTTGCAGGATCCTAATCGTCCAATCGGATCGTTTCTGTTTCTCGGACCGACAGGAGTTGGGAAAACGGAACTTTGTAAAGCTCTAGCGGAAGTCATGTTTGATGACGAAGCAGCGATGGTTCGTATCGACATGAGCGAATTTATGGAGAAGCATACGGTCAGCCGTTTAGTCGGGGCACCTCCAGGATACGTTGGATATGAGGAAGGTGGACAATTGACCGAGGCGGTACGCCGTCGGCCGTACAGTGTGATACTGCTCGACGAAATCGAGAAGGCTCACAACGATGTGTTCAATATTCTTTTGCAGGTTCTCGACGACGGAAGATTGACGGATGGACAAAACCATACCGTCGATTTCACGAATACCGTAATTGTCATGACCAGCAACATTGGAAGCCAGATGATCCAGCGAGTCGCCGAAGAAGGTGGTGATGAGGCGGACATGCATCAAGCAGTCCAGGACTCACTCAAAACAAGATTTCTGCCGGAATTTCTAAACCGAATCGATGAAATCATAATCTTTGAGCCATTGAAGAAGGATCAAATCCGTCGAATTGTTGGGTTGCAAATGAAACGTCTTGAGAAGCAACTAGCCGAAAAGCACATATCGTTGCAGATTACGGAGCGAGCTCTCGACGCGATTGCGGAGGAGGGATTCGATCCGATCTATGGAGCGAGGCCGTTGAAACGAGTGATTCAACGCCGCTTGCAGAACAAAATTGCGAGCGAGTTGTTGCGACGGGATCAGGACAACAATGCACCGATTCATGTGGACTGCAATCAAGGGGAATTTGTTTTCCAGTGAGTTGTTTGCTAGACAGAAGTATAAAAACCACATGGGGGCTTCCATGGGATCGATCGAGATTATGGAAGCCCTCGTAGCTTAGCGATTCAGGCCTTATCGTGATTGGATTGGTGGACCTGATAGGGTCGTTCCTAGGATTTCATGCGAGGGTTGGATCCCGACAGGCTTAAGCCCGAAAAGATGTCTCAATAGCTTCGACCAGAGACGGGAACGTAGGCTGATCGGCAGTGACAACGGATCGGCAGTGTCCGTCTCGCAAGGTGTTCGCAATGGGCTCTGAAAGTACGAACCAATTCTGTGTGTGACTGGATTTGCCGAGCAGTTGGCAAGAATACTTGGCCACATTGATGCTCGTGGCTACGATCCCATCGACTTGGCCGTCGCGGAACTGGTGAATCAAGGAAGAGGGCCAGGATTCGACAGGGGTTTGCTGATACACATCAATCTCGGTAACGAATCCTCCACCCGCCCGGACAGCATCTATTCCGGTGCGTTTTCCTGCCGCTGTTTTGACGAAAAGAAAACGCTTGCTGTTGCATTGGTCTCGTAGCAGTCGAATAAGATCCTCGACGCCACCTGTCTCTGGAGTCATGTCGGATTTGAGATGGTATTTTCCCAGAGCTTGGCGAGTCGATTCGCCAACTGCTGCCACTCTGCTATCGCCAAACACTCGCATGTCTAGTCCTAGTTCCAGGATTCGATTCACAAAATAGTCGACGCCGTGAACACTGGAAAAAATGATCCAGTCGAATTCTCGAAGTGAGTGGATAGCCGTGTCGGCTGTCGTCCAATCGGAGACAGGTTGTATTTCCATCGCAGGCTGTAGCGTAACCATCGCTCCGCGTTGTCGGAGCATTGCGGCTAGCTTAGTTGCTGAAGCGGGTGGGCTAGCAACGACCAGATGCTTTCCATGGAGCGGTCTCTCGGAAAACCAGTGGCTTGAGGGAGCGAGATTAACAACTTCTCCGACAACACTTAGGACCGGAGGTTGGAGTCCTTGTAGATTTTGGATTGTCGAAGCTAGATCTCCGAGCGTGCATCGAATGATTTTCTGGTCGGGCCATGAGATGCGACGAATCAAGGCAACCGGAGTCGTTGGAGCTTTTCCATTCGATATCAATCGGTGACTCCAAAACGTGGCGGAAGATACTCCCATGTAGAGGACCAACGTGCCTGGAAATGCAGCCAACGCTCTCCAATCGATTGGGTCTTCTGCTTCGTTATCACCATCGGCTGGTTGTAGTTGAGCAGTGACCAATGCGACGGCGGACGACCAATCCCGATGTGTTAGGGGAATACCTGTGTAGGCAGCCAGTGCCAAAGCCGCGGTGATCCCGGGAACGATTTCGTATTCGACATCGCTGGCAATCAAAGCGTCAACTTCTTCAGCCGTTCTTGCAAAAATCGCAGTGTCCCCACCCTTCAGTCGGGCTACAGACCGACCGGCTAGCGCATGTTCAATCATCGATGTGTTGATTTGGCTTTGCGTCCAGACACCACCGTGACCATTTTTACCAACACAGAGAACAATCGCGTCTTGACGCGTGTGGGCTAGGAGTTCGTCGTTCGATAAACCGTCAAACAGGACGACATCCACGTGGCGGAGGATTTCGGCACCCCGCAGAGTGATCAATCCTGGATCTCCCGGGCCTGCACCGATTAAGTAGACCTTCCCCTTACTTAAATTCATGACTTTAGTTGTACACAATCAGTCGACGAGCAGCGATATGTACTCGCGTTTCAGGGATGGTCATGGAAACTTCTTTCAAATCGATGGGAACCACCGTGCCGTGGGCCAAAACATCCGAAAGCTCCTTGCATTCCTCAAGACTGTCCCAAAATCCCTCAGGTAGTCGAGAATGCTGAACGTCTAGAACCGTTAGATGCGGCAGATATCGCCAAAGTTCGAGCAGTGATTGAGGAATCGTGGCTTGCCTGATGCACACGACATGTATTTTCCTCCGGTCCGGAGACGAAAGCGTTTTCAATGCCTCATGCACCCCCCGGTCGATCGTCGACTGATCGAGGAACCACACATTTTCCGCGGTACAAGGACTTGCTTGCAGGTTATCGTCGACAGTGCGCACGCTGATGGAGACGGGAGTCGTTACTCGTTTATGGACCAAGCAGATGATAAGGACGAGAAAAGCAAAAAAAAGCAGGAGGCTGCTCACGTAGCGCAATCCATTCGCCCACGGAGGATCCCTGTTAGCATAAGAGATGATCAGTGCGCTCATCCAGAAGAGTAAAACGAGTACCGTGAAGATGCTCGCCAATCGAACGGGTGAAGCATCAAGGTAGGTTTTTTTAAGCAAGCTGCTCAATGACTTTGCGATTTCGAGGGCTCCATACCAAGAGGCTTCAACCACAATGGTCCATTATGAGCATAAAACTTTTCCCGTTCTAGTGACCTCAGGCAATCGATTGGCAGAGTTTCACCGTACATCCGGTTGGCGGACGAGAGGAAATTCGGTCCCCACGAGAACCTCGATTATTCCTCGCCTATTCCAGAATGCTAAGGAACGGGCCAGTGAAAAGAAAATCAGACGAGCAAGAGGCTGCTGTTTAGAAGTGTATCCGACTTGTCGCCCGCTCCGTAGGCTGGGTTAGGATGCTAGACATAGTATCACATGTCCCCTCCGTTACTTTCCGAATCGTTTCACCAGCTTGTTCTAGCCCCTTTTCAATCCTTTGCACCAAATGGGATCTCATCAATCCCATCGAGTCAAAAAGATCAGGGTGGATCATCCCCAATGAGCATTGGCTTATTTGGTGGTTGCTACGAGGGGAGACTGGATCGTGATTGACATGCTTGTTGAGCCATTCGCGACAACTGGTAATCAGTAGCGTCCAAATGATCTGGGATTGGTCACCTAATTTTCTTTCACCGTAATCTGAGGAGAATTCCTCAACACGATCCATGCAATGAGCGTATGGCATCGCGTGATCTTTATTCGAGAAATAGCCGAGTAGCATGTCAGTCCAGTGTTCTAGATAATGACGGAGCGAATTGAGCTCGTCGGCTTCTCCGATCCCGCGTTGAATACCCTGTGCAATGGATCGCAAGCATCGATTCCTGACTTCTTGATGTGTCGAGAACACATTATGAAGGATGGCTCGGGAGTCGTGATCGATTTGGCGAGATTCCAGGCGTGTTGCGATGGCAGCGCTAACACGGGTTAACGGTTCCGACAAAAGTACCTCTTCGATGACGCGGCGTAGTTTTTGCCACCCTCGCACCCGTCGGGCGATACTCTCGGAATGAATCGCACGTTCGTGAGAGGAAAGCATCGTGTTCCAGGAGTCGAAGCGAAGACGATTTTGCAACCAATACTCGTGGACGGCTTCCCGAGGGAACGGGCAATTCTCTTCAACACGCGCTGACGCGTGGTAGGCCCAGATGCTTGCGATTTCAACCAGCCAAGTTGAGTTCATGAATGACCATCTAAAAGTGTCCAGAGGTACCAGAGCCCAGCATCTTCGAGCCACTCGGCTTCCTCAAGACTTCTTCAAGGTAGTTTGCTAAATCATCGGGAAATCTCATGTTTCCAACGAAACAATTCGTATAACCCCACCCCTTTTTGAATTGCGTGACCGCTGCCTGGACATAGTCTTGATTCGCGGTAAGCTAGCGTTCGATTTACGTGCTAAATAGATGAGCTTTTTCCGTTCCTTTGGGATTGGTGAGCCGAGCGTCCTGTCGGGGAACCGCCTCCGTGGTTCAAAGGGGATTGCGGGATTTTGCCAGTTCGCGGGGGCTCTCGATTTGTTGCAAGTCTCGTCCAATGGTGCGACTTCATTTGTTTTGAAAGATCTCTATGTTTCGAATCAACTTCAGCCTGCTTGTGGCCTCGTTATTAACGGTCTCCTTCTCCAGCTCCGCGGATGCGAAGCAGTACAAAAAGGTAGTAAACGGCCGAGAAGTCGTGGTTCACACCAATCCCATTCCGGTAGTCTTGCATCGCATGGTCCCACCTCAGCATGGCAGGCATGTAACTCAGCGTGAGGTCGCTGAGGCCAAGGTTCCGACGTCCGGCCGCCCTGTCGTATCGCGTGGAAGGTAGGGATCTCTTGGAGATTTGGCCAGCGATCGATCTGTTAGGTGGCAAGTGCGTACGACTGCAGCAAGGGGATTATCAGAGGGACACTGTTTTCTCGGATTCCCCGGGCTTTATTGCTTCTGGTTGGTTTTCGGACGGAGCCCAGTTCCTGCACTGCGTTGACTTGGATGGAGCGAAGTCGGGGGCCATTATCAATGAGCCGGCGATACGTTCTATCGTCGAAGCGGCCGGAGGCCGTCCGGTTCAGTTGGGAGGAGGTGTTCGTAATGAAGCGACTATCGAGAGGCTTCTCAAGCTCGGACTTTCCCGATTGGTTGTCGGGACATCAGCGCTGAAAGATCCCGCTTGGTTTGCCACGATGTGCGATCGTTATCGGGGCCACATGGTCCTGGGGTTGGATGCATGGTCTGGAAAGGTTGCAACGGAAGGCTGGCTGAAGACATCGCAAACAACAGCTTCTGAGTTGGTTGCACGCATCGCCGAGCAAACTTCCCATTGCGTTGCGGTCGTTTACACGGATATTGCGAAAGATGGAATGTTGTCTGGACCCAACTTCGAATCCCTTCGCGAGCTCGAAGTGGTAAGTCCATTCCCAGTGATTTGTTCTGGAGGCGTTACCACGCTAGAGGATATTCGTCGTTTGGTATCGCAAGGAACCAAGGGAGCCATCATCGGGCGTGCCCTGTACGAAGGGCGTCTCATTCTCAAGGACGTTCTTTCGATTTCCGGAAACGACTAAATTCCGTTCAGAGAGCATCGCCAATTTTCGTCCGCGATGCTACCGACTTTGTTTTTGAATCGGGGAAGCGATGAATCTAGGGCTTCGACGGTTCTTTGAGCTTCTTTTTGTTGAGCAGCTCTAGATGTACTTTCGCCACATCGCTCATGTAACCTGGAATCTTCGTGGCAAGGCACTTTTCAAGGTAAGCTTTCGCATCATCCGTAGCGCCTGTTACGTCTGCGTAGAGTCCCAGGTAGAGATATCCATAGAACCTCGTTGCAGGCTTGCCTGACTCGGTCTCTGCGAGTACATCGCTGAGCTTTGCTTTTCCAGCAATCATATTTTGGACCGTCATGAGGGGTTCACGCTGGTCGAACCCCGAGGTCAATATGTTTTTCGAGGCAGAATCCACGCCGTCGATTTTTGCCGCGCAAAGAAAGTGCCAGAATGCATTTTCCACATCGTTGGGGTTCACCGTGCGATGAACTTCAAATTGTTCTTTTCCCTCCTTGTATTTCTCGGCATAGTACAACGCGATTCCTCGTTGCCAGAGAAATGGCTTCACCTCGGGGCGCAATACCAAGCACTGGTCGAAATCCGCAAGCGATTCCTGAACCTTGCCGGTACGAAAAAGCAAGGAGCCGCGGAGTAGGAAAAGGTCAGCGTTGGTACTGTCTTTCTGTATCGCTGCGTCGAGATCCTTCGAGACTTGCTCGGTTGTTCCATTTCGAATCGCAATCTCGACTCGAGACGACAAATCCTGGTTCGCCAGTTGATTGACCGGATTCATCTGAAACAACAAAACGGCCATCGAGCCTAGCACGATACTACCGAATATCAACAATCCACCGAGCATTTGACCGTCGGTTGTCGTTATTCTCATTCGGCTCATTTCTACCCCCTTTACTCATCCTGAGTCGATCACTTATCTTCGTACGGACAGGAGTTCCCTAAGGTTACTGGATCGAATTGCTCACGAACCAAAAATCGATGAGATGCCAGAAAGGTGTGGGGGTGTTGTCGCGACGAAAATCACGGGCAAAGCCCTGATCCTCACCTGCCAACCACCTCATTGTAACGATGGAAAAATCCCCTGCATGCCTCTATCACCAGAACCGAAATAAATTTTATGGCGTCACGTCTTTTGATTCGTAATGCATCCGTTGTTTTTCCCCAAGGCGTAGCCAAGTCCAACGTTTTGGTGGAGTCTGGGAAAATTGTCTCGGTCGATGCCGCTTCTCATGTCTCGAACTGCGAAGTCGAGGAGGCTGACGGGTTGGTTCTCTTTCCTGGTTTGATTGACGACCAAGTGCATTTTCGGGAACCCGGCCTGACCCACAAAGAGGATTTAGAGACGGCGAGTCGCGCCTGCGTCGCTGGAGGGGTTACGTCGTTTCTCGAAATGCCTAACACGAAGCCGTCAGCCACAACCCAAGCGTTGATCGAGGAAAAATACTCGATTGCCGCGACAAAAGCCATCGCCAACTACGGGTTCTACATCGGAGCCTCTTCCAAGAATATCGAGGACCTCAAGCAGGCTCAGGGAGTGCCGGGAATCAAGATCTTCATGGGCTCGAGTACTGGGGATTTACTGGTCGACGACCAGGAGTCACTCGAGCGTATTTTTGCTGAGACGAGCCTGCCTATCTGCGCACACTGCGAAGACGAATTGACCGTTCGAAAAAACGCCGAGGCTATCGGGGAAACAAATCGAGTATCGGACCACTCTAGAATCCGCGACCACCGAGCAGCTTATGTGGCGACGCAACGCGCTCTTGACCTTGCCTACCGTCATCAACATCGATTTCATGTGCTACATCTCAGTACGGCTGCAGAGATAGCACTGGTTAGGGAACATCGCCAATTGATCACTGCGGAGCTTTGCCCTCACCATTGGCATTTTTGCATAGAGGATTACGAGCGACTAGGAACCCTGATTCAAATGAATCCTTCTATTAAAACTCGGGAGGATACGGTCGGGCTTTGGCAGGCACTCGTTCATGGTGATATCCAAGTCGTAGCGACCGATCATGCTCCTCATACTCTGGAAGAAAAATCGCAACCTTACCCGCGTTCACCCAGTGGATTGCCGGCGGTGGAAAACTATTTTGCTTTGTTGCTCGATCGCGCTTCGCGGGGGGATTGCACATGGAACCACATTGCATCCTGGACAAGCGATGCTCCGGCTCGAGTCTGGGGGATCGTCGGAAAGGGTAGGATTGAGGTTGGGTATGATGCGGATTTGGTCCTGGTCGATCCAAATCTTTCACGGACCATCGTGAATGAGAAGCAGTTCACCAAATCCAAGTGGAGCCCTTGGGCTGGAGAAACGTTGCAAGGATGGCCAATCAAGACATGGATCGGGGGAAAGCGGGTTTATGAACAGGGTGTCGTGCTCACGTCCGAACCAGCTGAAAGATTGACGTTCGATCATCGACTCGGCGGATATTGGGCTACGGAATCCGGTGTGGGGCCACGCAGTTCCACCAAATAGCAAGCCGTGTTCTAACCATAGAACGCGAAGCCTCTCTATCAAGTCGCTTCTGAACTCGAATCATCCTTGGGATACTCGGTGTTCGCCAGCCATGGCCGAGCATTGGGGGCCCTTCGGTTCGGGCGTGCCGAGCTAGAAGGATCCAAATGGGCAAGTGGGCTACCGGACCAATCCTCGGTATGCATCGATGCTTTTACCGTCTCTGATAGCAATCTAAAGGAGTGATGAGTTTCCCGAGGCGTGAGGGAAGCCGGAGGGCATAGGATGGGTGATTGATCCTGGCAAAGGTTAGGACACTTCAAAACGAACACTCTGTTTCTTACCCTCAAATCTCCACCGCGCTCGATCCCAGTCTAGTTCTAGCTGGGTCTCCGAGTCGCCAAACTCACGGATGATGTAGGAGCGAGCGGCAGCGATCGAGTCCCTAGGTGGATTACCAATCGCTCGAAGAATCCCTTCTTCGGAAACGAAAGGCTGTTCTTTTTGCATTTCCAGCACGCGCGTCCCGTATCCCTCTCGGGACAACTCGTGGTACAGAAGATCCAACTTGCGTTTGGTTTTGCGTTTTGCGTTTTGGTCCAATTGATTCAATAGCCAAAGCTTGGTGATCCAATCAATTCGACCAACCAAGTCCTCGGAGGGTTCGCCTCGTTCATCGGATCCGGAGAGTTGATTGAGGGTCGTTTGCCAAATCTCGAGAATCTTCCAAGCTTCGTCGGTAGCCTTTCCAGGAGAAGTTTCCAGAAAACGACGCGTCTCCAACAGATAAAACTTTTGCAGATCGGTCGCACTCCAAGGCCGTCTCTGGCGACTTGGTTCCTTCGCTAGTAACATCCAGTCCATAGCAAACCTACGGCATGCTGCGGTGATATCTTTTAAAACAGGTATAGGCTTCGATAATTTGGTCTGGGAATCGGCCATGTCTAGCACCAGCGATGTGGTGCCTAGCCTCAAATAGAGGCTCAAAGGACATAAACCCGAGTCTCCAACGGAGATATCGATCTTTTGTCGCTTTCGAAAAAGCTTCCAATAACCTGTGAGGTGTAGCGGTGGACCAAGACACAACCCTTTCAGCCAACCATCGCAACAGAAAATCGGTTTGCTACCTCCGTACCCGCCAAAACCTATGATTGCGTTTAACTGACTGCCTCGGAGGCTGATTCCATAGCGCCCCTCGGAATCGACAAATCCGCTTCCATCGATGATGCAACGGCTTGCGAAGAACGGGGTTAGCAGTCTTCGGTAATGCCGTAATGCGAATAGCTGGATGTTGTAACGCAGTAGGAGAACCAGCGGTGCATGCATCCATCGCAGCCCTCGAGCACACCTTAGGATCCATTTAGCTTGAATAGGTCGAGAGTTGATGACCAGGATGGGAGGGACATGTTGGGTTTCCTGGCTTTTTAGGCGAGGGGGGATCCAGGATGCCCGGCATTGCTCTAGTCGAGAAAGCATCAGGATGAGCAACATCCAAATCCCCGCAACGAACCGGTAGGTTACTAAGTAGGGGAGCAAAACGAGCAACCCGACTCGCCATAGTAAGAGCCAAATTCCCTGCGCTACCTGGACCTCGTAGGATTCATGCTGTCCGTAGGAATGTCCCTGTCCATCATGGTTGCCCTGCAAGAGTCGTATGCCGCCGTCGGGATGGTTTTCCGCAACGCTTCGTTCCGCGATCCTCCGCATGGCCAGATAGGATTCTAACGCCGCCATCGGGCTCGAACATTCGGCGGTAGAACTCTCCAAAAGATTTCGATCGAGATCGTAGAAGGATTCAAAAGAAAAACTACCGCCGTTGGCCAAAAAAAATCTTCGATCGTTTTCAATCGATCGGACTGCAGGCAGCTTCGCCCGAACATTCACCATGAATGCGTCATAGTCGAAGTTTCGTGTGGTATTCCCCGGTGAACACGTGAAGGAATACTCCGCTGTGATTTGAATCGATCGCTGCAGGACTTTAAATACGCGTTCCTCGCCGGCAAAAGCGGACCCTTGGGAGCGAGTCAGGGAATTTTTTCGTACTGTTTTGCCCAATTGGAGTACTGAGAATGCGCGATTTTCGGAGTTAGATGAAACAACGCTATTGTAACCAGGCTACGAAAATAAGAACTAAAAATGTCCTTTCCGCTCGGGCTCGGCCTCGATACCTATCCACTTGGCGGACTCCCAAAACCTTGTCTGGACCGCCTGAAAGAGAGAATGCACTGCATTTTCGTTGCCCTTGAACGGCTCAAAGCGGCTGGGTTAAATCAAACTGCGATCTCTGACAAAAATCGCGGCATTGGCATGATGGTTGAATTTCCGAGTTTTATCCCTGGAAAGTTCCAAGATTTTGCGAGGGGGTACGAATGCTCCTTTGTCCGTGACCCTCAAGTCCCGTCGATTCTCTCGAGATGACGTGATCTACGCCGTGTGGATCCAGCCCGAGCACGATGCGATGCATGGGTGCGGCAGTGCGTGTCAACCGCCTGTTTCAACTGCGTTGGGGGAAAACCATGTTCAAGAAGATTTTGATTGGCTCGGCTCTCGTCGCTGGCACGGGGGCATTGATTGGCGGAACGTCCGCCTACAGTTACCTGAAAACCGGATACCACTCGGTTCGTGATAGCATCAAGGAACAAATCCCGATCGATCTAGAGATCAAGCGTGTTCGGGACATGATCGAGGACCTCAAGCCAGAGATTGCGGAGAATCTCCGGATTATTGCGCGTGAAGAGGTCGAAGTTGGAAAATTGCAGCGAGAGGTTTCGTCCAAAAAATCTAACCTGACCAAGTCCAAGGAAGCGATCTTGCGACTGAAGGAGGATCTCCAAAGCGGCGTGAAGTTCGTCAGCTACAAAGGACGGGACTATTCGATGGATCAAGTAAAAAAGGACTTGAACGACCGGTTCAAGCATTTTCAGACACAAGAAGCGACCGTTGACAAATTAGAGAAAATTCTCGAGGCAAGAGAGCGAAATCTCAATGCGGCCCGACGAAAGCTCGAAAGCATGCTGGCTGCAAAACGGCAGCATGAAGTCGCGGTTGAGAATCTGCAAGCTCGCTGGACGATGCAGCAAGTTGTTGAATCGAGCAGTCAGTACACTCTTCATGACAGTCGACTTAGCCATGTTCGAGATACTCTCGATGACATCTCCACTCGTCTAGATGTAGCGGAAAAGCTGGTAGGACAGGATGAAGTGACAACAGGAATTCCAGTTTTGGATGAAGAGGCTCCTGCTGATCTTGTAGAGCAGATCACGACGTACTTCGACCGTGACACAACCAATGTAAATGTGGCTGTGAACAATTAAGTCGGCGAATTTGGGACAAATGCGAAAACAAAAAAGCAGCACACTTTTCGTGTGCTGCTTTTTAGCTTTTTAACTTTACTTTCGAGCGGAGAGCAGAAGATTTTCAGACCACCCTCTTTTATATGGCGTGCCCATATGGAGATGACTATTAAGAGCCAGAATCAGCCAAGCCTATCGACGACCGGTCAAGAAACCGAACCCTAACTTCAGCATGTCGGACAGGTCAAAATCTCCGTCTCCGTCTTGATCGAGTAATTTCCCGAGCAGACTACCACCCGTTTTTGCTTCCACGGATCGTCTCTCACGACGCGCGAAATCACTCAAATCTCCTGGGTTGAATCCGCCTCCCCCTTTACTGGCCGAAGCGGAGCTCGCTTTCGCACGCATGGCGCTCAGAACGATGGGGGCAAGGATAGCCAACAAGGGGCCAATCTTCTTAAGGTCCAGACCACTCGACTTGCCGATCGCATCCTCGACTTTCTTTTGCTTATTGCCAAAAACGTCTCCGAGGATGTCGGGCATTTGACCGGGACGCGGTGAACGAGGAGCCTCGGGGACTCGCGCTGATTTAGGATGCGAGGGTAATTCATTTCCCGGGCCGAGTGATCGATCGAGAGGTGAGTTACCGCTTGGTTTCGGTAGATCCGCAAAAATGTCCGATTCCCCTCTTTGGTTGTACCTTGGCGGGGCCGCATTGCCAGTCGGCGGAAGAATGTCGTCGTTCGCCGGTGCGCGTTGCGGACGACCGGGCGTGGGGGGCCTCGAGGGAGCTCCCAACAGTTCGCCGAGGATATCACCGATCGAGGCACCGCCGATTCCATTGATTTGTTTGGTCAGCTGGGCTGCACCTTGCTCAGTCTCGGCATAACGAACAACCCCACCCAAAATCGTGGGGATGGAGGCTGCGATAGCGGACCGCGTTTGGCTTTCGTCTGCCCCAATATAGTTTGCGATTTCCCGGATACTTTTTTCATCAAGTTGCTCATGGAGCAAATCCATCACATCTGACATGGATCAATTCCTCTGCTAGGTTCAGGTTGCTTTGCGATTGTGGACGGTTGTTGGCGTTCGGGCTGTCGGTCAGCGGAACGGATGGACGTAACTTTCCAACACGGTCGAGTCGCCCAGATTATACCGAAGGGATCTTTCTCTTTGAGGCTTGGAATTTGCAAAACGGGTAAATGTTACGATTCTCGCGATCCTTACCCGGGCGAGGTAGATCCTCCCTCGAAATGGTCTCTTGATGGTGTTCGGTTTCCGATTATGCTTCCGGGATGAGCGAGCCTTGGGAATCGAATGATGCTGTCCTGTTGACGTACGACAGCCCCGTCGCGCTGGATGGTTTTTTTTGGCTTGCCGTTCGAGAGAGCTTGATGCGTCGGCTCGGTGTGGAGGTATGGCTCATCGATTGTTCCATCGATGTTGATGAGTTAGGGATCGTCTTTGAGACGCGATGGAAGCAGTGCCTCGAGGCAGGTCTCCAGCGGCTATCGGTGATTTCGATCGAGAGTGCGATTCGCACGCGCTCGTACCTTCAAATCGCGAGAGCCATTCAGCCCGAGCCGAGCACCCAAAAGATCTACATGGCCCAGGCATGGAGTGCTGCCGATTGGGCCGAATACCTAGACGGATTAGCTTCCCAGTTGGCTTGTCCAGGGATTTTGTTGTTCGTGGAGCCGACCCAGGAGGATACCGAATCGTTCGGGCATTCGACCGAATCCATTCCCGTATTCGAGATTGTCTGGGAGTTGAGAAAACGGCGTGTGGCAGCCGACTATGTTGTGGAGTCTCTCTCGGAGCCGGTTGAGATCGGCCGACCGAGCCAAGGTGAGGTGTTGTCCGTCCCCTGGGGAAAGAGGAATCGGGGGATAGTGAAGAGTCCCTCCAGTAGCTCAGCGGGTCTACAAAGTCCCGACGCATCCCTCTGGTTCGATTCGGAATCGTATGCCTCGATGCTGGTCGGAAAATATCTCGCTGGTTTTCAACAAAGCGAACTTCGATTTACAGATCGAAACCTGGAGAGCGACTCGTTCCGGGAATTCGAAACTCGTATGAACGACTTGCTGCCCGACGAGTATCGCGGTCGTACCGATGAAGTGAGTCCTCAGTCAATGGGCTCTGCCTCCTTATTCTTCGATGAGACAGGTAAGGTGCCATGGGACAAAATATGGACCAGCTTTTGTGACCTGGCTCTGGCGGGTGGTCCTCCCCACCGTGGTAGGTTGCTAGAGGCTGTAACGAGAGAGGAGGTCGGTAACCAGTTCGAAGTTTACACGGTAGTCGTTGCCGAGATTCGGAGGGGAGTCGAATTGGTAACAGGGATGCCCACGTTTGAGAGTGAAGTACCTGGATGGGTTGGCATACGCTGCCAGAACGAAGCGATGGCGATCTGGATGATGCGAGCAATCATTACCGAAAATGTGATGGTTCGTCGTGAGGGTTGCAATCTTTTCGTCCCGGCAGGACCCGGCTTTCAAATCAAGCGGGAAATCAAGAATGTCATTACATCTGTCGCAAAAACTCACCACTATTGGCTGCACCATCGAGCGAAGAAATAACCCAGCTTTTGCGGGTCGCCCGTATTTTACGCATTTTCCCAAAAGGGGGAATTTAATCGATTTCGAGTTGCATTGAACGATTATCCGTTGACTTGGAAATGCGCCGTTTCGATAATCAAGTCGTTGTTGCCTAGGTTTGCCAACCTGTACTACTCTCGAAAACCTTACGTTTTCGAGCTTCGTTGATGTGGTTGACGCTCCATGGTTATGTTTCGAGGAGCTGTTTCAACAAGGTTGGTCCAATTGTGTTGGCAATGCTTGATGGATCGGCTCACGTTTTGTTTGGTCGCTAGCGTTTTCGGATTGAAGCCCATCTCTTCCCGGAACGCAGTGTCGTCGAAAAGGGTTTGGTTAAGTGGTTAATATTTACGTGGGAAATCTTTCGTTTCGCGCCTCGGAAGATGAAATTCGGGAAGCTTTCGCCCGATATGGTGCAGTTGCAAAGGTAAGCATTATTATGGATCGTGAGACAGGACGATCCCGAGGATTTGCATTCGTCGAGATGCAGGATCCAGATGAGGCAAAGGCCGCCATCGAGGCCTTGAACAATCAGGAAGTCGCGGGGCGTCGCATTTCCTGTAACGAAGCTCGGCCGCGAGAAGCACGTCCATCGTACGGTGGTGGTGGTGGCGGAGGCGGCGGAGGCGGCGGTGGTGGTGGCCGTCGAGGCGGCGGTGGTGGTGGCGGCGGAGGCGGCTACCGAGGCGATCGTGGAGACCGAGATTCTGGTGGTTACAACAGTTCTCGAGGTGGAAGAGATCGCTACTAATCTCGAAGCCTTCTAGCAAAATTTTTTGGCCGGGCCCTGCCCGGCCATTTTTTTTGCCAACTCTCAAGCAGGTCTTTGTCTAAACCTAAGCGATTCGCTCTCGTTTTGGATCTGTGATTCCGATCCCAAGTTGGATAAACTCCGGTGCTTTCGAAAACCCGTACTAGCTTTTGGGATCGCTATGATCGAGTTCGCGTATTCTGACCTTTCCAAGATGATTGATCACTCGTTGCTCAACCCCACTCTCACGGTTGAACAACTCGAAGCAGGAATTCAAATCGCACTCGCCTACGATGTTGCAAGTGTTTGTATCTTGCCCTACTACCATAGACGGTGCGCCGAGTTGTTGAATGGCAGCACGGTTGCTCCTAGTAGCACGGTCGGTTTTCCTCACGGAGGAAATACAACGCAAACCAAAGTTGCTGAAGCAGAGCAGTTGGTTGAAGAAGGTTGTGTGGAACTCGACATGGTTACAAATATCAGTGCGGTCCTCAGCGGAAACTGGAAGCTGGTTGAATACGATATCGGTGCGATCGTGAAGGTCGCCCATTCCGCAAAACGCAAGGTAAAGGTGATTTTTGAGAACTGCTACCTGCACGATGAACAGAAGATTCAGCTGTGTAAAATCTGTTGCCAACTGGGGGCGGATTGGGTTAAGACCAGTACTGGATACGGAACAGGCGGAGCGACCTTTGAAGACCTCCAATTGATGCTCGAGAATGTCAACAAGCCTGTGCTTGTCAAAGCAGCTGGAGGAATTCGAGACTGTGATAATCTCATCCGTGCATGGAAGATGGGAGTTAGTCGAGTTGGAGCGTCTAGAACCGTCGAAATGCTCGGTGAGGTCCGAAAGAGATTAGGGTTGCCTGAAATCAACTCCCCCCAAAACA
Source organism: Pirellula sp. (assembly GCA_040396935.1). GTDB lineage: Bacteria > Planctomycetota > Planctomycetia > Pirellulales > Pirellulaceae > JBKCUI01. The sequence goes on from JBBAXA010000003.1 coordinate 22,112, forward strand.
GTGCAAGTTCCGCAAGTTACTGATACGGTTCGTCATTTCGATTTCGGCTGATTGCGTCTTTCGATTCTAGAAACCAGGCAGGCGAGCGGAATACATTCGTGTTAGCGATCCGTTCGCGTGCACGCCTCTTTATAAAGAGAGTCAAATCTCGACCATTGTTCTCAAGTCGCGATAGCTCATATTGCTGTCTCAAAAATTCAGCAATCTGATATTGGTATGAATTTTTGCGAAATGCCAGTTGTTTGCGATGCGTATTCGAATCAACAGGGATCCTCCTCATGTGCATGCTGCTGGTTTGAACGAAAGGTTGGCAACTTTTCTCTGTGGAAGGTTCTGTCGACCCAGTTGTATCCAGACTCCGTTCATTAAAGAGCAGATCGATATTAAGGTTTCCATTCATGGATTGCCCTGACTGCATCGAAACTCCTCAGGCGAAGATGGTATCGCGCCAGAAGGGATAGAATTCAAGGGCTCGGCTTAGCTATTGCAAACATCCCTGCAGGACTAAGACTCCGGCATTACCAAGTCATGTTATGGTAGGATCGGATTGCGAATCGACGGAAGTCTAGCGCGTCATAAAGCCAAGACGGATTTAGCCACCCGAGAGTGCAGGAATGATCAGCAACTCGTCTCCGTGTCGCAATCGTGGATTTTCCGCATCGTCCAATCGGAGGATCTGTTCTTGATTCACGAACAAATTGATAAACGGAAGAATCTCGTTATCCGAGTCCAGAAGGTTGGGTTGGAGATTGGGAAATCTTTCAACCAAAACGCTCACGGCTTCCCGCACATTGTCTGCTTGGAGTGGTACCTCCGCCAATCCCTTGGCGTGAGGACGCAGTGTTGACGGAAGAACGAAACGAATCTCACTAGGCATGATCTTGCGTCTACATTTGCTACAGTTAGGCGAAAAGATGACTACATACGACACAGTCTTTTCTACGTTTTAACCGAACTGTGCGAAAAGTCATCTCTCTTAGGTCCATTCGTAGCATTTTATTCCGAAGTGGTTTCCCAAGGTTGGTGAGGATTTTGATCGCTTCCGTCGCAGCCAGGCAGCCTACCGTACCGGAAATCGCTCCTAAAACGGGGAATTGCCTTTTCCAAGTAGGAGGAGCCACGGGGTAAAGACACTGCAAACAAGGGGTTTGTCCTGGAAAAAAAGAGGTCAACTGTCCTTCCATCTCGTACATGGCGCATTCAACCATGGGCTTGCTTTGTGACACGGATTGGCGATTCAGTGCGAATCTCTCAGAGAAAAGGGGGGCACAATCGACGATGACATCGGCTTGTTCGACGAGCTCCCGAGCATTTTCTTCTGTTGCATTCGAGGCAACGGCTTGGATAGCAATATCCGGGTTCAGCTCGAGCAGTCGTTTTTGAATGGACTCGATGCGAGGTTTACCGATCCAGTCTCGCGTCATGAGCAATTGGCGGTGCAGATCGCTGGCTTTAACGTCACCGGCGTGAGCAATCACGAGTCGACCTACTCCGGCAGCTGCGAGTTGGTAAGCCACCAATCCGCCAACCCCACCACAACGCGTAATCAGAACTGAGGAGTTCTTCAGTTTGCGTTGTCCGAATTCCCCGAGATCCTCGATCCACATTTGCCACTCGTAAATCGATCGTTCCAGCGAATCAAGTTCGGGTAGATCCGGATTTTGATGGGGAATATCCATGGCTCGAAATAGTTGCCGATCGGCTGAACGCGTCGGTTTTCAATAAGGTTTGTAGGGGGGTGTTTCGATTGCAGGATGGTTGTGGACCGCTCGATACAACTTGGGATTCCGGTCGCTCCGGATCCATCAAGACGTTTTACCTGGTGCATCGATCCAGATCATTTGACGATAAGCTCGCCATGCATGACCATCCAATGGCCAGGAAACGTACACAGATAGGGATATCTACCTGGGATTTCAGGGACTTGGAAGTGAATAGCGAATTCAGCCCCAGGCTCAACCACGTCGGTGTAACAGATGACATCGTCGCTTTTAGGTACATAATGCTGTAGGTATGCATCTGGATCGTTGACCAACAGGTTTGCAATTTGTCCAACTTTTTCTAGGCAACCCGGTCGAACCAAGGCCCAATTGTGCGGTACCACATCAGGATTGCTGAAGGTCAGTTTGAGGGTTTCACCCGCTCGGGCTTCGAGGACTCTTGTCGAGAACTGCAGATTATCCCGAGCTTCGATCCTAAGCTCGCGTGCTTTTGGCATGCGTTTGGACCAGGGATTGGCAACGCTTTTCTGCAACCACTGCAAATCGCGCGTGAGAGGATGCGGAAGTTTATTGGGTATCGCCACGTTCGAGGAATCTACACCAGGGAACGGTTTGTCGAGTGCATGTGCCGTCATGTAGAGGTCAACAAACTCATCTTCCTGCACCTGGATTTGTAGATGCAATTGGCTGCACAGTTGAATCGTCGGTATTTCGAGAAAGATCGACTTGTTTCCGTCCCCGAGGACCACCGAATCGATGGCGAGTCGATCGTGTCCAATGGCAGGGGGATGGTTCACCGAGTAGTCTTTCGAACCGTATCCGGGAGAGTAGCGATAATTCCACATCTGAGCGAAGTGGCTTGACGAGATGCCTGCGATTTTCGGGTCGAGTGCCGCATGGAATCGAACCTCGACTCCATTGCTGTGTAGGTGGAAGCTTTTTGGCAACTGGACAGGGTCGCCCGTGTATCTCAAGCGTTGAAAGCAGCCTGGTTCCGGGGTGTAGGTCCCCCATCCGAGCATGCCCGATAGGTAGAGTTGCCCGTCCATCGGGTTGATTTTGCCGCGATGAACCCCAGATTTGTATTCACCGGGCAATACGTAGGCTCCCCCCTGCTCGATTTCCCTTACACGATCCTTGAGTAGCAGCAGCGCTGTTCCTGAACCAAAGGAGGTGTGAACGATCTGACCATCGAGTGGCCCAAGTCGCTTGTCCTGGATGAAAACCTGCCCGCCACTCGAATTGTCAATTCCTCGCGGCAGGTAGAGCAGAGGCAGCTCGATCGGCGTACCAGCTTTGGGCCCACGGTATCCATAAAAGGGGATTGGGTCGGTTTTTCCAAAGGGCTGGACCGCTCCAGGTGATGAAGGTTTAACAAGACTGATAGACGATGCGCAGGTCCATTCGCCCTCCGATGCAGGGACAGTAATCGTCCCGTCTGGCAAGATACCAAGACCATCTGGGTTGCGGAATCCTGTCGCAATCACACGAGCTGTCTTACCATCGGCCGAGATCTGAACAATTCCCTGGTTCCCGGACGCGGTGTAAAAATTTCCCTGCATGTCCCGTACAAGACCACATAGGTAATCGTGACCACTGGGTGATGTGATGTACGCATTTGAAAAGCATTCGTACCAGTCGGTCTCGTAATCGCCATTGAGATCGTGCAATCGAGTGATCTGGTTTCGTCCCAGAACGTAAATCTCATCGTTGTGAATCCAAACGCCTAAGGCATGATGGAGCCCCGCGGCGATGCGCTTCCACTTAGCGACCCTCTTCGCATCCTCACCGCCACGAAAGGCGATGTTTTCGACGCGGAAAACATCCCCCTGCATCGAAGCGACGATGGCGGTTCCATCGGAAAGAAATCCATGATCTCCACACGCAATTTGCGTATTCCACGGATTGGATTGCGGTAGTTGAATTGTATCGACGGTGAATCCAAGTGAGTGACCGAGTACGATATCGGTCTCGAGAACTTGAGGCCATCGACTAGGGCCTCCGCTCAATTCCTCCCGTTGGACCTCATCGGTGGATCGCAACCTTCGAGTCGGTTGATTGTCGACCACAACCAACTCATCGAAAAATTTTTTCCCGTCGAGTTCTATTTCAAAAAGCACCTTCTCACCAAAAAGATGAAATCCTTTGTAGCGAGGCTCCGTATCGGTACCCCATGATGGGAGGGTGGCGAGCGGGCCGAAATCCTTAGCGATATTCACTTCCTTTCCGACGATTCTTACCCCATCGATAAAGCCGTGTCGGACCGATGAGAAACTAATAAAGCCTTCCCTCCATACATACTCATAGCAGAATGTGTCGGGGTTGTAGCAAGCGGACCATTCCAACTGCTCCCCAAAGCGAAAGCACACGGCTCGTGGAATGGTTTTCCTGGGATGTACCAGCACATTGCACTGCACCAAATTGGGAGCTGCTTTACTCCAGGCATCTCCTCGCCATGTCTCTTCATTCTGACTGCCCCAATGCCCGAAATCCTTTCCATCGAGTCCTGGAAAAGATTCGAGGAGGTTTAGGGTCGCGGGTTGAGTTCTGAAAAAGCGCGCTTGTTTACTATAAAAGTCGTAGAGACGATTGCGGTTGATTGGCAATTTGGAGTCGGGGCGGGCTGCTGGATCGATGGGACGCGAGTTGTACGGAAAGGTGGATATAGAATGATGGCTCGCATTTTTGATCGCCGCTTCAATAACAGGGATCTGTGTTTGTTCTTCGTTTCCTATATCGAGTAGAAACCGAAGAAGATCGGCCTGGCTTTGCATTGGCAGGCTGTTCACTAGACCGTCTGGCATGAGCGATAGGGAGTTCGTTCTCGCTACGATAGACACCTTGGGGATGGTTGAGATAGAGCCTCGCGCTGGATCCTTGATCGAGATGGAGGATGGAGATTCGGTAGCGACATAGCCAGCGACGACTGAGTCATCCTCCAAAAGCAACTTGACTACCTGATATTCCACATCGATATGTGCATTCGGCCAAAGCAGGCTTTCCGCTAATTCCATCGCGTTTCTTTTCTTGGAGATTTCGGTCAGGTTTGGGCCTATGGAACCACCGCTATTTCCGATCCGGTGACACGAGAAGCAAGCTGCTTTTGCATTCGTGAAGACCCCTAGTCCGTCGCTGGACTTCCCGATCTTCATCGCACGTTGCGATAGTTCCGCAGCCTCCGTGCGACGAATTTCCCTATCGGGGCTGACTGGTATTGCGTCGGACTGAAATGCATTCACCCCAGAGACCAAGCCAAGTGTTTGCGAAAAAAGTACCAGGTGAAAAAGGTAAGGCTTGTATTTTTCGAAACTCATGGCTTGGATCAACCGTTGCTCTTGTGCTTGCATTTGTAGGATTTCTATCATGCCCATTTGTAGGGCCAAGGTATTTTAACCGGAGCGAAGAAGTCTATGTCATCGAAGTCAGACTCGATGCGTCCATGTTCGATGCTCGTGACTCTGTGGATCCAAGGTTTTTTGATCTCAGCGGCCTGTGCGCAAGTGGAACGTAGTTCGCCCAGCCTCGATGATGCTTTGGACACATCGACGATCTCAGAGGATGAGAGGCCCAGGCAGCTCGAACTAAACCTGCCTGAGAGGTTGCAGCAAGTCGTAGTTCCTGTCTCTGCCGATGAAAGACAGGAGATGAGCGCTTGGGTTAAATGGCTAGTTCTGAAAAACCTACCAGCCAATTATGAAGACAACCGTCGATGGAATCAACGCAAAGAAGTGGTCGTGGGGCTTCATATCCATCGAGACGGATTTCGGATTCAAACGAAGCGTAAAACGAAGTCCGTCAAGCATGGTACATGGACGCGATATCTGATCGAGTTCATCGATCCGGAAAAGGAACTCCAGATCGATATCGAAAAAATCGAGTTTCTTTCGCAAGGACGAATTGATATCTCGACACGCATCGAGTTGCCTCTTCGATTGTTTGGGCGTGTTAGTCAATGGCAGCGAGATTTCCAATGGTACAGCCTGTCGGCAGATGGGTCGGCTCGTGTCGAATTGCATGTGGATTGTCAGGTGAATGTCCGTGTCAATCCGACAACGTTTCCACCCGATGTGGAGTTCGCCCCCGTGGTGACAGAAGCCGAAGTTCAATTGAAGGAATTTGAGATCGAGCGAATCAGTCGGCTGGGAGGGGATGCCGCAGAGCTTTTGGGGAAAGGGATCCGCGAGATACTCGATGAAAAACTAGAGGAATACGACGACAAACTCGTCGAAAAAATGAATCAGGAAATTGGCAAGCAGAAATCCAAGCTGACAATTTCTCTCGGAGATTGGCTCGAAAAAAAGCTCAGTAAGAGGAATGAAACCGAGTAGCTGGGGCTGCGGGAACACCCGAAAGATCCCTCGGGTTTCGTCAAAAGGTTATCCAGATGTTGTCCGGGAATTCGTCGAGAGCTCTCAGCGTTCTATGCTACGAATCGATTCATTGAACTCAGTTGCTAGAAACCTTCGCAAGGAGCGAATTGAGCCGTTCGAGTCATGATCAGACGAATCGTGTTGGATGTCTGTTCCGAAGCGAACGGTTTCTTCCTCGGCTTTAGGCGTTTGGCTTGCAGAGGTAGAATCCTTTTTTGAAGGTTTCGCAGAACGTGACGCAGGCCGAGATAGGTTCGCTCGAGAGAGCTGCATGTTTATTAGGAGCAGTGAGATGTCAGATGGCTTGAATTGGAATTCACGAAATCTGACCCATGGATGGCAAAGGGGAGTGAATTCCTTTTTTTGGGGACTCGGTCTGAAAGAGGAGGATTTGAGTCGACCGCAGGTGGGCATCGGAGTGCCACTGCTGGAGGGGAATCTTTGCAACGTACACGCGTACGAGTTGGCCAAGGAAATTCAGCAAGGTTGCTACTCGGCCGGACTGTTGGCTTTCCCCTTCGGTGTACCTGCGGTAAGTGACAACCTAGTCCAAGGTGGGCCGCACGGTGGAGCATCTTTGGTCTCGCGCAATCAAATCGCGAATGCGGCCGACATGGTCTGTCAAGCGCATCGTTATGACGCGATCGTGGGATTGCACCACTGCGACAAGAATGGGCCTGGCTTTGCGATGGCTCTTGCAAGGACGAATTTTCCAGGTTTGATTGTGAATGGAGGATCGATCATACCCGGTTGCCATCAGGGCAGGCCGACAACCATTTTTGATGTTTACGATGCACAGAGTCGCGTTCAAGCGGGGCGGATGTCGGAGGGTGAAGCAGAACAGATCTTGAGAACGGCATGCCCTGGACCTGGAGGATGTGGAATTGCAGCGTCGTTCAACACTTGGGGGATTGCCATGGAGGCTATCGGGCTGAGTCTGCCAGACACATCTTCCATTCCAGCAGCGGATCCACTCAAGAAAAGAGATTGCTTTCGAGTCGGGGATGCACTGCGCACTCTGCTTCGCCTGCAGTTACGCCCGCGAGATATTTTGAACCGTAAAGCATTTGAAAACGCTTTGACAACAATCGCGGCTATCGGTGGTTCCACGAACGGAGTCCTGCACCTACTCGCGCTCGCACGAGAAGCCAAGATCCCTTTCGATTTGAGGGACGTTCAATCTATCTGTAGGAAAGTTCCAGTCGTTTGCGATTTCGCTCCTCGCGGAAAAGGAACGATGTCGGATCTGCATCGGCTCGGCGGGACCTCGATTTTATTAAAGCATCTTTGCAAACTGGGTTGTCTTGATGGAACTTGTCTCACCGTCACAGGGAAAAGTCTATGGGAGAATCTAAAGGACGCTCCCGATTGCGATGAAGGCAACATGTTGATTGCACCTGCCAATAAACCCTTTAAGTCGTTTGCGGATCTTCAAGTTTGCTTTGGTAACCTAGCGCCCGATGGTATCGTTTTTAAAGTCTCTGCGCTGGAGGGGCCGGCTTTCGAAGGGGAGGCAATTTGTTTCGAAGATGGTAGAGCTGTCACGGAGGCCGCTGTATCCGGTAGGATTCGACCGGGCCATGTCGTCGTGTTACGCGGATTAGGTCCTGTTGCTGCAGGTATGCCCGAGGTCCACGTTGCTTCATCTGCACTCGCTATGCCCGAATTGAAGGGTAAGGTCGTGCTCATCTCAGATACCAGGGTGTCGGGCGTTTCGAGCGGGGCGATTGGCGTCCACTGTGCCCCTGAGGCGGCTGTGGGAGGTCCTATAGGAAAACTACAGGATGGGGATATCGTTCGTTTCCATTTGGAGCGAGGGACGATTGAGGCGGACGTGGATTTCGCGAAACGAAATCCATGGCAGATGCCAGTCTCGAAGCATCCTGGCTATTTGGCTGACTTCACCGCGCTGACGACTCAGGCAAATTTCGGGTGCGTCAGTCGGACGCAAGTCGATCCGCAGTGAGTATGCCAAGCGGCGACTTTCTGTCATCAATCGAGTCGATCGTATCTTGGAAAGACGTTTTCGTTACCAGGTTATGGAACGCACCCATCTCTTGTCGAACCTTTTCGGTTCTTCTAAATCGGGGCAGCCAAGCTGACTGTGGCACGGTGAGCCACGGCGGTCATCCTGCCTGCCATCTCGCCCTGAGCAGCCATCGGACCGGGAGGGTTCTGCGACGTAGCTAGATCTGATTGCTAGCAAATATCCGGTCCCGACGAATCGAATGTAGAGTTGCTGCGGTGACGAGTCCGCCGGTTGGTATTTCATCCCCCATTTCAAGTTTTTTGGCAGTTCTGTGGGTTCCCGGGGG
>JBBAXA010000003.1:30617-99397 GCA_040396935.1 Pirellula sp.
TCTTTGGGGACACAGCTTTTTGTCGCCCCAAAACAGCTTTTAGCTGTGTCCCCAGTTCCTAGAGGCTTCCATTAAGCTATGTCCCCCAGGGCGAAGAGGCCCCACCTTTGGCCAAGACCAAAACAGCCTTTAGCTGTGTCCCTAGGGGACGAAATTCGGGTTGCCGAGGTACCGAAGTTCCCCGGTTGCTGTGGATGAGAACGTCTGAGCGCGGGGAGCCTGGGCCAAGCCCCGTCTCGCGAATGCAGAATTATTGCGTGTTCGAACGATAGTTGTCTGGACGAGTTTCTTTGGGTGGGTTATTCTCTTCCCAAGGGTACGCAGAGGTCTCGGTTTAAGTCGGTCATGAATAATCTTCAGTTAGCCGTTCATTTTTTCTTTCAGCTGGCCCTCATCCTGCTCTTCTGTCGACTGATTGGTTTGATCGCAGTCAAGTGCGGACAGCCCCAGGTCGTGGCGGAAATGATCGCTGGAGTGATGCTGGGGCCATCTCTGTTCGGGTGGCTCCTTCCAGACTTGCAATCGTTGATTTTTCCATGGGATCGAACTCAGGCGACTCGCGACACGCAGAGCTATCTTTTCCCTGCTTCGCAATTGGGCCTTGCGCTCTACATGTTCATCGTTGGAATGGAGTTTCGGGTCGACATTGTACATCGGCACTTCAAAAGCTCGCTGGCTGTTTCAACCGCTGGTATGGTTGCACCTTTCTTGCTGGGGGGCGGGTTGGGATGGTACCTACGTTCGAACTCGAGTCTCTTCCCGGACAGGACAACCATCCGGGAAGCGATCTTGTTTTTAGGAGCGTCCCTTTGCATTACCGCGTTTCCCATGTTGGCAAGGATCATCCATTTCAAGGGCCTTGCGGGGACGCTTATGGGAACGGTTGCCATTGGCGCAGGGGCTGTAGATGATGCCACGGCGTGGTGTTTATTGGCTGTGGTACTGGCCAGCTTCGATGGAAATGTATGGCATGCATTCAGCAGCATTGGAGGTGGTGCTTGTTTTGTAGCAGTCTGCTTGCTGATCGTCCGTCCGGCTCTGGCTCGAGCCAAGCCTTGGTTGCTGATACGTGATGAGGCCGGTCATGACACACTAAGTGACATGGGGCTGGTCGTTGGAATCGCATGCATGTCCCTAGGCGCCTGGTTCACGGACTTGATCCATTTACATGCGGTATTCGGGGCTTTTGTCATGGGAGCGTCGATGCCCAGGGGAGTTATGCATCGCGATCTCATCGCGAAAATCCAACCGCTAACCGTAGGGCTATTGCTTCCACTCTTCTTTACTTACTCCGGACTGAATACAAAGATTGGGCTGCTGAATTCCAGCTATCTGTGGGGTATGTGTTTCGTCGTTTTGATAGCAGCGATTCTCGGTAAAGGGGTTGCTTGTTGGCTTGCAGCGCGTGCGTCTGGCTTGTCGAATCGTGAATCTTTAGGGATTGGAACGTTGATGAACGCACGTGGCTTGATGGAATTAATCATCATCAATATCGGCTTGCAGCGAGGAATCATCTCGGAGGAGTTGTTTGCAATTCTTGTAATCATGGCCGTCTTAACCACGCTGATGGCCTCCCCCATTTTTGATCTTCTCGTTCCGAGTTCTAGGAAACCGTTGGCTGATCATCCTGTGGAGTGAATCTCCTTATTCTTTCACAGTAGCTTGGGCAGAGTGTTCCATTCCCCGATGCCGTTTTTTGGCTCAGGCGACGAGAACCGGATTCTCCCTCGATTTCAGAGGGAAATTGAGAACCTCTGGATGCGCTTCCTGAAACTCACCGTGTGGAATCGATTTCCTGGACGGGGATCTTGTAACTCAGAGCACCGATTGCCTTACCCTTCGCGACGTTTGCATAAACCTGGTGGCAGACCACGCATTTGTCCATGACAACAGGGATAGCTGTCGCGCCCAAAAGGTAGCGATTGCCTGACTCCTGAACGACCTCCTCCACCTTGGATTCCCCGCTTAAAAGACTCGCCATCGCACGTTTTTCAAAGCCTTCCTTGGGAGTGTTTTCCGGATTGTATGGATCTCCTGTTCCGTCCAGAAGTCGCACCTCATGCCACTTTTTTTCCTTGATGGTGTCGAATAGTTTTCGGAAGGCACTGCCCGCGGGGAGCGAATCCTTCCCCTCGACGTAATGTGTGGTAATCAAGACAATGCTGGTTTTGTAAATGTCATCCAGCATCGCCAATTCGCGCTGAGCTTGTTTCAAAGCGTAGTCTGGCTTCACGGGTACGGTCGTCTGCGCCGTAGAGAATCCAGTGGGATCGAGTAGGGAAGTACCTAGCAATGCGGAGACGATCAGTAACATTCCAATTCGACGCATGTGACACCTCATTCTGCTTGGAGTATTCCGTCGATGGCGAAACACTTTAGGAAAGGAAAATAGGACAAAAATGTCTTCAATCAACGTTACTAGCCTGGAAATAGGATGTCAATATCCTGTTTTGTGGTGAGCGATGTTTTCCCAAACGGTCGAATATGCATTGCGGGCGATCGTTCACCTCGCACAGCATCCGAGTAGGCCTCAAAAAACCTCGGAAATCGCTGAGAAGACAAAGGTTCCCGTCGCGTACTTGGCGAAGGTTCTGCAGGGTTTGCACCACGCGGGTATTCTTCGAACGCAGCGAGGTGTAGGAGGTGGGGTTGGGCTAGCGATTCCCTCCGATGAACTGACCGTTCTGCAGGTTGTCAACGCGGTCGAGCCTTTTCAACGCATTAAGAGTTGCCCGTTGGAACTGAAATCCCATGGAAAAAGGCTCTGTTCTCTCCACCGAAAATTGGATGAGTCCTTGAGGCGCACCGAAGAGGCTCTCGGATCAACGACGGTCGCGGATCTGCTCAATGATCCAAACCCCAGCAGAGCTTTATGCGATGGTGATTAGCTCAGCGGAACGGAGTCGCGACGCTCTCCACTCGGGTGTTGATCGCATCGGATCAATAGCCCTCACCCTCGCGATAGTTTTTGCTCATGGCTAACTCTTCCGCCTTGTATTTAGCGCGAAGATTGAGAACCTCGACACTCAAAGAGAACAGCATGGCAAAGTAGACATAGCCTTTACTGACATGGGTCCCGCATCCATCTGCGACGAGCATAGCGCCGATCATGACTAAAAATGCTACCGCGAGCATTTTCACGGTCGGATTCTGTTCAACGAATTCAGCGACACGATTTGCAAAGAGCATCATGATCACAACGGATAAAAGCACAGCTGCAATCATGACCCACAGTTGGTCAGCCATTCCTACCGCGGTGATGACGGAATCCAGTGAGAACACAATATCCAAAGCCATCACTTGAAGTAAAACGGAGGCATAGCTCGGTTGGGCACTTGCTACCGATGGATCGTGGTGCTGCCCAACCAGATGGTGGATTTCTTTGACACTTTTCCAAAGTAGGAACAGACCACCCCCGATGAGGATCAAATCCTTGACGGAAACTCCATTTACCTCTTCGTTCTCATGGAGCCAAGCTCTCGCGGAGTCCCAGAGTGGCAAACTGTCCAGGGTGATGAAGGGATCCTTGAGCTTCAGTATGACGAAAAGAAAGGCGAGCAAGCCGATTCTCATACCCATCGCCAAACCGAGACCGATCAGCCTAGCCGACTTTTGTTGCTCTTTTGGTAGTTTGCTCGAAAGTACAGAAAGGAAAACTAAGTTGTCGATGCCGAGAACGATCTCCATCGCACTCAATGCGATCAGAGCTATCAGATTACCTGTCCAACTGCCGTCGCTCGAAACGTTTGCTGCCAGGAAATAAAGATCGTGCAGATAGTCGATGGGGAATGTCATAGGAATAAAGAATGGGAATTCCCTCTCGGTCGAGGAAGCAACCTTTGCCAGGTCCTATAGGTGATCGCTATGATAGGAAGAATCCTCGAAGATGGGAGGTACTCAGGAACAATTCCACGGTGTGACCTTGACCCCTTTCCGGCTCAACTGCGCGAACTGTCAAAGCAAGATCGTTGTTCGATACGACCATTTGCTCGGAAAGACTTTACCCTGTCCAAAGTGTCAAAAACCCATTGCGATTCCGTCGCAGTCTCCTGAAGCGGTAGCTCCGAAGTCTTCCGGATCTCAGGAACCTTCCGCGCCCCGCGAGCCGAACAACCCAGCGCCTCAGATGGACTCGACCGCTCTGACGAAGGCCGACTACGGCGATTGGGATGAGGTGTTAGCCAATATCCCTCAGAATCCACTCGATGAGCATTTATCGCAAATCGACTGGGGGCAGGACGCAGACCAGCGACAGCCTGAGGAACCGATGTTTATCTCGGTGGAAGACGAATCGCCTCGACTGCCGCACCAGGAATCTTGGCAGAGCAAGGATCTCGCTAAACGGAGACAAGTTTTACTGGTAGCCTCGATTGGAATTCTAAGTTCCATTTTGGCAGGAGTTGGTTTCTGGGGGTTCCTGAGCTACATGCGGTCTGAACGTGTTGCCACTAATGTAGGAATGGAATCCCCACCCCCTGAAATCCCCTCTCAGGAAAAGCCATCCAGCGATCCGTCAACACGAGCGAATGGAGAGAACTTGGAGATTCCTAAATCGGAGACCGATACAAATCCGTCGAATGCCGAGGTGCCTGCGGTCTCCGATCCCTCGATTCAGCCGTCGATACCGACAGAGCCGACAGTTTCTATCGAGCCGTTGAAGTCATCGACAGAGACTTCAAAGCCACCTGCGGAGGAGGTCTCCGAAGCCGGAAATAAGCCGGAGTCGACAGGCCCCTTACAAGAAAAACTGCCGGATATTTTTGGTCCCAACGGCTTCGGATTTTTGCTGGATAGAACGGTCAAGCTACCGGAGTCTGGTTATGCGACATCACCAGTACCTACAGAATTAGACATTGCCCGTAGAGAGGAGCCGCTCGCAGTGGTTTTTCATCCTATGGCGAAACCTGTACCGATTTGGTCTGAGGCAAGCAGTTTAAAGATCTCACGAATCAAATTTAACAACGAGCCGTTGCCCAGGTTCATGGACCTGATTGGGCGGCTCGCTGGCATCGGCATCACTTTGGACTGGCAACAACTTCGGGCTGCATCGATCGACGAAAGAACGATGGTTAGTTACGACGGCCAGGACAAAAGTCTGGCAGAGATTCTCGATGATGTTTTGCAACCTTTGAATTTGATCATGCAACTCAATCCGGCAGGGATGCCATTGGTTGTTCCCCGGGCTAAAAATGCAGCTGCTCTGGAATCGGGGGCTTGGGAATTGAAAGGTTATTGCAAGGCCGGGAACGAGCAGAGTCTGGCTGAGCAGATCATCCGTCTTTATGAACTAGATGAAACATGCACTGCGGCGAACGGTCAGTTGCAGTGGAAGCCCGGGTCGAGCACAGTGACGATGGCCAAAGTCAAAAATACGATCAACCAGCTTGCGTCTCAGCTTTCACCCCCGGTTCCCAAACCCTTTGACATTCCGAGTGGATTCTCCTTATTCGATTTTGAAGCCCTGCGACGAAGCGAGGAGGCACTCATGCTCAAGACGCCGATGAACTTAGTTTCCGCGGAAGCAAAGGGGATCACTGAACACTTGTACGCTGTCGCTCAATCAACGAAACTCAATCTGCTGATTGATTGGATTCACGCTTGGGAACATGGTCTCAGCCCCAGCGAATCAGAATATTCTGTATTGCGGAATCGCACTCTTCCTCAAGTCGCACAAAAATATCTCGATGAGTATGCGTTGGAATTGGTTGCAATCGATCACGACACCATTCTGCTAACCACAGAGACCGCACGCCGTCAGTCGTATGTTGTGATCCCGATCAAGAAGTCGTCGGACTTGAGAGTCGAGGATCTAAACCGAGGCATCTACATATTGTCACCGAAAGACATCGATGGGAGATCGAAATTTAAGGTCGAGAAGCTACCCGGTGAGGAGGATGTTTACTTCGCGCGTATTTGTTACCCAAAAGTTTCTCAACTAGAGGATTCGCAACTTGAGTCTACCTTTGGCTGGTAAGCATTGAATGCTTCTTGGTCTAACGAGCAGTGCGTACGGAAACCGTTTGGTAGAAAGTTCGATTGATCAATGATCCTCCTGAATGTTGCCGAGGTACTGCTTTCGAACCTCGGGGTGGTTTTTGACCTCCTCGGGTCGTCCTTCGCAGAGGACCCCACCTTTGCTAATGACGTAGCAACGATCGACTGCGTTTAGAATTTCCATCGCGGCATGGTCTGTGATCAAGATCGAGATACCGTTATCTCTCAGGCCGAAGATCGTTTCCTGAATACTTTGGACCGTTACCGGATCGATTCCCGCAAACGGCTCGTCGAGCATGATGATTTTTGGGTTGGATACCAAGCAACGAGCAATCTCCAGCCGTCGACGTTCTCCACCGGATAGTTTCGAGGCTTTCGAATAGCGAATGTGGGTTATCTTGAATTGCTCCAGCAACTCCTCGGTTCTGGTTCTTCTCTCGCGGCGTCCCCATCCTAGCAATTCGAGCATTGCCAGAATGTTTTGTTCAACAGTCAGCTTTCGAAACACACTTGATTCCTGGGCTAGATAGCCCATCCCCCCATCGCGCGCTCGCTTGTACATGGGCCAGAAAGTCACGTCCTCGCCTCCCAAAAAAACCTGGCCGTGATCTGGGATTACAAGGCCGCAAGTCATACGAAAACTAGTGGACTTGCCGGCGCCGTTCGGCCCGAGCAACCCGACAATCTCGGCCGGGCCAACCCGCATGCTGACACCGTTGACCACTTTTCGTCTTCCGTAGGTTTTCTCTAATTCGACAACATTGAGAACATCCATGTTCCTCGCCTGCAGTAAGTGTTAACGTATGAGCCCCATCCGTTGTACATTCGGTAGGAATGGTATGGGTGCTTTCCAGTAGTGTGGCCAGAATACCACCACAGCTCGACCAATCATCAATCTTTCCGGCGTATGGTTGAGTCTCCAACTCCTCGCATCGCTACTCTGCGCGGAATTGTCTCCTAGCGGGAAGTACCATTTATCTTCCATCGAAAATTGATAGGTGTTTCGAGAGGAGGTCAACGCACTCGAACCCCAGACGGCCGGCAGGCTGGCTAAAACATTACGATCAAAATCCTCGGGTTTCGGGAACGTTCGACGGAGTTGATCTGCGGTTTCCCCATGGACGTTTCTAGCATAATCGTCTCGTGCGCCGGGAGGCATGGAGTTTCTCAGTGCCTCGCTGAAGTGGTAATCGGAAAGTCCCCCAGCGGCGGCGATGTAGTAGATGTCCCGAAACACCTTGGCACGAGTGACTGTGGCACTCCCTCCAGAAAATCCGATACCGATGGGAGCTCCATCCAAAGGATCCGAATCGCTCGATTGCGGCCCTCGCATTTTCGGTGGCAGATACGAAACGGATTGCAGACGATTGGACGGAGACCAATCTACCGTCTGACCATCCACCCATAAAATGATCTGATCATCCACGTTGGCCATCTTTACTCGGAATTTCCTGCCAGAACGTAGAGCTGTGGTAGCGGAAGCGGTCGTCGTCAATCTCTCTCCGTCTTCAAACGCGGCAACACGCTCCCCATTCAAATCGACGTAGGAGGTTGCATTCCCATTGGACAGGTCGATGTCTATGGTGTACCTGGCACCCGATTCAACCAGCAACAAAGACATTGATTTGCAGGCGCTAGACGTTTCCACAACGAACTCGGATGCGAGATCACCTGTCCAGTGGATACCGTCGTTGCCAACACATGCTTCGGGAGAAGAATTCTTCACGAAGGACGCCGCCAGTCCACCATATCGCTTTGCGTCATTTTGGATGTTCAGTTGGCTTACAAAGCCTGCGTTGTACGCGGAAAAATCGGTAATGATTCTTGGTTGTCTCGATTTGACCGGCATTGGCAAACGGTTGTTTTCCTTGAGGTAGTTCCAAGCGACTGAATCGATGACCCGGTGGTAGTAACGTAGCCAACGGGTTGAGGAGGATTCCTTGAATTCAGCTTTCCACCGATCTTCATTCCATTCAATAGACCAGGATGGATCATCCTCCTGCAATGGCTGCCATGAGGAAGGTACGCCAGCTTTGACGAGATCCTTGGGTACGTACTGGGTGTCGTGCACGTTCTGAAGCATTGCATTCACGACATGAGGCGGTTTGCGAGCGATCGTGAACGGCGCGGGGGGGGAAGCGTTAGGGCGAGTGAAGATGTCCCCTTCTTTGATCTGGATCACTTCGTTGGGGAGACCGACGCATCTTTTGATGTAGTTTTGCCTCGCGGCCTCAATAAACTTGAAGACGATTACATCCCAACGGTTAGGTGTATTCCATACATATGCCAATTTGCTTACCAGGATACGGTCCCCCGAAAAGGTCGCATGATTCGCGATTTTGCTCGGGTCGGCAACTTGAGGTTTTCGGCAGAGAGGGCATATCGTCCCAACAATGGAGTACTCAGTCCTATAACCCGTATCACCAAACTCGCGACTGGCGCCACACTGGTATTGAAAACCACAGCATTCGCACTGGACGTCCTTGTGGGCTCCCATCAGCGTCGGGGCCATCGAACCGGTCGGAATGACGAATGCTTCTGCGATGAATGCTTTGAACAGTAACGCAAGAATAAAAGCAACCGCCAGGCTTTCCACCGTCTCGCGTACCACCACTACGGTGGGCGGCTTAACAGGCGTTTTTTTATCAGTCTCTGATTTCTCGGTCGCTTCAGTCATTCAGAACGTTACTTTTTGAGGATTCGATGGGTGGCTGGAGTCCACGGCTTGCTGGAGCGAGGTAAACACTCCATCTGACGCAAATGGATGTTCGCCGAACCCGACCTGCGATTGGCAAAAGTATACCCAGTTTGTTCAGGTGGGGGCAGCGCAACCTCGGGCGGAATCAAGATGCCTGCACAGCTTCCAAGCCGCTAAAAAATCGTATTCGGCCAGTATGCAAACAATTTCGAGGGGGCGGCTAAAACGCTAGCGATTCGCGAGCGAAGGAACGAAAGCTAAAGATAGAAACACGAAAGGGCGTTCGTGGGGCTAAGCCTTGGCGCGTTCTTTGTTCGTCAGGGCGGGAAGGCTGGCGGAAAACTTGAAAATACTCAATTCCTGGGGGGATGACTGGGTCTTCTCAAAGTCGTTGAGCACCGCTTCGATGTTCGGACGGAGTTCCTGCAGCATATCGCTCATCAGGGACAGTATCTCATAGCAGGCCCCGTTCTCATGCCGACCGATGATCTCAAGTCGTCCGAGGATCCGTCCGTCGGAATCGATCGGCAGACGCACCAGCCATCGTTCGGCGGCTTCTGGCATTTTGTTTACATGCCAATTGGCGTGGAATCCCTCGTGGAGCCAAGGCATATTCAGATCTAAAGAGACCTTGGAAAGTCGATGCTTCTCTGCAAATTCAACCAACGTCGACCACACGATTTCCCACTCCCTCGACCCTTGCAATCGGACCTTTTGCTCGCGAATTACATTCTCAGGCCCGTGCTTGCGACCTGCGAGGCTTTTGGTGAATGACCAAAGCTGTTTCGTGAGCAACTCCAACTCGGCAAAACCGAAGGCTCGGGTCGCGATCAACGTTCCAATCGAAAAGAGGATTGTTCCGAGTGCAATCCATTCTGACTGAAACAACACAGATAACACAGCACCACCCGAAGTAACGATGGAAAGCAGAGTGATGGCTCCCACCAGCCATTGGTTCCGGATCCCCAACCGCATCAGGTTATGATGAAGATGTCCGCGATCGACCGTGAAAACACTTCTTCCCGTCAGTTTTCGTCGAAGGATGGCCATCATCGAGTCGAACAGCGGGATTGCGAGGATTCCGAGTGGAACCAAAACAGGGAGAGCTGTTGATGACTTCACCGAACATCTCATCGCCAGCACACCCACAACCAGTCCGACCAGCATGCTGCCTGCATCCCCCAAAAAAACCTTGGCCGGCGGCAGATTGAAGTATAGAAATCCCAAAAGCGCGCCTGCCATCGAAGCAGCTACCATCGATTCAATATAGTTGCCTGTTATCCAACCCATTGCAGATAGGGCAGCGCACGAGATCCAACCAACCGAAGAGCATAATCCGTCCGCACCATCGATCAGGTTGACCGAATTAATCGACAACAAAAGCCATCCAAGAGTTACCGGCAAAACGAGAATGCCTAAATCAAACGTCCATCCAAACAGACTTAATTGCGGGATGGAGATTCCGAAGGCAATCAGCGACAGGCAAATGAGTATTTGCCCAAAGAGCTTTTGACGACCACGAAGTCCCATACTGTCGTCCAGTACACCCAAGATCACGATCGATATCGCCCCGACAGCCAGAGCGATCGTTTCGTAGATATGGATATAAGAAGAGATCGCAAAGTCGTCTCTAATCCCGAGCATCAACACAACCGTGAAAATCAAACTGATGAGGACCGAGATTCCACCGCACAAGGCGATCGGTTCACGATGCAATTTCCTGTGAGAATCAGGGTGATCGACAAGTCCTGACCGAATGGCGATTCTTCTCGCAATCGGAGTGATCACGACGGAGATGAAAAGTGCAACCGTGAGAGCGACGATCGGAAAAACCATAGGATGCTATCAACACGATGAGATTCTGAGCGACCGCGCCGGCAAACAAGTCACCGATTCGCTAAACGTTGAAGTTTCGCGTACCGCGGATCCCCTCATGATTGTTACCGTTTGTGAATACGTCTAGATCTTGGTTCGTGAAGTCTTGACAAATCTTCGCGGTGCAATCGCTAAACTCGTCGTCACCTACCCAGACTGTTCCCTACTCGATTCCCAATAGTTCGGATCCTCCCCTCCGGAACCACTGCCGCGGTTGGCGGTTACGCCTGGTGCTGCAAGGGTTCTTTAAGGATTCCTCCCGTTCCATCGCCGAATGATTTCCCTTCCGTACCGAAGGTGAGTTTTTATTAATATTTTTAATCAAAGGCTCCTTCTGTTGACGTTCCCAGCAGGTTCGGAATACGAAATTCTGGAGGGGCTCCGAGGATGGATCGTTATCTGGAAACGAGCAATTGTGTTCCCGGCAAAGTGACAAGAAAATTGCGAAGAGTTTGAGGATTCTGCTTCGAAAGTAAGCTTGGGGCAGCCAACGATTTTGGCGTCTCGTCAGGGAATGGATCCGATCCATTCGCCGGCGATCCGTGGGAAGTACCAAGTTTTTCCTTTCGCACTTGGGATGAAGAGGAAGGAAATCGATCCGATCGGTTCCGGTGCCTATTTCCCGCATACGCGATGGATTCCCCGTTTTGCAGAGTCCCCATCTGCGTGGCAACCTTTGGCCAATGCCGCTGCACCGAGGTGTCAACGGCGATTGACCTGGCCGCTCTGGGTGATCGCCGCGTGATCGCTTTTTAAGAGGCAATCCTCAAGTACACCGTTTTCGGAGTCTTAGCTCAGGATCAAAACATCTCCGAGATGAGCTTGCAACAATGCTGGTACTTTCAGGGACCTACGCAAAGAAGTAGAGGATCGAGTCGTGTGATTTGGACGTGTCGAAAACGGGAACGGAACGAGCGGACTGTTTCTACAGGCTGAAGCGAACTCGCATTGGATCCAACGGATACCGGGAGTCGTTACCTCGCTTCCAAGGGTTTCCGAGGATGGATGACGCTACAATTCTCGCTGACATCGAATAGGCCCAACCGCTGTCACTAGCCGATTGGACTTCATTTCCTATAAAGGACGAGGATAGCTCCGCTTTGGACAGACAGAAATACCAAGAGCTCGTTGATACTTTTTTCCAGTGGCAGCAGCCTGCTATCTCGCAGATTTTTTCCGAGTTGCTTTCTGCTGTAGCAGCCGAGTCTGCATCGACACCTGCCAGCATCATGAGCCAGAACTATGAAACCGCGCGTGCGAATCCGGAAATTCACAATCTGCCTGGAAATCTCAAGGATGCACGCGATGTGATTTTTCCTTACTTCTGGGGAACGGATAGTTGGAACAATCCTTTGCACCTGGAAAACGTACGAGGTCCTGCGAATAACGCATCTCTGATTGGTATGTTGGCATGCCTACTCAAGAACCCAAACTTATGTACAGACCGTTACAGTCAAAGATCGAATGAGTTGGAGGTCAAGGCGATAACGACCCTCGCGAACTTGATCTTCTACCATACCGACGATCCCTGGGGTGTCTTTACGATCGGGGGGACCATTTCCAATCTGTATGGTGCGAAAATAGGCTTGGAGAAGGTGTTGCCCAACGCGATGCGTACGGGCTTGCGAGGAGAGCGAGTGGTTGGGATTTGTTCGCAAGCGAGCCATTATTCAAACCAAACGGTCGCGGGATGGCTGGGAATCGGCGTGGACAACCTGGTCGAGATTCCCACGGATGAAAACCTGTCGATGCGTCTTGATTTACTCGAGGAAAAGCTGGAGGAGCTCTACTCGGAGCAGTCTCGTATCGCCTACGTGTGCTGTACCTTTGGAACAACCGATGGTTTCGGATTCGATGATGTCGAGGGTACTTTTCGGCTCCTCGCCAAGAAAGCCAAGGAGCACCATGTCCCGCGTCCGCAGCTCCACGTCGACGCCGCGGTTGGTTGGGCTCTTGCAATGCTAACAGACTACAATACAGAACTGAATCCACTGACTATCGAGGGAAATGTTGTCGAATTGATTCGGACGATTCAGAGAAAAAATCGCGGGTTGCAGTTTGCTGATTCGGTAACCATCGATTTTCACAAGATGGGACGCGGGCACTATCCCTCGAGCGCGTTTATTGTCAATCGTCGCGAGGACTTGAAATACCTCGCTCGCACTGTGTCTGATACCCCCTATTTTTCGGATGCAAATGCCAGTCGTGATCCGGCCCTCTTTACACTCGAATGTTCAAGACCAGGTTTTGGGCCCTACAGTGTGATGGCCTCGCTCAATGGAATTGGATTGACAGGCTGGCAAATGCTCCTGGCTCGATCCTTGGAATTAGCGGATCGGCTGAAACAACGGTTGTCGAAGCTGGAATATTGCAAGGTTTTGAACGCAGGAACCCCAGGCGCGAGTGTCAATTGGTGGGTTCTCCCAAAAGGAAGAAACGCGGAGGAGATCTATCAGCGTCTGCTAAGCAACCAACTCACCGCTGAACAACGAGGACGATATCTTCCCGAAGTTCGGAGGCTTTTTGATAAGCGAAACAAAATGATGGATCCTGCAATCGATGCTCGTCTCGGCTTTACGACGAGTTTTGGATATTGCCCGAATGGTATCGACATTCCAGCGTGGAAGGCCGTTTTCTTCAACCCGAAGACGACGGAAGCGATGGTGGATCGAATCGCCGAAAGTATCGAGGAACTATGACGCTCCCATCAATCCTGATCGGACTGATTCGGACCGCGACAGGGTAGGCTGCTTTTGGCAATCGAGTTTGGCTGCTTGTCGGTCCTGGTCTCGGAATTCGCGAGACATCGCATTTTTGCACTCAGCCACATCCAAATTCTCTCAGCCATAACACTCCCTCGAGCCTTGTTCTCTAGGGGAGGACATTATTTGCGGGAATCGTAGGATCACCGGAGGGACGTGCGAGCCTACGGAAGTTGTTAAAGTCGGAATGCATTTCCTTGGCATGTCCATCACAACCGATCGACGCTCAATGGCAATCAGCGTAGAGAACCCGCCTTAGGCAGTGTTAAGCAGCGTTTCTTCGTTGCTCGCTCAACTCCTGAGAGGTCTGGTCGGCTTGCTCCTCTGCCTCGAGCTTCAGTTTCCTGATTTTGGCTTGGAGTCCGCGGATTTTCGCTCGCTTTTGGGCCTCCATTTTTTGCTGATCGATGTATTGTTTGAGAAGCCCTTGTAGCCTTGTCTTGAGTTTCTCGGACATAGAGGTAAGGCTCTTGATCGCGATGAGTACAACAATACCCCAGAGGATCCATGTCCAAGGAATTGATTCCATGATCGTGGTTTAAGCCGCCTTTTTCTTCAGATTCGAGCCCAGTGCTAGTCGCAGGCGATCAAATTCCTCAACGCTGGTGAAATGGATGGTGATGCGTCCCTTCCCACGCCCGGATTGCGAAATCTCGACGCGTGTACCTAACACCATCTTCAGCTCGGATTCTAGGGATTGCAGTTGCACCGTTTTCGAGGGACGTCTTCGAGGAGCGAGTCCCAGGATTCCCTCCTCTGCCGCTTCTGACGATGCGACGGCTTCCGCGACTTGACGCTCTGTCTCACGCACACTCCAGCCGTTATCTAGAATCCGTTTCAAATAAACGTGCTGCTCCTTCATACTCCCGAGACTCAGAAGTGCTTTCGCGTGCCCGGCAGTGATTTCCTCTCGCTGGATCGCATCGATGATTGCTTCGGGTAATTCCAGTAATCGCATCATGTTCGCGATCGTACTGCGATCGATCTTGAGTCGATTGGCAAGTTCCTCCTGCGTGCACTTGTGTTCGGTAATGTACCTTTTGAACGACATCGCCTTCTCGATCGCATTCAGATCCTTCCGCTGTAGGTTTTCGACAATGGCGATTTCGGCGACCAGTCGATCATCTGCGTCTCGCACCTCTCCGCGAATCGTGGCGAGCCCTGCATGAATCGTCGCTCGTAAGCGACGCTCACCGCTGATCAGTTGATATCGATCGCCCACGCGTCGTACCAAAATGGGTTGAAGCTGTTGGTGTTGCTTCAACGACTCGGCCAGCGATTCGATTTCCTGGGGGTTGAATTGTCGCCTGGGCTGGAATGGATTCGGATCGATCAGAGCTGTGGGTATTTCTATCGAACCTGAATTGGATCGCGATGAAACCTCCGAGCTCGTTTGGAGCGGTATGCTGACAGGGGATGCGGATCCGCGGTGGGTTGGTCGGCCCTCGGATGCAAATTGCTTGATGATTTCAGGACGCGTTGGTGGAGTTCCTGTCTCAGGGATTCCTGTGGCAAGCCCAGCAGTGCTAGCATTCTGGTTGCTGGTTGTTAGGCCATCGACGGCCCCTTCTTCGACAGGGGTTCCTAGAAGTGCGGCGAGTCCCCTACCTAAGCGGCGATCTTTAGTCACGATTCAGTACCTCCATGCAAAGTTCGATGTAGGCTCGCGTTCCCTGCGAGCGAGGCGCGTAGGCTAGCACACTGAGTCCATGGCTCGGTGCTTCGCTGATTGCAATGTCACGTGGGATCACTGTATCAAAAACGATCTCTCCAAAGAAATCCCGAACTTCGTTATCCACTTCCAGAGTCAATTCAAATCTCGGGTCGTACATCGTCAACAGGATTCCGCCAAAAGTGAGTTTGCCGGGGTTGCGGTGCATGACGTCACGAATGACGTGGATCATTTGGGTCAAGCCTTCCATCGCGTAATACTCGCACTGGATTGGCATGAGAACCTCAGTGCTAGACGAAAGAGCTGCCTGAGTGAGTTCGCCGAGGGAGGGGGGGCAATCGATAAACACAGAGTCAAATGTTCCCAGTCCTACATCGAGATGCTGGCGAAGCACGGCTCCTTGGGAAAGCCCTCCATTGGCTAACCGATCGACATCCTGAAAGGATCGGCAACCCGGCATCAAAAAAAGGTTGTTGTTAGCGGTTTCCAGGATTCCCTCCCGGAGGGGAGCATCTACAAGCAGAGGATGCCGCGGGGCAGGTTGCAGTCCCAATCCACTGGTTGCATTGCATTGCGGATCGAGATCGACAAGCAATGTTTTGTTTCCTGCATTGGCCATAGCCCATGCCAGATTGATCGCAGTGGTTGTTTTGCCGACACCTCCCTTTTGATTTGCGACACAAAAGATTCGAGACATCGTACAATCCGCTTCATGGGTGCAACTGGCAGCCGATTGGACCAGCGAGCCTGTGGATCAGGCTTGACCGCTGGAGACCCCGTGGCTCGTGCTGCTCCTGGTCTAGTGAGACATCTGCGAGCAGTCGATTATTTTCAGAATCTGCGACGCATTTTTTTAAAGAGCCTAGGATCCTGGGAAACTCCCTATGAGGTTTAGCGAATCCCTAGGGGTTAGGGGAATGGCAGTTCCACGCAAAACGCGTACCGCCTGCGAAAACCGGGTAATCCTGGTATAATTTTGCTCGGTCTTCCGGGTCTCGACCAAACATGGACCGTTGCGGGACATGAAGTCGACCAGGTACCTCGATCGAAAGAGCCTCGAACTACACGGAACGAATGGATAGCTCAGCTCTTGGAATGGAATCATTGAAGCCCATTACCGAACCACTGAGTCTGGTTGAACTCCCACCCACCAAAAGCAAATGACAAGAAGAAATCTGACGCAACTCTTTACCCTTTTCGCCCTCCTGGCGGTTCCCTCGTCTGTCGCTTTCGGTCAAGAAAGCAACAAGGCGAAACCAACGGATTGGTATCACTGGCGTGGCCCCCAACAAAATGGGAAGACCATCGAGAAGGGGCTGCCCGATAGTTTCAAGATGGATGGTGAAAATCTGCTTTGGCGAAAAGAAGAGTTTGCAACACGCGCGACTCCGGTCGTTTTCGACAATCGGGTCTATGTCGTCTGTCGCCATAAACCGGATACCCCCCAGGAATCGGAAAAGACCGTATGTATCAATGCCGAAACGGGGGAGCTGATCTGGGAAAGCATCCACAATATTTATCTTTCAGACGCCCCCTCCGAGCGAATCGGTTGGTCCAGCGTCTTTGTCGATCCCGAAACTGGTCACGCCTACGTTCTGGGGCTGGGCTGTTTGTTTCAGTGTTTGGACGGAAAAACGGGTAAGATCCTCTGGGAACGATCGATGCTGGAGGAATACGGAATGTTGTCCACCTACGGGGGGAGAACCAATTTCCCCGTCGTTTTTGAAGATCTGGTCATTATCAGTGGAGTGATGACAGCTTGGGGTGAAAACGCGGTTCCAGCCCATCGTTTTCTCGCGTTAGACAAAACGACCGGGGCTCCCGTTTGGATGTTTAGTACGCGGGTGAGGCCAGAGGATACTACGTACAGCACGCCGATTTTTACGGTGCTGAACGGCCAAGCGGCGATGGTCTTCGGGGCGGCCGATGGAGCGATCTACGCACTGCAGCCCCGAACGGGAAAGATGATTTGGAAGTATCAGGCATCTCCTCGCGGGCTGAATGTGGCTCCTCTTGTGGACAACGGTATCGTCTATTGCGGACACGGTGAACAGAACGAAACAGATCGTACGATTCTCGGGGCCGTTTTTGCCTTTGATGGAAACACGACGGGCGAGATTTCCGAGGACAAACTCCTCTGGAAGCTGCCGAAGCGAACTGTATCCAGAAGTTGCCCAGTCAAGATGGGGGACCGAATTTACTTCATTGACGACGGAGCTGTACTCTTCGGTGTGAACGCGAAGACCGGCGAAATCGAAGTGAAGGATAAGAAAGTCGGTCGCAGTATGTTCGGGTCTCCTGTCGTCTCCGAAGACAAGATCTATGTCGCGAACAACTCAGGGCAGGTCCAAACGCTTCGGCATTCGGATAAAGGGATCGAGGTCATCGCTCAGACCCGGTTGAATGATCAGAGTGAGATCTTCGGATCCTTTGCGGTCTCCAATGGTCGTATGTTTCTTCCTACCAATAAAGCTCTTTACTGCATTGGGGTGAAGGGAGCCAAGGTTGAGTCAGATCCACTTCCAAAGCCGCCCGCCGAGCCTGCGATCACGGATAGAACCGTTGCGCATATCCAACTTTGTCCCGTAGAGCTAATGCTCGTTGCAGGGCAGAAGACTCCAGAAATGCAGGTGCGCGCTTACAACGCCGCGGGTCAGTATTTGAAGCTTCTCAAGGATGCGACCATCACCGTGGAGGGTGGGGGAGAGATTGGCGAGGGTCCTACCTACACTGCCCCTAAGGATGTTGGTACTGGAACCGCTACGACCTTAACCGCGAAGTGGGGCGAGCTGAGTAGTGTTGTGAAAGCCCGTATCTTCTCGTCGTTTCCCTGGAAGTTTGACTTCGAGGATAAAAAAATCCCCTTGCAGTGGATCGGGTCTGCCTATCGCCATCAGCCCTCCGAAGTGCCCGACGGTGGCAACGGTTTGGTAAAGATTAGCACGATTCCGCGTGGAACCAGAAGCCAAGGATTTATCGGTCAGCCCTCGATGCACGACTACACAATCCAAGGGGAGTTTTATGCGTTGGATACCAAGAATAAAGTTCCGACGACGAAGCTTCCCGACATGGGACTCAATGCTCAGCGCTACACCCTCGTTCTCGAAGGGTCGCAGCAACTCAAGATTCGAACTTGGCTATCTCATGACTATCGATTCCTCAAGTCGATTCCTTTCGAATGGAATGCGAAAACGTGGTACGTCTTGAAATTCCGTGTCGAAAACTCGGGTGACAAAACGGTGCTCAAAGGTAAAGTCTGGAAACGTGGGGATGCCGAACCAGAAGCCTGGAGCATCGAGGGAACGGATGACATGCCAAACAAAAGCGGCAGCCCAGGTTTGTTTGGTAACGCCACCGATGCCGAGTTCTATATCGATAATATCGAGGTCAAGGGAAACTAGGCGATAAGTTATCCTCGGGCGCGTAGCACGGCGGAAGTACCTAGATTGTTCGGCATTCAATCTGATGAGTCGTGCTCGTGTTCGTGCTCAGTGAACCGGGGCTCGTAATCGAATCGAGGCAAGCACGACGGAACTCCTCTTCGACCACGATCGGCTGGATGTCTGTTGCCTTTCGATCGAATACGTCCCGGACTCATTCGATTCCTCGCGTTCGTTGGAAGGGCTTCATCGCCATGCTCGTGGTCAATGGTTGCCGGCGAGTTTGAACCTACCGGTCGCTTCAGGAAACCCATGGCAATGTACCGAGCGTGCCATACTCACTGTTAAAAATGCAGTTGAATGAGAGTCAGCAGTGCAGTAGTTGGTTGCCCTAGGGAATCTAACGATAGGGTGAACAATAGAGAGCGCGAAAGGCTACTTTCGATAGGCGTGCGAGGGTGGCTTTGATGAAGCAGAGATGGGTTGCTGTGTTGTTTGCTCGAGACCACCTGTTGGCTCATCCGATCGAATACAGTTCCAATGTCTCGGTTGTAGATTCGATCGTTTCCACCTCACCCATCATGGTGAAGGCATAGACATCGGTGATTTTTACCGGTAGTAATTGGCCGGTCTGTCGCATGTGACCGTCCCATACGACGATTCGGTCGCAAACGGTTCGTCCTGTCATCTGCCTCAAATCACCGGTCTGACCTTTTCGGACGGACCACTTGCTCGGTCCCTCGACAAGAATTTCAACCGTTTCACCTAGGAACTTCATGTTGTCCTCGAGAGAAATCTTGTTTTGAACTTCGAGTAATTCCAAATTCCGACGGTGCTTTACGTCCTCAGTGATGTCATCTTGGTAGATGTCCGCCCCCTTGGTTCCTGGTCGCACGCTGTATTGAAAGATAAAGCTGTTTTTGAAACGGCATCGCTTCACCATATCCACCGTCCCTTGGAAGTCCTCTTCGGTTTCTCCGCAAAACCCAACGATGAAATCGCTCGAGATAGAGGGTTGTGGGATGATCTCATGGATTCGATCCATCATCTCGTAGTAATCCGCCGTGGTGTAACCTCGCTTCATCCGCTTCAGGATTGTATCGCTGCCACTTTGGGCAGGTACGTGAAGATACGGGGAACATTTTGGGAGATCTCGAACAGTTTCCAACAATTCCCTCGTCATGTCTTTGGGATAGTTGGTGACAAACTTGATCCGTTCAATTCCATCGATTGGGTGGATTTGTTGAAGCAAATCTGCCAAGCGTGTCGTACGGTCTCCCTCAACAAATTTGTACGAGTTGACGGTTTGTCCCAGGAGTGTTATTTCCTTGGCTCCCTGGTCAGCCAGAATTCTTGCTTCAGCAACAATCTGTTCTGGCGATCGCCCTTGTTCTGGACCTCTCGTGAGAGGGACGATGCAGTAGGTGCAGAATTTATCGCAACCTATTTGTATCCGGAGATAAGCCTGAAATGGTGTGGGTCGCATCTCTGGATCGCGGAGTGGATCAAAGGTTTCATGCGATCGCTTGATTTCCTCGATGTTACCGTCTCTTCTTCCCATACTTACTGCGAGTTGTTGCTTTTCGCCTGACTCCGCTCGCTCGATCATCTCCGGAATTTTGTGCAGCTGTCCCGGTCCGACTACCAGGTCTACGAACGGGACTCGATGAAAGATACTGCTTTGATCTTTCTGGGCCATGCACCCCATCACACCTATGATTTTGTTCGGATTGGCTAGTTTCAGATGCTTAAGATGATGCAGATTGTTGTAAGCCTTTTCCTCAGCATGCTCGCGAACCGAGCAAGTATTAAAAAGGATTGCATCTGCAAGTTCCGGGTCTTGGGTTAGGGCATAACCCTTTTTCCGCAAGGCTGCTACAACCATTTCGCTATCCAAAACATTCATCTGGCAACCGACGGTTTCGATGTATAGATACTTCGAGGGGCGATTCGATTCAGCTTCGGTCGTTGTAAGATTCGGGTTGGTTTGGGACATTTCCAATAAGCGAAAAAAGAACAGATATTAGTTGTTTGAATGATAGCTCGGATGTCGAGTTTCGAGAAGTGGCGAGCTGCGGATTGCTTTCGACCGGAGTGCAGGCTACTAGAAAGAGTCCTCGAGGTGTCGAACAAACGAGCCGTCGAATCTACCGTCGATCACAGGAGTTGAAACGACATGAGTTGAAACGAAGCGGACCTACTGAGTTATTGCAAGCAATCGCTCGGTTTCTTTAAGAAGAAAGTCAACCTTCATGAATGGTTCATGCCCGATATCTTGCCAGCGGATTTTCCCATCGGCATCGATGAGAAAAGTACCGTGAAGAGGTTGGCCTTCAAAATCATCGAATGCGCGAAACGATCGAAACACGTCGTGATCCGCGTTCGAAAACAGTCTCATCTTCATGGGTTTGTCATAGGTGCGGAGCCCCTCTCGCAATTGAGTTGGACTTTCGGTGCTGATTCCAATGACATCAACTCCTAATTTAGAGAATTCCTCGACCTTTGGGGAGAACACGCTGAGTTGCTCAGCGCAGTGCAAGCAACCAATGCCTAGATAAAGGATGGCAACATAGGGTTTTCCTTCGAATTGCTTGCCAGATATGGGGTTGCCTTCCGAGTCGATCGCGTACCAAATGGAGGATTGCGGCGGTGTCCATCGCAAGGGGCCGAGCGAGTCCAGGCTTGGGCGATCGCCGAGATCATCAGGAATAGCTGGTTTGGAATTCCATTTAGGGGCTAACTCCAAACGCTCGATGATCGGCTTCAATCTCTCCAAAACGACGAGATCTTTATCAGCCGTGTAGGCGATAGGAGCCAGGTCGAGCAACCAGCTTTTGACCATCTCTTTCTTCTCTTCTATCTGAGAACCGACGTACGCTGCCGTTGCCAGCGGTAGCAATTCGCCTGGCCCGTCCTTGACTCTCTTTTCAAGCTTAACCAACGCATCCTTTTCTCTCCCTGAGTTGGCTAGCCATTCCATTCGAACCAGGGAGTTGAAAACGGGTCTTGCCTCGTGCGATGCTCGCAGTGCTGCATCAAAATCTTTTTTGGCGGCATGTTGGTAGGCTTCGATTGCTTTCAACCAATAGTGTAAACGCTGGAGTCTGTACTCCATGCCATGTAATTTCTTTTCCGCATCTTTGCGAGGCTGAGACCACTTGTTGTCTTTGGGTTCTCGGTATTCCTTTGAAAGCGGCTTGGTAAGGGTTGGATCGTTCTCTTCTCCATAGGGATCGTTGTTCCAATCGGGCGTTGCCAGAAGCTTGGGGGGTCGTTTTGGTGCGTTCTTGATGAACTCAGCATCTTTCTCCTGGAACTCCTGGATGATTTTCATCTCTTGTTTAGCGGAGGCTCGAAGGTTGGATTGGGTCTTTCGAAGTTGAGTGGTCTTTTCGTTGGCAAGCTCTGTCATGCCAAGGTGCACAGCGGAGATAGCCTGCCAGGCGATCCGTTCGTCATCCAGCAGGGGTACCCCGGTTTCAGGCAAGATGCCGGAGTTTGTCAGCGAAAGTAAAAGATCCCATTTACCGAAACTCGATAATACCTGAGTCAATCGCTCGCGTCCGTAATTGGCACTACCGCTTTCCCCGAGCATGTTGTAGTCGGGATGTCGAGGTAGTTCGGTCATGTTCTTTGCAACTTCGATTGCCTGTCGCGCGCGTCCGACATTCATCAGATTTCGAATCAACCATTCGTTATTGTGCGCATAATTATGGATCTGATCGGGCATCACTCGATCCCGAATCATATGCGCGTGGTCGACACGAGCCGATGCTTCCTGTTGCCAGGCGGCGTCGGAATATCGCTTCAATCGGCTGTAGGTATGCCCGGGCATATGCCACATATGAGCAATTCCCGGTGCAGCGGGCCCGCAATTCGCAGCGGCATGCAGCGCGAGCTTTTCTTTTCGATAGTCCCACAGATGGATTCGGAAATGGTGTGCTGGATGGCGCGGGTTGGCTCGGAAGATATCGGAAAGAAGGGCATTGATGGAGGCATGGCTCTGAATAGGTATGCCAGCGCCATCGTTTTGCCATAACTGCAGTACCAGCATCGCTTTGATTTCTACGTCCTCTGGGAAATCCTGGGCGAGATCTTCGAGCGCTTTCACATAGTCCTTCAGGCGATCCTGCTCCTGTTTTTTTCGTTGACCATCTTCTCTTTCCCTGGCGCGGCGAGCGGCCCGCGATTCCGTAGGATCTTTGGGTTTTCCTTTATCCGCGTCGAGAGGCAAGACGCGTTTATTCCAGGCCTCGATGAGTCTTTTTTCTTTATCATTGGCTGACTTGAGGCGACTCATCGCTTGCTCGATGAACCCCAATGATCTTTCTCGGTTGTCGATATTGGCTCGCGCCATGCCCCAGTAATGCATCGGATGATCCGGATCAAAGGATGCTGCTTGTCGAAAGGATCGCTCCGCTTCGAAATACCAGAAGCCGTGAAGCTGGGCGATTCCCTGATCAAAGAATCGCTGTGCCATCGCGTTTTTAGTGGAAATGGGGAATCGAGTGTTGCCCATACCTGGCATCAAATAGCCTGCTTGTCTGGGCCCTTCGTTAAATATTTGGGCATGTGTCGAGTGACCTGGTGCCTTCGTTGTCTCGGTATTTCCCGGTGTCTGAGCGAGCGCATGGGCGCAGCACGTGTGGAGGCTAAGAACGAGCAAGTACTTCTTCATAGGAGAATCTACAAGGCGGGAGAAAACCGAAGGAACCAGCTAAATTAGTCTGATTGTCCGAAGCCAGAGTGGCTAGAGGTGAAATGCCCTGCGTCAATAAAAAAAGCTCCCGGAAGTGAACGAGTCCCAGGGGGGCAGAGGACTTCAAGCTACGTTTCCGGGAGCTGGATCAATTGCGAGCTCTTCCTCATCCGTGGGTCAAGCTCGCAGTACCTACTGAACAACGGTCCAATTTTCGCATCCTGCGAGAGTTGGATCGTCGGTGCACGCAGCACAGATCAGCAAGCGATTGTTTTTGGCGTCGCAATCACTGCGATGGGACGTAACATAGGTGCTCGCTACGAATCGGGTCAACCGCGGTTTTTGTATTTCTTACAAAACTTGAACAAGCTTTTCGGCAATTGTGTGGATTTGTATTTTTTTCAAAGACACCAGGCTCACAGAGGTTCGCCAAACACGCTCGTTTGCCTGACTTCAAGGACACCTTGCTGCAAGTAGCGATAAAACGCTATAACCGAGAGGATCCGTGGAATTGGCATGTCGATTGCGATATTGCCATGCGGTCGAATGGAAGGGTTGCCTCATTGGCAGAACTGACATCGAAGGTACGGTTTTAATAGTCGTCATTAATGGAAGGAGAATAGAAACGCTGGGCGCCGGGTGGGCGTCAGACGATAACCCATTTGCTTTCACTCGAGGGCGTTTTCATCGCAAAGTCGACTCGACCGTTACGGATGGTCTTCTTCGACACGGACTGCGATAGAATTAGGGATCGAGCGCAGGAGTTTGGCTTCTGCGAGTTAGCATGGTTGCAGTCCGAAATCTTCTACCCAGGCGATACATGATCGAATCCGATCACCAGGCTGTTCTATTCACCCAGGGGGAGAATACAGCAATGCAAATTTCAGGCAACTTTTCCATTTCCGGGGTCGACGCGACGCGCGCCAACGCAAGAGCTAGTGCGATTTCGGCTGCCCATGCCGAGACGAAGTCTTCGTTGTCCATGCCTGTCGATCAGCTCGATCTGTCTCCGGAAGCGATGGCATTGTCGAGTTCGGACTCCGTAACGGAGGTTTTCCGAGCGGACAAGGTCGCGAGTATGAGAGAGGCAATCGCAAACGGCTCTTATGACACAGACGAAAAGCTGAATGCAGCCTTAGAGATTCTGTTGGATCGTCTAGGCTGAACCTCGTTTGCCGAATATCTTGATTCTATGGTGAATTCCGCCCTTGGGTTTCCAAACCCAAGCGGCTGCTCGAGATAAGCTAGCAACTCCTGCGGGCGTCATTTATCTACCTTCTATCGGACCGTAACGCCGTAACAGACCTGGCGTGAGGGATCCGTAGACGCACCGACGTGCTTGGCACCGAGTGTCCCCTGGCACCGAGTGTCCCCCTACCACCTTCTTTTTTCAATAATCTGAGACACAATTCGGGCCGTTCGAGACGGACCCTCTGATGCGCTGCTCCTGACTATGGCGGGGCACACTTTGCTCTGATGGCCTTTTAGCGTCATCCTGAACCCGATTCCATTGCCAGGACGTAGTCCTAGGGATCGAGTTGTCTTCTCCCCGTAAGCAGAGCTTGATCCGGCGATCGAGAGTGTATGCAAAATAAGCAGCGCGGATGCATGCGATGAGCAGAGCTGATAACTAGTAGGAACCCACCGCGCAAGGGTGATGAGTCGATGTTCGCATGAGGCCCATGTCGGAGGGCAAAACGGACTCGCGAGGGAACTTGAAAACGCTCAATTCAGCTGTTTCAATCGTTAAAGAATGCATACCCAAGCGCACTATTTACGGTAGACCGCCTAAATTAGCGAGGCAAGTCATTTTTTCTATTCCATCCTTCTTGACCAGTCGATTTATGTCGCCTGTTGGGAAGAAGTTTCCTAGCGCTCACAGAGTCTACCGACCCGGTGAGGCTGACTGCTCCGGTCTCGTCAAGTACGCCCTCGACCATTCGAGGGGACGAGTCGCCCCGAGTGAGAACGAGAATCACTAGTAGCCGCAACTACGCGTGATTCTGCGAGAGTGTTGACCAGATGGCTCGACAAGATCGCAAGTTATTACGAGGGCGTCCATGGACGGGATCAGCCCGAGCACCTTGTTGGCAGTCTGTTCTGAGTCGGTAGGCCAAGCGGCATTAGGAAATGGGGAACCAATACGACAACGGAATGGCGATCGTTAGCTCGCCTCGTTCGATACATGTGTCCTGCGCGGTAATGCAACATTCAAGGAGAATGGGAATGAAAAAGTTTTGGGCTATCCCAGCAGTCGCAGCAATGTTGTCTGCAGTTGCTGGTGCTGCACAAGCCTCCTGTGGTGGCTGTGTCAGCTATGAAAATCTCGGAAGTGGGGTCGTGGACTCAGTCGGTCCTGCCACCACAACCGTGATGAAGAAAGTGAGGAAGATTGTCTACGAACCGGAAACAGTTACCGGTACGAAGATGGTCAACCAAGTTGTTTACGAAGATAAAGTCGTGAACAGAACACGATATGAAAGAGAAACGCACCAACGAGAAGTTTCCTACACGGTCAATGTACCTGTTCGTGAAACGCACCAAGGTGTTCGTAACTATACAGTTCGTCGACCCGTCTATGAAACTCGTACCAAGCAAGTCACGTACAACGTGAGCCGACCGGTATACGAGACACACAGCAAAGTCGTCAACTACACGGTCATGGTTCCAGTTCGTGAAACACACGAAAAGGTAATCAACTACACCGTAAAGCGACCTGTGCACGAAACGCACAGCAAAGTCGTGAACTATACGGTCATGGTTCCTGTTCGTGAAACACACGAAAAAGTTGTGAACTACACCGTCATGAACAAGGTGATGGAAACTCGCGAACAAGTGATCAATTACACGGTCATGGTTCCAGTTACCGAAACCAAAGAGCGAACGGTTACCGAACGAATCACCAAGCCAGTGAATTACACCAAGACCATTACGGTCAACGGTGGTAGCTGGAACACGGTTGAAGAAGAAGTTCCGGGCCCAGTCGTTCGCCGAACTGTTCGTGAACCAGGCACATGGACCTTCGATCCGGCAACTTGCCGTAACGTTTACTGCCCAGGCGCTTGCCGAGTAGAATGCGTTCAATGCCCACCGAAGAAGGTTTGCAAGAAGGTTTGGGTACCGAGCTGCGAAACCAAGGAAATCAACTGCGTTCGCTACGAAACCGAATGCGTGACCAAGGTTGTTCCTTACACGGTTACCAAGTGTGTGCCAGAGTGCCGCCAAAAGACTGTTAGCTACAACGTCTGCAAGTTGGTTCCAGAATGCCGACAAAAGACGGTTAGCTACACGACCTGCAAGATGGTTCCAGAGTGCCGCCAAAAGACGGTCAACTACACCACCTGCACCTGGGTTTGTGAGCAAAAGTCTAAGGTTTGCACCTACACGACCTGCAGAATGGTTCCAGAGTGCCGACAAAAGACGGTTAATTACACGACCTGCAAAATGGTTTGCGAACAACGAGTTAAAGATGTTTGCTACACCGTTTGCAACTGGGTTTGCGAGCAAAAGAGCTGCCCGTATACCTACACGACCTGCAAGATCGTGAAGGAATGCCGTACCAAGATGGTTCCTTACACCGTATGCAAGCCAGTTTGCTACCAAGAAACCATCAAGGTTGCCAAGTGTGTTCCAACCTGCGTTCCTTACACCTACACCCGATGTGTAGCTAAGGAAGTATGCGAAGAAGTTCCTGTTGCAGTTAGCTGCGGTTCAGCATGCGGCGATGCATGTGCTCCAGCATGCGATCCATGCAGCAACGGAAATGGCATCGGCGGCGGCTTGTTCAATGGCCGACTCCGAGCCTTCCTCCGAGGTCTTCGATGCCACGGTGGTTGCAGCAGCTGTGCAGCATCCGATTGCGGATGCAGTGCAGCTCCCGCTTGCGGTTGCTAAGCCTGCCTATGCAATCCTGCTCCGGTAGGAGAGCGATCTGGTTCTGTTTTCCAGATTCCTCCGAAAAGGGTTGAGGGTTGTCAAATATAAAAAGCACTCAACGGCTGGCGTCGGAAGACGTCAGCCGTTGCTTTTTTGAGGCTACGTCCATCAAAACGTTTTCGCGGAATCCCGCAGACCGAGGCAAAACTTCACAGCCGCAGTAGGAGCATGATCGCAAGATCACCGAGTACGATTGGTTTCGACCGACTGCGGGCCAGATCAAAAGTTCAGAGGGCGAGTCGAATAGAGATCGACTCAGTCCACGCAAACAACGAAATTCCCATGTTGCATGGTCCTCCGCCTAGGACCTCCTCTTTTAGAGTAGATACTGCATCCGAGCCGAAGAATGAGCTGTTGATCCATAAGAGCTCGTTGAGGAGCCGGGCAGCTTTTCTTGAAGTGATGTCTACTATACAGCCAGTTGGAGTCCGTCATACTGTGGGGGGAGCCCGATTTACTTCCTCAGGAAAAGCGTTTTTTGATTACCCTCTTGCGCATCGAGAATCATGTCCAGCCCTACGCCCGATCCAAAACCCGAGCTTCGGCGAGTGCAATTGTTCACAGATGGTGCCTGCAGTGGCAATCCGGGCAAAGGGGGCTGGGCTTATATCTTGAGAGATGTCCAATCGAAGAAAGAGAAGGAGGGATCAGGTGCTGAGTGGGATACGACCAACAATCGGATGGAGCTGATGGCGGTGATCCAAGGCCTGAGTGCTTTAACGCGACCCTGCCATGTACTGCTTTATGCGGATAGCCAATACGTCTTGAACGGACTCAAGGAATGGATGCCCGGATGGAAGAAAAATAACTGGCGACGGAAAGATGGATCGAAATGGGTTGAAGTGAAGAACTCGGATTTATGGAAGCATCTCGACGATCTGAAGTCGAAACACAAAATTTCCTTTCATCATGTGAAGGGTCACAGCGGCCATTCTGAGAACGAACGCTGCGACGAGTTGGCGGTCGCGGCCTATGAAAACCTTCGCTGATCCGGAAATGCACGCGTCTACTTGAGAGAGCGGGTATCACGCTCCTCGCGGTGGACCAGCTGGCCTGCCTGTCTGAGGGTAGAGGCAACAGTTGGCAGGACATAAATCATGACTCGGCCCCATCGCGCCAATGCTAGGCCTATCTGTGTCGGTACTCAAGCGTTCTTCAAGAAGATCGACAATCATTCCTACAAACTCGGGATGGATGCCAACCGTCTTAGCTCTCACAAATTGAATTCCCTTTTGATCGCAGAGGTCGCGAGCTTCCTCGTCTAAATCGTAAAGGACCTCCATATGATCCGAAATAAAGCCTAGTGGAACCACGACCACTCTCTGAATACCACGGTCGTTCGATAGCTGCTCGATTCGATCGCAGACATCCGGTTCCAGCCAGGGTTGTTGTGGAGGTCCCGACCGGCTCTGATAGGCGAGCTCCCAGACAGAATGGCCGACTGTCTCACTGACCAATCGAGCGCACTCACTGAGTTGCTGTACATATCGCGAATGATCGGCCATCGACTTGGGAATGCTATGGGCACAGAAGAGTACAGGGGTATCGCTCCTATATTCCTGGGCAATTTGATCGAGCGCTTCACGCAGGCATTCTGCCTGCGCGGCGATGAACCTAGGATGATTGAATCCCTTCCTAACTTTTTCGACCAACGGGTAACCAGGGCCAATCGAGCTCTGCGCATCTGCGATGTTCTCGCGGTACTGTCGACATCCGCTGTAGCAACTGAACATAGACGTGAAGAAGGCGATGGCTCGCTTCTTTCCCGCTGATCGCATCTCCGTCAATGTTTCCGTCAACATGGGATGCCAATTGCGATTACCCCAAAAAACGGGCAAATCGATTCCGCGTCGATCCAGTTCCGAACGAATCGCAGCCAGCAGGCTACGGCATTGCTCATTGATCGGACTGATTCCACCGAATGCATGGTAGTGCTCGGCTACCTCGAGCATGCGATCTCTGGGCACATTCTTTCCTCGAAGAACGTTTTCTAGAAAGGGCATGACATCATCAGGTCCCTCTGGACCACCGAAGGATACAAGTAAGATCGAATCGATCGGTAATTCGGAGAGAGGAGGAAGTGGAGATGTAGGAGCTGCAGGACGTGTAGGGGTTTCAGTGGGATTGGTCATTGTCGAGGCTCGAGATAGGGGAGGGATTTCGTACCAAAAGGTTTGCGATCGCGGTAAATCCATGAACAAGATTGCTGTTGGAAATCGGGCCGAACTCGCCGGCGGCGAACATCCCAGCAAGCGGTAAGTCGGGAAAATACTCATCTAGGATCGTCGCATCGTGGTGGCTGTTGGAGAACATCCGAGTCCCGCGGCCGTTGCAGCTAAAGAGCAATGCTGCCTCAGGCGAGAGGATACTGCGCTTGGCTTTGGACAGTAGATCGCGAAAGTCCGCAGTGGCCGCCTGCTCATCTCGCACGTGAAACCTGACTGTCTGTCCGACCTGAAATCGGTCGGTGACCACTAGCCCTTGATTGTCGGGATCGACTCCCTGAACCGAGCGCACCAAGAATTCGCCATGTGAAAATGTGTCTGCGCATTCATTGATCGCTCGGCCGATCATCAGGCTCTTTGAGAACATTTGCTGCTCGTTGGAGGGAAGCGTCGAAAAAAGCTGTCGTAGTTGCTGCATCGCAGGTTTACCTCCCAGCGAGACAACCGTTTGACCATCCATCTCTGTAATGATGAAAGGATCCCCGATCGGACGGCAACCTTGGCTGATGACCGTTTGCCACCTCCATTCCTGCGGTAACGTCAACGCAACCGCACCTTGTAATTGAAAACGGTCCCCACAAAATAGAACACAGGGTTCCTGCCAATTCTGGCTACTGCAATAGCCTCCCAAAAGCGAGACTAGCGGATGCTCTGAACTCGGGCGCTCGTAGTCGATCGCATTTGCCAGGATTTCCATGGAAAATGTTTTTGGGCATGCGATTAGCAAGATTCCAGACGGGCTCATCTGGATCCATTCATCAGAGATCCCCATCACCGATGGACCGTCGGGTGTCTTGATGCACTCGAGCTCGAATAATTGCGGAGGAGCTCGCATCCCCGATACGAGCAAGACCGAGGCAGCGCATTGACCTTCCAGTTCCACTTTGGACCCTACCAGACTCTCAGCAGAACCCCCAAAGACTGGAACATCAGGTACCAATTCTTGCCAGATATCGATAATGGCAGCCGCCCGTTCCGAAAGTAACGGACCACTTACAAACAGAAATCCAAAGTCTGCAGGTTCTGCGAGCTTTTCTAACGCGCGCTCGAGAGCCGTTCGTGCAGATACGAGAACCGAGCTTGAGGAAGCGATACCGGATGTACAAACCATAAGGGAAATCTATGAAGAGACGATAGCGTTAAGGTCGCGATCCAATTGCCCTCGGGTTAGAACCTGATCGACTCCAGCTGTCTCGGCTTCAGCCAGTCGGTCCACATCCACATGCGCTCCGTACGCCAAAATGCGACTCTTGGGAAAGGCCAGCCGAATCGCAGGCACTGCAGTTGCCAACTCCAAAGAAAGCGACAGATCGATCAGGACCATCTCTACAGTCTCGGGCGAATCGATTCGTGACGAAGCAGACTCCACAGCCCTTTGTACGAGGATCGATTTTCCGGCGGCTTTCACCGCACCGCTGATCCGAGATTGAAACATCAAATCATTTGTCAAAAGAACAATCACACTGAAATCCTGATCATGAGAAGCACAATTCCAAATTCAAAAAAGGGTATGTTGGCTTAGCGAGTTCACCATGCGAGCGATCGATTGAAAATGGCTTCTATTCGCTTGAGACGTTACCAAACCTTAAGACTACCAATCCATCTCCAATGGAGTCATCTGTACTCCTGAGAAGTCTGCAACTCGAATGGACTCATCTCATCAAACGAATACAACAATCCCCAGAGAATTTTTGCATGGACGTCGTTTGTGAGCAAATCGAATGCGCCCACGGAGGGATTGTAGAACGAAGTCATCCCGTTCGTCAAAGCGAAATAGGCGAATCAAGCGGCCTCAGAAGTACGCTATTGGACGATGGCAGAGATAGCTCGATGGTCCGAGGGGTCAAAAACACGATCCACCCCTCGATAGCGGATAAGGATTTCGCGAGTTGCTAACAGATGGTCAATTGGTATTCCTAGCATTCTCAAAGGGGCGGGCCAGGAACTGAAGTATCCACGGTAAGAACGGGAATCCAATAGACACCCCTGCGTAATCAGGGAACGAAAAGGGGAAGACCATGGAGAAATATTGAGGTCTCCGACCACTATGGAGGGTTGATTGGTGGACTGTACCCATCGAGTTACCGCAGACAATTGATGATCTCTCTGGCGCGTTCGGATTGGATGGAAGGAGGGAGAACGAGTGTGTAGGGCGAGAATCCTCATCGCCTGGCTCCTATCCGTTGAGGGTATATCGACGTCGATTGCCGGCATACCCTCGTTGGCAATATCAAGTACGGTAAACTTTGTGTTCGGAATCCTGCTAAGTACTGCGATTCCTGCCGCTCCATCCGGAATCCACTCGCGACACATATATGTTTCCGATAGTTTGTCGATGATCTCGGTATGGTGCTGTCCCATTTCTATCAGGATCACGATGTCCGCATCCTGCTTTTCGAGATGGGATACGACTCCCTCGAGATCGCTGTTTCCGACCCACAGATTCCAGGAGTAGATTTTTAATCCTTTCGCGCGGCTGTCGTTGCCTGCCAAAGGAAGGACTGTCCACGGCTGCGTCACAACTAAGAAATAAACCCATGGGATGAGCCACATTCCAAGTCGATATTTCCATCGACTTTGCCGCTTGGAATTCGACGCAATGCAACCCATGAGAATCAGGCATCCAACGATGGAAAGACCGACAAAGAGATGCCAGGAGGTGTGGCTCGCTAGATCCAAGGTGGGATGAATATGGCTCGTTGCGACCGAGAACATCACGAGATAACCGAGTAGAATTGCGGTCGCGCTACACAATAGCGAACATCGCTCTGCCCATTCCAGACAGGTATTGCATTGTGAATCGGCTCGCACGGCCATGATCAGGCGACCTCTAGCTTTGCAGGAAAGAGAGATTCCGACTCCGCCTCCTCCGTGCTTTCCTTTCGATGAGGAGCAGCAATGATCAAGTATAGAGAGGGAACGACGAACAAAGTGAACAAAGTTCCAACCGCCATGCCGACGACAAGTACGATTCCGATGCTGTTTCTGGCCATAGCTCCTGGTCCAGTCACGAAAACAAGAGGCAGGTGTCCCAGAACGGTTGCGGCCGATGTCATGAGTACAGGACGTAAGCGTGTTTTCGCAGCTTCCTGCACCGCTTCAAGCTTGCTAAATCCCTGCTCTTGTAGATGATTTGCAAACTCGACAATGAGGATACCGTTCTTGGCAACCAATCCTACGAGCGTGATCAAGCCTACTTGCGAATAGATATTGATCGTCGTCAATCCCAAGTAGGTGATTGCCAGGGCGGCGGAAATCGCCAGGGGAACCGATCCCGCCAAAACAATGAGAGGATCGCGAAATGATTTGAATTGCGCTGCCAGGACAAGGTAAATCAATACGAGCGCGACTGCGAGGGTGACCGTGAGAGCAGATCCTTCTTGACGGATTTGCCTAGATTCTCCGGCATAGTCGATGCTCGCATCAGCACCTGCGATATCGCGAACGATGGATTCCATCCTCTGCAGCCCGAGTTCTTTCGTCATTCCCGGGAGCATACTGGCGTTGAATCGAATAGCAGCTTGTTGTTGAAATCGTCCTAAAACCCTGGGGGCGGTTTGCGGAACGATGGATGCAAATGTAGATACCGGTATCAACTTGCCACTGGGTGTACGTATCTTGATGTCGAGCAGGGCATTCGTGGATTGACGATCGTTTTCTGCCAACTGCGGAATCACCTGATAGGATCGATTGAAATAATTGAAACGATTGACGTAGCCGCCGCCGAGTAAGACACCCAATTCCTGAGCGATCGCTGCAAGATCCAATTTCATATCGGCCACTTTTTCGCGATCGATAATCACTTGAGCCTGAGGCAAATCGACCTTAAGATCCGGATCGACGAAAAGGAAAATTCCTTCTCGATAAGCTCGTCCGACGATTTCGTTTGACAATTGCAGCAGACGCTCAACGGGCAAATCGCTTTTTAATATCACCTCGACATCGAAATTTCCCGCGCCGGGTAGAGGCGGGACCAACATAGGAAGTGGGCGAATCCCCGATACTTGAGAAGCCAGACCAAAGGCCTCTCCGACGAGTGCTTGCGTAGCACGTTGGCCATGTTGTTTTCGTTCATGCCAGTCATGCGTGATGATACCACCAAACCCACTGTTGGACATGACGACCGCCCACATGTAATCCGCCTCAGGAATCTTAGCGAACTGTTTGGCGAGTTCCGAAGTCCAACGAGTGGTGCTTAACAAAGTCGAATCCGGGGCCGCTTGGAGAATCACTGCGATCGCTCCTTGATCCTCGATGGGAGCGAGCTCTTTACTAGATTGCTGATAAAACGGTACTGCAGCACAACCGAGAATGATTGTTGATAAGGCGATGGACCACCTGAGTCGCAACGCGAATCCGAGAACTCGTCCGTAAAGATTTTGGACTTTTTCGAAAAGCCAATTCACAATTCGGGTCAGCCAAGGCTCTTGGCCCGAGGCGCTCAGCATGACCGCGCTCATGACTGGTGACAAGGTCACCGCAACGATTCCTGAAAGCAATACGGCTGAAGCGAGGGTAAATGCGAATTCGCGAAAGAGCATGCCGGTCAAACCGCTCTGGAATCCGATGGGGGCATAGACGACAGCAAGCGTGATGGTCATCGCGATGATTGGACCAACAAGTTCGCGAGCCCCAACCAGAGCAGCTTGGAACTTTGTTTTGCCCTCGAGAATGTGACGCTGAACGTTTTCTACCACGACAATCGCATCATCGACGACTAATCCAACAGCCAGGACGATCGCTAGGAGTGTCAACAAATTGAGAGAGAACCCCAAGAGATACATCAGGATAGAGGCGCCAATCAAACTGACCGGCATCGCGACGAGGGGCACGATTGCAGTGCGAATGGAACCCATGAAAAGGAATACGACAAGCCCAACAATGCAAATGGTTTCGATCAAGGTTTGAGATATTTCGTAAAGGGCATCGCGCATGAACTTCGTAGCGTCAAAGGCGAGGCCCATTTGGATATGACTCGGGAGTGTCGGCCTGAGCGTCTCCATCGCTTGGTTGAGTTTATTGGCCACCTCGATTTCATTGATTCCCGGAAGTGGCCAAACCGAGAGATACACCGCCTCCTTGCCGCGATACATTGCAACCATGGTTGGCTCTTCCGCGCCGAGCTCTACATTGGCGACGTCTCCTAACCGGATAACAGCCCCTTCGTTTTGCCAAACGATAAGTTGCTGAAATTCCTCGACACTCTTCAGATCGGTATCTGTCAATAAATCGATTTGCACCGAATCGTTCTTGACTCGGCCAATCGCAGCGAGATAGTTGTTGCGCCGCAGCGCTCCGTAGATATCTCCAGGAGTCAGATTGAGTTCTGCCAATCTCGTGGGGGAGATCCAAATTCGCATTGCAGGAGTTCGGCCTCCCTCGATTCCAACTCGCTGAACACCCGGGATCGTGGAGAACTGGGGCTGTACCGTCCGAATTAGAAAATCGGTCAATGCGGGGATGTCGAACTGTTCTGACGTAAAGCTTAGATAAAACGATGCATAGGGACGATCTGCTCGCTGGATCTCAATCACCGAAGGTTCCGATTCCGCGGGGAGTTCTCGTCTCACCTGTTGCAATCGCGCATTCACCTCCGCCAGCGCAGCGGTCGCACTGTGGTTGAGTTTTAATCGAATCGTGATCGTGCT
This sequence comes from Pirellula sp., assembly GCA_040396935.1. Lineage (GTDB taxonomy): Bacteria > Planctomycetota > Planctomycetia > Pirellulales > Pirellulaceae > JBKCUI01. The sequence continues at coordinate 65,507 of JBBAXA010000003.1, forward strand.
GATCCCTGCAATGGAAGAGGATTCGATGAAATCCACTCCAGCGATGGAGGAGACGGCTTTCTCGATCGGGGTCGTCAAAAAACCTCGGATCGTCTCAGCGCTCGCCCCGATATACACGGTCGTTATCTGAATCGATGTGCTTTCGAGCTTTGGGAATTGCTGAATCGGCAGGGATACTGCGGTACGCACCCCGATCAAAACAATAATGAGGTTGACGACAATCGCTAAAACAGGATGCTTGATGAAGAGATCGGTTATGTTCTTCAAGGTTTTGGTTCCTCATTGCGTTTTGCGATGAGGACACCCTCTCTCAATTTGAACGATCCATCGGTGACGACTATGTCTCCCAGCTGCAGACCCTGCATGATGGCTACCCACTCGCCGCTCGATCGACCTGGGACTACCGGTGCCATCCGCACGCGATACTTGCTCGGATCCTTTTCATCCGATACTTGTCGATAAACGAACGGACCTGTCGGTGCGCTCCTCAGCGCCGTGATTGGAATTTTCACGGAGGATACGACGGGACCGAATGGTATGGCGACCTTGACCGAATCGTTGGGTTGCAAAGACTCTGGGAGTTTCTCGATCCTCGCTCGCGCCATCACATTGCGAGTAATGCGATCCGCTTGCGAGTCGATAGCGATCACGCTCGCATCGAGCTCCTTACCTTTCGACTCGATTTTGATCGAGTCCCCTACCCTCACAGAGTCAGAGACTTGCTGGGGCATCATAAAGTCGATGTGGGCGTAATTCTCGATGCCTTGGAGCATCGTGATCGCTGTCCCTTCTGGTAGGTATTGGCCTACGTGTAGATCGAACAGTCCGGCCCTAGCACGAAAAGGTGCCCGCAAAGTTTTTTTTCGGATGATGGCGCCCAGACGAGCCACTTCAGCCTTGGCTTGAGCCAACGTCGATACGGCTTGCTCTAGCTCCAATTCGCTGATCGCTTTAACATTGGCAGCTTGTTGAATACGCTTGAAGGTCGACTCTGCAATTTGTTGCATGGCTAACGCACTGGCGAGTTGCGCCTCTTCGACGCTTGTGTCAAACTGAACCAGCAACTGGTTCTCCTCGACAATCTGTCCCGGTTCGAAACTGACCCGGGTAACCGTTCCGACCAATTCACACTTGAGTTGTATTGATCGAGGAGACAAGACAGTGCCAATTGCGGTCGCGATCGATCTGAATTCGACGGGCTCGGCCGTAGCTAGGCCGACAATCTCCGGCCGTTCAGGCGGAGCTTCCCTCGGAACGGAAGCCATCTGTTGTCGACGGGCTACGATGAGCCAAAGGGTCCCGCCAATGGCGAGCAACAATAGAAGCGAGGCGACGATATTGATCCATGCAGATCGCATGCTATCTCCTGATTGAGCCCACGGTGGCCTTCGGACCACCTCTGTGGGGTGTAGACTAGTGGATTCTACTAGGGTTGCCAATTCAAAACTTGCTTTCCACTTTACTTAAAAATAATGATGGAAGGGACGTAATTCATTCCGCGATGGAGCAAGCTTTAGGATGCCGGAACGAAGATCGCTCAACGTAACGATTGTAGGGAAGGTTGCGGTAGGTGCGGCTAAGTTGTTACGACCGTTCAATGGCATTTGTAATTCGATCCAATTCGCCAGGTCTGCTTCGAGACGCGTTGAAGTCGATTAGCCCTCCGAATTATGTCTGCGTTTGAACTCGCTCTCATTCCGGAAAGGATATCTATGGATGCGGTCCAATTGGGATTTCTTCGGAGCACGCGATTCGTTGTCGTTGGCGCGATTCCTACAAATTCGGATGCATCGCACTTGAGGATGAAACGGATCATCAGGAGGCAACGGGGATCGGGAATTTTCATCCCGGTTCAAGCCCCAAAAATTCCACTTCCCTCAGGTTCGCCTCGCGGACTTTCCAAAAGCTGTCCAATTTCCACGCTCCCCTCCGTCCGCTATTCCCATTAAAATTTCGCGATGCGATTGAACCGTCGAAAACTTCTTTGGGCCTCTGTCGGAACGTTGGTGTTACCCCAGGTAGGGATGTGTAACGACCGAGACAAAGGATTCTTCAAACTCGGCAAGCGTCATGGACGATGGTGGTTCATCAATCCCCAGGATGAGCTGTTCTTTTCGATCGCATTAAACCACATTGATCCATCCCCTTTACGATACGCGCAGAATGGTGATTTGTGGGACCGCAAATACTTGAATTCCATGGAACGCTGGCTCAAGGAATCGGTCGCCCCCGACCTTTCGGCATGGAGGTTTAACAGTGTTGGTTGGACTCAAGAGGTTGTCACACGCGGTCCAACCAATCACCGACATTCGCGTCCCTTTACCCTCGAGGAATACCGGTGGCTAGGGCTACCTTATTGCCACCAATTGCCCTTTGCGGATTTTCATCAATGGGACTTTGAAGTTCGCAACCCTGATTTTGGAAGCGCGGAATTCGCTGATTGGTGTGACTATGTAGCACGTGAACATTGTGCACGTATGAAAGAGGATCCGAAACTGATCGGATACTTCTATATGGATTGCCCGACTTGGATCCATACGAAACCTGCAAATGCATGGAAAGGTCCGATTTACGATCCCGAGAAGCTGACGACCGATGTCGGACGTCGCGAACTGCAATCGATTGCGACTCGCTGGTATCAAGTGACTCACGATGCGATTCGGAGATACGACAAGAATCATCTCATCTTGGGGGATCGTTACGAGGCCAACGCGCCGATTGCCGAGGAAGTCATCAATGCTGCCTTACCGTACGTGGATCTTCTGAGCTTTCAACACTTTGATCAACCTGCAACAGTGGCAGAAAATCTGCGCAAGTGGCACGAAAAAACCGGCAAGCCCGTTTTGCTAGCGGATCATGCGATTGCGATCCGAGAGTCCGACGGATACCAACGACACAACGGATCGGGATATGCAGCAACTCTAGCTGCTTTGCGAAATGAGCCTGGCTGTGTCGGTTATCACTTATGCGGAGCTTATCTCCGAAATGAGACGCGGAAACGAGCCCTTCGATCTAGCGACGAAAGTCCCGACACCACGGCTATTGAATCGATCACCTCCGCCAATCGCGACGCTGAACAATGGATTCGATCCATTCGATAAACCGTCTTGGGCGAAGGAAGCTCGGGATCCGATTGGGCCCGAGTGCTTCGTTCGACATCCACCTCAAGTTCGTTCGAAAGAGTCAATCCCTCTGTGCAGGATTGGACTTCCGTTCCTCGGTCGCATACTTGGGCTTGGGCGGGCTCGGTGTGTGGGCAACCTCTTCCTTCAGTACTTTGACCGCTTGTTCGAGTTGTCGATCGACTCCGCTGGGTATTTCGCCCGGAAGCGGCCAGACGACGTAATCGGGTAATGCACCATTGAGTTCCATATCTTTTCCATCTACGATCGAAAACCAGCCTCGGAACGGAGCTCGCAATACCCCGATGTCCGTGACTCGTGCAACTCCTGTACTCACCACTCCACCTGCTGTTCGAACACCAACCAGTTTTCCACGGCCCAGAGCCTTGATCGCGTGGCTGAAAATCTCAGCGTTGGAGTAGCTGTTCTGGTTGCACAACACGACGATAGGTTTAGACCAGGTTGCATAAATCATTCGATCGTGTGGATATCCGATTCCACCATCCCGGGGAATCGTGATGGCATGCCGCGGCTGAGTCAAGGATGTCAGCAAGTGATCGGTTGTTGAGCCACCGCCGTTATCTCTCACATCGATAACCAACCCTTGGCGTCCATATCCGACGTTGTAGAGCTGCCGCTCGAATTCGACAAAGCTGCTGTTGTCCATCGCACGGATGTGCAAATAGCCGAGTTTGCTGTCAGAAAGCTTTTCGACCATCTGTCGATTCCGCTCCACCCAGTCGTCGTAAAGCAGATTGCGAGCCCGCAGGTAGGAAATCGGTCTTATAGAAACCACGATTTCCGATGTTTCGTTTGGCTTGTCCCCGGCTCGTTGAACCACGAGCTTGATATCGCGATCGAGCGGACCGTTGAGGATTTCCGTTAGATCAGCTGCAGGATCCACTTTTTTACCGTCGATCGATAAAAGGATGTCTCCAGCATGCAATTTACTAGTCTCTAAATCACCGGGGCCATTGCGCAGGACATCTCGAACCTGGAGCCCAGGACCTGGAAATTTCGCATCAAAGCGGACTCCTAAATGCGCTGTGGTTTTGAAGGAGCGCCCCGTGGATGGAATGGGGTCGGTATCAGGATCCGCCATGCCAGGAGTGAAACCGAGGTGCGATCCATTGAGTTCACCTAACATCAGTTCAATGATCTCAGCCAAGCCTCGTTCATCGTATGCTCCGGCGGCTGCATCCACATACTTTCTGCGAATCGAGTCCCAGTTGTGGTTCCCCATCGCCGGGTCGTACCAAATATTGAACATGGCTTGCCATGCTGCATTGAAGCCTTCGCGCAATCGGCCGGAACGAGAGCGTTCATGGCGTGCTGAGAACGAATAATCAACTTGTTTCTCTCCACCTTCGAGCTTGGTAGGTGAACCGCGACTGAGCCCCAAAATCCCATTGGATGCCTTGGTCCAGCGAGCCTTGGAAAGCACCGTCGAGCTCATGAGCTTTGGTTGTAATTTGTCGGGGAATTCCACGCTGTACCAACCGGATTTCCCATCGATCGATGCTGAAAAAGCCAGTTTCTTGCCATCCGGCGAGAAAATCAAACTCCCCTCGAACGTGTCCGGTAAATTGATTCGTCGCAATCGATCATGGATTCCCTTGAGATCGATCTTGATCGGTTTTGTGGTCTCTTCCTTCCCTTTTGTTCCTTGCTTCGACTCGGTGTCATCGGTCAATTTTTCAGCAGATTTCGTCGTCTCATTCGATTTTTCCGGTTTTTCGGTTGGAGAGATTTTCGGGTCGGATGGCTTTCGTTTTTTCATTGTCTCGATGGCTTTCTCAAGCTTTCGATCGCGAGTCGTTTTTTCGTCGTACTCCTCCTGGAGGTAAACGTAGTAGACATCGGACTCTTCTCCGACTCGCCTTCCGGTGAATGCGAGCAACTTCCCATCTGGAGAAAAAACAGGGTTACGGTCATTATCCGGATGGCGTGAAACATTTTCCGGTGGTTGACTCTTGTCAATAGGCATCAGCCAAATCTCACTGTTGAAGTCGTCATCTTGCATGGTGTAGGCGATCCACCGCGAATCGGGTGATAAGGAATAATCCAATTCACTAAATCCGTTGACGAGAACGGTAGATTCTTTCGATTCGAGGTCCATGGAGAGCAGATCGCCACGACTGCGTTGGAATAGCAATTTCTTACCGTCCGGTGTGAAACGCAAATCGCTTTCCGAGCCAGGGGTGAAAGTGATTTGAGTTTCGATAAACTCCTTTTGTTGCCACCAAAACGAGTCTTTGGATTTAGGTTCCAATTTCCAAATATCTACTTGTCCATTGATGGCACGCGTGAACCAAAGCGATTTTCCGTCTGGTGCAAAGACAAGATCGGATTCCTGGCCATCGCTTTTTGTCGCACGAATAGGTTCTCGCAATTCCGTGTCCATCAACCAGAGATCTCCTCCTGCAGCGACGGCGATCTCCAAGCCGTCGTCGGTAAATGCGACGTCGTCGGCGCGAGACAGATTCATTTGGAGATTGTCGTCAGCTAAGCCTGTGTCAGCCGAAATCGTGATCGCAAGTTTCCGGGGACCTCCCTTTTCGCTGGGCGTAAACGCGTAAAGGTCAAAAAGATGTCGAAACACGATGGTAGATCCATCACGTGAAATGCATGGCTTGACGATCGAGTCATCTTCAAAACCCGCAAGCTGTCTCTGCTTCACCGCCTTTTCATCCTTCGCGAACCGATACCGCCAAAGGTCGAAACCTGTGTCATCACCCTTTGTGAAGTAGAAGCCATTCCCATTGGGCATCCAAAGAGGCCACATGCACTCATAACCCTCATGGAGCAATTCCGAGGTCTCATTGGTCTTCAGGTCCATGAGCCAGATCTGCGAGGCGCGCTCACCCTTATAGCCCTTTCGCCACCATCGCTCTCCCTCTCGAACGAAAAGAACTTTCGTGCCATCCGGTGAAAGTACTGCCTGAGAGGCATAATCATCCAACAGAATTTTTTCGGCTGATCGCTTCGTTAGGTCGATCTGCATCATGCGTTGAGCACCGCGCCAGAAATGGTCCCGCTGCGCGATCGCGAGCACGCTATTACCATCGGGATACCAATCAGCAAGCGAGTAACCCTCGGAATGAAACGTCTTCTGCTCTGGGACACCACCCTCGGAAGACATGACATAGATTTGGTCGGAACCGGAACGGTCACTAACGAACGCAATCCGGCTTCCATCCGGAGAGAATCGGGGTTGCCCATCTGCCGCAGGATGATTCGTCAGGCGTTTGGCCTCGCCACCCTCGGTAGGAACCGTCCATATTTCATTGGCCCATCGAAAGGCGAGAATCTTTCCATCTGGGGAAAGGCATGGGTCATTCGCCATCTGAACCCGTATCGAACTACCGTTTGCTACCTCATTCGCGATGCTTGAAGGTACGAATCCAGAGGAGCAAGAAACGATAAATACAGTAAGAGACAAAAGGATCCGTAGTTTCATGGGAGCGCCGTTGGTAGTCAGGACTAAATGGACTGCGAGCCGAGACCTATATTGGTTCAGGATCCGCTCAAATGCAAGCCAACCCATTCTAGATGGCAACCGCTGGCTAACTCCAAAAACCTGTATATGCCCTTATACTAGATAGCGAGGAAGACGCGTAGAGTTTCTTGTACATAGAGCCCGTTTCAAGCTTCTGAGAACGCATTGTCTGCTTCCATTCAAAAAATTAGCCTTGAAGAGATCGATCGCCCCTGGTCCTCCCTGTTGAAGGATTGGCTCGGCGTAGGATTTATTTCGTCGGCAGACTCTTGGAATCGTTGGGATTCAACCGAGCTCCTGTTAGGAATCGTTTCTTCGCACGATTCGTCTTTCGCTTACGCGCACTGCGATTGGCAGCGACATCTACTCGCCGCTTGTCGATTTGCCGCGGAACAAAAATATCGAGTCTTTTTTTCGGCAGATACGCCGTATGCAGTAGCGATCAGGAATACATGCGAGCACCTGGATATTCCCTTCTTAGTCATGAGCTATCCTTCTCGCGATACTCGGGATCGAGTTTCTCGCGGGGCGTGTGGTAAGTCGCTCGTATGGGAATCCGAGCGCTCGTCGGAATCGGATTCATTGAGGGAGCTGCCATTCGCAGACCGACTGATCGCCGCTTTGTCGCACTCGCTTTTCGTGCTGCATCTTCGCAACGGCGGCCGGCTCGAGAAAGTTTTGCAAAAGCGACTCAGCGAGGAGCGATTCCAGCCGAACCAAGTGTATTTGTCTTTGAGCTATCCATCGACTCCAGTGGGGCATGGTAAGCGATATCGACAAAATGTGCAGCAATGGCTCGATCGAGGAGCAATCGGTTGGTTTTGTGACCCGAACGAGGCCGACTCGAGAGAACCTCTTCCGTTGATCGACCTACCCTGCCACCAGGGGACTGGCTCGACAACGGTTCCAGTGTTTCCTGCCAGATTGCTGTCGACAACGCATTCCACATTTTTGGTGCACTGCACTCGCGCCAGGCGAGGACCGTGGCCGGATCAGTCGGTCGATCAGTTTCATGATGAGATCTTTCAAAGTCCATGGCGATGCAAGCCAACGGTTTTGCAGTCACTCCAACGAATCCTACGCCAACGAAAGATCGTTGCCACATCCTGGTTGAAACCCAGCCAGCGAGCCACGGTTTCGTTTTCGGGCGTTCCATGGAGCCAGATCACACGGTCTCGATGTTTCGAGCGTCATTTAGCAAAATGGGATTGGGAGCCCTACGGTTTGATGATCGATCGCCAATGGCTGATGCATCGGAATGCAAAACCGGTTCTTTACCTGACGCGTGATCAAATCAAAAGGAAGCTATCAGAGGATTTGGTATACGCTCAGGTCTATTCGGAGGACGGAACGGGGAGAGACTGGCGGAGTGAACAGGAATGGCGCATCGCCGACGATGTCCGACTTCACGAGTTACCCTTCTCGAAAGGAATCGTTTTCGTACCTACTTGGTCCGATGCGAAACAGATCGAGCATCTTTCGCAGTGGCCCATCGCAGTACTAGAGGATGGTAAAACCTCACTCTCGCGCATTCCATAATCGAACTTTAGATTCGCGACTCCATCTCGTTCCATGCGAGGAGATCAGTGAGCGCTGTCGGGCCGCACACTACTGGCGCGAGTTGGCACACTAGGGATTTGCTCGAAACCAAATCTGCTGCCTGAATGCCCCCTGTTCATCGAGATTTCGATCGAATTCAACATTATTCGAGGATTACGTCTCCATTGGTATGGTCTTCGCAATTCCACTCGTAGCTTGCATGTAAGTTGGCACAGGTTCGTTTGACTCATTTTCGTAAGGCAAAGGTATGATTCACGAAGTTACAGGCGATATTCTGCTTAGCGGAGCCCAAGCCATTGCGCATGGCGTTGCACCAAACGACCATTTTGATTCAGGGTTAGCGTTAGCACTGCGGGACAAGTGGCCGGCGATGGCGAAGGATTTCCGACATTTTGTTCATCAGTCTCACCCGAAGCCGGGAGATATCTGGATGTGGGGGAATGCAGGAGGAGTCAGGATTTTCAACTTGATGACTCAGGAGGGGGAGATAGCACATGGGGCCCGTCCCGGTAAAGCAACATTGGCCAATGTCAGCCATGCGTTGAAGAAGCTACGGCATGCAATCGAACAAGAGAAAATTAGTAGCGTTGCACTTCCAGCCCTGGCGACCGGTGTCGGGGGGCTCAAGTGGAGCGAAGTGCAACCTTTGATTGAAGCGAATCTTGGTGACCTGGACATTCCGGTATACGTCTATTCGGTTTACCACCCCGGACAAGTTGGAAAGGAATTGCAGTCCACGTAGGATTGCATTTCACTTCACTGTAGGCAGATTGTTGTCATGACATCTGGGTTCACAGTTCCAATTCCGTTTGAATACATGCCCAATCGCCACGAGCTTTAGGATCCGTGAGGTGTTTCCCATTTCACGCCTGGTACAGATCCGATCGGTTCGTGGCTTTTTTCTTTTCACGCTTGGCCCTGGTGCATGGGATATCCCTGATTGTTTGGGATTTGGATATCGATGCAGCGGCCGTATCTGGGGCGTTCACTCGGGACCGAGAGCATTGATAAAGCGGTCTCGGCAATAAGGAGATGATCCAAGGTTGCTGCTAGAGCAACGTTTGAAAACGCATCCAGAGTCTCGCGGATGGAACATCTTTGGCATCGTCGTTAAGGATCGAATTTTCAATTCAATAATCGTTGAAATCCGTATCGGTCTCGGAGCCGTTTCGACTTCCGATCGCCCACCAAACGTTGTTTGAGACGTTGGCATTCACAAAGGAGACGTGCCCATCGGCGTATCCGACGTTCACGCCGTTGAGATGCCGGCTGCTAGCAGAGACGATATTATTACCTCGATCCTCCCCGCCATAGATGTGGCAGTTGCGACTGTTGGGTGGCATTACATGCATGTACAAATTCGCAGCCAATGTGTGTCCTGAAATCCATGCTTTACCATGAGGAGCGGAGTAGGTAGGGTCCGCCATGGTCACACCCTTGCAGTAAGGGATCCATTGGGCGAGGGATCGCGACGAACCACCGCCACCGCAATAGGACATAGTGGCTGTGTGTCCATTAGGCATCTGCAATCCAAATGGGCCATCCACTGGTACACCCGAATTGATTATGCGTTCGGATACTAACGCGGTGGACGAGGTTCCGTCGACCAGATCGCGTGTGGAGAGTCGAGGCACAAACCATGGATCCATGATTCTTGGGTTCACAAAAGGCATGGCTCCGTTTGAGGTCGATAAGGCTCCCATTTCACCTGTACGACCCGTCGTTCTGGCAACCCAGCCTATGTTGCCTGCATAACTTCCTGGAGCGGTACCACGATTCCCTGCGAAGGTTGTGACTGTGACCGTATCCGAAGGACAAAGAAACGTAGGAATCAGGGTGGATGCCGCGACGGAATTAGGATTCGAGCGATCGATGAAGACGCGGAGGTAGTCGGGGCCTGAACCTGCATACGAATCGTTCATCGAGCCTGAAAAATCGATGGATTGGAAGACAGCATTTTGTTCGACAAATGGCAGCAACATGGCCTTCCAGCTGTAAAACCCACTCCCTCGCTGAGGAGTATTTCCAATGATCGTAAGAGGGAATGTTCGAAAAGCGCTTTCGTAATTCAATACAGCCAGCGAGAGTTGCTTCACGTTATTCGAGCATTGCATGCGACGCGCTGCTTCTCGAGCGGCTTGGACCGCAGGCAGCAAAAGTCCCACGAGAACTCCGATGATCGCAATCACAACGAGGAGTTCAACGAGGGTGAAACCTCGGGTGACTGAGCGTCGGCGCGGGCCAATGGCTATCGACATAACGCACTCGCGTTTCGTAAACAAAAAGAACCAAAAATCACATGCACAACTATTGCATGAACATCCGTTGAGATTATAACATTGGAATGAGTTTGTTTCCATCCAAAGGGAAATCGCCAATGAAATTTTATTTCCTTGCAAAAGTATTGTTCGTAACCGCAGCCGTTTTTTGTAGTAGCTCGAATAAGTTGGACGCGCAGTTTCTGGGTACGATGACCGCGGGGCATGCCGACATCGGGGTCGGGTTCGCTAACAATAATTTGGAACCGCACATCCATGCCGATACAGTCCTTTCGCTATTCGGAGGTGGAACTCTCCCGAAGGATGAGTATGAGGCGGATCAAGTCTGGTTCGGAATTGGGGATAGCTTGAGACAGACTAGACCCACAAACGGAACGGGGTTCGGGGAATCCCGATTCAACTTTCTGGGAGTCAATCCTGGGCAAGACTTTTGGCTGTTACCGGGAACTAGCGCTTCAGATCGACCGTTCATCGGTTTCGGTACGGAAGAATTAGGAACCACCAACGGTTGGGGGCCTGTCACATTCACGCTAAACGGTATTACTGCAAAACCAACCACCTCGGGTTCTTCCCAGTTTTCAGCTTGGCAACTTTCTGGAGATGGCAGCATCATTAATATGATCACGACCACCTCAGGTTTTCCCTCGAATAAGTCGTTCTCGCTAGCCGCTGGATCCCATGATCACTGGAACATGGCATTCACAGGCCAAGGTATTTTTGAGGTGGCGTTTACCGTGTCTGCATCGAGGACGCAGGGTACTACCACCACCCCGTTTTCCGCGACCGAGTCCTTTACATTTGCAGTCGGTAACGCCAATTTCACTGCGGTTCCGGAGCCATCCAGTTTGGCTCTGATCGCAACACTTTCTGGCGTCGGTGCGGCCTGGAGATACCGTAAGCGACTCGGCTCGAAGGTGCCTCGTAGCTAGCAATTTATTCCTGCGAGAATAACGGTCGAGCAATCCGATTGGATACTGTTATCAGGATCGATTGACCTCAAAAGAAATAGAAAAAGCGGGCTTACGGCCCGCTTTTTCTATGATCTTGGAATCGCGATCATGGAACTGTGAACTCGAATGGCTCTAAGCCTCGAGTCCGATGTCTTCGGAGATAGGTCCAGTTGACTCGACGATCATCTCAGGCCGACGCGTGAAGGTTGGTAAACCTGCACCGGCTAAAACGTTGTCGAGTGCGTCCTGGCTCTTGGCTACGATCGAGTCGCGGGTCATGCCCGAGAAATTGCTCGAATGGGCAAAACTCGTGATCGGGCCGTCGAAACCCGACTTGCTCAACGTGGCGACCATGCGAACGTTATCGATGATGCCCGAGGTGCCCGGCAATTGTCGCATTTTGACGCTTGCATCTGCAATCGTGGGTAGTTGTTCTGTGTCGGAAAGCCGCAGGGCGGCTACCTTCGTGCCAGGGATCGAAGCCAACTGTTCGAACGTTCCTCCTCCAACAACCCAATTGAAGGTATCAATTACCACTCCCACCGCGGGGGAGGTGCATGCTTTGAAAAACGCCATAAAGCTTTCGACGTCCTGGATGAACTTAAACTGACGGTTTTCCCGGTTTTCGCTCGCTGTCGAGAAGTAAAGGCCGAGCATCACTTTGTTCTTCTCGAATATGGCACCGATGCGATCGACCCGCTTGCGAAGGACGTCAAAGTATTCATGGAACGGCAAACGATCGGTAGCTGCAGGAAGCCTCAAAAATCCTGCTCTTGCCCCGACTTTGCCAGCGATTTCAATCGTCGCGGGGAGTTCAGCCAAAGCCTTTTCAAATGAAGCTTCATCGGCATCCAAATCGATCGGAATGTCGAATCCGCTCACATTCATTTTCGAGCTGAGGAGGTATCGCGAAGCTTTGTCGAATTCACTTCGTTGCGTTCGCTTGACCAGATCCACGATATCGATATCCAACCCGCGAAAACCGTAGGTCATGGCAAGCTCGATCAATTCGCTTTGTCGCCCTGATACCCCCAGTACTGTCGCGTTTAAATTCTTGTACATCAACGGTCTCCCAATAAAAAATTTGCCGCGGACAACTAATTTGCCCGTACGGCGATTTCATCACTCCGGAACTGCGAATCGTTCGGTTCCGTAAGCCTGCTCCTTCACTACATTGCGTGAGAAAACCCCTCAATCAGGGGAGGAGCGATCAACGAGTGGATAAGTATCCCACAAAAACGGGACTCTTCCAAGTCGAAACGAGACGTCCGCAAAACCACTCGAACTGTCTAAGTCCATTAGCTTCACTCATTGAAAACCTCTGCCTTTATGATCGAGTTTGATGTTGACGCGAGTTGGTTGATCGTCGGCCGAATACCAACACATCATTGGAATGGACGGCTGCCATGGTTCATCGATGAAAGTGAAAACGCATCGATCTACCGAATCTGTCGTCGTAGGAAAACCTCAAGCATAAGAGGTTGCTAGCACTGAAGGTTACGCTTCCAACGTTCGATTTGAAACTCTACCTGCTCCGGATGACTGGAGCCATAGGATTTGTACGAAGCAACCGCGCCCTCGACACTTAGTATTTTCCGAATCGTTGGATCTAGACCAGGGTCGATGGCGTGGAAATCCTCATCGGACAGGTCAGCTAGTCGAACACCACGCTCTTTGGCTAAAGCGACCATCGCGCCGACTCGATGGTGTGCAGTGCGTTGAGGTAGTCCTGCCGCGATGCACGCCTCCATCAAGGCTGTTGCATCCAGGAATCCCTGGTCGATCCTCGCGTGGATTGATTCCCGATCCAGCTCCGATTGCTCCACGATGGGTGCCGCTAATTCCAACATCGCTACGACGTTATCGAATGCATCAAAGAGCGGGGGTTTGTCCTCCTGAAGATCCCGGTTGTAAGCCAGCGGTAGCCCTTTGATCAGAACCAGTAAGGACTGCAGTGAGCCGATGACGCGCGACGACTTCCCACGCGTGAGTTCAAGCGTATCTGGGTTGACTTTCTGGGGCATGATGGAACTCCCCGTACAGAACGGATGCGGCAGCTTTAGGAACCCGAACTCAGTGGTTGACCAAAGGATCCATTCCTCCGCCCAGCCGCTCAGATGCTCAGCAATCATCGTGAGTGCGAAAACCGACTCGATGACGAAATCCCGGTCGCTACTTATGTCAATACTATTGTGCGCGATATCTTCAAATCCGAGTTGTTGTGAGGTGAAGTGTCGGTCGATCGGTAGGCTTGTCCCCGCGACAGCGGCTCCACCGAGAGGACAAACGTTCGTTCTCTTTCTGCAATCTGCGATGCGTCCTTTATCCCTTTGAAACTTTTCCATGTAAGCTAACCAATAGTGAGGTGCCAAGACGGGTTGCGCTCGTTGCAAATGCGTATAAGCGGGGATGATAACACCGCGGTCTTTTTCGCACCTCGTGAGGAACGCACGTTGCAAATGGGTGAGCCGTTCGTCCACCAGATCCAGGTGATCCCGAACCCATAGTCGAAGGTCGGTTGCAATCTGATCATTGCGTGAACGGGCTGTGTGTAGCTTCCTGCCGGTATCTCCGAGCTTATCGATCAGTGCCTGCTCTATGTGCATGTGGATGTCTTCGAGTTCGACTCGAAATGGGAAAGTTCCCTCATCCATGGAGTTCTCAATATGTTTCAACTCCGTTTCGATCGCACGAAGTTCCTCTTCGGTGAGCATTCCTTGCTTTGCGAGCATCCTCGCGTGAGCCACTGAGCCGCGAATGTCATGCTTATACAGGCGATGGTCAAAGCTGATACTTTCGCTGAATCTCGCAAGTCGATCGTCCATGCCGGCTGCGAACACGCCGCTTCTCGATGGTGAGGCCAAGATCAATTCCTAGGTTGGTGAACCGGTGAGCAATCCGCTATGATTTCCATCAATTCCAACCTTCCGCACGCGTTTCTGCAAGGCGAACTTTGGTAAGCAGCTCACTTTTTCGTCGTACACCTGTTTCCCTGCTTAATCTTTGCGCCCAGCCCGCCAGAGCCGTTGTCAGCATTGGAGGTGTTTCGTTCGCCCTCCTTTTGATTTTCATGCAACTCGGATTTCGCGGGGCAGTCGGCAATACGGCTGTGATTGTCTACGGAAAATTGAAAGGGGACATCGTGATGCGTTCTCTTGACTACGTCCATCTTTACGAGCCGAAGACCATCGATCGAGCTTGGATGGAAATCGTTGCCTCTCATCCGAATGTCGCATCGGTTGATCCGTTCTTTATCATGTTGCAGCGTTGGCAAAACCCTCCGCGTAACGAATCGTGTGAGTCAGCTCCACCCGATGGATCGTTTCGCACCGTCGGCATGATGGCGATGGAACTGGATCGACCTGTCATCGATCTTCCGGATCTAACTCCTTTATTGGAACAAATCAAAGATCCAGACGCTCTTTTGATCGATAGCGCGACGCGTGCTGAGTATGGACCTCAAAACTGCAGGCGCTTTTCGGATCAAGATATTTCGTTCTTTGCCGAACTCGGTGGACGCTCGACTCGCATCGCCGGTGTCTTTAAGCTCGGTACCGGTTTGGCTACCAACGGTGCCGTACTTATCAGCGATGTCGGATTTAGCCGCCGTTCCCCAGTGGATACTCAAAGGCGGGCGTCCCTTGGGTTGGTGCGTCTGCGCCCAAATGTCGATGCCGAATCGACACGACGGGAACTAGAGGATTGGCTGATGGAGCGAGATTCACATGCGGCGATGTCCGTTCAACTGCTGACGATGGACGAGCAAAAGAAATGGGAGCGAAGGCGTTGGCTGAATGAAACGCCCATCGGGATGATCTTCACCATGGGTGTTTTGCTGTCCTTCATTATCGGGGCGGCGATCGTTTATATGGTACTCGCTACCGATGTCACATCCCGTATCTCGGAGTTCGCAACGATGAAGGCAATGGGCTATTCGGAGTGGTTTGTTGCCGGAATCGTATTGCGGCAAGCCTGGATTCTTGCGCTTGCAGGCTATGTCATCTCCGCTCTTTGCGCGGAGGTTTTGTACCGAGTCACGGTGGGATTGTCTGGTATTCCCACGTTTATGACCTGGGAGCGAATGCTAGGCGTTGCAGCTATGGCCGTTGTGATGTGCACTTTTTCAGGCCTGTTGGCAATACGCAGCCTTTGGCGCGCAGATCCCGCCACGCTTTTCTGAGAAAAGAGTGTTTTTGGGAAAATCCTTTCACAATATGATGCATCCGTATCCTCAAACAATCTATCCCAAGGGATTGGAACGTTTTGCTGAGAACGGGAGTCAGAGGAGTGAAGCGATCGTTCCCAAAGCGGCTCAAGAGAGAAGTTCCATTGGAATCTCCCAGGTGCGGTTGCTCTCAGCCATCATCGTCGAAATGTGAATTCCCAACCTCCGCGATCTCTCTTTGCTAAAATCCGACTCCTTTAGCAGTGCGGCGAGACCACCCGTATCACGGAAGTACGTTTGTTTTAGAGGTTCGGATATGAAAAGCCATCCATGGCGTACCAGCAAAAAACTCCTAGCAGAAGATGCAGTTGGTGTTCGCAGAATGCTTGCAATGGCATGGATTTTCCTACCTATCTGCATGGTTGTCTCGATTCCTAGGCTCTCCGCGCAGGAATCCGGATCGAACGCCAATGCGACTCTTTACGTCGATACGCTTTTTGAAAATGCATCGCCACTCTGGTACGAGATCGATGAACGAGGGACTTTGCAGATCCACCTGCTGTACGACCATGAGAGGGATTCACCCAATCGGGCCGCTGGTCATGTTCATTTTCGTATCCACGGTGCCGTCGATCAGCAAGTTCGCTTGGAATTCAATAATCTCAGCAATGTATGGAATTCCACCCCAGGTTCTGTCGCACGTGAATTGCTCGCGGCTGTCGTATCGGACGATGGGAGGGATTGGCGCTCCATCCCGCTCGAGCCGACCGAGGACGGCAGAGTATTCGGTATCGTGGAACTCACCCATGGTTCTCAATATGTCGCACGCGTAGAACCGTATCGTATCTCCGATCTTCGGAAGCTCATGAAGCGGATTCAGGGGCATCGAGATGTAACGATTACCAAGATAGGTGAAACCGTCGAAGGGCGTGATCTGGAAATGATTCGAGTCGGACGGGATGATGCGGAGAATCAAGTATTTCTACGCGCGCGCGCCCATCCTTGGGAGGCGGGTGGAAATTGGGTCGTCGAGGGAGTTCTCGAAACGCTTTTGAGTGAGGGAACGAATCGCGATCGTTTCCTAGAGTCGATGTGTGTGCACATTTTGCCGATGGCGAATTTAGATGGTGTCGCTCGAGGGCGAACTAGATTCAACTCGATGGGGAAGGATTTGAATCGCGATTGGAACCTGCCAGCGATCGAGTCGTTATGTCCCGAAAACCACGCTTTGGAAAAATGGCTGCAGTCTCGTATCCAGTCTGGTAGATCTCCTGACTTGGCACTCGAGCTCCACAATGATGGGAATGGAAAGTTGCATATCAGTCGTCCACCGGGCGTCGATTTAGAAAAGCACATCCAGCGCATGGAGTTTCTCGAGTCCCTACTGCGTCGATACACATGGTTTACCGAAGGATCGACCAAGGCAAATTATCGAAATGCTGGAACGCTGGGTGAAGGGTGGTTGATGAGGTTCGGAATCGATGCTGCTGTCCATGAATTCAACTGCAATATCATCGCCGCGACAGGTGAGCGTCCGATGGCAAAGCATTGGAAAGATTACGGGAATCAATTGCCGTTGGTCTTTGTCGATTACTTCAAGAATCGTCCGCAATGAGAATTCGCTGGTATGCAAATCCACATGTAGCTAGGAGCTTTTTATTGCTGATTACCAAGCCATTCAGCTAGTTACCAACTCGGTAGGCAGATGATGGAAATGATTCCAGTAATCCAGCCGCCACCTCCCATTTTCACGAATCAAGCAGGAGATCGACGTGTTGATCGGTTCCACAATATGCGGGTCGAGATCGTCGAAACCTAAAAACGCCTCCAATAGCCGCAACTTAAAGTCCGCATGAATCATCATCGCGACGCGATGGTCGGAATGGTCGTCCGGCTGCTGTTCGTACCACTCTTTCACACGTTGTGCGCGCCTTCTCGCTTGATCGATTCGCTCATAGCCAGCCAAGTCATTCCATCCTGCTTGAGTGATTCGCTCGTCTAGATGCCAATGGGGAAAGCGAGCGGACATATCGCTTCTGGACATCCCTGGCTCTGCGAATCGTTGCCCATCCACGTAGCCACGATGGCATCCACCTTGTTCGTAGAGATCTTGTCGAACCCTGGGCTGCAACTGCAGTTTCTTTGCGACCGGACTGAGCGTTTGCAGGGATCGCAGAAATGGACTGCAGTACAGCCGTGTCGGTCTATAGCGATCAATCGATGCAGCCAGCCGCTCGGACTGTTCAACACCTAAAGGCGTAATTCCTGGGTCCGGTATGCGTTCCGCATCGGGTTTCGCGTTGTTTTCGGATTGAGCGTGGCGAATCAAGTAGAGAACCCATGTGGACATGGATCAGCCAGCCTTCTTTCGTGAAACAGCGATCGTGGCCTCGGATTCGTCGATGGGTAGGGTTCCATCGTTCCCACGCGATAGGCCCTGAAGTAGTAATTTTGCAGATTCGTAACTGGCACCTGGTTTCGCGTAACGATGGGCTAATTCCAGCAGCCTTCTTCTCTTACCCAAACGATACGAAGTGTCAGAAATGAGCCGTCCCATGATCTCGGCTGTCTGATCGATTGACTTCTTGGCCGAATCGGAATCGATGGATCCGTATGAAATGCTTTCCGGCAAAACCTGTTCACCGGCGATCAAATTCGGTAGCGATATGCTTTTGATTCGCACAAGCAGTTTCGCCAAGTTGTATGTCAAGCGACTGACGTGATACATCACTGCAGCCGGCTTGCCACGACCCATCATTTCGAGCGACACAGAACCGCTCTTCATGAGAGAGCAATCGCACAATTCGATGATCTCGCTTGTCTTTCCTGCGAAAATTTGAATGGGTAGTTTCGAGTCACTCGAGATCAGTTGATTTCGACACCACAACGCGTGAGAGTCTTTCAGAGCAGCAACCAGAAAATCCACGTCGGGGTATTCTTTTGCGAGCCGACGTAGGATCTGCAACTGAAGTGGCCAAATGTGCTGGACTTCATGATCCCTGGATCCAGGCAGTACAGCTACTTGAATCCTGTCTTGGGATCTCCAACGGTCGATGAATTTTCTGTCCAACGATTGCTGGGAAATGTGATCAAAAAAAGGATGGCCAACATTCGTACATGGAACGCCATTTTTTTCGAACCATTCCGCTTCAAATGGTAGATTGCAGATCACATGGTCGACATACTTCCGCATTTTGCGGACTCGCCAACCGCCCCAAGCCCATAGTTGTGGGGGCAGGTAATAGTAGACGGGCAGTCCATGCTTCTTCGCACGCTTGGCGATGTGCCAATTGAATCCGGGAAAGTCTACGAGGACAACCGCATCCACCTCCCCTCGGGCAAAAGACTGCTCAGCAAGCTTTGCAATGCGAAAAAACTCTCGAAGCTTCGGTACGACTTCGGTGAATCCCATCACCGCCATACTAGTCAGGTCAAAATCGAGATCCAAACCCGACTGAATCATCCGGGCACCCCCAAAGCCGCGATAGGTGGAGGTGGGTGACAAGCGTTGAAGTGAACGAATCAGATTCGCCGCATGCAAATCGCCGCTAGGCTCACCAACTGAGAAAAAGAACCGATGTCCCATGAAAACTTCGTCACAGCGTATTCCAGCTGTTTCAAAGGGTGTATTGAATTGACTACAGTCGACGGTTTGATAGCAGTCGCTGTTCTCGGTTTGATTCATCGGTCAACAATCTTCCTCGGGTTCGATTCATTTCGAGGGTATACGTGAAACTGGGTAATCGAGGCAAGAGGAACAGCCTAAAATAAGGGTCAGGCAAAAGTGTCTGATCGTACGAATTATGCGGACCTGAATTCTTTCCTAATCGATTGACACAGCCGACAAAAGTCAAGGTAGTAGGCACATTCCATGCATTCCAAGTGGTGTTCACGCAAAATGCCGGTAAACCCTTGGATTTGAGGGGAACGTCGGAGAGTGCGAGCGAGATTTGTCGGTGGTGTCTGCCAAGTCACTTGGTTTGGTGACAGTCACTTGCCTGCTCTTCGCAGCGTTACCCTTTGGACTTTGTTGTCCTGGCTGCTCAGGCCTGGAGGGCCGAAACAATGATTGCCGTGGCTCCCAGAGCCACGGTCTGCGGGCAACTCTGTTCTGAAAAGCCTGGCGGGCTGACACATTAACCACCCCCCCCAAGTAAGCAGTGCCTAGGGCGAACCATTACTCTGTCGGCCCATTCGGGCCTGATGAGAGTGGTGGACTGCTTAACCGGGGGACTTCGTCATCCCGGCATAGAGTATGTCGGCCCATTCGGACCTGATGAGAAGTGGTGGACTGCTTAACCGGGGGACTTCGTCACCCCGGTATAGAGTATGTCGGCCCATTCGGGCTTGATTAAACCCTACTGTCGCCCCATTCGGCGCGTCGTTGCAGGACCAATTACTTCTGAGGCTCTTAGGATAGATAGACTGCTAATCGCGGCTCACAGAGCCACGGTTAGCTTGCTCCCAATTTTTAAACAGCCCGAAGGTCTGTCACCGGAAATTGCCGCTTCCTACAGCAAAAAGCACACTGAAAACAGACTGCCGAAAAAAACGACTTCCACTTCCCGATCGAACGAATCCATGTGCGAAACGGATAGAGATGGAGATGGCCAGAGGGAGGAATCGATTACACTATCGGACCGGTTTCTTCACAATGATCTGCTCGGATATTCGGATGATGATACATCGCAACATAACAAGATGGTTAGTACTATGTGCCATTTTAGTATCTGTACCAGTAGGCGCATTGCATGCAGCGGACATTTCAAAGCCGAACATCGTTTTTATCTTGTGCGATGATCTGGGCTATGGAGATGTCCAGTGCTTGAATCCGAAGCGTGGTAGGATTACGACTCCGCATTTCGATCGAATTGCTGCCGACGGGATGGTTTTCAGGGATGCGCATAGCGGTTCATCGGTCTGCACGCCAACCCGCTATGGTCTGCTGACAGGAAGATACGCATGGCGGACGCGACTTCAGCAGGGAGTTCTGGATGGTGGCAATGATGAACCGCTGATCGCAGCGGACCGGCTGACGGTTGCGCGATTGCTGCAACAGCATGGTTATCACACCGCCTGTATTGGCAAATGGCATCTCGGGTTCCAATCCGATGCGCAGACAGCCAAGCGAGAAGGGAACCAGGGAATCGGCGGAAACGGTTTACCGGTAGGGGCTCGAATCATAGGGGGACCAATCACCCGAGGCTTCGATCGTTTCTATGGTTGCTCTAACGCACGGACGATGTCGTCCTTGATTGAGAATGATCGTGTGATCGAGGCTCTGCCTACGATCGAAATGCTGCCGCGTCTAGAATCCCATGCCGAGGATTACATCCGAAGCCGATCATCGAGTGCAAAAGCTGGCAAACCGTTTTTCCTCTATCTCCCACTCACATCACCACACACGCCCATTGTTCCAGCGATCGAGTGGCAAGGCAAAAGTGGACTCGGCGATTATGCTGACTTTGTGATGCAGACCGATGCTGTTGTTGGAAAGGTTCTCTCGGTTCTCGACATGGAGGGGCTGACGGACAACACGCTTGTTTTCTTCACATCCGATAATGGTTGTTCCCCGCAGGCAAAGGTAGATAAGCTCGAAGATCAAGGCCATTTCCCCAGCGCTCAGTTTCGTGGCTACAAGGCGGATATCTGGGAGGGCGGGCATCGCGTCCCCTTCTTTGTGCGATGGCCCGGAAAAGTGAAACCAGGATCTGTATGCGACCAAGTGATTTGCCATTCAGACTTTATTGCGACATGCGCCGAAATACTGGGAGTGCAATTGCCGGACGATGCGGGTGAGGACAGTGTGAGTATTCTGTCGGCCTTGCTAGGTAAAGATATCCATCCCATTCATGAGGCGGTCGTGCATCACAGCATCCAAGGTCGCTTTGCTATTCGCCAAGGACCATGGAAACTCGAGTTTTGCCCTGGAAGTGGAGGATGGGGCAAGCCCGGGGACGCTGATGCCGAACGTCAAGGACTCCCGTCGATTCAGCTTTACAATCTTCGCGAAGACATCGCGGAGAAACGAAATTTACAGTTAGAGAATCAGGAGCTGGTTCAAAAGCTAACGAGGCTTCTCGAACGATACATTGACGAGGGGCGTAGTACTCCCGGATCAAAGCAAAAGAATGACACGACGATTGTGGTCCATAAAATGGCAAACAAGAAGAAGAGGACCGACGAGTAGCTCGTGGAGTACTGTGGATTTAGAATATTCTCTCGTTTGACAGACTTCACTCTGACCGAAGGGAATAATCAAAAGCGGTAGCTGGCTTTTTGCAAGATGCAAAGTAGAGCGTTACTAAGAGACCGGTCTGAAAACATCTTGCTCTACCCGAATCGCAGATGCCGGTCTCCATGAATCCGTAAGACGTTCGATCAAAGATCCTGCGGATAAACCTATGGGATGAGATTTGAAGATTGGCTTCCATCGTTTTTATTCGATGATACGGCAGACGGGCTCTCGTTTCCTGCGGGAGGCGTTTCCGATCCATCAACACCCGCTGTTTCTTCGGTAGCTCGTCGCTTCCAGTAGGCAGCGATCAGCCCACCCAGAATATTTTGAGTTACGCCGCTGAACACGGTGGCTGCCGCTGCCAATGGGAGTGCAGGAAAATGCTCTCTGGCGAGCGATGCAGCCATTCCTCCATTTTGCATTCCGACTTCGATGCTCACGGTTCTCGCGACGGATTCGGGATAGCGAAGCAGTTTCGAAACGATGTAGCCCAATGCAAAACCGGCGATATGCAGTACCATCGCAGCGATGGCTAGTTTTCCGAAATGGGTCGCAATGACATCCGCGCTCGCTGCGACAATTCCAGCTGTCACAAAAGTAAAGGCTAACACAGCAAACGTGGGACCGCAGGCCCCAATACCATCCGCGATCTTAGGTAATTTCCAACGAATCAGTAATCCGACGATCACCGGGGCGATCGTTAACTGAAGAGCGGATAGACACATCCCCCATGCATCAACGGGGACGTATTTCCCCGCCAGGATACTGGTCCAGAGCGGCGTAAAGACGAATGCCATGAACGTTGAGGCGAGTGTCAACAAAACAGACAACGCCAAGTTAGCACGAGCCAAATAAGTGATCATATTGGACGCCATCCCGCCGGGACAACTGGCTACCAAGATAATGCCAACTGCTAAACCCGTCTCCAAACCTAACAGTGTTGCCGTTGCCCATCCGCAGAGCGGCATTACGGTGTACTGACACAAGAAGCCCAAGGCGAGGCTACTCGGCATCTTTCCAATTTTTCGGAAGTCCTCCAGGCTGAGAGTCAAACCCATCCCCAGCATCGATCCCGCGAGAGACCAAAATATCCAGGGCTTGTCGAACCAAATCATGGTCCATGGCCAAATGAACGCAACGACCGATAACGCGACCACCCAAACCGAGTACAGATTATTGAAGTGTTGTAATAGACGTCCCATTCCCATGCTGCGCCAATTTCGGGTAAGAGTGATTCCGCTGGTTGACCGAGCTCCGCTGACGAATCCCTGGCAATCCTAGCGGTAAAACGGCTGCCAAGTCAGCCATCTGGGACCGTACTGCGGTGGAGGCTGTCCACTTTCCAAGGCACCTAAATCGGGAGCTCTCCCTAGGAATCCGTCATTGATCGTCGGGATTACAACTCCAGCATCAACAGCCTTGGATGTCGGCTTCAATGCAAAGTTCATGTCCATGGCATGATAGACGGCGTGCTCGCGAGTGGCGTCCGGTGGTGAAATTTTCTCGAAGATGTCGTAATCGACTTCGATACTGTGTTGCTCAAGACCGGTACCTGAAGCGAGATCCCTGAGAGTAGCAAACGATTGCCACTCCTCTTCCTTCGGTTCGTAAATCCTCTTTCCTCGACCGGGGGCGACCAGTCGATATTGATCGCGGACCTTTGGGTTTGGCCTGTATCCGTTGTAATCCGAACTGAAGGCATCGGTCGCATGGGCTACTTTCATGATCCCACGTGCCTCAGCATCTCGGCCGAGAAACAGATTGTTACGAAAGTGCATGTTCGCTGCAGGGTCACTAATAATGTTTTCACTGATCAGGGTATTGTGGGCAACGAACAATCCCGCCGCCTTAGCCGAGAATTTAAACGCGACACCTCGCGGGACGTTGTAAAGCAAGTTCCGATAGAAGTAGGCTGGGCCACCGAACACGGGTTGAGCACTATATCCACCCCCTGCCGCATTCAATCCACGATTTCCAAAGACTCGAATGTTGTGCACACCACCATCGGTCTCGAGGAAATCGTCGTTCATAAGATGGATGTCATTATTGTAGATATCGATGCATGACGCGCGTAATTCGGGATCCTTTTCAGGAGTGCCATAGGTAGAGATCGCAATCGCATCATGGAAATAAGCGACGGCATTGTGCGCGATGACATGCCCGGGTCCATAGACTTTTACTGCATAGTAGCTGGTCAGCAAATGCGAGCCATACAGCGGTTCCGGCCAACTCGGCGCACCAGGAAATCTTTGACGTCCACCCCAGCCAATCAATCGAAAGCGATCATCGCGTCCGAGGAATAAATTGTCGGCGATGTAGAAGTCCCGCGACCCAGCATTCTCCGTCCAGACTCCAAATCCGACATTCTCAAAACGGCAATTCTTTACTGCCAAACCGACTGCCCCGAGTACCTCTTTCTGTCCAGCGAAGATTGCCACGTCAGTGTTGCGAAAGGTCAATCCTTCGAAGATGTGGTAATGCGAGGCCATGACATCAAACAATCGATGATTTCCCGCTCCATCGAAAATCACCTCGCCATCCCCGGCAGCTTGAATCGTGATTGGGCGCTCGGCAGTCCCCCTGAGCGTGAGAGACATCGAACCATCAAACGGAGCCATCAAAGGGTCGACGTAATTGAGTCGCTCCGGGCGATACAGGCCAGCATGAACCAATAATTTATCACCTGGCTGTATTTTGCGTTCCCAAACAGTTGACCAATCGCCGAGTCCCGCGCCGTAGTAGGCTTGGAGGATTCCTGTAAAGCTCGGTTCGATCCGAGGTCCTTGAAAGTCGGGAGGGTAGACATGCAACGTTCGACCGGCTTGGTAGGGTTGAGGCTCGGTTCGTGTCTTGACCTGAACGGTTTGTTTTGCGGAACCGTTAACCCCATCTGGATCGCTGAGTTCGAATGCGCATTCGTATTCCGTACCCGGTTGCAGATTTAGAATCGATCCTGCGAAGCCGTCGGGTACGGTGTAATCGAGGTTCTCATTTCTGCGAAAAACATGCTCCCCTCCCATTCGCATCAATGGTAGGGCATCTCGCCATTGCGGATCGCCTACCTTCCGGAATCGGACTGATACAGCAGAATTCCGGTTGGCATCACCCTCGATAGGCCACTCAAAGCCTAGGTTCAAAAGAGTCGGATGCTCTACGTGAAATTTCCCAGGCTTGGTAGCGTTTTGTGCGACACAAACGCTGCAGCCAATCACCAGTTGCCAACAAACGATCTTCAGTGCTAGTCTTCCCATCGATAGCCCGCCTGCATTCCAGAGAGATGAGCAAAACAAAACCTCACCAGAATACCGATTTGAGGTGGATCGATGTGTCCATCACGGAGGAATCTGAATAAAAAGCAGCGTTTGGCGACGGTACGGCTTCCGTTCGAGTTAACCGAGTGTGGAGCAGGAATCGATTGACCAAGAAACCATGGTACTCGCGCACCGCCGCTGGCGCTTGTGGCGGGGAATCTCAAGTTGCTGGGGTACTTTTTACCTGATGCATGCCTTGTTTACGGCGACACGATGGATAGAAGCTCGATACGGATAGAAGAGGGAACTCGACGTGGTGTCATGGCGCTGATAGATCGAGTACTATGAGGGGGTAAGGGCGTGTCGACTCGTCAGCCTCGCAATCCACTATCCATTTCGCTATGTCCTCATCAAATCGGCGTCAGTTCATCCAGCGGGCTGCTTCCTTTGCAGGTGGAATGGGTTGTGCTAAAGCGGGCTTGCAATCCGCGTCAGCAAACTGTGTTGATGTTAGTCCCGATGACTACGCCAAGCTGCGTGCAAAGATACGCGGGCGACTCGTTCTACCAGGGGACGATAGCTATGAAACTGCCAAACGGGTTTTCTACTGGAATCCGAAACTAGCGAGTCGACCGGCAGTTGTGGTGCAGTGCGGTCATGAAGAGGATGCGATCCGAGCTGTTGATTTTGCGAGGCGCTTTGGACTTGAGTTGGCTGTTCGATCAGGTGGGCACAGCTATCTCGCCTGGGGCAGTTCGAACGGAATGGTCATCGATTTGTCGCCGCTTAAACAGATTTCGATCGATCCCAGACGACAAATCGTTCGCGCGGAAGGAGGGGTTGTTGGGGGTGAGGTTTCTCGCGCGGCGGCGGCTTTTGGAATGGTTCCTGTTCTCGGTCAGTGCCCGGGAGTTGGAGCGACCGGCTTGACCCTTGGAGGTGGGCTGGGTTGGCTATCAGGACTTTTCGGCGCTTCCTGCGATCAGCTCGTCTCTACGCGAATGGTGACTGAAGACGCTCGCTTTATCGAAGTGGATGCGGAGAGCGACCCGGAGCTGTTTTGGGGCTTGCAGGGCGCTGGAGCTAATTTCGGAGTGACAACTTCTTTTGAAGCGAGGCTAAAACCACTCGGCACAGTCCTCGCGGGGGATCTCTTTTTTTCCGTTCGAGATGCCCGTGCGGTTTTGAGGGGTTTTCGTGAGATCATGCAGGAAGCGCCAGATGCCTTCCAGGCTGCAATCAATCTCACCCCTGGCGAGCGAGGGGTCTTCATCGGGCTTAGCCATGCAGGTGATGAACGAGATGCCGAACAACTGTTTCAAAAAGTTCGTTCGTTGGCCAAGCCCACAAAAGTGAATGTCAACCGTCAGCCCTTCGCCGATTTAGCAGAGAAGGCTGCCGCTACGAGTCCCGTCAACATACCCGCACCTACATTTCGGGCCATTCAGACCGTCTATCGCGACGCCATCACCGATGACATCATCGATATTTATGTTGATCAACTCACCCAAGCTCCGCCGGATGTCATACTGGGCTTAAGCCATTACATGCATGGCGAGGTTTGTCGTATCCAATCCGATGCGACGGCTTTTCCGCATCGCAAAGAGCATTCGGTTCATCTGCGTGTCGCCTACAATTGGAGTGATCCACGCGAGACCGATGCACGTTTTGCATGGGGAGAGAATTGGCTGAAGCTGCTACGTCCCGTTTCAAATGAAAATCTTTATGCGAATTATCAAACCTACGAAACGGCGGCTGGCTCTCCCTCACTGTTCGGTTTGAATCATCCGAGATTGCTGGCACTAAAGAAGAAACATGACCCCGAGAACTTCTTTCGTAGGAACGCGAATATCGCTCCTGCAAAAACATGAACGCCACGACGGTCTCAAGCGACATTTCTCATGTATTGAAGTTGTTAGTGAAAGCGTCGATAGACCATGAGTAACGCACTGGACCGGAAAGTGCAGGATAGCTCGGTCTTTTCGACAGTATCGATTGTTGGCTGGATGTGGGTCGCCTATTTTTTGAACTACTGTGATCGCCAGGCTGTCTTTGCGATGTTTACGGCACTCAAAAGCGAATTGGCGATGAATGATGCGCAACTCGGGCTGACTGGCGCTCTATTTTTATGGGTTTATGGCATCGGTTGTCCTATTGCAGGTTTTCTTGCAGATCGTGTCTCCAAGGCGAAGCTTGTTGTTTCAAGTCTCGTGGTTTGGAGCGTGGTGACGATCGCCACGGGATTATCGGTCTCGCCCTTCATGTTGCTTGCCATGCGAGCGGCGATGGGAATCTCCGAAGCTCTATTCATGCCCGCTGCCATCGCCTTGACTTCGGAAGCAACACGTGAGAAGTGGCGATCGAAAGCTGTTGCCAGTCTGACCACCGCACAGATAGCAGGCATCGTTGGAGGAGCTTCCTTTGGTGGCTGGATGGCACAACTAGGACACTGGCGACTCGCGTTCTTTATCATGGGCGCATGTGGGCTGCTCTATGCGTTGCCCTATGGATGGTACTTGAGACGCAGGTTCCATACGCAGCCGGATTCTATCGATCTACCTGAAGCAGTTTCTGGAAAGCCACGTGAGTCCACCGATGCGAAACGACCGGGTGATCTTTTCGAGTCTGTGTTGGCGTTGTTTCGAGTTCCGACGTTTTGTATGCTGTGTATTGTATTCCCGCTGTTCGTCTTCGGCTTGTGGATGATTTACAGTTGGCTCGCTTCTTACATCGAGAGTAAATTTGAGCTCACGATGTCGGCAGCAGGGTGGACATCAACGGTCTATCTTCAATCCGCAACCCTTATCGGTCTTCTCGTTGGAGGGTACGTAGCGGATTTCTGGCGCGCGCACCATCGCGAGGGTAGGTTGTTCGTTCTGCTTGTGAGTTTGGTTGGTTGTGCGCCGTTGATGGTGGCGATCGGCCAGGTTGACCAACTGGATCAACTCAAATGGTTGCTGGTAGCTTTTGGGTTTTGCAGTGGATGGATGATGGGTAATATTTTTCCGGCCGCTTTCGAAGTTGTTAGTCCGAATGCGAGGGGGACAGCCGTCGGAATCCTCAACCTCTTTGGTGCCCTTCTATCCGGCTTCGCTCCCTTATTAGTGGGTGCCTGGAAGCAATCGATGGGGCTGCCAGGTATGCTGTGCATCGCTGCGTTGGCCTATGGGCTGGCGATCGTGGTATTATTTTGCACGATCCTTTTTCTCTATCCGAAAGACTGGGAGCGCAATGCCTCGTCGCGTGGTGATTGCTGAGTGCAAGCAGGAAGTCTCGACATTCAATCCGCACTTGAGCCGTCTGGAGGACTTTGGGATTCGCCGAGGCCGTGACATCCTGGACTATCATCGAACGGTTCGTAACGAAGTCGGAGGAGCTCTGTCCGTCTTGGAGATGGATCATTCTATCGAAGTGGTACCGACCTACAGCGCTTTTTTTATCACGTCGGGTGGGACACTTGCCCAAGAAGATTGGGAAGTAATTGCAAGCGATTTTCTTGAGGCTCTCCGAAGGGCTTATTCCGATGGGCTGATAGACGGAGTGTATTTTTGCATGCATGGAGCGATGTGTGCCAAAAACGAGATAGATCCAGAGGGTTACCTACTCGAGCAGACGCGCGCCATACTAGGCGAATGTGTACCGATCGTGGTCTCGTTAGATCTACACGGGATTGCGACGCAAAAAATGTTTCGCCATGCAGATGCTATCGTTGCATACCATACTTACCCGCACATCGATTTTTATGAAACAGGGGAGCGTGCCGCACGATTATTGCTTGGCATCATGGACGGCCAAGCTCGGCCCATTACGGCCCGTGTACCGATCCCAGCCCTGGTTCGAGGCGATGAGTTGATTACCGAGACGGGGCTCTTTGGGCAATGCATCGCGTTGGCCAAAGAGGTGGAGCAGAGCCCCAATGGCTTGTCGGCGGGAATGTTCATCGGTAATCCATTCACCGATGTGCCGGAACTCGGTACGTATAGCTTTGTGGTCTCGAACGATGATGAACCTTTCGCTCGTGATGTAGCGATCCGATTGGCTGAGCTTTTTTGGAGTTACCATGAACGCATGCAGGTCCCGTTGATCTCATTGTCCGACCTGCAATCGGAGGTGTTGAGGATATACAATTTTCGGCCTCCGGGGGTAAGAGGAACGATTGCGTTGGTCGATGCGGCGGATGCGACTAGTTCCGGGGCGTCGGGCGATAGCAACGCGATACTCAAAGCGCTTTTGGACTGCCATTACCAAGGCAGAACATTGATTCCCATTGTCGACCGGCCGGCGGTGGAGGCTGCGATGCGGGCTGGGGTAGGGGCTGACGTAACAGTTTCATTGGGAGGAACATTGGACCAATCGCGGTTCCTGCCGATAAAGGTGCGAGCTAGGGTCAAACTATTGAGTGACGGCATGTTCCGTAGCGAATCGTTTGGAGAACTATGGAATTCGGGACCTACGGCCGTGCTGGAGTTCGGCCCCTTTACGGTCGTGGTGGGAAGCCGCGCAGTGAATCTCTATGATCGTTCTTATTTCTATGCGAACGGTCAAAATCCCAAGCGCTTCGATGCAGTCGTAGTGAAATCACCTCATTGTCAACACCACATGTACGCTGCGTGGTGCAGCCATATGCTAATGATCGATGCGCCTGGTTCGTCGAGTGCGAATGTACGGAGTCTCGGGCATCGACGATGCAGACGTCCCATTTTTCCCTTGGACAGTATTCACCGCTATGAACCAAAGGTTGAGATCTATCGCCGCAGCGAATGATCGTTTCGGAACGCAACAGTTAATTAAAGAATTGCTTTTAACAACGACGTGTAACGATGAAGATAACAAAAATCACCTGTGCTGGATTGCGAGGGGCGACACCCGAAGGAGGCTGGAGCAACGAACTCAAGCCGGATGATTGCGTCCATACCTTGATCGCGGTCCACACAGATGCGGGAATGGTGGGGCTGGGCAGTGTATTTACCAACGATCGATTGGTGCAAGCGTCGCTCGACATCCTGAAGCCGTTGTTTCAAGGTGAGAATGCACTAGAGCCTGAGCGGGTAAGTGAGAAATTGCACCAACACATGTTTTGGTTGGGAAGGGGTGGCTCTATCACCCATGCGATCAGCGGTATTGATATAGCCCTTTGGGATTTGCTCGGGCAGGCATCTGGGCAACCGATTGGTCGTTTACTTGGTGGGATGTACATCGATCGAATACAGCCATATGCATCACTACTTATGGAAGAACCGGATCGAATGAAAGAGAGTTTAAGCATCGTCAGACAGAACGGATTCCGGGCCTTTAAGATTGGGTGGGGACCGTTCGGCCGTAGAAATGCGAAGACCGATGAGGCTATCGTGGCAGCAGCGCGAGAATCGATTGGTGATGAGTGTCATTTGATGGTCGATGCCGGTGGTTCGGATGCTTACTGGGGACGAAATTACAAGTGGGCAATACAGACGGCGCGAATGCTTGAAAATTACGGAGTAGTCTGGTTCGAGGAGGCGTTGAGTCCGGATGCCTTAGAGGACTTCATCAAGTTGCGGGAACACTCTCCGGTTCCGATTTCCGGCGGCGAGGTGTTGACGCGACGGCAGAGTTTTCTTCCTTGGTTGTCGCAGGGAGCGTTTGATATTGTTCAGCCGGATGTGACCAAGGTAGGAGGTTTGAGTGAAGAGAGAAGAATCGCGTGGATGGCTCAAGACTTCGGAGTTGAGTTTGTGCCACACGGTTGGAACACGGCGGTAGGGTTGGCAGCGGATCTGCACTTAGCTTCGGCGATTCCCAACACTCGGTTTGTCGAGTATCTGACCGGTTCTCCCTTCAT
The DNA here is from genome assembly GCA_040396935.1 of Pirellula sp. GTDB lineage: Bacteria > Planctomycetota > Planctomycetia > Pirellulales > Pirellulaceae > JBKCUI01. Next base: position 96,389 of record JBBAXA010000003.1, read on the forward strand.
CGATGAATTGGTCGATGAGCCATGGTGTTTAGATGATCATGGTTGTTTACTGATACCGGATCGGCCTGGGTTGGGGATTAAGCTCAATTTGGATGCCGTCGAAAAATACACCGGGGGCACCGATTGGCTTACGACTTAGATTTGTATACGTTTGTTTGTTCCCTTAGGGGAGCTGCATGACTTCTTCAGGGGTCACTTCCTCGGCTACAACTGCGATGCAGTCTCCCTGTTGGGTTTTACAGGGACAACGGATTGTAAGGAGATAACCGCTTTTTGGAGATAGGATGCTGCAAGGTTCGCGATCCGGTCGTTCGAGAAAGTGGATGTATCCGATCGGTTGATCGCGATGCACGGGAGTGCCTAAATCGACGCAGATTTCTAGGATTCCAGATTCGGGTGCAAGAATATAATTTTTAGCGTCCAAAGCTTGAGTGATCACGGTTGGTGGAAGCTTTAAAGACTCTCGGGTTTGCACTTCACCAGCCAGCACTCCCAGATGCCGGAGGACGTTCTGAAGTCCCGCATAAGCGATTCGATGGACTTTGGCAGGAATGCCTTCGCCTCCCCCCAGTTCCGTGGTGACTACGGTTTTACCTTGATTCTCCGCCTCGACTGGGAGCAAGCCGCTCCCCGCGATGTCGGTGTACAAAAAGCAGAAGTCGGTGTTCCAAGCGAGCATAGCTTGCAGCATTGCGAGTCTTTGTTTTGGGTTTTGAACCACGTGCATATGCGAACATGGGACAAACTCCATGCTGCGGCCGCCCGAGTGGATGTCGATTACAGCATCGGATATCGGAAACAGTTGATGGGTTAGGAAATGGGCGATTTGGCTGGTGACTGTACCCTCTGGATCGCCGGGGAAGGCTCGGTTCAAGTTCATTCCATCGATTGGGGATAATCGGGTGGATGCTTGAGCGGCCGGGAAGTTCAACGAAGGGATGAGAATCAATCGTCCATGGATGTTATCTTCGTCTAGTGATCGAGCGAGCTTCATAATCGCGATTTGCCCCTGGTATTCATCTCCGTGATTGCCACCGAGCACCAATACTGTTGGTCCGGATCCTCTCGCGATAACCGTGATTGGAATCATGACATTCGCCCACCCGCCGAGGTTGTGCGAATAGGGGGCTCTCAGAAACCCCTGCTGTTTCCCGCTCTTGTCAAGCTCCACATCGGTACGAATCATAAGCCATCCATTCCGTCAAAAGGGTTCCTTCGCAGCAACGCTTGCATTCTACCAGAGCCAACCTGCCACCGGCACGATCCGGGGACACAGGTGATTTTGGTAGGGGGACTTATTGGACGTATTGGGGACACAGCTTATTGCTACCACACCCCACATAAGGGGGACTGAGTTTTCAGCTTACGAACTATGTAGAAAACAGCGAGTCATTCCTTCCATAGGTTTATGGTCTACAGCGCTCATGAGGTCGCGCTCATGGGGTCACTGCCTATGTTTGCATCATCCCTCACATGAGGGGTGATGCAATTTCAGGATGAATGCTTCATAATTCTGTTCCCCTTAGTGATTCCAACTTGGCATGCCACTCCCTTTCAGCCCGAGGAGGCACCCCATGGCACGCATCATCCGCGCCGAAATCTTTAACCCCAACGAGATCGCATGCCTGCATGTCATGGCGCGGGTTTGCCGACGCTGTTTCTTGTTAGGGAACGATCCCATCACGCAAAAGAACTTCGACCATCGCAAGATATGGGTCGAAGACCAACTGCATGTTCAGGCTGCGCATTTCGGGATCGATCTGATTTCTTTTGCGATCATGTCCAACCACATGCATTTTGTGCTCCGATCACGACCGGATGTCGTTGAGACTTGGAATGAAACCGAGGTCGCTCGTCGATGGCTGATGATTTGTCCAAAAAGAAGAGACAAACAGGGCAGAGCCTTGGAGCCGACCGAATCCGAGCTAGATGCGATCCGAGATAACCCCGCTGCCCTACAGCAGATTCGCACACGACTGAGCGACATATCTTGGTGGATGCGCATCCTATGCCAGAAGATTGCAATGCGTGCTAATAAGGACGACAAAGAAGTTGGTAAATTCTTTCAAAGCCGTTTCAAGGCAGTCAAACTGCTCGACGAGGAGGCAATCCTCGCTTGTTCGGCTTATGTGGATTTGAACCCAATTCGAGCTGGCTTGGCTACTTCGATTGAAGCCAGTCAATTTACATCCGGTAAGAAACGCTTCGAAGCAGCCCGAGAGAGGGTATCGCAACCGAGCCTAAGCCCTGATCGTTTTTTGTCTCCGATCCCTTTGGAGTCATCGAAGGGCTCGGAGGGACCCAAGCCGAATCGTCACAAAACGCGTTGCAGCGACAAGGGTGTGTTGCCACTGTCGAATCTGGATTACTTGCAGTTGCTGGATCTAACGGCCCGCATGCATCGGGGGGACAAGAAAGGCTTTACACCTTCAAAATTACCACTCTTGATGCAACGCTTAGGAATCGACGTCGAGCGGTGGAGAAAACTGACGAAGGATTTCGGTCGGATGTTCAGTCAGGTAGCGGGTAAAGCTCAAACCGTACGGGATGCCCGAAGTCTCAAAACCAAACGTCGGTTCTACATAAAGCATCTCGTCGAATGATCTCTGGTTGGTAAGGCGAGAGCTACTCATTCAGCATGGCTTCATTTCTTTGGTAGAAATCTACACCTGGAATAGTCTAAGTTTTGGCTTCGCTTCTATTGGGAATTCGAGATCATCATTTAAGGCCTGATCCTTTGCTTGGGTCAGGTAGGTCTCTGAATTGAACAAGAAAAAGTAAGATCCCAGCCCAGCTTCCGTGCTTTCCGTCAGGCATACCAATTCGCCAGTATCCAAAAAAGCTGTGTCCCCGTCAGGCCAAAAAAAAGCTGTGTCCCTGTACGTGCTACGTCATCACAAAACGCGTTGCAGCGACAAGGGTGTGTTGCCACTGTCGAATCTGGATTACTTGCACTTAGGAATCGACGTCGAGCGGTGGAGAAAACTGACGAAGGATTTCGGTCGGATG
>JBBAXA010000003.1:99497-114571 GCA_040396935.1 Pirellula sp.
CTTAGGAATCGACGTCGAGCGGTGGAGAAAACTGACGAAGGATTTCGGTCGGATGTTCAGTCAGGTAGCGGGTAAAGCTCAAACCGTACGGGATGCCCGAAGTCTCAAAACCAAACGTCGGTTCTACATAAAGCATCTCGTCGAATGATCTCTGGTTGGTAAGGCGAGAGCTACTCATTCAGCATGGCTTCATTTCTTTGGTAGAAATCTACACCTGGAATAGTCTAAGTTTTGGCTTCGCTTCTATTGGGAATTCGAGATCATCATTTAAGGCCTGATCCGTTGATTGGATCAGGTATGCCTCTGAACTGAACAAGAAAAAGCAAGATGCCAGCCTATCTGCCGTACTTTCCGTCAGGAATACCAATTCATCAGTATTAAAAAAAGCTGTGTCCCTATGAGGCCCGCCGTTCCGTCGCTTGCTTCGAGAATACTAATCCGTCAGTATTCAGAAAAGCTGAGTCCCCATAAGATCCCACCAAAAAGCTGTGTCCCCATAAGATCAATACCATAAGATCAATAGGATTTGGGAGGTCTTAGGACTGGGCGGATCTGCTGTATGATATTTGGCGGGCTGTGTAAGTCATTTCTTCTCTCAAATCAAAGGTTCATTTTCATGTTGAAAGATTGTAGTTCAGCTTTGCGAGTGTTTGCCCTGTGCCTCATATTCTGTGGGGGGATCACGTATCTGATGAGCTATGCTGCCGCTCAAGAGAGTCGTACTACCGCGGTCGACCCCTCAGGTACCTGGCGATGGGAATACGATCTGGAGGGAACTCAATACAAGGATCTTATTCGATTCAAGGTTGGAAACAGCAATAAAGACACCAAGGACAAAGAAGTGAGCGGTCGTTACGAAAGCAGCTCCGGCCGCAAAACCGAAATTCGTAATGGAAAACTATCCGGCTCGAAGATCACTTTCGATTTCAACATCAATTTCCAGGGTATGGACGTCAAGCTCGAATTCGAAGGAACGATTTCGCAGGATGAGCTGAAGGGAACCGTACACGCCTCCTCCCCCGATGGTAGCCGGGATCTGCCATGGACCGCGAAGCGAAGCGTTCAAGCGGAAGATGTGATTGGCAAATGGAAAATGAAAATCGATGCTAATGGCAATATCCTCGAGCCGGTCGTGACGATCTCCAAGGATGGGGAATCACTCAAAGCGATCTATGCTTCTAGCAATGCGTCCGGTGAGGAAGTACGTATCGATGCCAAGGGAGTCAAAATTGAAAACAATCAACTCCGTTTCGGTATCGATACCGAATACCAAGGAACAAAGATCAAGGCAGATTACAAAGGGCGACCGTACGGCGATCAGATTCGCGGAACGATCGACTATGTACTAGGCGAGAACGCCGGTGAAATCGACTTTACAGGCGAACGACAATCCGACGTGTTGTGACTCGAATCATGTTGGGTTTCTAACGATTCGTGTCGTCATCCTCGTTCGAGTTCTAAACGAAAAGGAAGTAACCGGTCTGCTTACGTATCCAGCTAAATCGCCAAGTGTTTTTCGCATTGCGGGGCTAATGCTGTCTTGTACCTTCGTCTCTTCGTTGTGTCTGTGGCAGGGCTGGTTTTTCCCGTCCGGTCGACGACGCTAGCGTAATGGCTGGCGGAAAGTGAGGCCCGAGTAAGGTCTGAATCGGGCAGTTGGGGAGTATTTTTCCAATTGTTTCGAGGTCTGCCAGAAAACTGGACTTACGGCGGTGGGTTCCGAGCGCTTGCAATCAAGTCCGCAATTACTATGGCGATAGCTATTTATTCCCCCTTTTTCAGGCTGATTTCGGGAAAATCCAGAAGTTTCTGAGTGACAGGTCAATGGGTTGTCCGGCCTAAATTTGTGCATCGTTTGCAAGTTGCCCTTTTTCTGCCAGGAGCTGGCTCACCAGAGGGGCTGCTAGTGATCGGTCAGAGGAATGGGTTCGGTAGAGGTAAGGAGGAGGGGGCTCGTTGCAATTGGGTTGAAAAATGAATGACTCGGCGGTGATCAATATCGGGAATTGGTTGTGTCAGGCTCAGCGAGGTAATTCAGATGCCCTCGGGCGCCTGTTGGCTGCCCATATGAACTATCTAAAGACGCTTGCCTACGCGCAGATGGATGAACGCCTCAAGCGTCGAATCGGCGCGTCGGACATTGTTCAGGAGACGTTACTGGAAGCCCATCGGGATTTTCTTCATTTCGTAGGTAAGTCGCCTGCTGAATTCACTAGCTGGCTACGGAGTATTCTCATCAATAATTTGAAGCGAGCTATCGAATGTCATTTGATGACAGCAAAAAGAGATTTGCGACGGGAGTTGTCTCTTGAGGAGCTCAAGAGACATGCCGATCAGTCGTCTGCAAGGCTCGAACTATTGCTAGCCTCTTCGACATCTTCAGTCAGTTCGAATGCGCAACTACATGAATCTTTAATTCGATTGTCCGACTCTATAGCGAGACTTCCCGACGAGTACCGAGAAGTCATCATTTTGCGCCATATCCACGGTCTTGCTTTCAACGATATTGGGCTAAGACTGAATAAGACGAGTGGTGCGGTTCGCATGATATGGATGCGTGCTATCGAAAAGCTGAGAGAGTCCGCGGCTTCGAGCACAGGAAGTTAACGAATGATCGATTCACGAATTCAACCTGGGATTGATTCACTACCACTCGAGTTGCAAGAGAGTCTCGCAGCTTTTCTCGAGCAATATGCAAACAGTGTGGAATTCGGGAATGCGATCGCGCTGGAACCCTTTCTCCAAGAATATCCCCAACTCAGGAGTTATGTTGAGCGGATGATGGCCGATATCGAGTTGCTTTGCAAAATCCCGGCCGAACATAAGTCTGGTGTGGCTGACTGCTCGAATAGTGCGGTAACCAAGGGCATGCTATTAGGGGATTTCGAGATTCTGCGCGAAATCGGGCGCGGAGGTATGGGAGTGGTCTATCTAGCCCAACAGCGTTCGCTCCAGCGACAGGTGGCACTGAAAATGCTACCCTTTGCCGCCATTCTGGATCCCAACCAAATCGCACGATTTCATACCGAGGCTCAAGCTGCGGCTAGCCTTCATCATCCCAACATCGTTCCGGTGTATTCCGTAGGTTGCGAACGAGGCGTGCACTTCTATAGCATGCAGTATATCGATGGCCAAACGATGGAAGCCTTCCTGCAATCGCTCAGGCAGGGGAATGTTTTGGAGCATTCGTGGGCGGATTCAACCTCCGCTATCCAGAGTGTCGGTCGGCATGATTCCTCGCCGAATTCGATTCAAATGACTCGACGCACGCTTAAAAGTTCGAACTACATCCGTCAAATCGTAGCGAAGATGGCCGACGTCGCTATGGCGTTAGAATTCGCTCATTCCAGAGGAATCATTCATCGCGACATCAAACCCTCGAATTTAATGATGGATCGCGGCGGCAATCTTTGGCTCACCGACTTTGGTCTTGCTCGAATTCAGGATAGTCAGAGTGTCACGATCGATGGCGACCTCGTCGGAACGTTACGTTACATGAGCCCTGAGCAAGCCAATGGCCGGACCCATTTGGTCGATAATCGCGCGGATATTTATTCGTTTGGCGTAACCCTGTACGAAATGCTGACACTGCATTGCGCATTCGAAGGTTCCGATCGGTATGAGGTTTTGGCATCCATCCAGCGAGCCAAGCCGCTACCTCCGCGATCGATGAATCCGTCGATTTCCTCAGATCTGGAAACGATTATCGCTAAGTGCATGTCTCCTGAGAAGGATGACCGCTATGCAACCGCTGGAGAATTGGCTGACGATTTACATCGTTTCCTCAATCATCAACCAATAGCTGCGCGAAGACCTTCGGTTGCAGATCGGCTGGGCAAATGGGCATTACGCAAGAAAAAGTGGGTCGCAGCAACATTGGTTTGTATCCTGATGATTGCAATCGGCTCCCTCTCCTTTGCTTTCCTGATAAGACAGCAACGCGACCGCGCTGAAATGTTTGCGACGAATGCCCATGTCATTGTCGATCGTTTTGGCTCCGATTTCGCTGATCAATTGGAGGGTATTCCCGGGACCGAGGAGATTCGAAGGAATATTCTTCGAGAGACATCTGACTACTACTCCCAGTTGATCAGGTACTCCTCAAAAGATCCATTGCTCGCGCGGCAAGCTGCACGGGCTGCACATCGCCTAGCATCGATATCGTTGCGACTGGGCAATCTGCAAGCCGCTGTTCTGGGATTTGGAGATTCGCTTCGACGATGGGAGAGTGTTCTCGTCAAGACTAAGTGGACATCAGAGGATATCGTTGCAATCGCTGAGTGCCATCGCGACTTCGCTAAGGTGAAAAGCAGTTTGGGAGACATGGAAGCCGCCCGCGAGCATTTCCAATCCGCTCTAGCACTCCTCGAGAAGATACCGTCTACGAGTGAGTATCAACTTCGTCGCCTTCAAGAAGTTGCGAAAACCCGCTCCGAAGTGAGTCTGTATTATGCAAAAACGGGCAACCCCAATCGGGCAGTCGAGTTATTAGAGCAGTCCGTTATCGATCTCGAGAAGGCGATTAAGAACGCCTCCACCGAAGGACGTTCGATGCTCTTGAGTCAGATCATATTTGCGTTGAACAATCACGCGTCCATTATTCTCGATCAGGATCCTGCTCACGCATCCAGTCTATTGCGACGGGCAGAGCAATTACAAATCGAATCCAACATGAACCAGCCTCTTCCGTTGCCAGAGCGTATGCTGGTTGCAATTGTGAAGAGTAATTTGGGAGTTGCAGAGAGGAAACTCGGATCGATGATTTTCGCCGAGGAGAAGTTTCAGCAAGCCTTCGGCCTATTAAACGCTATCCTAGAACGTTACCCCGATTATTTAAGTGCACATGTCGAGTTGGCCGCTTGCTACAACAATTGGGCTCAACTCCATTTGGATCGTCGGGATCTTCAGCAAGCCAAGCATGGTCTTAAGGAAGCAGAGTCGCTACTGCTGGCCGCACAGACCAAGTTTCCTAATCAACCCGAGATACCTCATTTTCTCCTGCGAATTCAGCGAAGCCTGAGCAGTCTGAACAACGTGCACAACAGGGGCAAGCTTGAAGAGGGGCCTAGCAAGCCGAGGTTTGTTTCCGATGGTAACGATCGGTTGTGAACGATAAGAAAACAGCTATCGCGAAGAAGCCTTTTTGGGCTCAAGCGAGAATTGGTAAGGCAATATGCAGCGTTTGACCAAACATCAGAAAAAGCTTCAAGCAAGGCTGGAATGCTTTGAACAACGTATTTGTATGGCAGGTGATTTGGCTGACTTTTCAATCGAAGCCCCGAGCGTCGAATTCAGCCAGTTTGCAGAGTACCGCGATGTCTCGAGTTACGGCCGACAGATGGAGTCGATAGGGGCTTCATACGATTTTTCCAGCAAGTTGGAGAGAGGCGATACGGTTGAAGACAAGGGAGTGCAAATTGATTCTGATGTTGACGTCGATCCATGGATTGAGACTGTAAAAGTTTTCGAAGTAAGCAATGAAGCTCAAAGTAAGTTCGATTTGGAGGAGCCAGGGAAAACGGATGAAGATCCATTTGCGTTTTCACCAATTGACAAGCTCAACGATCATGATCCGTGGCTACCTACTGAGTCAGGTGATAGCGACCGCGACCCCGAGTTGCCGGATTTGGATCCTACGCAGGGGATGTTAGTGGTTCCAGGCGATCCCTCAAATAGCCAGGATGGTCGGTCGAATGCATCTCAAACCGATTCATCTCATCCCGAGAAGGATCGAGACAAACCTTCGACTCAGCCACCACCTACCACGAGCGTGATCATTGCTGCTCCAGGTGCATTACAGGGATCAGAGCTGCCATCAAGCAACAAGTCGCATGCGCCGTTGATAGCAAATGTCGATGGAGTGTACGCTAATATAAATACATCGAAGGAATCGACTCCTTCGATGTCTAGCCTTCCTGTTTCGTCGATCGAAGTGCAGCGATTTAGCTCGTTCGATATGGGATTCACCACTCTGCAAGAGACTGCGGTTGAGCCTGGATGGTTGGTCGATTCGTCGCCTATTTCCTCCAACGTATTAGAGAAAAGATCGTCGGCGGATCCGCCTCGTTATTTTGTCAGTCGGAAACAAGCGAATCCTCAAGTGACCAGGTTAAGAGACTCGTTCTCGGACCAAACGGGATCGCATGTCGCCGATGATGCCGAGGTGATGATCTCCCAAGCATTCAGTCAGGATCGCTTGGATGAAATCATTCTCGACGGACGATACCGAAGCAATCTTGCTCTCAGCCATACATTCTTACTCGTCAGCCATATCCCCGATTCGGAAAAGTCCGAGGAGGGAGACATTGACAATGGAAACCAGGCTTCGGATTCCTCGATGGAACGCCATGGGGAGGGAGAGTCTGAAAAGCCTGCCCCGAGGAATCGTTCTTTCCAACAACTCCTAGGAATGATCTTTGCGGGAGCTTTAGTAACTTTCCGAGGAAGTCGTCGATTCCTATGGAAGCAAAACTTGGAGGAAAAAACGTTACATCTGTCGCGAGTTTCAGCCTAGAAGAGTAGCTCGGATTCGTAGCTACAACGCTTAGATGCTATTGAGGATGACCTCGATAATAACGACTTTTAGGGAAAAACCAAAAATGAGTAAACAGAAGAAGAGCGGCAGAAATCACAGAAAAAGCTGCCTGAGAAGATCACTGCGACACGAATGGTTAGAGTCCCGCAGCCTGATGGCTGGGGATATCCTGGATACTCCAACCGATCCCAATATCGACATCCGTTCTGGATTTGCGGATATTCGCGGAGCATTGGAATACACAGGGGATGTTGATGTCTATCGGCTCAAAGTAACCGATCAAGATTCCTTCTCAGCCGGAGCATTCAAGGTTGAGCGAGGAGAGGCCCTGCAATTGCGAGTGCTGGACGCTTCCGGCCAGGAAGTCTCCAAAGGCGTGGTCGACTCCTCAGGTTGGATTAGCTTGGTCGGGACGGGCAAGGGAGAATATTCTCTTGCGATTTCCAGCCCTACCAATGAGGTAACGGAGTACTCCGTGCATGTCTCCGCATGGAAAACCGAGTTGCCGACCTTCCCTGAAGTTACGCCCCGAGCGGATGATGCGGATGAGATCGGACCGAACGCGACGGTTCTCGATACGAGGAGTGATGGTTATGAATTCACGGATGGTGAAATCGCCGGAGCCAGCGATAAAGATGTCTTTACCTTTGAATTGCTCACAACCGGACCTGTTCAGATTTCAGGTTCAGCTTATCGCATCGAAAACGCTGGTTTCAAAATTTCTCTGTTTGACGCCGATGGGGTGCAGATCGGTCAAGGGGAGCAGGGCCATTTCAGTAATCTGATCGAATTTTCTGAATTAGCAGCTGGCAAATACTACATCATGGTGAGTGACAGCACGGGAGAGTCGGTCGGCTACGGGTTCGTGATCACCAGCCAGCTGCGTGCTGATGATGGCGGTGGCGAAGTGCGTACCCTCGATGGTGATTTCCCTGTGCTGGGGGTTTTTCCTGAAGTGGACGATATCAGGAACGATGAATCGGTAAGCGATGGTATTTGGCAGGACGATCATCATCAGGACGGCGGTGAGGGTGGAATACTCCTCGATATGCCGATGGGTATTGAGGCTCGTATGCACAATATGGAATCCCCCGCTGATGTAGATGGAGACAATAGTCTTACGCCACTCGACGCACTCATCCTCATCAATCGGCTCAATTCTCAGGGAGGCGGTTCCGTGAGTAGCATTTTCGCATCTGCAGCAGTATCGGGCGAAGCGATGCCAGCCAGCGATTTCCTGGATACCAATAACGATGGTTACGTGAGTCCTCTCGACGTACTGTTTGTCATCAATCAACTCAATCGACAGGCAGGTTTGGAAACGGGGGTATCCAGCGAGGGAGAAGGCAGCGAGGATCAAGCCGACTCAGGCGATGCGTCGGCTGTCGACTTTAGCTTTTTAAAAGACGCGGACGATGAGGATAAACCAAGTTGGTGGTGCGTTCTACCGACGCCAGACGAGTTGTTCGTCTGAGGGAATGGAATTAGCTTCGCTGGTCAGCAGTTGCAGCTATGATTCCTATTCATGAAAAGCGAGCTCAAGCGAGTTCGCTTTTTCTGTTTGAGTATCTCCCTTCACACCCCTTGGATTCCTTGATCGAAGATAGTTTCCATGGAAATCCCTTTAGAGCCAAGCAAAGGATTTCCTGGGTTGAGAATTCCCGTCATCGAGTCAACCGAAAAGTAGGTGTGTAAAAGCGGAGGGTGGGCATGCGGTACGTTTTTGCGGGAGGAGCGAGAAAAAATTTACTACGATACCGAAGTGCCTGCGCACTCCAATTACTATTCTAAATCGGTGTAGAACGAGTTGCCCGGTACGTTTTTATAGTTCGTACGCTTTGGTCCATGTGTGCTTAGGTGGATTTCTCTTTGGTATGATATCCAGTTGAAGAAGTGCTTCGTACCGAGATTCCTGGATTCTTTCAGCTGGGGTTTTGTTGATGAAATCGAGAGTGGTTGTTTTGCTTCTTTGTCTTGTCGGATGTACGCCCGGTTTTGCGGATGATGTTTTTTACTTCCGAAAAGATAACGGAGTCGCACACGACTCGAGTCCACTTCCGTCCGACTTTGAGTCCGATGCTCAATTGCGATGGAAGACACAAGTACTGCCAGGTCACTCTTCTCCATGCGTCTGCGGTGACCTTGTCATCTTGACGACCTACGACGCCGAAAAGAAAGAATTGGCGACCCTCGCGCTCGATCGAACGAGTGGGAAGGAGAAATGGAAACGCTCGGTTCCCACCAATAGGATCGAACCTGTGCATGCCACAGGTTCTCCGGCGACTCCGACACCTGCATGCAACGGTCGGCAGATATTCTCGTTCTTTGGTAGTTATGGAATGATTTGCTATGACATCCAGGGAGAATTGATGTGGGAAAGGAAACTGGGGCCTTTTCAAGATGAATTCGGCGCTGCGAGTTCACCGATCTTGCTAGATGGTAAAGTGTTTCTCAATGAAGACCACGACATCGATAGTTTTTTGATCGCGCTGGATCAGGCGAGCGGTGAGGTTATCTGGAAAACACCGCGTCCTGATGCAACACGAAGTTACTCTACCCCTTTCATCCTCGATCGAAATGGAAAGAAGGAGATTCTTATCGCAGGATCACTCCAGTTGGCCGCGTACGATCCAGCAAATGGGGAGAAGGTTTGGTGGTTCAATGGTCTATCGCGAATCGTCGACAATACCCCGGTTGTCGTCGATGGGGTCATTTATATCGCAACTTGGACTCCCGGAGGCGATCCAGGCGAGAGGATCTCGATGGAACCTTTTCAAGATGCCATCGATAAGTTCGACGCCAACAAAAACGGTACGATCGAACGAGACGAGCTCGCAAAAGACAGCCCCGTCTTAGATCGATTTTTCCGCATCGATCTCAACCAAGATCAGCGGCTTGACGAATCGGAATGGAAAAGACACGCGGTGGTATTCGAGAAAGCACAGAATGTTGCGGTCGCTCTGGAGCCCGGGACAACAGGCAATTTAGCACCTCAGTATGTTCGGTGGAGCTATGCACGCGGATTGCCGACGGTACCGAGTTCGGTCGTTTATGATGGTGTTATGACGATGGTCAAGGATAGTGGTATCATCACCGTACTGAATAGTCGGAACGGTCAGGTGATTCAACAGCTCAGGGCGTTGGGACGTGGAAACTACTTTTCGTCTCTCGTAGCAGGGGACGGCAAGGTCTATCTAACCAGTGAAAGTGGCGTCATGACGATTCTCAAAAGCGGATCCGAACCATCGATCTTATCGTCGCATGACTTCGGAGAGCGTATCATGGCGACGCCGACAATCTCCCAAGGAGATTTTTTTATCCGTACCGACGAATCGCTTTACTGCTATCGCAAGAAACCATCAGGCAATTAAGGTTCTCTAGTCGGGATTGAACCGTAGTCGAATTTGATCTCGTGCGATTCCAAACCGAAGGCGTGAAGTCTATCGTTACCCAAAACGTTTTCCTGCAATTGATGCGTCCGGGCGGACCGAAGTTCAGCAGCTGGGAATTATGCTCCCCGAGGAGACTGTTTCAGGGGACAAAGATGATACCAAGATGCACTATAACATCGTGGATGGTTAATCTCTCAGGAACTGAAACAGCTTTTCGGCGAAACGATCTGGGGCTTCGAGGGGACTTAAGTGTGCCGTTCCTGGGATCGTAACCATTGTTGTTTGTGTAGCGTGCTGCGACATCGCGCGGACGACTTCGGGCGGAGTGATGGGGTCTTCCTCGCCTGCGATGCACAAAACCGGTTGCGTCCATCGCGACATCGGTAATCGTGAATCCCTCCGTTCAGCCATTGCCAGTTGCGACCAGGCGAACGTGGATGTTTTGGTCTCATTCATCATTTGCTGCACCAGCTCAACGATTGGCATGTTTTCTGGAAACGCCGGTTTCGCGAGTAGATTGGAGAGCATGGGAGCGGCGACCGAGGGTACGTCGGAGCAAAATACCCGATTAGCTAATTCTATTCTTCTCTTTCTTGTTTCCAGGCTATCCGCCTCTGCTCTCGTGTTGGTCAGGATGACATGCGAGAACCGCTCGGGCCAGTTCGACACAGCTTGCATCGCGACGTAGCCTCCCATCGATAGACCGCAGATCGCAACCGGCTGTCGGATCGCTCGTGCGTCTAGGATCCTTATGCAGTCATTGGCTAAATCCTCCAGCGTGAATGAAAATCGCTCTTCAGGATTTTCTCCAAAGCCACGGAAATCTGGGGCGAGGCAGAGAAACTCGGAGGAGAGCGGATCGATCAGCGGCAGCCACATTCGGCTATCCAGAGGGAATCCGTGTAAAAACAGGATTGGCTTGCCCGATCCGGCGCAGCGGAGGTGGATCATGCGTCCACCGATGGGACATTTCAAGGTTTCGGAAAATGGAAATCCGTGCGTTTGCATACTGGTTTCGGACAGGTTTGGTGGGGGGTGGGCTGCAAAAAAACCCTGGGAATTCGGTTTTCTTTTCCGACGGCCTTTGGACGAGATTATACTCCCAGTAATCTTTTCTTCGTGGGGCACGCCTCATGAGCCCGTTCAATCCAGATTTTGACCTGTTTCGAGTTCGATTAGGCCGTGAATTCTATGGAATTTCGTTGGTTTTTGTTGATCGTCTGTTCGACTTGGTCATTCGCTTGGGGACAGTCCAGTACGACCGACGCCGTTTCATCCAGTGGTTTCAAACTTCCTCCACGCAAGTTGGCCGACGGAGTTATGACGGTTGTGCCGCCGGATGAGGATTTTTCGGACACGATTTCCGGGGTCTTTGATTTAGAGTTTGTCTCGAAGAATCCGGATCTTGCATGGGTGGCCCCGGATTTTCCAGATAGCAAACCCTTTTTCTCTTCGCCTGCGGAAACGCTGCTTGAAAAGTCCAAGAAAATCACGTTTCGGCACGAGGTCTGGTCCCTTGAATTTTCCTTCAAGCCTGTTCGTTTGATTGAGGTTGATTTGCCGCTTCCGAGCGGCGAAACCGAGCGTAAAGTCTGTTGGTACATGGTTTATTCGGTTCGATATCCGGGTAAGGATATGGCTCCCGTTGTCGACCAGGAAAGCGACATCCCATCGAGACCCGGTCGGATTCGATTCGAGTCGGTCCGATTCCTTCCTCGTTTTCAATTGGTGAGCAAAGAACGGAACTTCAGCCAGGATCCGCAGATTCTTCCAGTCGCAAAGGCAGCCATCGAGGCTAAGGAGCGAGTGGGGAGACCGTTGCTGGATCATGTTGAGATCAGCAAGTATGACATCCCGGTATCCGACGATAAAAACCAAGCTTTATGGGGAGTTGTCATTTGGACGAACGTCGATCCACGGGTCGACTTTTTTGCTGTCGATGTGCGAGGCCTCTCCAATGCTTTCAAGGTGAGAGTCGATTCTGAGGGGAAGACACAGTTCGACCGGAAAACACTTCGCATTTATCACTGGCGGGCCGGCGATGCGATCGATGAAGGAAAAGATCGAATCCGACTGGGTATTCCTGCATTTGAAGATCCAGAACGAGTGTCGTACTATCTCAAGCAGTACAATCTCCCGGAACGCCTTGATTATCAGTGGATCTATCGCTAAACTCTGGCCTCCGCGGAGCAGGTAATCCGCGTTGCTAGCACAATTGAGGTTTGATCGATGGCACACAAGAAAGGTCAGGGCTCGACGCGAAACGGACGCGATTCGAACGCCCAAAGACGGGGAATCAAGAAGTTTGGTGGGGAAAAGGTTTTTCCTGGAAACATCTTGGTTCGCCAAGTCGGAACGAAGTGGCACCCCGGTCGGAATGTCAGTATCGGGAACGACTACACCATTTTCTCGCTGGTCGAGGGTAATGTGTACTTTGACCGAGAGGGACGCCGTATCAATGTGAAGCCGGCGGTCGCTTCCTAAGTTACGCCTTTACGAAAATTTCAGGTAGACCCGAGGCAAACGCTTCGGGTCTATTGTTTTGCATAGACGGCATTTGCCATGTTTGTTGATCGTGTTGAAATCGAAGTCATTGCGGGTCGTGGTGGAAACGGTTGCATGGCGTTCCGTCGGGAGAAGCATGTTCCTCGAGGAGGTCCCAATGGTGGTGATGGGGGAAGCGGCGGAAGCGTTGTCATTCGAGCTCTTGCTGGCGTAAACTCACTGGTTGAGTTTGCGCATCAGAGACATTGGCGGGCAGAACATGGTGAACCTGGAATGGGTTCGAATTGCCATGGCCGCAGTGCGAAAGATTTAATACTGCACGTTCCTCCTGGGACAGTTATTATCGACAAGGATAGCGGAATCGTCATTCGGGATTTGGTTGACGATGGAGATGAGATTGTCGCTGCCCGCGGAGGAAGGGGTGGTTGGGGAAACACGCATTTCAAATCTGCGACGAACCAGGCTCCCCGTGAGACGACCGATGGTGGTAAAGGGGAGCAGCGACGGATAATTCTCGAGTTGAAGTCGATCGCTGATGTCGGATTGATCGGGAAGCCCAACGCGGGAAAGAGCACGATGCTGAGCCGTCTTTCTCGGGCGAGGCCTGAGATAGCCGATTATCCGTTTACGACCAAGTATCCCAATTTGGGCTTGGTATCTGTTGATCTCGACCGATCGTTCGTCATGGCTGATATTCCGGGTTTGATCGAGGGAGCTGCCCAGGGGCATGGATTGGGACATGATTTCCTACGGCATATCATGAGGGCTGGGATACTCGTCCATCTCGTGGAGCCCATGCCTATGGATCAAACCGATCCCATCGTCAACTATCAAACGATCCGCAAGGAACTTGAGGAGTATAGCCAAGAATTGGCTTCAAGGCCTGAGGTTCTGGTGGTCACGAAAGCTGAATTGCCAGGGGCGGACCGCGTGCAGGAAGCGTTACAGAATTTGACTGGAAAAGAGACTCTATTGGTAAGCGCGGTTACGGGGCAAGGGTTGAACCAGATGGTTAGTCGGATCGCAGAACTCCTGGCGCAGCAAAGGAATGCTTCGTCATGATTCTGGTTGACATCGGAAACAGCGGGATACGAGCGGTTCATGTCGCTCCGTCGTCCTCTTGGATCCCGAGTCAAGTTGTCCGTCTTTCATGGAACGCCAGTCTGCATTTCCGCGGTAAACCCACACCCAATCAGCATTCCTTTGAGAATCAGCGCTGGTGCGATGTCGATGAAGAGGCCGCCTTTTTTTGGTTAGTAGAGCATTTCGCGAAGCACGAAAAAGAAACGTGGTGGGTCTCCTCGGTGCATCAAAATGCTTTCGATTTACTGATGCGCGTCCTTAGTCAAGCATTGGAAATTCGAAACGTAAACCGAGTCGTGCACCAAAGTGTTCCTATGGCTAAACGAGTCGAATTTCCCGAGAAGACAGGGATCGATCGTTTGCTTTCCGCATGGGAAGCGTGGAATTTCATCAATGGTTCAGGACCTTCCTCGGAACAGAGTGCGGTTCTGGTTGTACAAGCAGGAACCGCTTTGACGGTCGACGGTGTTTCCGAGGATGGAACCTATCTCGGAGGTGCAATCGCACCAGGACTAGGTTTGTCTTTGCAATTATTGGCTGCGGGCACCGACCAGCTTCCATGGCTCGGGAATCATCAGGTGACAGCCGAGCCTCGGTTGCCGGGCAAGAATACGGCTGAAGCCATCGCCGCGGGGGTACACGCATCGTTGGCTGGTGGGGCTCGTTTCCTCATCGAGCGATATCGCTCCCAAGCGACTTGGCGGTCGGCGCCGATCGTTGTCACGGGAGGAGATGCAGAGCTCCTGGTGCCTTACTTGCCAACACCCTGCCATCAGAGAGACTATTTGGTCCTTAGGGGGCTGTACCGTCTGGCGATGGATTGAGGGTTTGCCAGTCCTCGTTGCACTAGACACGACTTATCTTGAGTTTTGATTTCGCTTCGAACGGGTCCCGAGTCGTTTCCCGACTTCCCCTGAGGCTAGACGATCATGTCCTCGAGTGCACGGCCAGGAAAACTCAGAATGCGACGAATCGTTCGATTCGAGGCTTCATGGGTTTGAATCTGACAGAGCTCGTAGCCGAGGGATGTCGCGCACGATCCTGTTCCCGTTTCGCTAGGGGAGAGCTCGAATGCATCTAGTCATTGATAGAAACGCTCCTAGAATTTCCAGGGTATTTCCTCGGAGCGTAGACTATTCCTGGAAAACGATCCTTTTTGAACCATAAAAACTACCTATGTCGATCGACGTTCAGAAGATAAAAGAGCAAGTCATTCGTTTTACGGACGACCTCGAGCAGGTTCGAACACAAGTTCGTCGTGTTTTGGTAGGCCAAGACGTGATGCTTTCTCGTCTCCTAATTGCATTATTTACGGGAGGGCATGTACTGTTGGAGGGGCTTCCGGGATTGGCAAAGACCACCGCAATAAAAGCATTAGCGAGCGCCATACGCTGCAAGTTTAGTCGTATTCAGTTTACCCCGGACCTGCTTCCAGCGGACCTGATTGGTACCATGATTTACAATCCTCGTGAGGGGACATTTGGTACCCGCAAAGGTCCTATTTTTGCCAATCTCATCTTGGCGGATGAGATCAACCGTGCACCATCGAAAGTTCAATC
>JBBAXA010000003.1:114671-192381 GCA_040396935.1 Pirellula sp.
CCCGTGCTCGATCCAGAACGATTGTTTGCGATCAAGCAAACGGTTGGCTCCATTTACATGGACGACAAGATCAAAGATTACGTGCTCGATATTGTGGCAGCGACTCGCGAACCGCAGGACTACAAACTCAAGGATCTACAGCCGTTGATCCAATGCGGCGCATCGCCGCGTGCATCGATTAACCTTTGTCTGGCGGCAAGGGCTAATGCGTTTCTGAATGCTCGCGGATATGTTACCCCACAAGACGTAAAAGATATCGCCTTCGATGTGATGCGGCATCGTATCCTGCTCACTTACGAAGCGGAAGCTGAAGAGACGACTGCCGATGAAGTGGTTCGCAGAGTTCTGGAAACGGTTCCTGTACCTTAGATTCCAAAAGTTTCGACGAGAGGAAATGGTGAAATGGTAACCTTCTTCCATCCGAGGTGCGTTGACGCTATCCGGCTATCAGGTCAGCGACCGTTGCTTGATTTCGTATGGGGCAGGTCGAGGTTTAATGCTAGGAATTTGACTACTTGTCTCCGGGAACGGATACGGGCCGTTGTCAGCTTCAAGATTTTTGCTTCGGAGTGATTCATGGTTTCGTGTTGTTTTGAATGAAATGACTTGAAATGGCAGCAAGGGAATTAGAGGAAATCCTTCGCGATGTTCGCCGAGTTCAAATCATTGCACGACGTCAAGTCAATGATTTACTGGCAGGCGAGTACACGAGTGCATTCAAGGGAAGAGGCATGGAATTCGATTCTGTGCGAGAGTATGTTCCGGGAGACGATATTCGAAGTATCGACTGGAATGTGACGGCACGCTCTGAATCGCCCTACGTCAAAACGTTTTGTGAAGAACGTGAATTGACCGTGTTGATCGCTGTAGATATTTCCGCATCGGGAGCGTTTGGTTCTTCTTTGCGTTCGAAGCTCGAGACGGCTGTTGAGATCGCAGCGGTCTTGATGTTCACTGCCTTGACCAACAATGACAAGATAGGAATGCTTTTATTCGCGGATCAGGTCGTTCGCTACATCCCTCCACGGAAGGGTAAGGGGAGTGTGTTAAGGTTGATTCGAGACTTGCTAACGATCGAATCGGTCAAGGGAACAACCGATATTGTTGGAGCTCTCGATTACATCGGGAGGGTTCAGCGTCGCAAGTGTGTGGTGTTTCTGATCAGTGACTTTATCGGCCCTGATTTTTCACGGGCCTTGTCTGTGTCGAATCGACGACATGATTGTGTAGCGGTAACGATTGTGGATCCTAGAGAGGAATCGCTTCCTGACGTTGGATTGGTAACTCTACGCGATGCGGAAACCGATCAACTCGTAGAACTGGACACTTCGAGCGCCAAAGTGCGTCTCTGGTTTTCGAAACGAGCTGCTAACCACGAAGCTATCCTGAAGGATCGGCTTCGCCGTGCCGGAGTCGATCGCTTAGAAATTCGCACCGATCGTTCCTACGCCTTGAGCTTGCAGCGTTTCTTTCATGCGAGGGAACGTCAACGATGAGCCGTTTCCTTTTTCTTCGGATGATGGTCTTAGGTTGTATCGGTCTATTCGTGGGCTGTGCCGGGGTCGAGGAAACGGAGAGCCTCCGCGAGGATGTAGTGAGAACGGTTGAGAAAGAGGGTGTGGAGTTGACGATCGTTGTCTCTCCAAAGGAGCCACGGCTCTCGGATTTGGTGAAGATGGAAATCAAATTGGTTCATCCCAAAGACTTCAGCGTCGAAGTTCCTGCTTTTGGGCAGTCGGTAGGGGATTTTGCTGTCCGCGATTACAGCGAAAAGCAGTTGTCCTCCGACCGTTCCGTACAGGACATGAATCTGGAGTCACGCGTATTTGTCTACGTTTTAGAACCGATGTCGAGCGGTCGTCATTTGATTCGCTCCATCCCTGTCGCTTTCGAACGAGGGGACGACGCTCGCCGAACGAGAAGCATCCTTCAATCCGAGCCAATCGAGTTGATGGTCCGTTCTGAGATTGAGAATTCGGCAATCGATCTTGCAAGTGTCGATCCGATGCTAGATCCGATTTTGATGCCTTCGAGGAGCTGGTTAGCTTGGTCTGTTCTCGGCATTCTCCTCTTCGTGTTAGGGAGCGTCATCGCCTTCGTGTTTGTTCGTCGCACGAGTTCGCAGGAAACGAGCTACAAACCCTCTCCTTCGCAAGAAGCTCAGCTGGCACTCGATACACTCGTTCAAGAGGGACTACCGCAACAAGGGCGAACGAAGGAGTTTTATATACGTCTAACGAGCATCGTCAGAAATTACATCGAAGGCACGACGGGTCTGAAGGCGCCCGAGCAAACGACCGAAGAGTTCTTGGTCGAAATGAGGCAAAGCCGTCGCTTCAATCCCGCTCAATCGATGCGATTGCAAGAGTTCTTAGAGGCAGCTGATATGGTCAAGTATGCCGGGGAGAAACCAGGGCTGGATCGTATAGGATTTTCAGTCGACCGCGCACGTGAGTTTATCTCCACAACATTCGAGGAGCGTCCAGTATTTGAGGAACGATCCGATGCGGCTGAGAGCTCGCTGAAGAGCGATCGCGATTTCCTCCCATCCAATCCGTCGGAGCGTGTTGGATGATCGAGGGTTTCCGCTTTTATTCATGGCCATGGCTCATTGGGATTCCAATTGCGGTGGGATTTCTGCTTTGGTATGGGCATCCGAAGCGTGGACCCCAGGTGATTTTCTCGAGTCTTGATGGCTTGATCGATCTGCCTAAATCTTGGATTCAGAAACTGAAACCTCTTCTCCTGTTTGCTGAGTTCCTCGGGTTTGCTTTGTTTTTTGTCGCACTGGCGAGGCCACAGTACGGGCGGAGCGAGTCAAGAATCAGTGGTCAAGGTATTGCAATCGAGATGGTACTCGATGTTTCTGGTTCGATGGAGGCGCTAGACTTTCAACTGGCAGGACGAGAGGTGGACCGACTGACAGCGGTAAAAAAAGTGGTACGAGATTTTGTCATCGGATCCGGTGCGAGTGGGCTAGCGGGTCGGAGAGATGATCAAATTGGTCTCATTGCGTTTGGTGGGTTTGCAGATAGTAAATGCCCGCTTACCCTCGATCATGGTGCTTTGGTTGAGATGGTTGATGCGCTCCAGGTTCCAAAATTGCTTCGAGATCGTCGAGGGAGGGTGATCAACGAGGAAGCGGTTCAGGAAGAACGGGCTACAGCCATCGGCGACGGTTTAGCCTTGGGAGTCGATCGTCTTCGCAATGCCACGGCTAAAAGTAAAGTTGTCGTTCTGTTAACCGATGGAGATAGCAACGCTGGAGCGGTCGATCCTCGCGAAGCAGCTGCGATTGCCAAGGAGTTAGGGGTCAAGGTTTATACGATTGGAATTGGCAGAACGGGAACGGTCCCGTTTCCGCAGGAGGATCGTTTTGGAGGAATCATTTACGTGCCTACCCAATTTCGCGTGGATGAGGAATTGCTCAAGGAAATCGCGACAACGACCGGTGGCAGTTACTTTCATGCATCTGACTCGGTCGGATTATTGGAGGTTTATGCCCAGATCGATCGCTTGGAGAAAAGCGACTTGGAGGAAACCAAGTTTGCGAATTACGTGGAGTTATATCCCTGGTTTGCAGGCGTCGGATTTCTGATGCTCGGTTTGGTGCATGTCATGCGGCAAACTCGTTTTCGATCGCTCGTCTAACTTTGAGGAAAGGAGTACATCATCGTGGAGTGGCGCAATCCAAACTATTTGGTTTGGCTGATTCCGATCACAGCGGTATGGCTCGGTCTATTCGTCTGGGCGCAAATCCGGAATCATCGCGGGAGAAGGCAACTGCTGCACCCATCGATGTCAGTGCGACTGATGGCGCAACCTAGAACGTGGCGCATGATCGCCAAAGGAGTTCTTCAGTGGCTGGCGGTGGTAGCATCGATTTTGGGTCTAGCTGGACCTCAATTCGGAGAAATTGTGGAAACAGCCGTTCCGAAAGGGAGTGATATCTATGTCCTACTAGATGTTTCCCGATCGATGTTGGCCACCGATGTCGTACCATCGCGTCTGGAGCGAGCCAAGTCCGATGTTTCCGCTCTCGTCAATCGACTGCGAGGTGAACGGATCGGACTGATTGCCTTTGCAGGTCAAGCGGTGGTGAAATGTCCTCTGACCATGGATTACGAATCCTTTAAGCGGTCTCTCGCGGAGATGGATACAAACAGTGCTCCCAAAGGTGGAACCGCGATCGGTGATGCGATTCGAAAGGCGATGGAGGTTTTCTCGGCTAGTGGGCCACGAAATCAATCTCTGCTGCTATTCACCGACGGGGATGATCAGGAATCCCGGCCGCTGGAAGCCGCCGAATTTGCCGCGGAACGACAAGTTGCGATTTTTGCCATAGGATTGGGAGATGCTACCCAAGGATCGCGAGTCCCGACAAAGTCGAACTCGGGGGCATTCGTGGAGTATGAAGGGGAGCAGATTTGGAGCAAACTAGACAACTCGCTCCTCGAAAAAATTGCGACTAGCACGATGGGAGTCTATATCCCCGCTGGCACCCAGTCATATGATCTGGGAGAAATCTATGCCGATTACTTGGAGGGGCGAACATCAGAGGATTCGCAAACTCAACAACGAGTGAGAAAGGCAGATCAGTATCAATGGTTTCTTGCTATTGGATTGATCGCATTTCTTGCAGAACGAATGGTTCGATTGTTTGATAGGCTACCCCATGTCGGTGGTCTCAGTACGCTGGCTCCTGTGTGTCGCATGGTGATTGTTTCAAGCGTTCTTTTTTGTTCAGCTCCGACAGTCGCATATGCGGTAGACTCGAATTCTCAATTACAAAACGGTGTACGTCTTTACCTTCAAAATGAGTTCTCAGAGGCGCGAGATGCATTCCAAGGCGCTGCCGAATCGCTCGAAAAGGACAAGGCCGATTCATTCTACGTTTCATTATTTGACCAGGCGTGTGCTGAGCACCGCCTCGGAAATCGAGAGGCTGCGGAGGAGTTGTACCTCAAATCGGCCATGTCGCGAGACAAGAAATTGGGGGCGAACGCCCACTTCAATTTAGCAAAACTCCATGTCGAAACGATGGAGCAAATGGTTGGTGATTCGATTGATCAGGTTGAGAATGAGAGTCGCGAAGACATTGTATCGAAAGGACGTGAGGCAATCACTGCTTATCGAACTGGTTTGGAATTGGATCCTTCCAATAGGATGATCAGGCGTAACATCGAGATTGTTCGCCAGTGGTTAAAACAGACGACGGATCGATGGCAGGAGTTGGATCGTCAAAAACGGAGAAACGAAGCTGATCTATTGCAGTTCCTCGAATTCTTGATTCAATCGGAGAAGTCCATCAATCAGTCGTCGTCCGAACTGGAGGACCTCTACTCGCTAGATGAGCACATGGAGCTCAAACGGGTACAAGACGAACTGGCTGAAGAGTTGCCGTACTTGAGAGAAAAGATTGAGTATGCGTTTGATAAGCCGGAAAACCAGAGTAATCCAGGAGCGGCTAACCGATCCATCGATCGAGACAAGCAAACCCAAGAAGCGATCGATCTATTACTCAACTGGGTGGATACGGCTCGCGACCATATGCGAGAAGGATCGAGATCACTAGGAGATTTTCACGCCTCTCAAGCACTCGAACCTCAAAGATTAGCGATCGAGGAATTCGAAAAACTATGGGAGGCGGTTGCTCCCTACGAGCCTTTGTTGGCAAAGGCTTTCGAGGAGCAAACAGGAATCGTCAAGGAACTATCCATGGAGGGTAGCGTAAAAACCGCCGAAGATATTCCCAAATCGCTTTCGAGGGATCAGCTTTCTACCCAGAAGCTTGCTCGGCTCTTGGCTCCCAAAGCTCAAGCGGCAATTGCGGAAATTCGGAATTCACAACAGGAAACCGTAACTGATGCTGAGCCAACTAGGATGCCGGAAGAGGACCAACAAAAACAGAAGAAGCGATTAGAAGCATTGGAAAAAGGAATCGAGCTTGCACCGAAAGCGGTGGGTGCGATGGAGTCGGCCATTTCTGAACTCAAGTCGGCAAACCCAATGTCTGCATACGAGGGTGCTGAAGAAGCGCGTTCGATCCTTGAGGAGTTGATGAAAGCCCTTCAAGACCCCGAGGACGAAAAGCGGGATCAAGAGAAACAAGACAAAGAAAGTCAAACGGATCCATCCAAAAACAATAGCTCGGATGGTGAGAAAAAAGAGCAGGATAAGTCCGATCGGGAGAAACAACAGGAGCAGAACAAATCCGATCCCAAAGAGCAGGATAAAGATACCCAGAAGAGCGAGGCAAATTCCCAGGAAAAAAACGACGCGAATAAGGAGTCTCCGCAAAATGGTAGCAAGCTCTCCAAAGACCGATTGGAGGAAGCGCTTCGGAAGGTAAGAGAGAGAGAATCGGAAAAACGAGAACGTGATAAACAACTTCGAGTCAGAGCGATCGGGCGACCCGTGGTGGAGAAGGATTGGTAAGATGTCCAAACACACAAACGGTTGGGAATCCAAGGCATCTCGAACCCTCGGGCGATGTCGATACACCAGCATTCTTATGGGCTTTTTTGGATTTTTTGCAGCCTGTTGTGCATTGGGTTCGCATGGGTTGGCGCAATCGAAGCCCGAAATTAGAGCGGAAGTGGATGCGACGGAGTTGTTTGTAGGAGAAAGTGTGACACTTCAGGTCGATTTGCTGAATGTCTCTCGGCCGAGCCCTCCCAATATCAAGGGCCTCGAGGAGTTGTTTGGTGTCGAGGTTCTTGGTGAGCAATCATTGAATCAACTCTCCATGATGAGCATCAACGGACGTGTCACGCGTCAGGAGATTTTCCGGCATGTGTATCAGTATAAATTGACACCGAAGCAAGCTGGAACGCTTGCGATCTCTCCATTGATCGCCGAAGTCGATGGCGTCGTTTTAAAAAGTAATTCGATCGAGTTACGAGTCTCCGAAATTCCGCAACAAGAGGATGTTGTCGCTGAGATCGTTGTGGAGCCGAGGGAGATTTATCCGACGCAAAGTTTTCAGGTCACGCTACAAATCTACGTTCGTGGTTTACCCGATCGCAACGACGACCCACTTGTGCCTCTTCGTCGACGCCCCCCGCATTTAACGGTACCGTGGGTTGATATCCCCGAGGGATTGAAAAGCGACGACACAAATCGATGGCTTGGTAATCTACGAGCCGATCGGAGCGTGGGGTTCACCATCAACGACATACGATCCAATGGTTTTCTGATGGATAGCGGTCGTGGTGTTGTGTTCGACTTAATGGCTGGACGAGAAAAAAGAAAATTGAAGTCGGGAGAGGAAGCAGAGTACTTTCGATACGAGTTGACTCGTAGCTTTTTGGCGAATCGTATTGGAGAGTATTCCTTTGGACCCGTTGTTGTCAAAGGGACTTTTGTTGTGGGTGCTGAGTCCAATGAGTACGTTGGAAAACGGATTGTTGCTGTCGCTCCTGCGGTCGCAGTGAATGTCAAGGAGGTTCCATCTCCCCGACCAAAGAACTTTATTGGTGGAATTGGGGACTACGAGATCAAGCTGTCTGTATCACCGACGCGACTTCGTGTTGGTGATCCGATGACGCTGACGATGGATGTGCTGCCAAAAGGGAATTCGGAGAGTTCGGATTTGATTTCCGCGCCCGATCTCAGCCAGTACGAAGCGATCGCGAGAGATTTTGATGTGATCGATAAGGAGCCGATCGGAAAAAGCGATGGAAAGGGTAAAAGTTTTAGCTATGGGTTGCGACCTAAATCGGTGGGTGTTTCGATTCCTCCTTTGTCTTTTACCACTTTCGATGCGAGTAAGGAAGTGTTTACCGAGGTGCTCAGCACGGCAGTTCCTTTAGAAGTTTCGGAAGCGAAATCGATCGACAAGAACCTCATTGTCGGTGCGCGGCGAGACAGATCGCAACCTATGGAAACGGACAAAAGCGGTATCTTTCAAGGTTCCTACGATATGTACCCCATTCGAGCTGAGGATCCGGATGTTCGAATATGGTTTGGGTGCGCTGGCGGAAGCTGGTTGGTTGCGCTCGCATCCCTTGTTTGGATTCGCCACCGGCGACAGACTTTGGCAGATGGTTCAGTTCAGCGTCGTTCCCGAGCGAGAGGTGCTGCAAGTGCTTTTTTAGATGAGGCTCAAAGCAGTCTCGAGGGGCGTGATTACCAAGGTGCAATCGGATCGGTTCGGAAAGCGATCGTTGAGTTAGTCGCCGATTGTCTGGATTTACCGCCACGAGGTCTCACGACTGATAACATCCTCGAGCATCTCTCAGGTTATCCACTGAGCAATGAACTCCGCGAATCACTCGTGCAGTTGCTCGAGACGCTCGATGCCGCGCAGTACGGGGGAGTCTCCCCAGAAAACGTTCATGCGATGTTGGCTCAAGCCAGATGTTTGATCGAGCCTCTGTATGATTGTTTGGGAAAAAAGGTCGCAGCAAACAAGTCAGCAGTGCTGCAGGGAACCATGGCTATTCTGCTGCTAACGCTGCAATCGGCAGGTACCACTTTCGCGAACGATCTTTCCTCTCCAGATCAGGAGCTTTCTTATGAGCAAGCGATTGCCGATTCTCAACGAGCTGCCTCCGCTTCTGAATTCGAGCGAGCCGCGATTCAATTGGAGATGATTCGAGATCGAGGCATTCGAGGTGGGGCCATTTACTTTCACCTGGGAAATGCTTGGTACCGTGCTGGCAATATCGGGAAATCGCTTGCAAACTACCGATTCGCTTCGTTCTACATGCCGACGGATCCCTATCTGAAAGCGAACCTTGCCCAGGCGTTGGCTTCCGCTCCGAACCAAGGGGAGTTTCGAGAAGACCGCTTGCTACCCAAGCTTTTTTTCTGGTCGAAATGGATTTCTTATCCAGGCAAGATTCGTGCCTCTGCTTTGATTTGCATCCTTGCATCGATATTCTTTTTGCTGTTCGCGGTCCGTTCCCAATACAGCCTACTTTATGCGAGTATTTCTAGTCTCCTGCTAGGTGCATTGATTGGCGTCGAGGGTTGGGTTCACTCGCCGGATGCATTTGCTCGGAGTTACGGGGTTGTTGTCCGGGAAACCATCGCTCGTAAAGGTATGGGAGATAATTATGGACCGGCATTTGTACAGCCTCTTCGAGATGGAGCCGAGTTTGATGTTCTCCAATCGACGAGCCATTGGACGCTCGGCAGATTTCCGGGGATCGGCGACGGATGGATCGATAATCATGCGATCGAGTTAGGTGTTCGCGCCTACTGATCATCGAACCAATTGGGTTGGGTAATCACCTTCCTCTCGAGGGGGAGTCTTTCGTCTAGGGTTCGATAGGTGAGGCGGTTATTGCTCAGAACATAGAGGATGGCGACATTGAAAGTCGCGTTGGGAGGGTCTTTGCGATAGCCTGTGCTTTGGGCTTTCTGAATGTGGGGCGGGGCGGTCCTGTTTGGCGATATTCCGCATGAGCGATTTTGGCAGATTTGCTGAGGCTGTTGGCTTTGATAGCCATCTGCTTTCTGGATCGTGGTAACCATGAATGATGTATCGATGATTCTCATCGATCGGTATGTAAGATCCATTGGATGATGGAACTATTCCGAACGGAATGGACTTGCCCAGGGGTGCTTGCGGAGTGAATCAAGCGAAGGCGCGGTACCGCAGGTACCACAAAAGTGCAACCAATGTTTTAGCATCGATAATCTGGTGATCTCGGAGGAGACGATCGATTTCCGCCCAGTGGAGAATCTGATTGGTCATTTGTTCTCCTTCTTCTTGATCGCATTCGCCTTCGCTTAGACCGGTCGCAACAAAGAAATGCATGCGTTCGTCCAGGATTCCGGGAGACATGCAAAACGTATGGACGTGCGTCATGTTTTGAGCCGTGTATCCCGTTTCTTCCTTCAATTCAAGATGGGCGACCTCTCGAGGGGGTAGAGATTTGTCGAGGGTGCCAGCGGGAAGCTCGAGATTCCAGCTATTGATTGCAGCTCGAAAGGTTCGGATCAGGCAGACTCTCTCGTCATCGAGTATCGGAAGTACGACGACCGCGCCTGGGTGCCGCACGATATGACGAGCCAAGTGGCGGCCGTCGGCGAGCGTTTCGTAGATTTCCTCGACCGCAAAACGTTTGGCTTGGAAGATTTTCCTGGGAGAGGGCATTGGTAGCTCAGCCCGCCATTCGGCGAGTCTCGCCTTGATTTTCACCCACCGTGGCGGCGCGGTATTGCATCAGGAAAGCGTCTTCCGGAGTGTCCTCGTAGAAGGACCTGAGAACGCTCGTGGCGCGAAAGCCGAGCTGCCTGAAGAAGAGCTGGGCATGGAGGTTGGTCTCGCGAACCTCCAGGACGATTCGGTTTCGCCGTTGGTATGCCAGTTTAGACACTAGCTTGTCAATCATCGCCCGACCGACCCCTTGTCGCCGGAATTCAGGGTGTACTGCGAAGGAGAGGATGTGGATTCGGTTCTTATGCAATTCGTAAATCATAAATCCGACCACCTGTTCGCTTCGTTCGGCGACCATCCCGATGCAATCCCTTTGGCGTAGGCAGCGGATAAATTCGTCTTCCGTCCACGGGAATTCAAAGCTGTGCTGTTCGATTTGGAGGACTGCTGCCATATCGCGGCGAATCATCCAGCGAATGTGACATGTTTGATCTGAATCGATGCTCGGCATGGCCGTCTATCCTTGGTGGTTTTCCGAACGCGGGCGGGACTAGGGTGAGTCGAGGTCGCAACCTGCTTTGCAGTCCATGCTCCCTGGAGGGTTTGCCGCCGGAAACGTTGGTGCGAATTAAACGTTAACAAACAGTGAACGATCGAGCCAAGACGAGTTTTCTTGGAAGGTTCTTCTGCGAAGTTCTTCGGCTTGGCAATTGAGTGGTCCAATTAAAAGTGTTGAGCCTATCGAGCTGCAGCGCGAGCTACCTGGTTTTTCGGGATGAAACGAGATTTGCCGGACGACGGCTCGCTTCACGCCACTTCCATCTTTCTGCAGGTGGTTTGGGATGCCTTGCAGCTTTGGGGACGGGTGTTTTTCAGGTAGGTGTGAGGCTTAGAGGGGCCAAGTTTCTTTTGAAATTTTTCGAAAGCTTTCGTGTTGATTGGAAAAGGCCTCAAATGGACACTTGGTATTTGGGAGTGCTGGCAAAGCTTAAAAACTGTGCATGCGTGTGCCTGACCCCACTTTTGTGGCAATGCCTGCATTTTGAGCAATGCATGCAAAGTGACGTAAGGTCTTGCTGTCATTCGTTTTGCGTTGAGCTCATTGACAGCAAAAGAAATATTCGAGCGACTTCGTTTCAGGCGGAGTGAAAAAGAGGTGATCAGCAGATCAGTTTTTCAAGCAGGGCATTTGCACTACGGATCAAGGAGAGCATGGAATGAATTTCGAAGGAATTGGAACAGCGAATTGGAATACCGTCGCACGAAGTAACGAAAGTGATCGGCCTGAATCTGTGCCGACGAAGATGATGGATGAGGCTGGTGAGAAGCTGGCGGCGGAGATGAAGGTCTTCAATCAGGTCGCAGCGGAATTGAAGGGGAAGTTGGATTCGAATGCTAGCTATGACTCGCGGGTTCA
This sequence comes from Pirellula sp., assembly GCA_040396935.1. Classification (GTDB taxonomy): domain Bacteria; phylum Planctomycetota; class Planctomycetia; order Pirellulales; family Pirellulaceae; genus JBKCUI01. The sequence continues at coordinate 126,200 of JBBAXA010000003.1, forward strand.
GGCTGTGCTTCGGTCTGCATCCGAGCTTTTTGGTCTCGCGCCGACTTGGACTGCCTTTTACCGGGAGGTGCTCGGGGGAGATGGGGTCATGCGTCGCGTGCTTTGTCTGGATGGCGAGATGGAGAAATTTGAGTGCAGCCATGAGCATGGAAAGTTGCTCGAGATGTTGACCGTTCTCCGTTCTCGCGATTTGCCCGAAAACGATCCCTATGAGCAACAGAGGATGATTACTGTTCGAATTCCTAAGAGTTTGCATGACGCTATTTGCGACGAAGCGAATGCTTTGGCGGTCAGCGTCAATAAGCTCTGCATTTCTCGCTTACTGCAAAAAGTGGACAAAGCCATGATCCCATCTTCCATGCAGAAGCGCCGAGGACGCCGTCCTGGAAGTGTGCCCACGAAGCCTGCGGCAACTGCGTCGGTTGTTACCGACGAAACGCTTAGCTAGCTTTCGTTTTGCGGGTCGAGGCAATTCTTCGCCCGGGTTTGTATCGCGCTGTTCTCTCGAGGGGCGCGCGATCAATTGCCATAGCCTATGGCCGGGTGGCAAGGATTTTCGCGCGAGGAAAAGCCGTGGGGAGATCGTAAGCCGGGTTCTGTTGCGATGCTGCGATCATTTATCTAGCGCACCGATTGCTCGGTGCGTCGAGCGGCCTACCCGAAAGCGATTTGCTCCGAGCCGGAACACGGCATTGCCGGCTTTCTGTTTGGCCTTGCTCCGGGTGGGGTTTGCCTAGCACGGAGCGTCACCGTTCCGTCTGGTGGGCTCTTACCCCACCGTTTCACCCTTGCTGGGTTTCCCCAGCGGTTTACTTTCTGTTGCACTTTCCCTGATCTTGCGATCGGTCGACGTTATCGACCACCCTGCTCTTTGGAGCCCGGACTTTCCTCTTTGCAAGCAAAGCGATCGCATCCTCTCCCCAACGGCCCTTGGTAGTAGACCAAACAAATAGGGTCTTCGGTAGCATGGAATTTCCGATTTCAGCGATCCCTTTTTTTCAGAACGGTGATTGCTGGGAAGTTCCGGCCGGTTCAGCCAACGCGAAAATTTAACGATTTTAACGATCGCGCTCATGTGACGACTCGTTTGTAACCGATTTTCCAGAAACGGTTTACTGGGATTTCCGATTTGGTTACCAGCGGGATGAAGACGTATGTACGAGTCGTTCTTTGGATTTGTTAATCGCCCATTTTTGTCCATGCCAACACTCGATCGGTACTACCCCGCTCGGACGATGGAGCAGACTTTTCAGTCTGCAGCTCGAGCAATCTCTCGAGCTGAGGGACCCGTCGCTATTTTCGGCGGCACAGGCTTGGGGAAAACGATTTGCTGTTTGAGGATTGCAGAGCATTTTCGACGGGCCTTTGAGGTGGTCCTCTTATCGAGTTCAGCGGTCGTTACTCGTCGCGCTTTGCTCCAGAGTTTGCTCTTTGAACTGCGTATGCCCTATCGTGACATGAACGAGGGTGAATTACGTTTGACGTTGATGAATCGTTTGCAACCGTCGGCCGAAAACCCGAGCGAAGGGGTTCTCCTCATCATCGACGAAGCCCAGACGCTCTCGGCCAAGCTTCTGAACGAAGTACGGCTTCTGACAAATGTTATGCGAAACGGGATGCCGAGGGTAAGACTCGTTCTGTGCGGCAATATGAAATTGGAGGAGTTGTTGGCTCATCCGAGTATGGAGTCGCTCAATCAGAGGCTGGCGTCACGATGCTACCTGACTCCTTTATCGATGGAAGAGACAGCAAGCTATGTAATTCACAAAATCGAATTGTCAGGTATCCGCCATGAGGATGTCATCACACGGGATGCGTTGGAGGCGATCTACCGAGGTTCGGATGGAATTCCCCGATTGATCGATCAACTCGCGGACCAGACGATGCTACTCGCGGCTCAGGAGCGAGCAAGGCCTGTCTCAGCTGCCTTGGTCGGAAAAGCTTGGGGCATGCTGCAGCAATTGCCCAATCCGTGGAGTGAACCAGAGTCGATCGTGGTTCCCAAGAGAATGGCTTCGGCGATTGTCGGCCACCAGACTGCCGAACCGACGCGATCGGAAACAATCGAGATGTCGACTGAAACATCCAAGATGCCATGTTTTGAGTCCGACACAGGATCGGCGAAAGCATCGGCACCCCAAGAGCTGTCAAAATCGTCCATTATTGAATTCGGTAGTTTGGAGGATAACGTTTTTCCGAGTGACGAGGTTGCTCCTCAAACGTCACCTTTGTCTCGGGGTAGTGCTCCTGAGGATTCGACGGAGTATCGGTTGGCGCCTGTCGTCCCAGAGAATCAGTCCTCTTCTGCTCCCGTGAAATCTTGGACAGGTTTCTCGGAACTGTTTGGCAGCGATTTCGATGAGGAGTTCAACTTGCCAGTGCAATCCTCGAATGGTTATAAGGCCTACTCGGGAGTTGCGTTTGGCAATCTCAACCACGACTTGAGCTCGTTTTCAACCGCAGCGTCTACCCCGTCTGTTTCCATCCCAGAGGCCGATGACTTTTTCGATCCCCATGCACATCGACGTATGTCTGAGAATCGACTGGCGGATGCTTTCTCGATTGATTCGATTGGTTCTGAGGATTCGGGTTTGGTGTCGAACATTACACCCTCGCAAGCATCTAATTTGGAACGGCAGGTCGAAGAAGAGATGCGTGAGTTGGTCTCTGGTCTCAATATGAATGCGATGACATTTGATCCGATGCAATCGATTGTCTCTGCCACTTCTAAGCCCTGGTCGGATGCGCCGGCAGAGCGATTCGCGGATCGAGATCGGGATGTTGTATCCTTTGCGCAAATGAGCGACGAATGGAATCACGGAGAGAAATATTCACATCCGCGCGATGATTCACGTACTCTCGGAGATGACCGCGACATGTTGGTTGTTGAAGAGAATATCGATTCGATCCGAGGATCTTTGCAATCCGTTCCGGCCTCGACGCATCGCCCCGTGATGCATCCGTATGCCAAGCTCTTCAGTAATTTGAGGAGCTAGACCTTTACGGTTTTTCATACTCGAGGGCTGAGTTACGCTCGAGTTGGATACGATAGGGGATACGATAGTGCATGGTACTTCTCATTCACCTTTGCGTATCGATGATCGCGGCGATAAAACGTCCCAATGAAACAGAGACTAGATAGAGACTAGATATGGTCGATAGCGTCGAGTATTCGATATCGCTGGAGTTGCAAGGTCTTTGCCGTCAGATACGACAGCATCCAAATTATGTTTTGGGAGTGACTCGGTGCTTAGTGCAGGGATCTTCTTTAGGCGAGTCGTTCTGGATTGCCGTTGTTCGTGCATTTAAGGATCAATTGAGCGGAGCGCTCGGTTCGAGATCCATTGAATTGGACTCCATAGGTCTAGAAGTCAATTCACTCTCGCCATCCGTGAATTCGAGATATAACATTGCCCAGTACATCGCTTCGCGTCGCAGGGATGGTGTTGTCATGCTCGATCTCGGGCTGAATGAGACTCTGCTTGCTCTGTACGGTCGGCACTGCGATGGGGTCGTTTTGTTGGTGGATGAGGAGACGAAGGTTGTACGAAGATGGTTAAGCTCGATGGAGCGCGAGAACATTCCATGGCTCGGCTATTGTAAAGTGGAACAAGCCATTCGGCAGGAATTAAAAGCGGTTGCTTAGGAGAGTGAAGATGGCTCGATGTTTGGTTACTGGGGGGGCTGGATTCATCGGCTCTCACATCGTTCGGGGGTTACTCGATGCAGGGCATATCGTGAGGGTTCTCGATAATCTCAGCACGAGTAATCGGTCCAATCTCGAGGAAGTGTCCGATCGAATCGAATTCATCGAGGGAGACGCTTCGGATCCCATCGCTGCTAGAGAAGCCTTGTCAGGTGTCGATCGCGTTTTTCATCAAGCGGCACTCGCATCGGTCCCCTTGTCCTTGGAAAGACCATTGGATACACATCACCATTGCGCTACCGCTACTCTGAACATGCTGCATTGCAGTGTCAAAGCACACGTAAAGCGATTCATCTATGCAGCCAGCAGTAGCGCCTATGGCGACCAGCCTACGTCATCTAAACGCGAGACGGATTTGCCGTTGCCTCTCTCCCCCTATGCTGTAGCCAAGCTTTGCGGCGAGTACTATTGCCAGTCCTATTTCCATAGCTTCGGGCTTGAGACGGTTTGTATTCGATACTTCAATGTGTTCGGCCCGAGGCAGGATCCGAACAGTCCCTATTCGGCTGTGATTCCGCTGTTTGTAAACCGGCTTTTGGCTGGTGAGCCGGCGATTGTATACGGCGACGGATTGCAATCCAGGGATTTTACTTACGTGGCCAACGTGGTTCACGGCAATTTACTTTCCGCGGAGCGTCCCAATATTGGTGGTCGCATTTTTAACGTGGCTGACGGTGGTCAGACGACGCTTTTGCAACTGCTCAAGCTCCTCGGCAAGATGTTGGGGATTACACCTAAGATCGATTTTCAGTCGGCGCGGGTTGGCGATGTGCGGGAAAGTTTAGCGGACATTACTCTTGCTAGGAAATTGCTCGGTTACGAACCTCAGATCCGGCTAGAAGAAGGGTTGCTCCGAACGATTGAATACTATCGGAGTCTGGCCACGATCTAGATGGGTAGTGAATCTGAACCGAACAGGATGCAGTGAGTGTGCTACTCAAGGGTAGACAGGTAGGAGTAGAGGTCCGCGAGATCTTGCGGGGAGCGATCATCCAGAAGCCCGGATGGCATGAGGGACTCCGTCGAGTAGGCTTGTTCCTCGATCTGTTCTTTGTTGATTCGGACGGTCTCTCCGTTAGGCGTGTAAAGGGTCGTTCCGTCCGCTGCAGAATAAATAACGACACCGGTAATAATCTCACCATCGACCGTAAGAATTTTTACGGCTCGATAGCGATCTGGAATCTGTCGGCTCGGTTCGAAAATCGCGATCGAGAGATCCTCACGCGAGAAGCGTTTGGTTACCCCTGAAAGACTGGGGCCTAACGCCGTTTGTCCACCGTGGCACGTTTGACACTTTTGCTCGAATAGAGGCTTTCCTCTCTCCCAATTTCCTGTAAGCGAGCTGGACTCCGAGAGTTTCGAACGCCAATCCGCAAAACCCTTTGGTACTGCAAAAGAGCTCCAGGAATCAGCGGGGAGGTGTTTTTGAATGGCTATTTCCCATTCTGGCCAATTTTTTGAAGCGGGTAGATCGTTCCATCCCTGCTCGGCCGCAACCTGCCTGCAACGTTCGAGAACGGGAGCGGTAGGAAGAGTGGTCTGTTTATTTAGAACGTAGGAAACTAGTTTCGCGAGTACCGGCCATTCCTCCGTTGCTGATTGAATGCTAAGCGGTTGAAGGCCTTTCCAAGCAGCGTTCCAAAGGTTGGTGTCGTCGTTTTTGAGTGCTTCCATAAACAGAGCGTACTCCTCCTGGCTGGAATCGGTTGACAACAACTCAAGAGCGACGGATCGTACAGGCATTTGTGTCGCCGCTTGCCTCAGTGATTCCCGTAGTGGCCCACGAATGGAATAACCTGTGAGGCAATATTTCAGTACAGTAGGTGTCCATTCGGAGGGAGAGCTCTGGAGCAATTGAACTCGCATTTTCTCCTTGGCCTGTTGTTGAATCTCGTTGGGGAATGCGTTGACTAATGCAAGGTCTTCTGCACAACTCGGAGCCGGTAGCGAGAGGAATGAATTGTCCAAACCCGCATCTCGCAAGGACAAAGCTTTGACGAGTTGTTGAATCCGTTTAGGCCATTGGTTATCGGTGTAAAGGCCGTAGTCCTTGACCTTGCGAACTACGCCTGAGAGGGCGCTGGCAATACGCAGCGAGGTTTCTCGATCGCGTGCGGCAGAGCACTTGGCAATACAGCAAAGCGTTTGCAGGTCGCTGGTCGGGTGGCTTGTCTGATGAATCTGATCCAAGAGGAATTGCAGCGTTTTTGGATCGACGGGCTCCAGCATGCCGAGAGTCCGCACCGCTTCGGTTTCGACATAGATGTCCTTACTATTTCTCGCTTGAACGATGAAATAGTGCATCCAGTCGATCCAGGCCTTTCTTACATTTAAAGGCAATTGCGAGGAGCCCATCGCTTTGTAGCCATCGAGTACGTCTGCCTGCGGTGGATCTGTCTGCTGGGGAAGACTCGCCTTTCGGTCACCGAGAGCAACCTGCAGCATTGCCAGGAACTCGAGTCTCTCGCGGGATTTCCAACTCGATTCCTTTTCAGGGACACTTTTCGCTAACAGGTCGAGCAGTGCGGAATCCATTTGGAGCATGGGAGCAAAAAGTCGTTTTGCAAACAGGTTCTCTATCCGCTCTGCATCTCCAGATCCCATCTGAGACGAAGGTACACGATAAAGCGCCCATAACCAGCCTCTGCGAAGCGAGGTTCCTGCGGCTGAGTTTTCAAAGTCGTTCAGGTCTGGTCGGCCTAAACTCCACTTTCTCAAGCCACTGCATTCCCAACGGAGCCGATTTCCGTTGTCTCCGAGATGAAACTCCCACGGACTGCGTCTCTCATTGACCTCACTGCCTGGCACATTTTGCAACTCAGCGATCTCCCTGGCGGAAAGTCTTCCACTCCCGCGTCCGAGGAGCCACCAAGCGGCTGCGTGATGAGCTTGCGATTTGGATGCCAGCGCTTTCGAGATAGTGGACGTGGGAATCGTCGTTCCCAATCGCGTAAGGAATTGCGAGGCTCGCAGGGGATACAAAGAAGCCCGTGGGTTGGTTGGATCCAATTCCCATTCGCCGGAAACGACCTTCAAAAGCCCATCCGAAACAGCACGATCGATCGTACCGCGCCACGAGGACTCGGACCATGAGTCCCAGGGATTTGGTGTTTCCAAGACGCTCTCGACATTCGTAGGCAAGGAATCGGTGATTCGCCTTACTATGGATTTGGTCTCGGCAGGTTTGTCGCTCGATGAAGCGGTGGGGCTTACGCGATAGATGGCGCCAGCAGTTCCTCTCCCACCAGCACATATTAGGAGGCTTCCATCAGGCAGGACACAGCAATCGGTTGGAGCGAATCCAACGAGCCCTTTTGTCTGCATGAAAATCTCAGCAGGTATTCTTCCAGAGGCTCGTTTTTCTTCTGGCAAATTCGCCGAGGGGTAAATGGCAACCACGCGACCAAAAGTCCAATCCAGTACAAACACGGAACCGCGATAACGCGATGGAAATGCATGATGGTCGTAGACACAAACTCCTGTGGGTGATCCACGACCCAAAGACGCTATCGTTTGTGGCATCGATGCATAGAGATCATGATCCTTCCATGTCTGACCGCACCAACCAGCGTCCGAGCCCGGTGCTAGAACCATGACTCTCGTAGGTCGGTACCAGGGTAAACTCGCTTCGCGCTCGCAATCGCTATCGTAGGTGACGATTTGACCATCTGGTAAAAAGTCGAAGTCATAGCCGTTTCGCATGCCGTGGGCCCAGGCCGACCGAGACGAAAAATCAGGACTGATTCGCCATAGAGTTCCGGCTCTCGGTTTGGAGACCGGTGAAAGGGGATCGTTTAAGATTCGCGATATTCCGTTCGCAAAGTTTCCGGCGATCAGATACCAATATCCGTCGGGCCCGCGCCTAAGTGCATGTGCATCATGTTCTCCACCGGTAGGAACGTCCAGAACACGTCGGACGTTGGCATCGGCCACCAGATCACCGTCTGTGTCCTCGCTCTGCCAAATTCCCCCATCGCTGACCCAGTAAAGCCGCCTACCTTCGGACCACAAGCCATGCGCACCTTGTTTTATGCTCGTCGTCCACGCAATCGATCGGTCGTAAATTCCATCCTGATTATCGTCGACCAACGTTTTGATATACCCTGGGCCCGAGACGACTGGCCTACCTGCAGAATCGGTGGTCATCGAAAAGCAATCATGAACCAGTTTGTCATCGGCAACTCGTTCGACCGAAAAGCCCTCAGGTAATGAGAAAGAATCGTCCGTCGTCGTTTCATTCGCATGAGTAGTTGGCTGCATGCAATAGGCGATAACCATACATCCAACGAGGACGCTCACTAAGAATCGTTGGGCCAATAGCAAATTCACAGCCGCCTCTCCGAACGACACAACTCAAGCTGACGAGCAAGTCACTGAGGTAAATGATTAGATTCCTTGCAACCTCAGATGTCATCATCTTAGCCTAATTTTCATGTTTAGGCCTCGCAGTACAACGAAAATCCCTATCTTCTCGAGGGCTGCGATATTTTGTCAGGGGTTCGGGGCGGAATGCGATTCGGGTGGGTCGTTTGGTGCAGGGACCGATCCGTTTCCGGGATTAGCCAGAAATCCGACCTCGACTCCCAAGGGGGTAAGCGGCTGAAGATGTCTGCTTCTCACCGTCATCTCCATGCATAGAGGAATCCGAATGATTTCAAACGGGGCGGGGGGAATCTCTAGGCTACACGGTGGAGGTTCCTGAGTAGTCGAGGATCGACTGGGCCGCCGACTCCCAGTCGGTTGCCAAAGCGCTGCAGCACCAATGTAGGTTTGGAGATGCTATCCGCTGTTTCGACCGGAAGCACCACCGTATTCAATTGCTATTCCTACTAGAAGTCTTCAAAAGGCAAATCCTGGGGTGAGCGTTCGGCGAGTCCCTGTTTGAAGTGCTTACGACACACTGTAACGTAACGCTCATTTCCGCCGATTTGAATCTGTTCACCGTCGCGTACGGGACGACCGTGAGAATCGATTCGAAGCACCATCGTAGCCTTGCGTCCACAATGGCATATCGTTTTGATTTCGGTGAGGTTGTCCGCCCAAGCCATCAAGTGCTGACTCCCCTCGAAGAGGTTGCCCTGAAAATCGGTACGCAATCCATATGCCAAGACAGGAATGTCTAGTTCATCGCAAACGTCCGTCAATTGCCGTACTTGCGCTTTGCTCAGGAATTGAGCTTCGTCTACCAAAACGCAGTCTACACGGAGCTTATCATTTTCTTTTTGGACGCGTCGAAAGAGATTTTCAGAGTCGGAAAAGGCGATCGCCTCGGATGCTAAACCGATGCGTGAAGAGACCCTGCCAACGCCAAAGCGATCGTCGATCTCGGGAGCGAAAACGAGAGTGTTCATCCCTCGTTCTCGGTAGTTGTAACTGGACTGTAGCAGAATCGTTGACTTGCCCGCATTCATCGTGGAATAGTAGAAATACATCTTCGCCATGATTCAGACTCATTCACACTCAAAACGAACTTAGAAAACGCATGCTTGGTTCCAGTCCCAACCATAGAAATTCATTGTCGAGACCAAAGACCTTGAAATCATCTGTCAGGTTCATGGTGGACACCTCAGGATCGCCAGGATTGTGCGAGTCGAAACGAGATCCATCGGCTACCAAGTCAACGAGCCTTCGTGCCCGCTCGCGTATCGAAAGGGTTCGTGTCATCCTAAAATCAGGAACATCCTGATGTCAGGAATCCGGTTGGCGGGAGTCTCCGGGGCTGGCGATTTGGACAAAAATATCATGGAGGGATGGTTGTACGAGTTCGAAGTGTTCCAGGTCGGCGTGTTGGAGGATCGTTCGAAGGATCTCTTTCTTGTCCGCATCCGATGTCAGCGTGAGGTCGACGAAACGCCCGCGATTGATTTGTTGCAGAACGCCTGGAAGCTTCTCCGGGATAGGGGTTCTGCCTGTCGTCCCGATTCGCAGCCTGGGTTCACCGTGCGTCCGTGCGACATGGTCGATTGTACCATCCAAAACTTTATTTCCTCGAAATATCATGCAGACACAATCGCATAGCTGTTGGGCCATAGACATGTCGTGGGTGCTAAGAATAACTGTTGTTCCTTCCTTGCGCAGCTGCAAGACAGCGTCCCGCAGAATCTCCATGTTGACGGGATCCAAACCGCTAAAGGGCTCATCGAGGATGACCAATTGCGGGCTCGCTGCAACGGCTGCGACAAACTGCACTTTCTGAGCCATCCCCTTGGATAGCTGATCGATTCTTTTGTTGTACCAATCGTTTGCCCCCAGAAGTGTCATCCAGCGATCGATATTGTCATCGGGACTTTTACAGCCTTTGATTTTTGCAAAGTAACGCAAGACTCTGCGAACGGTCATGCGTCGATAAAGACCTCGCTCTTCCGGCAAATATCCGACACGATCATCGGCGCAATTGCCATCGGATTCCCCTAAAACACGCACGATTCCGGTATCCGGTTTATAAATCCTCAGGATCATCCTCATCGTAGTCGTCTTGCCCGATCCATTCGGGCCGATGAATCCGTAGATGCTGCCGGTCGGAATCGCAAGATCCATCGGGCGAACGGCGTATTGCCTCCCGAATTTTTTGGAAACTCCTTGCAACTCGACGGCAAATTCACTCATGCACACACGGTCCCCGGAAGCCGATTCGAATCGATCCTCGCGATCCGATTCTCTGGATAAATTTGCTGTATGATAGAGGGGAATTGGGAGTGGATGAATCACTGTTGACCTCCCAATCCTCAAATCCCTTCACGTATTTCCCACCGAGTCATCTCTCATGCATCGTTCAAGTCGTCGTACTATGATCTTGTCGACTGCGGCTACCGCTGCTTTGGCAACACTAGGAGCACCTTCGCGAGCCATCGAGCCTTTCAAACGAGCTGTTCCTGGCCAGCTACGCTTGAGCTTGGCTGCATATTCTTTACGTGAATTACTGACGAAGAAGGAGAGCGGCTGGGACTTGTTCAAATTTGTTGACTATTGCCGTGAGCAGGGGCTCACCGGAGCCGAGCTGACGAGCTATTACTTCCCAAACGATGTAACCAACGAGTACCTGGTTGAACTCAAACAGCATTGCCATCGGCAAGGGGTCACCATTTCTGGAGGGGCGATTCGAAATGATTTTTGTCAGATGGATGCGAAGAAAATCGAGGAAGATATCGAGCACACGAAGCTTTGGATCGATCGCTATGCCATTTTAGGAGCGCCCGCAATTCGGATTTTCGCCGGCAATCAACCCGCCAAGGATAGTTGGGAGTCGACGGTGACCAGATGCGTACAGGCCTGCGAGACAGCTTGCAGATACGCCCACCAAAAAGGGATTTATCTCGCGTTGGAAAATCATGGTGGAGTGACCGCAAAAGCCACAGGACTGCTCGAGATCGTTAAGAAAGTGAACGCAAAAAGCTTCGGAATCAACTTTGATTCAGGCAATTTCCGGTCGACATCGGACCCCTACTCGGAGCTGGAGCAAATCGCTCCCTACGCAGTCAATGCACAGATAAAAGTCGAAGTTGCCCCCGACGGTAAGAAGCAAGAGGCTGACTTGGCGAGAATCATTCAGATCCTCAAGCGAGCTGGGTACAGCGGTTGGGTCGCGCTGGAGTATGAGGAGAAAGCTCCGCCCTTAGAAGCAATCCCAAAATGGCTTAATGAAATCAAGAAATGGATCTGAGCCGATCTGCCCGATCCTTGTGGGTGTTTCAGGTGCACGCTCAGGATTCCCTGCGAAGTCGCTCAATCTCGGTGATCAATGCGTCTATCCCTATGCCATAATTCCCGAGTACCGTGGCTAGGGTTCCGCTGACATGCTCACATCGTCCTCTTCGCGAGTTGCCACGATTTGTAAGCGAGCTATCACCCGATGAAACACTGGATCGTTCTCTTCGGTGCGAGTGGATCGCATCGAGACAGTACGAGTCGGAAGTCCCCTCCGTCGGGAATTGCGTCTCTGACTCGTCCCAAGCGAAAAAAGTTTGTTCGAATACAGGATTCTCAGAGACTGTTCGGACCGATGTAGCCATTGTTTTTCCTCGCGTTGACGTTGAGTCCACATGCAGACTTCGCATTCATATTCGCGAGGCGAGTGACACGTTCGGTCACTCGCAAAAGACCAAAATGGTTTTCAGTGAAAAAACCTTATTCAATTCGTTAGGACGGATGGGGCGATCTGTTTCCCCATTTCCAAAGCTCAGGGGGCGGCTGGAAAAACAAATTTCACCAACACCGAGTTAATGCGCATGGCCACTGGGTAAGAAGATGGTTTCCTGGCCCGAGAGTCCGTGTGCTGGTAGCGGATAGGCGTTGGGAAAGAGTTACTTTCGGGCCGTCTAGAGGGAGTTGTGTGGAGCGTGCATGTGCTGAGTACGCTCCGCGTCTGACGTGGCAATCAGGGAAACCTTCCCGGGTTCAACTGCAACCGTATGGACGAGCGCGCGTTCTCGGGTTGCGATTCCGTGGATCGTTCGTCGCGTGGTTCACGTTCCAGCGACTTTCTCTAGGATTTGTCGATCGAAGTAATTGGTTGACATGGCGGCGTCGACGACCAAAGTTTGGGCTTGAATCCCGCTCGACCGAGGACTCAGCAGAAAAGCTGCAACGTTGGCGACTTCCTGGGTTGTCAAACCTTGGCCTCGTGGAATGGCTTTTTCAGCAAATAAGTATGCATCGACATAGCCTGGTATCCCCGCCGAGGCGCTGGTTTTCAACAGGCCAGCCCCGACGGCATTGAATCGGACACGGGAAAATCGGCTGAATGATTTGGTCAAGAATGCGAGTGACGAATCCAAAGCAGCTTTCACCGGAGCCATGAATCCATAGCTCTCGCTGGCCATACGAGTGGTTGAAATACTGATGGTCACAACCGATGCATCCGTTGATAGTTGCTCTTTGAGTGCGTTGCAAATCGCTATCAAAGAGTAGCAGGAGATGTCCATCGCCTGCAAAAACTGCGTGCGCGATGTCTCATGGAAGGGCTTCATTCCTTCGCTGTAGTCTGCAAATGCGATGGAATGGACCAGACCATCAATCTGGGTCCCGTTCTCTCGAAGTTGAGTTTTCAGTTGGTCGATCTGAAGTGGATCCTCTACATCGCAAACAAAAATAGATCTGCCGGAGAGAATTTTTGACAGTTCCTCGCGTCTCTTATCGCTTCTAACAACATATTCGACCTGCGCCCCGGATTCCTCCAGCGTTCGACCGATCGCGAATGCGACACTTTTCTTGTTAGCGACACCGAATACGACGACTCTTTTCCCTGCAAGCTGGAGAAAGTCCATAGTCCTACTCCCTGGCCAACGGCGTGATTTTCAGTCGTAGCTTTTCGTCGCCGCGTTGGACTACGATCTCTGTTTCCTGACCCGGTTTCAGGGCGCCAAACGTGAATGTGTAGTCATGAATATTCTCAATTTTCTTGCCGGCTAGCTCGATAATAATGTCTTTCGCTTTGACGCCTGCTTTATCGGCTGGTGCTCCTGGTGTCACACTGGAGAGCAAGACGCCTTGAATGTTCTCGCGAATATAATCAGGAACGGTTCCGAGATACGTCATCATCACCGCTCTTCCCTGACTTTCAGGAGCCTTTTGTTCCTGATAGGTGGGTGGAACCTTGTTGTTGGCGATTCCGCGAGCAATCAAGCCCATGAGTTTGGCTGTCTGAGCGGCTCCCTCATAATTGATCAGCTCCGGCACATCTCGCGGGGTATGGTATTCGCTGTGCGAACCAGTGAATGCAGAGAGTATCGGCACTCCATAAACGAAGAAGGTTTTAGCGTCCGTTGGGAGGTAACTGTCGTTTTGCAAAGTGACGGGCATCCCGACAATGGAATTTCGTTTCTCGATTTCTCCTGGCCAAACCGGTGAAGAACCGACTCCCTGCAATGCGAGATTTTCGCGCAGTCTACCGACCATGTCCAAGTTGAAGGCAGCGATGACCGAGGGATAAAGTTTGCCATCCCCCGGATTGGTCATGTGCGGATAGAGTGCGAAGAAATTCTCGGCAAAGTACTCCGAACCATACAGTCCCAATTCCTCCCCAGACCACGCTGCAAACAGGATATCGTGCTCGAGTTGCAATTTCCCTTGGCGCTTTTGCATGGCCATGGATTGAGCAATTTCTAGCATGGCAGCGACACCGGATGCATTGTCGTCCGCGCCGCGGTGCATTCCATTGCGTTCCTCGGGGCGTGCCAAACTCGAACCCTTGGCGCCGACACCCAGGTGATCAATGTGAGCGCCGACGATTACCAGGCTCTTGGTCGGTTGATCCCCAGCGCGTAGGACGCCGAGCGCGTTGCGGCCTGTTCCTTTGATTTGTTGAATCCCAATCGTCGCGGAAACCTGTACGTTCGGGAGAGTGAATCCCATCATCAATTCACCTCGATCGAGTTCCTTCTGGATGTCAATCAGTTTGTCTTCGCTCGTTCGGAACCACTCCTCGGCTACTTCGTTCGTGACGGTGATGGCGGCAATACTGGTCCCACTCAATCGCCCCTCTTCTTTTTCCAGGGCAACCATTTTTTGTCGATAGGTACTATTCGGGCCGTTGAAAACGATAAGGCCTTTCGCGCCGCGATCCCGCGCGACCATCGCCTTGTAACGAAGGGATCCATAACGACCGAGATGTTGGCGTTGTTCAGCCGAGATGTCACTGGGGACGTCTCGGAATACTAAAACCCATTTGTTCTCAACGTCGAGATGGACATAGGAGTCGTACTCTTTGAATTCACCCTCTTTGGGAGCGACCACCCCGTAGCCCGCGAACACGATTTCGGTTGGTTCGATCGATGTCGATTTAGAAAAAATGATGGGGCGCCAGTCCTCATTCAGTTTCCATGTTTTGTCGGCGGACTTCATCTCATTGCTGGGCAGCAGCTCGACATCTGCGGGGAAGGGGAATTCGTGGAAATAGTCGGACCGACTACCCGCGGGTTCCAAGCCAATCGATGCCATATAACTCGCAACATAGGCGGTCGCCAATTTTTCTCCTTGCGTGCCTGTCAGTCTTCCTCCTAGTTCGGGGCGACACAGAAAATCGATGTGTCTGGCGATGTCCTGGGCCTGGTAGTCCGCATCGTTCGAGTTGGCAGCTCGAGTGGCATATTCTCGGGCTTCGGCGATCTGCTCTCGCGATAGCGCGACCTGTTTGGTCCCGTTGGTGTTGTCCCCTAAATCGAGCGCCTTGCGAGCTGCTTCGTGGTTCCAGTCGGCAATGAAGATTTGCGACTTTTTGTCCGAGGTCCGATTCGAGGTCCAGGCTAGTTGTTTACCGTCTGGTGTGAATGCGGGGAGTCCATCAAATCCGTCCGTCGTGGTAATCCTCACGGGACTGTGTTTCCCCGCCGCATCGACTATGTAAAGTTCAAAATTCGCGAACCCATTGAGGTTGGTCGTGAAGATCAAGTACTCACCAGACGGGTGGTAGAACGGAGCCCAGCTCATGGCTCCGAGCGACGTCAAGCGTTGAACATCTGAACCATCCAGATTGGCTGTGAAAACCTCTGCCGTTGCCCCATCCTCTGAGAAGCGACGCCAGCAAATCCTCTTGCTGTCAGGCGAAAAGAAAGGTCCACCATCGTAGCCAAAAACATCCGTGATACGGTGGACTTCAGAGCCATCGCTCTTCATGACATAGATATCCAACGCAGCCGATGGATCCTTGTCAAAGATCGCTTGTTCTCTCTCTGTCAATTGCTTTTCATAAGCTCGGCGGTTCGATGAGAAAGCGATGAACTGTCCGTCGGGCGAATAGGATCCTTCGGCATCGTATCCTTTGACATCGGTCAGCTTTTTGTAAGTACCGGTAGCTCGATTCCACTCGACCAAATCGAATGTTTCATCGTAATCCCAGCTGTAGCGACGCGTTTGGCCGGAAGATCTGAATTCCAGTTCTGCTTTTTGTTTCGAAATCGCTTCTGGGTCGAATTGCGTCGATGCAAATAGAACTCGATCCCCTCCCGGATGGACCCAGGCGCAAGTCGTTTTTCCATAACCTGGCGAAACTCGCTCGATATCGCCCGATTCCCGGTCCAAAAGATAGATCTGATAGAAAGGGTTCTCTCGGTCTCGCTCGCTTTGGAAAACCATCCATCGGCCATCGCGGCTGAAATACCCTTCTCCAGCTCGCGCCCCCTCGAGAGTCAACTGACGAGTCTTCGTGAGGAAGGTCGATTCGCCCGCTTCCTGGCCTATCGAATGGGATGGAAACAAGCTCGAAAGTAAAGCTAATGCGAGTGGCAGGAACCAACCTACGAGCACATCGGAGTGCTTTCGCACTGCGGCTGCTGATTTTAAAGGGGTAACGCAACGAGCCTGGTGGGTCTTTACCTGATGCTCGCCCAAGGTGAAAAGCAACGTTTTTCGCATCGATGAAAACAGTCAATTCGTAAAGAGCGACAATGAGAGGCGACTTTGGACGGGATCCAAAACACAGTTTCGACGGTATTGTACCGGGGGGGAAACAACCTTCTATCCCAACGGTTTAGGGAATGCTCGCCGAAGAGCCGCTTCAAGATTCCGACAGTTCCGGATGGATCGAGTGGGGTTGATTTGCAGGCATGACGTACGAAGCAAAGTGACGGAGGATTCTCCGAGTGGCTCTCTGTTTCTAGTCCCTTCGGCAGAGGGGAGTCCGTCGATTTCCTCGAGCATCCGTTCGGCTCGTGATTTTAGTTGTGCGGCATGACGAGCGGGGTTTCCAGCGTGTTCGCGGTGATGCTAGTGCTCCGAGCGCCGCGGATTGCGTTCCGAATCGTTTGCTGTTGATCGTTCAACAAAAATGCTTAAGATTTTCAGTATGCATATGCAATAGGTATGCTTGTGAATAACTGCGTCCGGATCGAGGTGTTCGTGAGAATAGATTCCCCGATGGTTCGTTTGTCCCTTATTTTTATTGGTATTTATGCATTAGGTTGTCAGCCGTCCGAGCAAAAAAGGCATCCCATTCGAGGATTGATCCGCGTTAATGGAGTACCTGCTGAGCGTATGATCGTGCAAATGCATTGCGTAAATCCCAGTTCGAAGGAGGGAAACGATCGGTACCCGTCAGCTCTGACCGGGCCTGATGGTCGGTTTGAGATCGGGAAGGGGAGCGAGAGGCTGGGGGCTTTGGAAGGGGAGTACATCGTTACGTTCTCGTGGCTCTCGGGACCTGAACTCGGTGCAACGGACAAATTAGGGGGGCGATTTGCGGATCCAAAGTCGAGCAAGTACCGGATCGAGGTGCCGGTCGACCGGGAGCGGACCGTCGATTTCGATCTTCTGGCTCAACCTGGTAAATAGCATTTGTAACTCGTCATCTTTTTGGAATGTGGAGTTTTCTTGTGATGAAAGACGTTCGATACCGTAGGCTTTTGGGCTTCACACTTGTGGAGTTGTTGGTTGTTATCGCGATTATCGGGATTCTCGTCGGGCTGTTACTGCCAGCGGTGCAATCCGCCAGGGAAGCTGCTCGTCGCATGCAATGCGCGAACAACCTGAAGCAACTTGGCTTGGCGATGCACAATTACGAGTCTGCCTTCAAGCGTTTTCCTTCCAACAACCCATCGACGCTTCGCTCTCCGGGGCAGACGATCATTCACTCCACTTGGGACTTTGGGCTTCTTCCGTTCCTGGAGCAGAATGCGATCCATAGTCGTTGGAATCCGGCATTGGGTTTTGCTGAGGGGACCAATCGTGAGTTGTTAACCTCGAATCTACCTATGTACAAGTGTCCGTCGTCGCCGGTGCCCAGCATTGCTTCCTTTGGTCCGGTATCTCCTTCCTTTGCTCCCGATCGGACTGCGACCAATGGCGCTCGATTCAATGCGATGGTCAATGAGTATGCGGCTCCTCTCTCAGTCGCCCAGCTGCCGATGTTGCCAACTTCGGTGCGCGACGATGGATTCCTCCGCATCCATACAAAAGGTCCGACGACCATTTCGAGCATCAGCGATGGGCTGTCCAACACGGTCATGCTGTGTGAAATCTCGGGGGGACCCACGCGTTATAACAAGCGTCTGATGGCCGGGGATCAGTCGAGTCCGTTTGGGCACTTCGCCGGTTGGAACCGTCTCCTTTCGTTGCGGATGAGTGCCGACGGAACGACGCAGTATGGGGGTAACTGCCTGGTGAATTGCACCAACTTTGCAGGTCTGAATATGTTTTCGTTCCATTCAGGGATGGTACAAATTGCGTTGGGGGATGCTTCCGTGAGATCGTTTTCAGAAACCGTATCCATGGAAGCGTTTTATCGGATCGTCGCCGCGCAGGATGGGCTGCCCCTGTTCGAGACGGAGTAAAGGCATTTTTGAAGGGGTTGGAAATGGTCGGATTGCGTTTGGCTAGATGGTTTTTCATTACGGTGATGTGCTGGGGATCGGTGGGTGCGTTGATCGCAGAAGAGCTTCGATCCTTCCCCAGTTTTTCCTCTCCCGCGGATCTCGAGGACGCCGCAGCGTCTCGATTGCCGCTGAGTTGGACACCGAACGAGAGTCGATGGCGGGTAGAATTGGAGGGGTACGGTCAGTCTTGTCCATGTGTTTTTCAAAACCATGCTTATGTGACGACCGTTGTAGGCAGTCACAAAGAGACATGTCAAGTGACCTGCGTTGATATCGAAAACGGAAAGGTGCTTTGGACTTTTGTATTGGACTCCAGTTTCCCTGAAGCGAGCACACCCATGATCAGTCGGGCCGCCCCGACTCCTGTTTGCGATGACAGAGGTGTTTACATTTTCTTTGAGAGCGGGGATCTGATCGCATTAGATCATTCAGGTAACAAATTTTGGCAGCGGCCTCTTCAAAAGGAGCTAGGGCCATTCGTCAATAAGTTTGGATTGTCTTCTACTCCGGTCCAGACTCCCAGCGCTATCGTGTTGCTCCTCGATCATTCCGACGAATCGTCATTGATTTGCATCGATAAAAAAGAAGGGAAAACGACTTGGGTAGCTCCTCGAGGAAAGAGGCTAAACAGTTGGAGTTCTCCCGGATTGATTCGTGTAGATAGCAAGCCCATGGTGGTATGCTCCTCTGCCGGGACGATTGATGTTTACGATCCGTTGGATGGAAAACGCGTTTGCACCAAGGACGACATCGGCGGCAACAGCGTCGCAACCCCGTATGATCTCGGAGACGGTCGGTTTCTCATCAGCTCGCTGATCCGTCCTGCCGATGGTCCTTCCAAAAACGCGACTACTTCGAATTTGTTGGCCCGCGTGACCCATCGCGACACGACTTATGACATCGAGGTGGAATGGATCGCAGAAGAGGCCAGGGGTTCGTTTTGTTCACCGATCGAACATCGAGGATACTGTTATTGGATCAACCCCCAAGGGATTCTGTTTTGCCTCGAGGCAAAGAGTGGCAAACAGATGTACTCAAAACGACTCTCTTGCGGTAGTTGCTGGGCAACACCCTTTGCGGCGGGTGATCGGATTTATCTTTTTGGTAAGGAGGGGTCTGTGAATGTCATCCAGTCGGGGGCTGAGTACCGAGAACTATCAACGGATAACCGAATCTGGGATAAAGAGTCGTCCAGTAGCGGGGATGCTCGAACGGCGATGATGTCGGGGCCTGTGCTGTACGGCGCGGTTTCCGTCGGTAACGGCTTTTTGATTCGTCGCGGCGATGCGCTCTATCGGGTCGATAAGATTTCCCAATAGAAAGTTGTAGCTCTGCTCTACTCAGGCATTTGGTACTGCGCCGAGTTCTGAAAGCTAGCAAGAATTATGAAGGATGGCGACGGGCGGGGGATTTTTTGCTTTCGCACATGAAGCGGATGGCTGCCACGAGCCCCACGGGAGTGCGGTTGGCGCTATGGACCTTCATTCTCTTGTAATTGTTGCAATGGCAGCGTTGCAATTTTTACAAAATCATCGGATTCCTCGTGTCTTGCGATGAGCCAAAACGGGTCGCATTTGAGGGTTAGGTAAAATAGGATGTCTGGGGAGTGTTCGTGAAGGGAGACTCTTTCAATTCTTTTCGTGTTTCACTTCATTGGCACGGCGAATGCATTAGTGGTAATTGAGCAGTTGGCTCAAAGGGATCTCGGTGGAACCGAGATTTAATCTGCAAAGGCTCGAACGAGTTTTGTAGGTTCCTGAACAAGGAGGTACCGTGATCTTAGCGGCGTCGAAGTTCTCGGTGAGAACACAACCCGATAGATCTAATTCCCATTAGGTTAGGCCCACTTTCACGGTTGAAAGGGCCTGCCTCGAGTGTTCCTGGTAACATTCGAGGCAGGCCCTTTTTCTTTAACGGTTCCACCGCTCTCCCTGAACCACGATGGGTTTCAGCGATCCTCAGACCGATCGGTACTCTCGACGGAGAGTCCGAGTCGTATTTGGATATCGGCGAGATCCACAGCATCGAACTCGATCGAAGAATCATGATCGAAGCGGATTCTGGTAGCGAGAGTTTCCTGGCAAATAAAGTCTCGATTTTCGTCGATGGATTCCTGGATCTCTGAAGTGGAGTCCTGGAGGAAAATCGTAATTCTGTCTGTGAAATTGCAGTTGCGTTTCTTCCGAAGGTCCTGAACTAGGCGAATCGCATCTTTGGCGATTCCGCGACGGATAAGAGAGGGAGTCAGTTCTGTATTGAGAGCTACCACGCAGAATTTTCCTTGAGCCGCAGCCCATCCTGCTTTGGCAGTCATTCGGACTTGAATGTCGTCACCATCCAATTCGATTTTCTTTCCTTCCAGCTCCATTGTGATTTTAGATCGTACGTTTAGTTCGTCTAAGAGAGCCGCCCCCGAGGCGGTTGTCAGGGACTGTTTTAGCTTTGGTAAAAGGGGGCCTACCTTCGGACCTAATTTCCGGAAATTGGGTTGGACCTGATATTCAACAAAGGGACTTGAGCCACTCGCATAGTGGATCTCGTCGACATTCAATTCCTCCCGAACAATATCATCGTGCTGTTTGAGCCAAGGGATCTGGGATTCGTCGCTTAGGGAGACTTCGACACGTTGCAATGGTTGTCGAACCTTGAGTTTGGCATCCATACGAGCGGAACGTCCGAGAGAAGCGATTTCTCGGAGCAGGCTCATACGGAGGTTCAGCGCCGAATCAGGCTCCACGAATGCACCATCGGGATAATCACAAAGATGAACGCTGGGGCGAACAGACGGTAAGTTCCCTTTCAATTTCTGCCAGAGGGCTTCCGCCAAGAAGGGTGTGAAGGGGGCGATTAATTTGGCGATGACGACAAAGCTTTCATAGAGTGTCCAATACGCATCCAGTTTGTCTGGCGATGCTTTGTCAGCCGCCCAATACCGCGAGCGACTGCGCCGTATAAACCAATTGCTTAGGGCATCCACCAAAGAGTGTAGGGTCTGGCATGCGCCATAGCTGTCGTACTTATCCATTCGATGCGTCACATCACGGCACGCTGCGGCCAGTTCGCTCATCATCCATCGGTCTAATTCGCTCCGGGAAGCTATGGGACGATACGACTTGGCGTGGCTGAGTTCTTCACTCGTTAATTGATCGAGTGATGATTCGATCTCCGAAGGGCCTGAGAAGCCATCGATCTCGGCGTAAATGCTGAAAAAACTATACGAGTTCCAAAGCCTTAGAATGAACTCACCGATCGAATCTCGGATGGCTCGTTCACTGTAGAGAATGGAGTTCCATGGTGGCTGGTTATAGAACAGATACCATCGAAGCGCGTCGGCTCCGTAACGTTCGAAGATTTCCTGTGGGCTCCGGTAATTGCGGAGTTGTTTCGACATTTTGCCAGTCTTCACAACATAATCCGTACCGCACCCTGACTTGGCATCTTCCTCGGTTAGAAATCGCTGTTTTCCATCTTTGCTCTCGTACCACTCGGCCAGCATCAGCCCCAGAACGATGCAATTTCTAAATGGATGAGGATAGGGGAGCTTAGGTGCGACGCCTTGTTGCGTTTCTTCATCGGAAGTTCCGAAAAGCATCGTGCTGATCGCCAATTGACTGTAGAACCATCCACGGGTTTGGTCGATCGCTTCGGAAATGAAATCGGCAGGAAACTGGGTCGAGAAACGATCTTTTCCTTGATGGGGATAGCCCCACTGCGCGAAAGGCATCGCGCCGCTGTCGTACCAGCAGTCGATGACCTCTGGGACTCGGGACATTCGAGCATTGGCAGCGAATGGAGAATCGTAGGTGATCGCGTCGATATAAGGCTTATGGACTCGCAAATCATCCACGAGAAGCGGGTTGGATTTCTTCGCTTTCTCCCAAACCTCAGCCCCACGCATCCCAGGTTTTGCAAGCAATTCCTCGTAGCAGCCGATGGCTTCCATACTCCCGGTTTTGTCGCATACCCAGATAGGCAAGGGGGTTCCCCAGTATCGCTCTCGGGATAGAGCCCAATCGACATTGGATTCCAGGAAATTTCCAAAGCGTCCTGGTCCAATATGCTCTGGAAGCCATCCTATGGTTTGATTGTTCGCGAGCATGGCATCGCGGAATTTCGTCGTGCGGATGAACCAACTTTCTCGCGGATACTGAATAAGCGGATCCTCTGAGGCGCGCCAGCAAAACGGGTAATCGTGTAGATACTGTTCTTGGTGCCAAAGCTTTCCGGTTTCCCGTAACGTTCGCTGCAAGGGCTTGTCAGCGTCCTTCACCCAGACGCCCGTCATGCTGGGAAAGTCGTCGGTGAACTTGCCATTGGGACCGACCGCGCACAGGAGAGGAGGTGTACTGGGCTCGACGAAGCGACTTTGTTCTGCGGCGAGGACCTCATAGTCGACTTCGCCGAAAGCCGGCGCCAAATGGACCAGCCCTGTTCCCGAATCGATCGTAACAAAATCAGCAGCAACGACTCGCCAACATGGGCGTTGCGTTTTCCCCTCCTTGAGTATGGACGCTGTCGTACTCATTTTGGAGTAATAGCAGTCGAACGGGGGGATGTACTGCAGTCCGACGAGCTCTTTCCCGAAGACGACTTTCTCGATGTGGAGTTTCCGTTTTACTTTCTCGGAGAGCGCATCGACAAGAGCCTTGGCAACGATCAGGGTTTCATCCAGTTCTTCGTCTCGGCAATAGGCATATTCCAGCTCGGCGTGGACCGCCGCCAATTGGTTGCTCGGCAATGTCCAAGGAGTTGTTGTCCAGACGACCAGAGATGTTTTTTCGACTCCCTCCAACGGGAATCGGACGTAAACGCTCGGGTCTGCCACCTGGCGATAGCCTTGGCCTACCTCTCCAGAGCTGAGCGCTGTTCCGCCCTGAGCCCACCACCAAACAATTTTGTGACCTCGATAGAGGAGACCTCGATCGAAGAGGTTCTTGAGCGACCACCAAACGCTTTCCACGTAGCTCTGATGGTAGGTGACATAGGCCTCCGAGAGATCGATCCAAAAGCCGAGTCGTTCGGTGACTCGCTCCCATTCCTGCATGTACTTCCAAACGCTTTGTTGGCACTTCTGGATAAACCCTTCGATGCCAAAACTTTCGATTTCTTCCTTGCCGTGGATCCCCAGTTCCTTGCAAACCTCAACCTCGACGGGTAGTCCGTGGGTATCCCAGCCTGCTTTCCGTTCACAAAGATACCCTCGCATGGTGCGATAGCGAGGGAACAAATCCTTGATCGCTCGGGTTAAGCAATGGCCAGGGTGAGGTAGACCGTTTGCTGTCGGCGGGCCTTCGAAAAAAACAAAAGGCTTGCCGTCCCTTCGTAGTTCCAGGCTCTTCTTGTAGATATGGTTTGTTTGCCAGAACTCGAGAATTTGTTCCTCGAGTTGAGGGAACTTAGTGTCTTGTTTGACGGCCTGAAACATCAGAAACACAACTCCATGGCAGTGATGCTCACCAACATTTGAATCGATGCTCGAGGGCGAGTATCGGACGATGATTGGTAAACCACGAATGAAGCCTGGTCAATGCCAGAAGAATCAGGGAGAGCGAAAGGTTGCCGGACGGTTATTCCTCATCCGCGACTGGACCGATAGCATCGGGATCGTCCCCTAGGAGATCAGGGTCGATATCTTCGTCGTCTTGGTCGTCGAGTACGAAACCGTCATCTTTGGGTTCGATCTCGTATTCGTCATCGAGTTCTTCTTCGAAATCATCATCGAAATCGTCATCGAAATCATCTTCGTCAAAGTCCTCAAACGGATCCGGATCCTCATCCTCCTCCTGGGATTCATCCTCAGGAAGATCCTCCTCACCGTCCTCCTCATCGTCTCCCCAGGAATTCCTGACGGGACGCGTTGGCAATACTGCGTGCAACGCCTGTTCGAACCAGTCTGTGTACTGATCGGGGGCAACGAGTTCGCCGGGCGAATTCGTGGGCGATTCGAGCGGACAACGGATCAAAAAGATTTCGGCGTCCGTAGGTTCTTCGACCAATTCCGATTCCTCCTGCTCGCGAGTCACCGCGCCACGGAGTGGGGGAACTAGCTCCCAAGTGGTGGAAATCGAGCGATTTTCAACGGAATCCGCTGTTCTTGAGTCTAAGAGCAAATGCACAGGAGCCGCCACCAATAGTTGTTCGAAAGCCGAGGGGAAAGCCTATAAGGGTGTTCGTATCATCACATAATGTCAACCGCACTTCAACCGGTTGTTTTCGGCGGAAGAGCGATGTGGTAGCATACCGCGGTCGGGAAGAATCTCGACATGACACTTATTGGAAATTTGAGAACTCCTGCAGATCCGATCGCAGGCGAAACACTGCTCGCGGTGATTTCGTGGCTTTGATCTTCCGCAGACTCGATCCCCAGTGCGCATCAAAGTATGTTTCTAGTTTCCCTATTGTTGCTCGGTTGGATGGATGCTGTCGGGTCCCTGCTCTTTTGGTTGGGACGCTCGATTGGCATTCCGTCGACAAGGTTGCTGTCTATTCGGCACTCTCGTCGAGTCCGCGATTCTTGGGTGGATAGGCGAAGGTCCCCTCTCGGGGCCTTTTTGCGGATCGCCCCTGATGAATTGCGAGATAACCTGAGTGAGGGGTTTCCATCTGAAGGAACTTGGGCGATTCTTTTGCCCTGGAAACTAGTCGGGTGTGGCACATCGGGACTGTCGCGTTGATCGGCCTTTCCGAGGATTTGCCGAACTATAGAAAGTTGTACTGTGCTGCCACCGATTGCAATCGAATGGATCCCGGTGATCTTCGCCGCAGAGGATGCCGGTAGTCGAGGAACTTGGCTCTGGCTGGTCCTAGGCGCGGCACTCGGCGCCGGTCTGATGTATCTCGTGAACTATTTGCAGGGCAAGGACGCGAAAGCCCAAGCTAAGCGGCTTTTGGAACAGTCAAAACTCGATGGTGAAAACCTCATCAAGGCGGCGGAATTGGAGAAGAAGGAAAAACTTCTCCAACTACAAAGCAAGTTCGATAGCGATAACCAAAAAAACAAGGACGAGTTGCGAAAGAGAGAATTGGACCTCGACAAGCGTGAGTCGCTTTTGAAGCAATCGACGGAGGACCTCAAAAAACAGGAAAGGTTTGTCGAGAGCAATCAACGGAAAGCCGCGGAGCGATTAGAAGATGTCCAGCGCAAAGGGGAGCTGTACAACAAATTGATCCAGCAACAGCAGACGGATCTACAGCGTGTCACGGGAATGTCCAAGGAGGAAGCGAAGAAGCAACTGTTGAGTGTTCTGGAGAAGGATTTGCAGGGTGAAATCGGATCGGTAATCCTGAAGCATGAGAAACGGCTCAATGAAACGGTTCAGCAAAAGGCCCAGGACATTTTGCTGACCGCTATGCAGCGCTACGCGTCTGCCCATACCTCTGAGAGTACCACCAGCACGGTCGATATACCGAATGATGAAATGAAAGGGCGGATCATCGGGCGCGAAGGGCGGAATATTCGCGCATTTGAAAAGGTCTCCGGTTGCGATTTGATCATCGATGATACCCCCGGCGTGGTGATCGTGAGTGGATTCGATCCTGTCCGCAGGGAGATTGCGAGGGCATCGATGGAGAAACTAGTCGCGGACGGCCGTATCCACCCCGCTCGAATTGAAGAGATCGTCGCTGCTTGCGAGAAGCAAATGGAGGGTTTCATACGTCGTAAGGGTGAAGAGGCGGCCGAGGAGGTGAATATCCAGGGGCTTCACGAACGGACCATCGACATGCTCGGACGTTTGCACTTCCGAACGAGTTATTCACAAAATGTGTTGCGTCATAGTGTCGAGGTGGCATTTCTGTCAGGCATGATGGCAGAAATGATCGGACTCGATCCACAGCTTGCGAGACGGGCAGGGCTGTTGCACGATATCGGAAAGGCTGCGGATCACGAGCTCGAGGGAGGTCACCCGAAAATCGGAGCGGACCTGTTGAAGCGAAACGGGGAAAACGAAGTTGTCGTTCATGCGGCCCTAGGCCACCATGATCAGCTAACAACGGAATACCCCTATACCTTGCTCGTCGCAACCTCGGATGCGTGCAGCGCTTCGCGGCCCGGAGCCCGGCGTGAATCGCTCGAGCGTTACATCAAACGGATGGAAGAACTAGAAACGATTGCAAAAGGATTCCAAGGGGTCGAGCAAGCGTTCGCCATTCAAGCTGGCCGCGAGTTGCGGGTGATCGTTGGTTCGAAGAATACCGACGACACCGTCGCTGCTAAAATTTGTCGCGACATCGCAAAAGCATTTGAGGAGCAGCTCACCTATCCAGGTGAGATCAAGGTGACTGTTGTGCGCGAGTCCAGGTTTACAGAGACAGCCCGCTGAGTAGTCGGTGGATGGGGCCATGATGGAATCACCCGAAACTGGAACACCCCAAGGGTGTCTGAAAGCGTTCCGACTAGCTGCTGCCCCAGCCTTTGATCGTAGAAATAAAAAAACGCCGCCGGGATTGTTGTTGGTCAATCGTTGGCAGCGTTTGTTTTAGAAGAGACCGGCAGTCATTCGCGGGGAGTGGAACTGGGGTCCTGGTTTGTAGTGAAGGATGCGACAAGTCATGCAATCACGTTTTCAATGCTACGAAGCGTAGCGTATTTAGGTTTGACGGACGAGCTTAGGCTGCACGACGTGTCTGCTGTTGTTCATGGACTGGATGGGTGTCTTGCGCAGAGACTTCCAGTTCGGTACGAAGGATTTTAATATGCGGTGGAGCTTCTACTCCAATCCGTACTTTATCGCCGTTAACACGAACAATCGTTAACACAATGTCGTCGCCCAAGTGGACTCGCTCGGATTCTCGCCTGGACAAAATCAACATAACTGAGATTCCATTCCCCTTATGCTGCTGGGCTATTGATGTTCTTCAGGAGTGGCTGCCCAAGTGACCACTCCTGAAACCATGATCGCGTTTGGTCACGCAGTTGCCAGGACCATTTCCTTGACACAACGTGTTCCCGCCCGCTGACCGGTGGAATCGTAAAACAGTACTCGTGCAGTCGCGATATCAAAGACCGCAGTCAATCGGATGCTACGAGGACCGTGTAGACAGTAAAAAATCCCGCAGGGGCTACCCTGCTTGTGCAATAGTCTCTCCGTCAGCGGAAAAGCTTTCGGGAGCAGTTGGTTTTGATTACAGATTTCTTTTTCAACAATCTCACGAATATGAGTAAAGTCTGACAATTGAAACCATCCAAACTATTCGAGTTAGAAACGTTGGTGACGGACGTACGTCTCGCTTCCGTTCTGAGTGAACTTGGTAAGAAGTAGCGTCTAGGCTGACGTTTCTATCGACTGAAATATTAAGATTCATCCGGCGATAGCTCCTACATTCGCAGAGGATTCCCGATGCCGCTCATCCTCGCTCGAATTGTTGATGCAGGCGTCTTCTCGTGTCCAAAGCGATTTCCCTGAAGTGTTTTTGCCCTTTTTGAGTACTTGCACTGAAGTCATCTGTCATGCTTTAGAATTCTATTTCCATCCCATCCCTCGTTCGTACTTCAAGAGCAGAGACAACAGTTCCATGCACATTCTTTTTCTCCACGGATGGCACTCGGCCACAGGGGGAGTCAAACCCAGCTACTTGAGATCGCGAGGCTGCGACGTTGAAGAGCCTCATCTGCCGGATGATCATTTCCAGGCAGCGCTCGATACGGCACAGCGTCTCTACGATTCGTCTCGTCCAGACGTGATTGTTGGGTCCTCGCGTGGTGGGGCTGTCGCGATGAATGTCCAGCATGCATCGACTCCTTTGGTGCTCCTTTGTCCGGCCTGGAAACGCTGGGGAAGTGTTGGTCGAGTTGGGAGACAAACGATACTCCTGCACTCTCGGCTCGACGATGTGATTCCTTTTGAGGATAGCCTCGAACTACTCGATAGTAGTCGGCTATCGTTGGATCATCTTATGGAGGTCGGAGGGGATCACCGTTTGGCAGACGAGGATTCCCTAGCGGTCATGTACTGGGCATGTGAAGTGCTCACCTCAGGTCAGACGTTTCCATGGGATGATGAGGAAGAGACGTCGTCATACAACCGCAACGCAGTCCTGGATGGAAGCGAAGCTGAATACCTTTGCGACCACTGCGGTGAAGCGATTGTCGTACCAGTCGACCTGTCTCAGGGAAATCATCAACGTTATGTGGAAGATTGCCCAGTGTGTTGCAATCCGAACGTGATCCATTTGACTGTGGATCCCCAAGGACGCATCGAGCTACGAGCCGATCCGGAACAGGATTACTACTGAGCTGAGTACCTCTCGTTAGCTGAGCACCTCAACCGACGCGACTCTTCGAAAAACGGAAGCCATCTTGCACTCCACGACACTTACTCTTGTCTTTCCTGTCGCTTCTAAGGAAGACAGGTTTCGTGGAAACAGTCAGTCTTTCTTCGCGGACAGGTTGTCGCTAGGTCTTTGTAAGGATCGGCCTATCTCCATTTTTCAGAGATGTGAGGCGACCTGGGCCTTGGTGCTTCATGAGTAGAAAAGCCTAGCTGGGTTGGAGTATGCATGGCTCAAATTGTCTTTTCGATTTCCTTCTTACACCTGCCTCATGATGGTGTATCGGTAGGTTGTACGCAGCGACACTCTATTGTTTCTTTAGCTCATCGTTGCTTTGGTTTATCACTCCAAACGATCGATCACCCAGCGTCGCAATTGGATTGCTGCTCCATGCATGGGGTCGCACCATTGGATGTGATGCAACGGGAATTCTGCGACATCTCGGACGCCAGGTAACCGAGCCGAAGTGACGGCGACGGCACCGTCGCCACATCCCTGAGTCAATTCATCACATCGGAGCAACTCATCACCTTTATCGATCAGCCATTCAATCTCCGCTGAATCGGTACGGTATTGCGACCGGAGGGTTCCCAGTGCAAAACCTGCGAGGAGTCGCTGTGTGGGAGAAATGGGGCCTGCCGTTCCGACCGCAATCGAGTAACGAACGGTTTTCGGGATGGAATTCCCGTTCAACGTTTGGAGCAAGGAGGAGCCTGGGGTCAAATCATCGCAAGCTTCACCAACTCCGTCATGAACAAGAGAATCCATGATCGATGACAACGGAGAGTCGCTGGAGGAGAGTCTGTCAAGCAGGTCTGGCAATTCGAGAACATCAGCATACTGTGCCAGTAGAGAACCGCGATTCGGGGGAAAGATCATCACCAATCGATCCACGCTGCAGTCTTGTTTAGGCTCAGGAAGGACTTCTTCCAGTGCGTATCGAGCGACGAGTCCGCCCATCGAGTGTGCCACAATCGTGACGTGGGTTGTCGGAGACTTCCGATACAATTCCCGCAAGTATTCTCGAAAAACCGTCGCAGACTCCATGATAGGGCCATCGTTCGGATACTCGAATACAGCGTAGACCCTCGACGCAGCGTGCGGAGATTGCGAGATGATTTGTTCGGCGAATTGCACTGCCGTGCTGCGGTTTGTATGGAGACCCGTCAAAACCACTACGAGGCGATCGGGTAAGTCATCATAAGAAAAAGATTTTTCTTGGACTTGACTGGAGCCTCTTAGGATTGAGAAGGAGTATTTTGGCGCTCGAATCGATTCGACAAGAAAACGGATATCGTTCTTCAACTGGTGCCAAACACTCGATCCATGGAGAGAGGTATTTCGGCGATTGGTATCCCCAATCGATTGGCTTTGCGCGGTCGCTACGTCGGAAATTGGAAGTAGGACGAGATAAAACATGGCGATCAGAGGCGATCTGAAGCGGAGCCTAGGATCAGTCCATATTCTGATGGTGAGGAGGTTCTTAGGCATGATAGAGTTCACTGGATTGCCTCTCGAAATGGTTGGATTGCTGTGCACGAGATTATAGCGGTGTGTCGCAGGGAGCAAACGATTCGACGATGGGATGCTCACGAGTCACGGGAGCAGTTACGCGAAATCTTGGTTCTGGCCGTCAGGCAATTTGTTGACACTTGGTAAGACATCATCATCGCTGCAATCGGTACAAAGTGAATTCTTGACGCCACCCTCAAGTCTTTCGTGGTCCGATTCCTTGCTCCACGGTCATTTGGAAGCTATATCCCCACAGCCAGAACTCGAGATAGAGGATTCATTCCACCTGGAAGGTTATCGAGAACCCGACCGGAATCGATTCTCGAAGGTGACTGAATTCGAGCGGCTCAACTTGGAGTGATCATGGTCGTAATCGTTGGCTCTATTATTGTTTGCGGATGCGTACTAGGCGGCTTTATTTGGGCTGGCGGTCACGTTGAAGCATTGATTCAGCCATCTGAGGTTTTCACCATAGGCGGAGCGTCCCTGGGTGCACTGATCATCATGTCTCCTGTTCCTGTTCTGAAGAATATGATGAAGGGGATCCTCCAGGCTCTGAAAGGATCGCCGTATAATAAAAAGTCTTATGAGGAGACATTTTCCGCTCTGTATGAGCTATTTCGTATTGCTCGTCGAGATGGATTATTAGCGCTCGAAGGCCATATCGCGGATCCGCACAAAAGCAGTGTCTTCCAGAAATATCCTAAATTGGCTGCGGACCATCATGCGACCGAATTTGTAAAGGGTGCCTTCGGCCCCGTGATCGATGGATCGATCCGACCAGAGGACATTGGTAATTTGATGGATATCGAGATCCACGCGATGGAGGAAGAGCATCACCTGCCGATCGGCGCTCTCAGCAAGACCGCGGATGCATTGCCCGGGTTCGGAATTGTGGCCGCAGTTCTTGGAATTGTGGTGACGATGGGACATATCGATGGCCCACCAGCAGAGATCGGCCACCACGTGGGGGCCGCATTGGTCGGAACATTTCTCGGTATTCTCGCATCGTATGGCTTTATTGCACCTCTCGTAGGCAAGATGGAAATCATCGGCCATGAAGAGAGTGCCTATTTCAAGACGATCGCTTGCGTTCTGCAGGGGTTTTTTAATGGCATGCAGCCGAAGATGGCAATCGAAACAGGTCGACGCGGACTTAGCCAAGATGTGCGTCCGACATCGGAGGAGATGGAAGCACTTTTTAAAGCAGTTGACACTGGAGGCTAACGATGGCGGGTAAGGGAGGCGGTGCATGGAAAGTTGCGTATGCAGACTTCGTGACTGCGATGATGGCTTTCTTTATGGTGATGTGGCTCACAGCCCAAAGCGAACCCGTTAAAAAAGCTGTTGCCGAGCATTTCAAGAATCCTGGGGGCAAGCGGATTTCAGGGATGGAAGCAAAATCCATTGTTGCTTCGTCAAGCAATGGAACCGGGAACCGTCGGACTATTAAATCCAAGGGCTCTAAAAAGTCCGAGGGTGATGCCAAGTATCGTGAGATGACCGATGAAGGGGATCGCTCCAACATTGGAAAGATCATTCAGTTTCCTCTGAATTCGACGGAGTTGAGCGATGAAGGTAAACAGGTATTGCTAGACCTTCTTCCCGAGTTGGATGGGAAACAGCATCGTATCGAGGTCCGAGGCCACGCTGCGAATAACGGTGGTAGTCCTGTACAGGCAGCCAAAGATGCTTGGTCGATATCCTTTCGACGCGCAAGTGTCGTTTCCGAATTTCTCATTGCCCAAGGGATTGATCCTCGCCGGATCCGACCTAGCAGCGCTGGTAATTCCGAACCTCGTTTCAAGGAGGATCGCGTTGATCAGGAGCTCGATTCGCGCGTAGAGGTTTTCGTTCTGACAGAAATCTATGAGGATCCTGCCTCCGTCGCAGAGAGATTGATATCCAACCGAACGCTCGATAAGGAAGCCGCAACGATGGAAGCGTCTCAAAAAGCAGCCGAAGCTGCGGCTGCAGAGGGTGGAAAGGGTGGGCACTAGTCCACGGTTTCATTCTCGGAGAGAGTTCAGGGGCGAGCGGCCCTTAGCGATGGCGGAGCAATCCTGGGGACGCATCTAATTCCAGGGTGTCAAAGTCTCCTCGATCGATCCTTTCCCAGGCTAACGCTCCCATGACGGCATTGTCTGTGCAAAGAGCCTTGGGAGCTATGAATAAATCGATCTTCATCGTTGCGCAAAGAGATTCCAAGCAATTACGAAAATGGGGATTGGCTGCGACGCCACCTCCAACACAGAGCTTTTTCAAGCCGGTCCTGATCAACGCTTGTCTGCATTTTCCAACCAAGCAATCGACGACCGCAGCTTGAAACGATGCGGCGATATCCGCTTTCTCTTGATCGCGGAGATGCACCGAAGACCAGTCCTGTTTTCCCGTACCCGTAATACGGTAACGGACCGAGGTTTTCAGCCCCGAAAAACTGAAATCGAGCCGCGATTTGTCCTCGAGCATAGGGCGTGGAAAATCGATCGCCTTAGGATTTCCCTGGCTTGCAATTTTCGATAGCTCAGGACCGCCAGGGAAAGGCAATCCGAGCATCACCGCGACTTTGTCAAACGACTCACCTGCTGCATCGTCAATCGTGCCACCGAGATAATCCCAGTCGGTCGCATCTTTGCAGAGATAGAGCGATGTATGCCCTCCGCTGACCACAAAGCCAACGCACGGGAAAATCGATGCTTCGATCCCTAGACCGCATGCGTAAATATGGGCTTGAAGATGATTGATACCGACAATTGGTTTGTCC
Source organism: Pirellula sp. (assembly GCA_040396935.1). Lineage (GTDB taxonomy): Bacteria > Planctomycetota > Planctomycetia > Pirellulales > Pirellulaceae > JBKCUI01. Next base: position 158,754 of record JBBAXA010000003.1, read on the forward strand.
CATGCCAAGGCCAATCCCTTGGCGACCGATAGACCCACCAGCAAGGATCCCGGAAGACCTGGGTGTGTTGCCACGGCAATCGCTTCGAGCATCTCCGGCGAGATCCCAGATTGATTCATGGCGGTATCAATCACAGGAAGCATACGCTCCAAGTGGGCTCGAGCAGCGATCTCCGGTACAACTCCTGCAAAGCGTCGATGCAGTGCATCTTGGGTTGCAATGCATTCTCCTAGGACGCGTCCTGAGCGCGTAATGACCGCAGCCGCAGTTTCATCACAGGTCGACTCTATGGCGAGTAAGTATCGCTCCATCACTCACGCAACGATGCTGTAGGGCTTTGGGAGAAATCGTTTGGAACCATCGTGCTCGGCTCGACTCGATGCCGCTGTGCGTCGGGAGTGCTCACAGTGCGAGAATGCGGTAAACAAGGGCTGCTAGGACTCCCCCTGCAAGAGGTCCGACAACCGGTACCCAGGAATAACTCCAATTGCTATCACGCTTTCCTCCTATGGGGAGCAGGTAGTGGGCTATCCTCGGTCCCAAGTCGCGAGCCGGGTTGATCGCGTAGCCGGTGGTACCACCCAGCGACAAACCGATTCCAACAACTAAAAATGCAACCTGTAATAACCCGATCGACCCTAGGCCTAATTTGGCTTTGTCACCTCCCGAACCTTCGAGTATCGGATCCTGGAAATGGAGGATGCAAAATACGAGAACGAACGTGCCGATCACCTCGCATAGAAAGGCTTGGCCATTTCCCGGCAGGCTCGGTGAGCAAGCGAAACAGGCTAGTTTGTCGTCCGCTGAATCGCTGACCTCGAAATGATTTCGATAGAAGAAAAAAACCAGAGCTCCACCAACAATCGCTCCCAACAATTGTGCGGCGATATAGGTCAAGGCGGTTTCGGTGGTCATGTCCCCCAATGTCAATTTAGCAGCCGAAACTGCTGGATTCAGATGCGCCCCGCTTGCTTGATTGGCGATCGTCGCCCCTACAAAAACAGCAATCCCCCATCCCACGGTGATGACGAGCCAGCCAGACTTATGGCCGTTCGTGTTTTTGAGCAAAACATTCGCTACAACTCCGTTTCCCAAAAGGACGAGAATCATCGTCCCGACAAATTCAGCCAAAAAAGCATTCATCCGTGGTCTCCCCTAAGAAGATAGTAAGTTGATAGAGCATCGTAACTACTTGTAGGAACTTGGCGAGTACGCTTTCGCAAGCGCGCGAAACTGATTCACCTGCTCGGCCTGCCACTCCTGCCCACGCCCGAGGTGTTGTGCGGCGATCGCGGCGATCTCCGGCGCGGCTTCAGCCGACGCGCTGGCATTCAAAAACAATGATCTCGTACGTCTAGCGAGAATATCCTCGAGTGTCCTTGCGAATTCCTGGCGAATGGCGACTTCGATTTGAGCGTTTGTCAACGCCAGATCTGGACTGAGCTGCAGCACTCGAGGGTTCCCTCGTTCGATCGCGCACCGTGTTTGCTCGAATGGAACACGCATGTCTTTCGTTTTGCAGGGGTGGTTGGGAAGTCCTGCGAATCCTGCAACCTGATCGACACAATCCTCAGCCATTTTCCGATACGTTGTCCACTTACCACCCGTGATGGTCAGCAACCCCGAGGGGCTGATCTCGATCGTATGGTCTCGGGATAGACGTTTGGTCGGTTGATTCTTTCCTTTGCCTACGAGGGGGCGAATCCCCACAAAAACACTCAAGCAATCCTCGCGTGTTGGAGTCTGCTCTAGATAGTCCGCGATGGTCTCGAGAAGAAAATCGATTTCGTGGGAGTAGGGTGTCGGTTCCTCGACCGCGGTCTCAATGGCGGTATCCGTCGTTCCCACGACGACATGATTCAACCAGGGAATGATGAACAAGACACGACCATCCGACGTTTTGGGGACGATGATGGCAGACTGGGAGGGAAAGAATCGCTTGGGAAGGACCAGATGAATGCCTTGACTAGCGGCGACGAGTGGCTGAGTATCTCGATGATCTAATTTCCGGATGGCATCGCAGAAGGGGCCGGTCGCATTGACTACCGCACGTCCTAGTACCTCCATCTCCTTTCCTGATTCGCGATCCTTGAAGACCACACCTACAGTTTTTCCAGCACCATTGTGAACGAGGGATAGGACGGGGGCATGGTTCAGCAAACAGGCTCCGTGAATCGCTGCGCTCCGCGCGAGTTCAATCACGAGTCGAGCGTCATCAAATTGCGCATCGCTGTACCGCACACCACCCGCGAACCGATCACGCTTCAAGTTTCCGAATTTCTTGCAAAGTTCCATCGCAGAAACCTGACTAGAACTTTGAGCTTTGGAACCGATGGCTAGAACATCGTATAGCTTGAGTCCTGTTCCGTAGTAAAAACGTTCCCAAACAGAGCGACAGGGGATGACAAACTCTAGTTCATGAACGAGTTGAGGTGCATTTTGGAGGAGCCGCCCGCGTTCTCGGAGCGACTCCATCACCATGCCCACCTGGAACTGCTGCAGGTATCGAACACCACCATGGATCAACTTCGTAGATCGGCTGGACGTACCTTTGCCGAAATCATGGCTCTCCAGCAGCAGTACGGAATAGCCTCGAGAGCTAGCGTCGACAGCCGCGCCGACACCGGTTGCACCTCCCCCGATGATAATGATGTCCCACTTGTTGGCAGGATCGACTCGCGACAACTGGTATTCGCGAGAGAAGCAATTAGAGGGATCGACCACCACTACTCTGCCCATCCCTTGGAACGCTCGACGGCCTCTTTCCACTGAGTGCGAATCCGATCGACGTGGACTCGATCCATTTGTGGATGGAAAACACGATCTGATTGCCAGATCGATTCCACGTCAGCTAGGTCTTTCCAATAACCGACTGCCAAGCCTGCGAGAAAAGCGGCTCCTAGGGCTGTCGTTTCCACGACGAGAGGACGCACAACGGGCGCCTGCAACATGTCCGCTTGGAATTGCATCAGAAGATTGTTGACAGACGCTCCTCCATCGCATCGAAGCTCCTCGATAGATAGCCCTGAATCCTGTCGCATGGTATCGACCACGTCCGCCACTTGAAGGGCGATTCCCTCTAATGCTGCCCTTGCTAGATGTCCTTTGGTTGTTCCTCTCGTAATCCCTTGGATAGAACCTCGAGCATAAGCATCCCAATGAGGAGCGCCGAGACCCGCGAGAGCCGGTACGAAATAAACCCCTCCATTGTCGGGTACGGACGCAGCCAGGGCTTCGACCTCGGAGGAGTTTTGGATGATACCCAATCCATCTCGCAACCATTGAACGGCCGCACCCGCGATGAAAACGCTTCCCTCTAGGGCGTATTCGACCGGTGCTTTGCCGACACGCCACGCAACCGTCGATAACAGTTTATGCTTCGATGGTCGTGGTCGATTCCCGACGTGCATCAACATAAAGCAGCCTGTGCCGTACGTATTCTTCACCATTCCGTGCCTAGTGCAGTTCTGGCCAAATAACGCTGCCTGCTGATCGCCAGCGACTCCAGCGATTTGGATCGGTCCGCCAAATAATTCCTGACAGGACTCTCCTAAGATGGCACTGCTAGGTTGAATCTCGGGAAGCATGTTTGCGGGTATCGCAAAAATATCGAGCAGTGTCTGATCCCACGTATTGCTCTCCAAATTGTAAAGCATGGTGCGCGAAGCATTGCTCGGATCCGTTACGTGGGTCTTTCCCCCCGTCAGATTCCAGATCAACCAGGAATCGATCGTTCCGCAGGCGAGTTGGCCTGCGTCGGCTTTAGCTCGAGCCCCTTGCACGTGATCGAGAATCCATTGGATTTTTGTTGCAGAAAAGTAGGCGTCGAGAACGAGCCCTGACTTTTCTTGGATCTCCGGGGCAAGACCTGAGGAACGGAGTTGATCGCACTGGGAAGCCGTGCGCCGATCTTGCCAGACGATGGCCGGTGCGATGGGCTGACCGGTCTTTCGATCCCACACCACGGTGGTCTCTCGCTGATTGGTGATGCCGATTGCAGCGATGTCCTGTGCCCGCAGTCCTGCCTGATCGAGAACTTGCTTTGCGACTTCGATTTGAGAAGTCCAAATTTCGACCGGGTCATGCTCGACCCAACCCGATTGTGGATAGTGCTGTCTGAATTCCTTTTGAGCCATCCTGCAAATGGTTCCCTGTCGATCGAACAGAATGGCACGGGAACTAGTCGTACCTTGATCCAAAGCTAAAATCATCGACATCTTCTTATCATCCGAGAGGTAGGAATTCGTTCGGTCATTTCCGGTTTGTTGCAAACGATTTTAACAAACCTTCGGTTCGGTGGGCTTCGGATGCAGAACATTGTATTTTGCATGCCCGTTCCATCAGGCTCCGCGACTCTCTCTTCGCTCGGGACCACGACCTCAGAGGGGGGCTCATGCTTGGCCGGGATCGACCCGAGAAATTTCATTTCTCGGTGCGAGTCCATGCGAGTCTGCGATGGTGAAGGTCCAATGGTGTTAGATTCATTCCTCCAGATGCCAGGTAAAGGTCGACAAGCTCAGTCGGTACAGTTTTTGGTTATCGATCATCCTTTCTCTCCCATCATGAACGTCAAGGATCTTGCCTCCTGAAATTCGTAGCTCATTTCCTACGATGGAGGCCCGATGTTTGTGGATCCATCCTGGTCCGTTCCCGCTGGTAGGCTGCGAATTGATCCTCCATGTACGGCAATCGAGGCGATAGACTGGAGTCGTTCCGTATTGGCGTTCGTCTTGATAGCCCAATCCACCGAGGATGATGATAGATTCGGCGTGGTAGTTTGCTGTGTGGAAATCGGTAGGAGGGAATACCTCGGCAGGATAACCATAGATCCGGAACTTCCCATTCCTTTCATGGACGACTACATCGTTGTAGATACAAAAGTCGGGGTCATAAAAATCCTCATGTTCTCCGCCGATATGCACGGCACGACCATCTGGCAACAAAGTGAGCGACATCCCGAAGCGATGGAAACACCAAGAGGGAAAGGATGTGCTCGCGACGGAGAGTTGATCGCGAGCGGCCCAAGCTGAAAGCATGGTCCTGACCATTTCATTCCAGTAGGGATTATCGATGGTCTCGGGGTTTGCCAATCCAAAACGGGGTTCGCAATGAATCCGAAACACCTCTGGATCGATACGGATATGGTCGCTACTGTCCAGCCTTAGAAACTGACGTTGGAGTGGTCGTCCCATCGAGGATGGATCGCACCCGCATTCGATGAGCATTTCCGCAATCGGTAAGGATTCGGTCCGTGAAAGTACCGTTTCATCGTACTCGTTTCGCCGGTTTGGATCTGCGCCGGCATCTAGAAGTTCCTGGACACATGCCAGATGTCCAGCGCCCGATGCGATCATCAGACCAGTTTCTCCCTGATTGTTTGTCAGGTCGATTTCAAATCCCTGATGGACATACCAATGAACAAAGGAATCGTTTCCGATTCGGCATGCATGGTGGATCGGAGCATCGCCGGTCCGATCGCGAACGGAAAGGTCACCGCATCGCTGTGCAATCGATGTCCATTTCTTAGAATCCGATGAGTACGCGATTAAATGCGGAACCGATCGACCGCAGTGATCCGTATCATCCGTGAGCGAGTCGTTTCGAAGCAGCTGCTCGACCCGTTCCGTCGTACCGATCGCGATCGCTTCCATCAGAGGCGTCCACTGGAGCGAATCGACAGAGGCTCCTGCGGAGATAAGAAACTCGACAGCATCGAATCTCCCCAGTCGCGAATTGACCGTCATCGGCGACTCACCGTAATCGGAACTGCGATCGATCGAAACGCCTGCCTGGATCAATCGAGCGAGGACGGCGACGAGCGATGGTTGCTGGCTGAGTTGGTAGGATGCGAGCACTAGCGGAGTGTAATTGCGCTTCAGAACCTGATCGGTGGTACCAATCGCGTTTGCAATGAGATCGAGTTTCTGGAGGTCACCCTTGCAAGCAGCCAGAGAGAGGACCGATTCAGCTCCATCCCCAACGGTGGAGTTCGCATCGGCACCGGTTTCGAGCAAGAGGCGAATCGCATCCAGACTGTTCGGGTCGTCGCTGAGGATCGCGTGGCAAATTGGTGTGAAGCCCTGTGGGTCGCGGTCATCGACCTTGCCCCCTGATCGAATCGCGGATCTCAACCCATCAATATCCCCGTTTCGAGCGAGTTCGTGAAGGCTTTGCATTTCGTTCTCAACCCAGCGAAAAATGGTGTTTGTGGATGACGTCTGATCGATATTCAAGTGGCCGCCAGCTCATCGAACGTTCGTGGGTTTGGGAAGGCTATAGGAAGATCATGGCGAATTCGCTTCGGAAGGAAAGCCGGACCAGCCCCCGATGCATATTGGCCATTGGGCTTTAGAATGACCAACCTTGAGTCTAACGTATCCTTTTTGATCGAGGAGCTGTGTTCGTGGCTGAGTGTCCAACGTCTAAGATGAGGCCGAGAGGAAATGTATCCTATGATCATTCGGGGCGAGTGGTCATCGTGACAGGTGGTTGTAGCGGAATTGGATTAGCAATTTGCGATGGTTTTATGCGGGCCAACGCTACCGTGGTTGCGTTGGATCTACATGCACCGCCTGCCTCGTCCGCGAGTGCAGGGGTACGATGGATCGCGACTGATGTTGCAAAAGAGAAGGACTGTGAAGCTGCGGTGCAAAAGATCTTTGACGAATACGGTGGAATCGACGTTTTAGTGAACAATGCTGCGATCCAACCACCTTCCTCGTATGTTCGAGTCGATCAATTAGAAAGTGATGCGCTCGAGCGTATGTTGGCGGTGAATTTTTGTGGATACGTCTATATGGCAAAATACGCGCTTCGGGTGATGCGTGGGCAACGTTGCGGTGTGGTTGTCAATATCGCGAGTGGGCAAGCTCATAGGACAGCAAGGTCAGTGCCTGTTTATGGACCGATCAAGGCTGCGAATGTGTTGCAGGCTATGCAGTGGGGAATCGAGTATGCACGGGATGGAATTCGAGTTCTGAGTATTTCTCCGGGTGCAATCGACACACCGTTGGTACGTGCGAGTCTGGAAGCTCAAGGAGGCGAGCGCGAGCTTGCAAATCGCCATCCGATCGGAAGGCTCGGAAAGCCAGAGGAGGTCGCCCATGCGGTTTTGTGGTTGTCGAGCGAGGGTGCATCGTTCATAACAGCGACGGATTTGTCGGTCGATGGAGGACTGGGTGCATTCGGGGCTTTCGCGGATCCCTACAAGATCGTTAGCTGACCCTGCTGCAGATGTATTTCAGTTCGGTATAATCCAGGATGCCGTGATGCGAGCCCTCCCGTCCGAGCCCCGATTCCTTCATTCCTCCAAACGGGGCGATTTCCGTGGATATCAAACCGGTATTGTGACCAACGATTCCGTACTCGAGTCGTTCGCTGACTCTCCAATAGCGCTCGATACTCTGCGTGTAGAAGTATGCAGCTAGACCTGCGCGGGTGTCATTCGCGATTTCGATAGCTTGCTCGTCCGATTCAAAGGTTTGGATGGGAGCCACGGGTCCAAAGGTTTCTTCCGAGGCGACACGCATCGACGGATTCACATCCGAAAGTACCGTGGGCTGAAAAAAAGAACCTCCGAGGGAATGTCGATGTCCACCGCAAAGAACCGATGCCCCTTTCCTGCACGCGTCCGAGATTTGTTCCTCTACTTTTCGAACGGCTTCCTCGCTAATCATCGGGCCTTGGTCAATACCTGCAACCAATCCGTTACCGACAGACAATTTCGAAACGGCTTCCACGAATCGGGACTCAAACGCCTTGACAACTTTTCGATCTACCAAAAATCGATTGGCACAGACGCATGTTTGTCCGGTATTTCTGAATTTGCTCTGGATTGCACCCAAAACGGCTGCTTCTAAATCCGCGTCATCAAAGATGATAAAGGGTGCGTTTCCGCCGAGTTCGAGCGAGATGCGTTTGATCTTTCGCGCGCAAGCCGCCATCAACTTTTTGCCCACTGCCGTCGAGCCAGTAAAACTGATCTTGGCCACGTGCTCATCGTTCGTAAAGGCATCCGCGATCGCGATCGCATCGAGTCCAGGTACCACATTGAAGACACCTGCTGGCAGTCCGGCTTTCTCACCGAGATAGGCTAAAGCGAGGGCTGTGAGTGGGGTTTGCGGCGCAGGTTTCGAGACGACCGTACATCCAGCCGCGATTGCTGGCGCGACTTTTCGAGTGATCATCGCTGCGGGAAAATTCCATGGCGTGATGGTGCCAACGACTCCTACGGGCTGTCGCAAAACGAGCAGTCGTTTTGTCTTGTCGTAGGTGGGCAGGATTTCACCGTTGAGTCGCTTCGCCTCCTCGCTATACCATTCCATAAAAGCTGCTGCGTATCGGACCTCGCTTCGAGACTCCGCGAGCGGTTTCCCTTGTTCGAGCGTCAACAGTCGAGCGACGACCTCCTCGTTTTCGAGGAGCAATCGATTCCAGTTCTTCAGGACGGCAGCTCTTTCAGAAGCGAGTGAGAATTTCCAGCTCGAAAACGCATGCGCTGCTGCCGCAATCGCACTCGCAGCGTCCTCGCCGGACATATCCGCCACCCTGGTAAGCAATTCCCCAGTCGCGGGATTTCGGACCTCCATCTCTTTCCCAGATCGTGCGTTCGTCCATTCGCCACCGATGTAACCTCGCTGATTCACCAGTTCTGAGCTGGCGAGCTCAAAATTCATACGGTGACCTCGGCTGTCAGTCCGAGAGCCGTGCGTATGTGGATCGACAGCTCCGTTGGATCGATCGGCTTCTGCATCCAGCCGTCAACGGACTGATCGGTAAAACGCAGTCCATAAAGGGATGGAGTAAAGCGGGCGAGGCATAGCAAGCAGGGTGTGGCCTCTGCAGTTGCGGATCGGTGGCTCCGAACCAAGGAGAGATCTTCTGGGTCGCACGAATCGAGATCCATGATGATACAGTCGAAATCGTTAAGATGCTCAACCAAGGGCATCTTCTGCAAGGAGGAGATCGTGCGGAGTGACACCATGCTTTGAGCGAGAAAACGGATGTCATCGAGAGACTCCTGCTCGATTTGTCCAACGTATAGGACGCGAATATCCAGCGGCGAATGATGATGTTGATAGAATGGGACAGGTTCCGAAACAGGCATGGAATTGGATGAAACCTGGCTATCGAAAGCATTGAGCTCTAGCAGAGTGGATTCCAATTGCTTCTCTGCTTCCTCTGGCAATCCTTGGGCATAGAGCGATTGGATCATCTTCAGTCGCGCTCGAATGATTGGAATCCATGAACCTTCATGTCTCGGAGGTTGTGTAAGTACGAGGTGTTCACTCAGTTCACCGCGGTAGATTGGCACTTCGCTGGGGGCGTCGATTCCTAGTTTGACATTCCTTCCGTGGACATCGAGTAATCGGACGACGATACCACAGGATGGAAAGACAACTGACTGCTCCGCTCTTCGACCAAGAATCAACATTCCATTTCTCCTCTTCAAAAGACGGTTGTGCTTTGAGGAGTTGCCGAGCGCTGCAACCGTCGGACGTTTTATAGGCACTCCTACGCTCGGTCTAAGATACCACAACAATCGGTTGGTGGTATGACGGACGGGACGCGTCGCTGGGTCGTGTTTGCAGAAAGACCTCACGTGATAAAGCTAGCAATACCGACAGCTCGTGCGATACATCGAGTCGAATCGTCGATTGAGCGGGGGGGGGAAGCGGATGGGGTGTAAAGCAGAGAGCGGTTTGATCCGATCGGAGTTGCGGCTTAAGCTGCCAATGGATTTCGATCTCCCGAACTAGGCCTGCTAAGGGTTACGTTGGGAAGCGTCGTCTGTCAAGGAACATCTGCTCACTATGGAAGATGCGTGAGTTCGTTGGAATCGTTCGATCGGATGAAGATCCGTTCGAATGCCTGTAGGTGGCGCTGTCTTGTTCTCGCTGAAAACCCTATACTTTCGACGAAGTCAGGATTCTCTTTTTCGGGATATTCCAATGCAGGGAGTACGTGTATTCGGATGGCTACCCATGATCTTTTGGTTCATTTGCAGCGATGTTTGCGTTGCGTGCACCATGCCGCTGACGCAGCAAATGGATCCGCCTATGGATGAGACAACCAAAGCTTGGAACATTCCATTCCCGACGATGGGGGGAAAGCAATTTTGGACCGACTATCGTTGGTGGTATGGATGGAAGGTGCAGTACAACAGCACTCTCAGCCATTGGCGATTATTGGATCCCAAGGGTATTCGACGCGCCTGGGGTGGCAAGCAGGCGATGCTTGAGGAACTGGACAGAGCCAAAGCAGTGGCACCTCCATCCATCGAATATGACGAAGTTATCTTGCTGGCGCACGGATTGTTTAGAACCCAGGGCAGTATGATGCCCATCGCCGAGGAACTGCGACGCATGGAGTCTGTCGAGGTAGATCTTCGTGTGCCCAAACGAACCTGTGTCGCGATGGCTTATGCGAGTACTCGTGATTCGATCGATCATCATTCTGCGGCGATGCGAGAGTTATTAGAAAATCTACCCGGCAGACCTGCGATCAGTTTTGTCGGACACAGTCTGGGGAATATTGTCTTTCGGCATGCGATTGGGGAATGGCAGCGGAACGGTGACCCCAAGGGTGTTCTAAAGCGACTGAATCGAGTGGTTATGCTCGGACCACCCAACAATGGCTCAGCCTTTGCAGCCCAGTTGTCAAAGCTAGGTCTTTTTGAGACTCTCACAGGTTCCTCCGGCGTGCACTTGGGCCCTTCCTGGGAGAAACTCCAGGCCTCTCTGGGGGTTCCTCCGTGTCCTTTCGCGATTGTGATTGGAGACGTCTCGGGATCCGTGATCCAGAATCCATTCCTTGAGGGGCCGAGCGATGGGGTGGTGACGGTCGAGGAAGCCAAGCTCGATGGTGCGACGGAGATCAAGACCTTCCCTACGGTTCATTCGTTTCTGATGAGCAATGAGGAAATCGTTCGCTCCGTTGTATCCTTTCTCGTAGGCAAAGGTTTGTGATCCGGTCCCAATGAAGTGAGCACTTACAACCAGCGATGATGGCTCGAGGGTTAGGACGACAGCAAGGGATGAGATAGCGCGTGCACGGAGGGAGGCTCTAAAAGAACCGCCTCGCGCGAGTTGTCCTTCATTTGCCAATCGTCGCTACGAGGATGACGGTGACTAATTTCTAGTCATCACAAATCACCAGTCGCCCTGGCACGCGGAGTGGCTAGAGTTCTTGACGCTTAGCGAGTTCGTCTCGGAGACGAGCTGCCAGTTCGTACTGTTCTTCACGCACAGCGGCCGCCAATCGCTCTTGTAGAGACTCGCCGACCTCATACTGGTCACGAATCGATTCCCTCAGCTTGATCAGCTCGACGACCATTTCGTCGTTTTCAAAGTCGTCGAGTGCTTCATGTTCTTCGAAAACAGAGCGAATGGAATCGAGTCCGCGATTGATTTCGCTGACCGCATTTTCAGGAGTTGATTCGTCGAGCGCTGCCAGAGCAGAAGCTTGCGTTCGATGGAAGAGTACAAACGGACGATATTGCTCATGGCTCATCGTCCATTCGTCTTCTGGGGAATGGTCCCTACAAAAATCCATCAAGGCCAGGGTGTGGTCGGCGTCCTCGACGGCACGATGGTAGTGCTCGAGTCTCAACCAAGAGATTCGACGGTGGTAGAACTGAACGAATTCGCGATCGGACTCGAAGCACTGGTTCTCATTCATGACAAGATCCGGATCTTGCTTCTCAGCCTCCAGCAATGCGTCCAAAAAGGTTGGGAAGCCTTCCATCGTTTGGCCATCGGGGCGCCCGTTGGTTTCCATTTGGAGCACGCCCAAGTCGACGCGCATCTGGATAACATCCCGACCATCATCTCCCTTAACCAATCTGACAGACAAGGAATGAGGATCGAAATCCCAGTTTTGCAGAATAGAGTCGAGCCCTTTAAACGAACTCATTTCGATCTGTCTCACTTCTTTCTGAAGAAATCCGTCCGCCTTCCGGCCGGTAGGCGAAAAATCGTTGGGTCGCGTCGACATGATTCGTGCATCTTTCGAGGAGGACAACCCAGCCGCCAAAGTATACCACCGAAGATTGTTGACCGTACCGAGTTGCTGATCAAGTGTTCGCAATTGGTTTTAGAAAGAACAGGGCCCTAGCGGATTTTCGTCCGAATTTCCAACAATCCAGGCAATTCGTTAACGACAGGGAACGGCCTCGACGTGAAGAAAGGTAGATCTGTTGGTAACGGTTGTTAAGATAATAACAGTATTGAGGTTTTTCTCCGTTCGATCCACGGCGGTTAATTCTTTGAACGAACCTTCTGAACTTCCGATTCTTGATCCAGAGCATGGTGTTGTTGGCGATCGAGTTCCATCGCGATTGTCGATCGGTTCGGTGATGGAAAATGTTCACGAGTGCTCTTATCTGGTGGATAGGACGGCGAACCTGCCGTTGAATCTGCCAGCGAAACTATTGGATATGCAAGAAGTCGATGCAGCCCTCGAAGTCGGTATGCGTCGAGCCGGTGTTTTTCTCTATTACACGGCATGCGCGGGTTGTCAGGCTTGTGAGCCGACACGAGTTGACGTTTCTGCTTTTCGTTGGACCGATTCGTGGCGCAGGATTTTGAATCGCGGGGATCGGCTCCTGTCGCTCTCGATCGCGCCAGCTTCGATCAGCGAAGAGAAACTCGCGTTATTCAACCGACATCGAACCGAGAGGAGGCTGAGCGACGACGGGACTCTCTATCAGTTTGGCGACTATGAGAGTTTCCTGGTCGATTCCTGTTGCCAGCATACGATTGAATTCCAATTTCGACTCGAGGAGCGACTGATCGCGGTATCGGTCATCGATTGTGGAGCGAATTCCGTTTCTGCCGTCTATACCTTTTTTAACCCCGACTATTCCAAACTGTCGCTCGGAACCTATTCGATTTTGAAGCAAATCGAGTTTTGCAGTAGGACGGATCGTCAATATATGTACTTAGGGATGTATGTCGCCCGAAATACCCACCTAAACTACAAGGCTCGATTTCAACCGCAACAAAGGTGGATCAATTGCCGGTGGGTTGATATCGATTCGCGAGCCTAGCGAGCTATACTAGAGGCTTCTACTCCCGCTTTTCTCCGGGTCGAATTCATGGGTTTATTGGATAAATTCTTTAAGAAAGACTCGGCTGCGTCGGCGAAACGAATCGATGTCGAGGCTCGCTTTGAGCGCATACGATCCGCCATCTCGGGGACGATGAGCAATTTTTTTGTCGCCAAAGATCGACAGAATGGAGATCAGATCGTCGGGGTGAAGCTTTGCGATATCGATAAGGTTGAGTTCTTCGAAAGTCGATTCAAGGGGTTGAACAAGCCGACTGAGGGGCAGATCAGCTCCCAGATGAGCCACCCGAATATCGCGAAAACACTCGAGTATGGATTTACCACGAAGGGACAGCCCTACATCGTTATGGAATTTGTCGATGGACCTGGATTGCAAGTATTGTTGCTCGAGAAAATGGAGGAACCTCTACGAGGCAATCGTTTGTCCTTGATGATTCAAATGGCAGAGGCGCTCAAGTACGTTCACGATAAGGAGTTCATCCATCGGGATATCTGCCCGAGAAACTATATCTGCACGCAAGATATCAAGACGATCAAGCTGATCGATTTTGGACTTACTTTGCCAGCGACTCGCCCTTTCATGCAGCCTGGAAATCGGACAGGCACGCCGCTTTACATGGCTCCTGAAATCGTACGGCGACGATCGACAGACAAGCGAGTCGATATTTTCTCTTTCGGGGTGACTTGCTATCAGATGATCACCTTCGAGCTTCCCTGGAACACGCAGGACACGAGCGGAAAGGCTGCTTTGCAGCACGACACGGCTCCACCGATTGATATCTTGGAGTTCCGTCCCGATTTGGATAAAGTCCTTGCCAATGCAGTCATGAGCGCCATTAAAGCCAACGCGGATCATAGGACTCCGGATATGGACACCATGCTCCGGCAATTTCGACAGGTGAAATCCTCGCCTTGATGGATCCGATTTCTGCTGAGGAACGCATCAATCGCGAAGCCTACGACCGGATGGCGAGGCAAGGACACGTTCTGGCCTCGCCCGTGAAGCCCGAAGAACTTCAGGAACCGCTCCGAGTTGTCGATGGTCGCGGATGGCTCGGGGGATCGATTCAGGGATGGAAAGTACTTTGCCTGGCTGCGGGCGGTGGACGGCACAGCGCACTCTACTCGGCTGCGGGGGGAATCGTCACCGTCGTCGATCTGAGCCAAGCCATGTTGGACCTGGATCGGGAGATTTGCGTTCGGCATCATTTCGATGTTCGCTTGATCCACTCATCGATGCAATCCATGCCGATGCTTCAGGACGATGAGTTCGACCTGGTGATCCATCCCGTTAGTACTTGCTATGTTGCAGACCTCTCCTCGGTTTTTCAGGAGGTCTCACGAGTGCTGCGTCCGGGCGGTCTCTACATTTCGCAGCACAAAAGTCCCGTCAATCTCCAGGCAGCTCTTCACAGTCATCGAGGGCGTTACTTTTTAGAGACGGAGATCGGCGGTGTTGCACGACCTGTGCCGTCGGGAGAATCCAGTCCGCTTCGTGAGCCCGGTGCACAGGAATACGCGCATTCCTTGGAGAGTTTGCTGGGCGGAATCTGCAGAGCAGGAATGGTGATCGAGGACGTGAGCGAGCCACCTCATGCCAAGGCAGATGCATCGCTCGACTCGGTGGGACACCGCGCTCGATTCATTCCTCCCTATCTGCGTGTGAAAGCCAGAAAGGCCAATCAAGGTTCCGAAGGCAATCGTTCGAGACTCATTCTCCCTTGATCTAGGATCGACAACCAGTGTTTTTTCGCGGATGAAGCGGATACAGCGGATACAAAGGTTTATCACCTGTTGTTCCTCTAGTTATCGTTGGGTCTTCCAATGACGAATCAGTTCTTGGACCAACGCTTCTCGATCCGTAGGTGGGTTGTATCCGAGTCGTTCTCGAGCCGAATCGATACAGAACGTATGGTCAACGCCGAGTTGTTTAGCGACAAATCGGGTCATCGGCGGCTCGCTCGATTTGCGAAGGACTCCATAGATCTGCTCGAGGATCGCCCCAACAACATACGCCGATCGAAGGCTGATCGACCGTTCTGGAGCACTCAACCCGGCGAACGATAAGATCGTACGGATCCATTGCCAACACTCGAGAGGTTGGTTGTCGGTCAAAAAGTAGGCGCGTCCGCTTGCCTGTTGATCCTGTTCCAGCATGCGCACCAGGGCCAGCCGATGTGCTTCGGCTGCTGCATCGACATGAACTGTATCGATGAGATTCCTACCATCTCCGACACGTAGAAGCCGTCCCTGGCGGCGTCGTTCGATCACACGCGGAATCAAATGAGGATCCCCTTTTCCCCAGACCAGATGAGGACGCAAGGCGCAGGTTGCTAACCTGGAATGATTACGGTCCAGCACACGTTGTTCGGCAATCGCTTTCGTTCTAGGGTAATGGCACAGCCAACGCGTAGGGTAAGGAGCGGATTCATCGATATCACGCTGTGGCTCACCGGAAAAGACCACCGAGGGGGAACTGGTGAATACGAAGGCACGAAGTTGTTGTCGGTCCGCAGATCTCAACAGATTCTCCGTCGCGAGGATATTAGATTCTTCGTATTGCTTTGCTGGTCCCCATACACCGGCGAGAGCTGCGGTATGGATCACAGCATGCACACCTTGGCAGGCTCTCTCGCAAACCGACGGATCTACTGCGGATCCTCGGATGCATTCCACGCCCGAGAGCTCAAGTTCCGGATAGTGATTTCTGGCCAAACCTCGAACTCGAAAGCCGTTTGCGATCAGGTCGTGACAGATCGCCTGCCCCAAAAATCCTCCGTAACCGGTTACCAAAACTTGAATCGCCACTGAAAAATCACATCCATTGAGAAAATAACGGTTAGCCGTGGTTCGCAATCAGCCTACCACGTGTAAAGTATTAGCCAAACACCAACCCTCGCCTATGGACCCCCACACACTGAGCGTTCGTATGTCCTCCAATCCATCTTCCTCTGCCGTTGCTCCCCCAAGCTCACGAGCCATCTGGCTGATTATTATCATCGCAAGTATCGGATTTTTGTTCGATACCTACGAACTATTGATGACACCTCTGGTTGCTCCGCCTGCAATCGCGGAGTTGCTGGATGTGCCTTTGAACCATCCCTCGGTAACGCTTTGGACTGGTCGATTGCTTTGGATTACAGCTTTATGTGGCGGGATTTTTGGATTGTGGGGAGGTTGGTTGGTAGACCGCGTGGGTCGTAAGTCGGTGATGGCGGCGAGTATCTTTGTTTATTCGTTTTCGCCTTTTCTCGCAGCTTACAGTAACTCGCTACCCACGTTCATTTTCTTTCGATCGGCGACTTTTATCGGAGTGTGCGTAGAATTTGTTGCCGCGATCACTTGGCTCGCCGAGGTCTTTGAAGACAAGAAGCAGAAAGAAAAATGGCTTGGTATTACGCAAGCCTTTGCATCCTTGGGTGGAGTATTTGTCACTTTGGTTAGCGCTTGGATCCTGGCTAACAGCAAGGACTTTCCAACGCTCGGGCTCCCTATCCCCAACAATGGCTCGACCCCTGCGACGTGGCGTTATCTTTTGACAACGGGGATCTTGCCAGCGATTCCGATTGCGTTGCTGCTGCCCTTTGTTCCAGAGTCCCGGGTGTGGAAAGAGAAGAAACTTGCTGGGACTCTGAAGCGTCCCAGAATCTCGGAACTGTTTGCTCCTGAGTTTCGACGCGTGACCATCGTGACCGCGCTACTGTCTGCGTGCGCCTATGGAATTGCTTTCGGCGCCTTGCAATTGACACCTCTGCGTATTGCACCGGGATTGCCGGAAGCAGCTCCGCTGAGCAAGCAGATGGCGCCTTTGCGAGCGGAAGCAAAAGCACTCAATCAGAAGTACGATGAAACCGCTCCCGGTTCTCCCGAGAGGGCCGAAGTAAAGAAAGAACTGAAAGCGAACTTCGATAAATTCGCACCTCTCGATAAGCAAGTGAAAGAGGTAGGCAACGAGGTCCAATTCTATCAAGAAATGGGTGGGCTAACCGGACGGATATTGCTGGCTGTTTTTGTGATCATGGGTTTGAGTCGGCTATCTATTTTGAAGATATTCCAAATTCCAGCGTTGATCTGTATTCCTTTGACCTACTTCATTCTGTTCAAGACCGGCGGCACCAGCTTTATGTTGCTGTACGGCATTTGTGGCTTGCTGACCGTGGCGCAGTTTAGTTACTTTGGCGAGTATCTGCCCAAGGTCTTTCCTCTACACCTGCGAGGGACGGGCGGAAGTTTTGCCACCAATGTTGGTGGGCGGATGATTGGAACGTCGATGGCCGTCGTGACGACGAATTTGGTAGCGCCCATGATTGCAGGATCGGTAGATAAAGTGACTCCGATCGTCATGGCACAGGCCGCAGGTTACGTTGCAACGACGATTGCGGTACTTGCCTTCGTTATTGGTTTTCTGTTGCCCGAACCGAAGGCGGAAGTTCACTAGTCGATGCGCCAGAAAAGTCGGTCGATGAGTGGCTAACGATGAAGTACTTGGGGTGGCTGCAACGATGACAAACAATGCCTTCGCCAGTCTGCTTTTTGCGTCGATCGAAAACGCACGCACTCTCGAGCAGCTCCTGCTCGAGCCACTCGATTGGGCGCGAACGCATTGGCAGATCCAAGACATGGTGTTATTGTCGGCGACCAAGGGAGCCTGGAAACGGGTAATGCAGGTGGGGCGGCCAGCCGCGGTCGGACCGGATGCTTTGCATGCGAGCGAGAGTTTGGATGCCCGCTTGGTGCGTCACATCCCTCCCTGGTATTACTTCCCGATTCTATCCAAGACGCAAAGCGATCTCGTTCTTTGCTGCCATGGGGTGTCCTCGCCTTTGATCTCGGAATCGCTGGTCGAGCCGATGCAACTTCTCGCCCAGGCGGTCGATACGTGGTCGCGTCAGAATCAAAAAACGCGCGAGTTGATCCGGCTAAATCAAATACTGAATGTCGCAGCCGACTGGCATTCGCACCAAGATCTCGATCGACTTTTGCAAGACATTGCCCAAGCTGCAACGCGGCTCTTGAAATGCGATCGGGCCAGTATCTTCCTATGGGACAAACAGGCCCGCGAATTGGTCGGGCATCCTGCGTTAGGGATCGAGGGGAAACCTCTCAGGATTGCGGATGATAAAGGAGTCGCTGGGGCTGTTTTGAAAAGTTTGCAACCGAGACGATGGGACCGCTCCGACCCGCATGATGAGGTCGATCGTCGTGTGGACACCAGCAGCGGTTATCGGACCGATTCCTTGCTTGCGGTCCCCTTGATCGATCAAAAAGGGAAGCCCATGGGTGTGTTCGAGG
The DNA here is from genome assembly GCA_040396935.1 of Pirellula sp. Classification (GTDB taxonomy): domain Bacteria; phylum Planctomycetota; class Planctomycetia; order Pirellulales; family Pirellulaceae; genus JBKCUI01. Next base: position 177,114 of record JBBAXA010000003.1, read on the forward strand.
TGATCAATCATGCCGATGGACGCTTTGAAATCCAGGACGAAGCGGACTTGATCGAATTGGCCAGGCACGCCTCCGCGGCTCTTTCGAACACACAGCAGATGCAACGGTTGGTTCAGACGCGCGACCGATTGACTCGAGACGCACTCCAGCAGGTTCAATTGATTGGAAATTCACCAGAGATGCTCCAGCTCAAAAGCACCATCGCCCGCGTCGGTGATACGGATCTGGCAGTACTGCTCTTAGGCGAGAATGGTACAGGCAAAGAGGTTGTTTCCAGGCAGATTCACTACCAAAGCAGACGTCGCTTTGAACCTTTTATCGCCGTCAACTGCGCAGCGATCACCGAAACATTGCTCGAGAGCGAATTGTTCGGTCATGAAAAGGGGGCTTTCACGGATGCCCATGAAACGAGGACCGGCAAATTCGAATTGGCATCCGGTGGAACCCTGTTTCTAGATGAGATCGGAGACATGAGTCTGGCAGGGCAAGCCAAGCTGTTGCGCGTTCTTGAAGAGAAGGTCGTCGTACGGGTCGGCGGGTCCGCGACGATCCCCGTGAATGTACGATTCATTGCGGCAACGAATCAAAATCTTGTGGAATTGGTGCGAACGAAAAAATTTCGAGAGGATCTGTACTTTCGATTGACCGTGGTTACGATCCATCTCCCTGCGCTGAGGACGCGGGGTGATGATGTCGTCGAGTTGGCGGACTTTTTTCTCGCGATGTTCTGCAATAAAATCGGTCGAGTGAAGCCCATTTTGTCTGAGTCGGCCCAGCGACGATTGATGTCTCACGATTGGCCCGGCAACGTCCGGGAGCTCCGAAACATAGTCGAGCGCATCGCCTACCTCACGACGGAGGATGTCGTGGATGAAACACAAATCGATTTCGTCCGCTCGCCCAGAGGACAGCAGTCTGGGACGGAATCGTTCATGGATCTTCATAAAACGCTGGCAGACGCCACTGCGGATTTTCAGGTGCGATACATCGAAGAGCAAATCAAGGCGGCGAATCGCAACGTCACACAAGCAGCTGACAAGATGGGACTGCAGAGGTCCAATCTCTATCGCAAAATGAAGCAGCTGGGCATGAAGCAGCCCGATTGATCTAGAGAGCGATCTACCGATAGCCATTCGGGACTGACGGATCCTCGCGGCGTAACGCCCGAGCGATCGAGTGAGTCGGTTCTTTAGCGGTAATCCTTCTCGATCAAGCTATTGAGAACGGATGTCTGCCAGTCGCGTAGCTCCGCAGCGAGCCGGCTCGCGACGGCGGGGAATTGGCTAGAGAGATCGAGCGATTCCTTGGGATCTTTGTCGAGATCAAAGAGTTCCTGCTCGGATTGTTTGGTGCCATCGACCACTAGCTTCCATTGATTGGAGATGATAGCACGAGCCCCTTGATAATGGACTTCGTCAATCGACTCGAAGCGATCGTTTCTGAAGTTGCGAGTCGCTTTTCCATTTTGTTTTTTGGCCAAAGGTGTTGTTCCTTCTTGAAGTTCAGGTGCGATGTAGGGGCTTCGCTCCCGGTTGTCCGCGCGGAAATTCCAAAAACCGATCGGCTTGGGCCTTGTATCATCGAGCGAGAGTAGGTTCATTCCGTCGAGGGGGCGATCGGGGGTTGGAATGCGGGCAATTTCGCAAAGCGTGGGAAGAATATCGCTGGTGACCGCACGCGCCTTGATCGTCTTTGGTTGTTGGTATTGACTCGGCCATTCGATGATGCCAGGCACACGAATGCCTCCTTCGTAGATCGAGCCTTTTTGAGCGCGAAATGGCACGGTTGCGACGGCTTCCGGAGGAGTTCCATTGTCCCCGCAATACCAAATCATTGTTTGGTCGCGGCACCCGCTTTCTCCAAGCCCATTTCTCAATTTTCCGATCGCCCGATCCATGGCCGTGATTTCCGCGAATCGCTCGATCAACACATCGCGCTGGGGACGTTTGATTTGGCTTCCAGTTTCATTCGACGTCAGAGAGACCGTTTTGCTACCGAAGCTTTGAGGCAACGATTTGTACAGCGCTAGATCCTCCGGGAGTCCTTGGTACGGTTCGTGGGGAGAACCAAACCAAATCACGACTAGAAAAGGCTGTTGCGAACGGTTTGCTTCCTGAATGAACTTCATCGCTTCATCCACGAGAATTTCCGAACTTTCGCCGGTGTACTGGGTCGGAGGGCCGCCGTTTCGAGAAAACACCGGATTGAGCTCAAAAAAGTTGTCGTGGGAAAGCCATTGTTTGAATCCCATTCTCCCGGGGTTCGTCGGCGAGCTGTCCTTGACAGGCCCAAGGTGCCATTTGCCAAAATGACCGCAGGCATACCCTGCTCGGCTCAGTAGATGCGCGATCGTGATTTCTTGCGGTCGAATGGAGCAACCTGGTGTGAAGGTCCCACAACGATTGGGGTGCCTGCCTGTCATCACGCTGGCACGCGTTGGAGAGCAGCTCGACCCGTGGGAGTAGAAATGATCCAATCGCAATCCCTGCGACGCCATCTGATCCAGGACGGGCGTCTTCAAGTAAGGGTGGCCGTTGTAGCCCGTTTCATCCCAGCCATGATCATCACCCATCAGCAAGACGAAATTCGTCCGTTCTGCAGCAGGCGACTGCTCGCAAATCGTCGATAGTCCAGCGATCTGCGCACCAATGCAGAGAACCGTTAACACTCTTATCTGGAGAGCCACCTTACAATTCCTTAGCTAGGTTTCACGAAGCGTTTGCCGGTTCGCATCGAGTTGGGCGAAGTTACTCGATGGGTGTTTCTTCGTTCCCTTTTCGCAAGAATGGTTTTCGAACTTGCTTTCCGACAACAGGTTCGATGGGGCGTACCCAAATATTGCGGAACCTCACAGGATTCCCGTGGTCTTGGATCGTAATCGGTCCTCGGTCGGAATGTTTTTTGTAGGCTGGCGGACGATTGAACGGCGTGTCACCCTTGAGTTCGAAGTGGTTCAAAATCACGACTCCATTGTGGAGGGCCGTGATGTAGGCCGGCGACTTGAGGGAACCATCTTCTTGGAAGCGCGGCGAGGTCCAGAGGATATCGTAGGAGTTCCACTCGCCTGGTTTTCGCATCGCGTTGACCATAGGAGGCGTTTGTTTGTAGATGGAGCCTGCCTGTCCATCGAAGTAGGTTTTGTTCTGATAGGAATCGAGCACTTGAATCTCGTAGATCCCCATCAGAAAAATCCCGGAATTACCTCTCCCCTGCCCATCTCCTTTCGCGGGGACGGGAGCCGACCATTCGACGTGCACCTGGCAATCTCCAAATTGCTCAACGCTAGTGATCATTCCCTTGCCGGCGACCATCGCACCACCCTCGACCTTCCAATTGGTCGCGTTTTTCCAGTGGGTCAAGTCCTTTCCGTCAAACAGAATGACGGCATCGGATGGAGGGAGATCGTCCGTGGCACCCGGGGTAATGATCTGCGGTTCTTTCCATTCGATACCGTTGAGATATTCCTGCCCTACGGCGTCGATTGCAAAGGGTGTCGCGAATGCGGTGAATAGGAAAGCAACGCTTTTGAAAACAGTCGGCTTCATGGGGATTCCGAGTCAATGGGGAGGAAGGAATGAATGAATGGATGGTTCCGACTGGGAATCTTTGACGCATGAATTTGCAAACAAAGAGCGTGCGGAAACACCATCAGATTGTAACACAGCGATGCGGCTGGAATGAGGATCGGCTACCAAAAATAAAGATGACGCGCTTCCTGAAGGAGACGTGCTGAATTCGGTGGTTCGGATCTCGATCGGTACCCTCCGAGCCAGCAATCCAGTCCCTCCGAGTAAAGCGGAGACGTGATTGCCGAGAATAGTGCATAATACGATTCGAGCTCTGAACGCATCCTTATGGAAATGGTATGGATCCTGCAACCCCCGCCGAAAAAACCAAGCGCGAAGCCTATGTATTTCTGGGTACCACTCAAAGCTTGTGTCCTGAATGTCTCTCCGTAGTACCCGCTAAAATTATTGCCAGAGGCGATCGCGTTTATTTTCGCAAGCGGTGCCCCACGCATGGCCTTCGCGAGGATTTCGTTTGTAGTGATCGCAAGTGGTACGATCGATACGACTATGCGTTACCAGCCAAGAAGCCAAAGAAAACATTTGTGGAACCCAAGCTCGGTTGCCCCCGGGATTGTGGTTTGTGCAGTGATCACGAACAGCACACATGCGTGGGCGTTCTGGAGATAACGGACAACTGCAATTTGAATTGTCCCGTGTGTTATGCAGGAAGCGGTCCCGGCCAGAAACATAAATCGATCGCGGAGGTGTTCAAAGCGATCGATGCGCTCGTCGAGGCAGAGGGGAAACCTGACGTACTGCAACTCTCGGGTGGCGAACCGACCATTCATCCTCAGTTCAAGGAGATCCTCTACTACGCGTTATCCAAGCCCATCGACTACATCATGATCAATACCAATGGTATTCGATTATCCAAGGATGAGGAGTTGGTGAAGCTGCTTGCGGAGCATTCGGAGCGCGTGGAAATCTATCTGCAATTTGATGGAATGACGGACGAGGTGCATCGGTCGCTGCGCGGAGAGTCACTCCAAGCCGTCAAGCTTCGTGCCCTGGAAAAGGTGTCCGCCGCAGGATTAAATTCGACGCTCGTGGCAGCGATGCAAGCGGGTGTCAATGAGGATCAATTGGGGGCATTGCTGTCGTTATGCGAGTCCAATCCGTCGATCTCGGGACTCAGTATCCAGCCTGCGACCTATAGTGGTCGGACTTATTTGCCCGAGGATCTCGAAAAGAGAATCACTACTCCGGACTGCATTCGTTGGATATGCGAGCAATCGTCGGGTGCGTTCGAGGAAAGCGATTTTTTTCCATTGCCATGCGCTCATCCCAATTGCCATGTACTGGCACTCGCTTTTCGCCACGACGGAAGGTTGGTACCTTTGACCCGTTTCGTGGAAGCGAAGGCCAATCTTGACTTGCTCGCGAACGGATTGAGTTTTACGCGCGAGGAGGGAAAACGCTTGGCCCAGCAATACCTTGCAAGGCAGGATTGTTGCGGCCAATCGGGTTGTTGTGATACGACCGCTCCTAGTATTGTTCCTCTCTCCGGAGATATCTCTCAGATTGCGAATGAATTCTTTAGAAAGGTTGTAGCCAAAGAACTCGGGGGTAAGCAGTTGTTTCGAATCACCATCACGTCTTTTTTGGATGTTTACAACTTTGACATTCGGAGATTGATGAAGTGCTGTACGCACCATGTCCTCCCCTCGGGGCATATCATTCCGTTCTGTGCTTACAATGTGCTTTACCGCAATGGACCTCTGCAGTTACCAGCATTAGCGAATGGTTTTTGATGCTGTCATGGGTGTCTATTTTGCGATTCGCGAGTGCCAAGTACTGTGGATTCTCCACCCCGTTCATCCGCTGATTTCACGGCTGCTCTACTCGCTGCTCCTATTCACTTCGGTGCTGGCATCTTTCTGGTTGATGAATCGTCGCCGACACTCCGTACTCCCGGCGTTTCAAATGCGTTATTTGGCCGTAGCAGCCTTTGTCGGATCGATGTTAGGTTCGAAAGCCCCTTTTCTGCTAGAGCGGGGTTGGGACGGATGGTTCGAGGGAACCATTTGGTTTCTAGACGGAAAGACGATTCTCGGTGGAATATTCGGGGGATATCTGGCGGTGGAGATTGCCAAGTGGGCATTGGGGATCCGAGCGAAGACCGGTGATACCTTTGCATTGCCCGTTGCCGTAGCGGTATGCATCGGCCGTTTGGGCTGCTTTGTTGCAGGATGTTGTTTCGGACGGCCGACGACACTCCCATGGGGTGTCGCGTTTCCGCTGGCAAACGATCCTCCGAACGTGTTGCGACATCCCAACCAACTTTACGAGTTCCTGTTTCACTTCGTATGGGTAATCGTGCTATGGCGTATGGAGTCGCAGCGTGTCTTCGAAGGACATCGACTAAAACTTTACCTTATGACCTATCTGAGTTTTCGGTTTTGCACCGAATGGTTGCGTCCTGAGTCGAGACTATGGATGGGCTTGACGGCGTATCAGTATGCATGCGTCGTGTTGTTTTGCATGCTGGGGGCTCAATGGATCCTAGACAAGCGATCCTCCCAGTGAGCGATCCACGACTCCGGTATCCTCGCACAGATTCCACGCGACCCGAGCAACCATGCCGATTCGATCATGGTTTAAACGAAAGTATGTTTGGCAAAAGGGTTGCAGGATCGGTACAGCCTTCCGTTCAAGTAAGATCCCGCGAGAGACCGAACCTATCGCAATCACGCAACATCTAGTCCATTATTCGTTCCGCGGGTTGGTTAGCGATTTTTCCGTTGTTGGAGCTTGCCCTCGGGCTCGTCGTATGACCGTATTGATATTTTTGGAGCTTGGAGCCTCTGGAACCTTCGGAAATCATGGCCGATTCGGTTCAGAAGTCTGGCGGTGGATCACAGTAAGAGTTAGCTGTACAATAGGAGCGATCCAGTTCGCTTCACCATCCAACCAAATCATCATGGCCAGCGTTTATATCGAAGAACAAAACAGAACCATCAGCAATCCCGAGGAAATATCGGCTTTTCTGAGCCCCTTTGGTATTTGGTATGAGCATTGGCAGGTTGAGGGGCGTCTCAAATCGGATGCAACCGATGCTGACATCCTGTCCGAGTACGCTCCGGAAATCGATGCAGTCAAGTCGAAGGGGGGGTATGTTACGGCGGACGTCATCAATGTAAGTTCCAACACGCCGAATCTAGATGTGATGTTGGCTAAGTTCAATAAGGAACATACCCACAGTGAAGATGAGGTTCGCTTCACGGTATCTGGGAAGGGAATTTTTCACCTGCATCCCGAGAACGGTCCGGTGTTTGGTGTGACCGTTGAAAGCGGGGATATGATCAACGTGCCTCGCGGCATGAAGCATTGGTTCAATTTGTGCGACGATCGTCATATTCGTTGCATCCGGTTCTTTGAGGATGCCAGTGGTTGGACTCCCCACTACATTGATCAGGGAGTTCATGAGCAATATAGCCCGATGTGCTTCGGCGGAAATTATCTCGAGAAACAGTCGGTCGTTTCGAGGAACTTTCAAGCCAAGCCGATTGGGGGCTAATGCTTTCGATTGCCCCCGGGTGGTTTCTGACTGAGGTTGTTTTTGGAAACATTTGTCCTCAGAGCTCTTTTTGCCATGACGCGAGCGTTGTGAAGTGATTAAAACTTAACGTTCGTTAGACTCTTGTTTGCATGGCGAATTGGGGGGCATCCGCTTTACCTGAACCTTGACGTGCAACGTCAGCCTCCTCCAATCGAAAGGAAACATCTATGTCATCGGATTCCAACGACAGTCGTCTCGGCATTCTCATCCAAGCCATAACGAACGATGATGTACAAGCGATCGAACAGTGGGTCATGGAGGGACGGTTTTTTTGTATCGGACTGGATGATCAAGACGAATCGGTATCGGCATTGATCGTCGAGACAGAGGAGTTTCCCGCGTTGGTCGCGTTCACATCCGCGGAGTCTGCCAAAGCATTTGCTGAATCGATCGTCGAGGAGGTCGAGGATGAAATGGTCCAGTTGGAGGTGGATGGGCAAGCACTCATGCAGCTCATGTCGGACGAGTTGGGATTGTTGATCAATCCCGAATCGGAAGATGAGGTGATGCTGGAGCCCGGTTTGCTAGGAAATGAAGAGGAACCCGCCGACGAATAGTCGCGTCGTTTTTCTAGGATGCTGTGATACCTGGGGAGTCGACCACCGAACATGCCTATATGAGGCTCCATTCCGCTTGTTTCTCCATCATGGAATCGATCAAGCGGGATGGCTCGTGGACGATCGATTTCCCAGACCTCCGAATCTCTTTTGCGACCAGGGATGAATGATGGTCCCAAACACCGTTCCGAAACTTTTATGAATCTACCGTTGGATGATACGGAATCCTTGGACTTTGAGCTTCCGCCCAAGACGAGCCCGGAAGTCAAGAAGGATGTGGAACTCGATGTCCCTGCCGAGCACGAGGGCAAGCGTATCGATTTGTTCCTGACGCTTTGTCTAGACGGCTACAGCCGCGTTTTTTTGAGACGGCTCATTATGGAGGATCAGGTATCGGTCGATGGTCGACCGGTGAAGCCGGCCTTCAAGGTGTACCAGGGGCAAAAAGTAAAGATCAATCTTCTTCCACCTCCACCCACGGACGGCCCGATCGCCGAAGAGATTCCGCTCGATGTGCTCTACGAAGATGAGAGCATTGTCATCATCAACAAGCCGCATGGGATGGTCGTTCACCCAGCGAAAGGACATTGGTCAGGAACCTTGACCGCAGCCTTGGCTTTCCACTTCCAGCAATTGAGCGACGCGGGAGGGGTGACGCGACCTGGGATTGTGCATCGTCTCGACCGCGATACGTCGGGAGTCATTGCGATTGCGAAAACCAATGAAGTCCATTTCAAACTATCCGCACAGTTCGAAGCGAGGGAGGTGACGAAAACGTATATGACCATCGTATCTGGGCGCCTCGATCGTGATCGGGATTGGATCCATCAGCCCATCGGCCATCATCCGTATCAGCGAGAAAAAATGGCGATTCGAGCAGGGCATTCCTCGAGTCGGGATGCCTCGACGTATTTTGAAGTTGTGGAGAGGTTCAAGGGGTATGCTCTGCTGAAGGTGCTTCCGAAAACAGGCAGGACCCATCAAATCCGATTGCATTTGGCTCATGCTGGTTGCCCTGTGCTATGCGATCGTTTGTACGGCGGTCATTCACAGGTGACGCGAGGGCAATTGCTCAGGCGGCAGGCTCAGGGGCTACCGGCTCGACCGGGCGATGAGACCGTCGAGTTGGACAGGCAGGCATTGCATGCACACCAGCTCGAGTTCGCACATCCGAAGACAGGCAAACCGATGAGTTTTATAGCGCCCCTACCTCCGGATTTCGAGCGAGTTCTCGAAGTGCTTCGGGGTCAGGAGTAGCATGATCACCGTTTGCCATGAATGGTTTGAATCGGATGGCTGCACGGGTGCGTTGTCCGACCGAAGTATCGATTGGAGGTGCTCGATCGAGTGACTTGAATTTCCGTCGACTCAGCGCTGCGTACTCGATTCACGCGGGCGACAGAATCTACAGTCGAAGACTTTCTCGTGGTCCGATCCCTTCGTAGCGGAATTGTCAACTCTTCCGTTGAAGAGTTCGTTCATCTGATTCATCTCTTAGCGACGTCGACCACTTTGAGATTGTTCGAACCGCAGGCAGGCTGCATCCGCCCGTTCCCATTCCCCTTTTTTTGCCATGGTGAGGATCTCAGCGAAGTGGTTCCATTCGGCATCGTTTAGCTGGGTTTCCTGACGTCGCAGCCGAAGCGCACGTTCGACCCCCGCGACATATTCCGGATTCCGACTGGAGCATGCTGTTCGAAGCAACTGAATGAACTTCAGGTTTTCCGAAGCAACCACTGGGGGTCTAGACCAGTAGGCGATTCCGGTAACGACGGTAGCCGTCCCCAAGATCGTGCAGCAGGCGATCCCAAGCCACCGAGATTTCTTCCATCGATCGCTAGGGGGGATTCGCCTTTGATTCATTGGCCGTAGTCCCCGATGACTTCTCCCTTGGCGCGGCTCGACATTGCTGCCCAGGTCGGTTGATGAATGGTCGATGGAATGAATCGAACACTCCCATCCCCCATGGTGACGTTGGCTCCATTCCCATGCTCGGAATACATTTGGCAAACATGGCTCAGCATACTGTTCGGTGGATGGATAGGAGCGAATCCTGTGACAGGATCGATTTCCGCTGATGCGGGGCCGCTGTGAACGTTCACGAGAGTTGCAGCGTGATCGCAATCGGCTAAAGGGAAACGCTGTGGATGGGTTGGACAAACGAATGCGCCCGGAACCACACCTACCCAAGTCTTATCGCTCAGAACGGGGGCATGTTCGCCTAGGAAGACGGTGTTGCTGAGGCCATCCGAGACATCTGCGATCCTCACACGGGAGTTTCGATACATCGGTCCGTCCGCAATCGAGGCATAGTCATGAAGGGTGAAGCCCCAGGGCTCCTCTTGCCCGGCGTTAGCCACGTAGGTCGATCGACCAAAGGTTGCCAGCAACGAACCGGATTCGTTGCGAATGAACGCAGGTCCATCGGCGAGGCTCGCGGAGGGGCAGAGGTGAGTGGGGATACGGCGAGAGACGATCGTTGCGAGAGACGGATCCCAACAAGGCAGGTCGAACCGTAGTTGATGATAAAGATTGGTCTGTTCCATCTGTGGAAGAATCAGAGCTCCCCAGGCGAATCCGTTCGGACCGTCGTATGTTACGGGATCCCGCAGACTGTGTCGGGTTTGAGCGACGTAGGCCGGTGCAAACACCCGATGGGCGCTCTCGTAATTCAGCAAAGCGAGTCCCAGTTGCCGCAAGTTGTTCTGGCAAGACAATCGGCGCGATGCTTCCCGTGCTGCTTGAACTGCTGGAAGAAGCAAGGATACTAGGATCCCGATGATCGCGATGACCACCAGCAATTCCACGAGTGTAAAGGCAAATCGAAGCGTGCTGCGCATGAGATGATGAAGGGGCTGGGGACTTGGAAATTACTATCGGAGCAGTCGTTGTCGACATCCGCGTCCGACTCCGCTCGAACCCTTAGGATTTTCCAGGATCGGATTGGAAAGATCTCGACTCACCACGATTCAAGGGATGCCATCTGTTGTCAAAGCTCACTGTCTGTAGCCTAGGCTACATTTGAGTGTAGCGCAGGCTACACGCGGGTCAAGAGGCAACGACGGGATGTTCTTCTCCAAAGTCAGGCAGGACGATTACAAGAAGGGGTAGAGAAAGTACACTTGGCACCAAAGCTGCCCATGTTTGTGTCGAGAATCCAAGAATGCGAAGCATCTGACGAAATCGAACCATGCGAAACGAAACGAACGAAACTCCGGCGATCGAAACCTCCGGATTGTCCAAAGCGTTTGGGGATAAGCTGGCAGTGGATCAGGTCCAATTGCATGTGGAACGGGGTACTCTGTACGGATTTCTCGGCCATAACGGCGCGGGGAAATCCACCACGATCAAGATGCTGACCGGTTTGCTCACGCCGACGGCTGGGAGTGTCCAGGTGCTCGGCAGGAACATGCTCGATCCGGCGGAATCGCTCGAGGCCAAGCGACACATCGGGGTTATTCCCGAAAATCTCGCGTTGTTCGACAATTTGACAGCGAAGGAATATCTGATGTTCGTGGGGCGGATCCATGGGATCTCGCTCGACACGATTCGGCAGCGGAGCGATGAGCTCCTGCAATTGCTATCGCTCGATCGAGAAACGAAGAAGCTAACGCTCGAGTATTCGCACGGGATGAAGAAAAAGTTGTCGTTAGCTGCGGCTCTTTTGCCGAATCCTGAATTGCTTTTTTTGGATGAGCCTTTCGAGGGAGTGGATGCTGTCGCGTCGGTAACGATTCGGGACTTGTTGACCAATTTTGTTGCCAGGGGCTCCACGGTCTTCATTACATCGCATGTTCTCGAGATCGTTCAAAAGCTATGTTCTCACATCGGGATCATCACCCAGGGAAAGCTCGTCTTGCAATCATCGATGGCTGACGTTCTCGTTTCGGGGACGCTGGAGGAGCGGTTTCTATCGATGGCGGGAACTCACTCGTCTGCCAGCGCGAAATTGGAGTGGCTCGAATCTTGAACCAAACGTGGTACGAAAGATACGTCTGGCCTTGCTTTCTTTTTATCTGGCTGCGGAGTCGGATCCGTTACAACCAGCTCACGCATACGTCGCAACTAGCGCAGGCCCTGACGGTCCTGGGGGTATTGGTCATCGGTTTCGGAGTCATCGGCATAAGTGTAGGAGGCACGCTGGTAGGTGCTTTGCTGCCTAGAGCTATCGGTGCAGAGAACTATTTCCTGATTTGGGACTTTGCTGCCGTCGTTGCATTGCTCATGTGGCTGATTCACGTGCTCAATGAAGCTCAGCGTGGGGATCCGATTTCGATGGATCGCATCTTGCACTTGCCGGTTTCGCCGGGGCAGGCGTTCGTCGTGAACTACTTGAGTTCCCTCGGATCGGTCGTTTTTTTGATGACTGCGGGCGGTTTCTGCGGATTGATCCTAGGTTCGATTTTCTCCGTGGGGGTTCGGGCCATTGCGTTTTTGGTTCCAGCGAGTGCCTTTTTGTTTGCGATGACGGCGGTGACGTACTGGTTACAAGGGTGGCTGGCAACCTGGATGGCCAATCCTCGAAAACGTCAAACCGTTATCGTTTTGATCCCGATCGCGATCATCACCGTCGTTCAGCTCCCGATACAGATCATCAATTGGACAGTCGATTCCGAACGAAGAAATGTGCCTAATGCTCCAGTCCCGTCCGCGAATCCGACGCCGATTCCGGAAGAGGAGCCGGCAGCAACGAATTTGCCAAAGCAAACAACGGATGAAAACCAACCACCGAGGGATCTGCAGGAATCCGACTCGGTGCCTGAACCAACGGTTGCTACCGCATCCGATTCCGCTGAGACGCGATCCGATGCGTCCTCCCTTTCAGATCGAGAGTCAAAGGGGAAATCGTCTGGACCTGACGAGTCCCTTCCCAGCCAGACCAACTCGCACTCCACTGAAGAGTTGACGGAGAAGGAGGGGGATAAAATAGACGTTACACAAACGGCTCCAAGCGAACCGAGCAATCCAAAGCTCGAAAATCTGAAGCGACTGCGGTCGACAATTCTTGTCGCAAATTTTTTCATCCCTCCTCTATGGCTAGCAGCATCCGTTCAATCCATGTGCAGCGGGTGGTTGCAGTTGATCTTAGGATTGCTACTCAGTGGCCTGATGTTTCTCGCTGGCGTTCTCGCACTCCGGTCGAGTTACGTTGGGACACTTCTCTACTGGCGGGGGGAGAAGGAGGGGCTCGCACCGATTCCTGGATCCAAAACCGAAAGGCAGGATACGAAACCAAATCCTTTGATCGAACGGCGCATTCCGTTCGTATCCGAAGAGACTTCAGCGATTGTGACGATGACCTGGGCGAATATGATGCGAGCGCCCGAGGTTAAAATGTTTATCGTCATGCCCCTGGTGGCACCCCTTCTGTTTTTATTTTTCGCAAAACGGAGCATGCTTCCGGAGAACAGCTATCTCAAGGCATTATTGGTGTCGGGTTTAGCAGTATTCTTTTTGTTGGTAACAGCTGGAATCGTCGGCAATATGTTTGCTTACGATCGATCGGGGTTTCGGACGTTTGTGTTATCGGGTATCGACCGACGAAAGATCTTGCTCGGTCGAAATATCGCGTATTACCCGGTGATCTGTTTGATCACCTGTGGATGTTCCCTGCTGTTTTGTCTGGTTTATCGCATCGACGTGCTTATTGTTCTGCAGGTTTGCCTGGCCATCTTGAGTGTCGTGCCTTTGTATTTTTTGCTGATGAATTTGATGTCCATCCTGACTCCATTTCCGATGGCAGCTGGGAGCATTCAACCGACGCATTTTGAAATGATGAACACCATTATCAATTTGCTCCTTTCGTCGTTGCTGCCAATCATCATGGGAATTGCCCTTTTGCCCCTCGGACTCCAATTCTTACTCGAACTCGCGATGCCTCTTGGTTGGGCACGGTGTATCGGCGTGTTCGCTTCGTTAGGCATCTGTGCAATCAGTTTCTGGATCTATGCGAAAGCGATCGTCTGGGAGGGAAAGCTTTTGTCCCGGAGGGAGACGGAGGTCTTGAGAATTGTTACGTCCAAGGCAGAGTGAAACTGGGCAAAAACTAAGGTTGTCAAGGGAACTCGAAGCGTATAAACTTCGTCGATCGTTTCGGGAAATTCCCGAGAAGACTGCCCCGTGGTGTAATTGGCAACACAAGGGATTTTGGTTCCTTTATTCTAGGTTCGAGTCCTAGCGGGGTAGCTCAAGTTTCCGAGCCCGGAATTTCCGGGCTTTTTTTGTGCCCTGACTCCAATCCAACGCTTAAGATGCCAGAAATTCAGGCTTTTCGAGGACTGCGATACAACCTTGCCCAGGTAGGTTCGCTATCAAACTGTATCGCTCCTCCGTATGACGTTGTGGATTCCGAGCTTCAGAATTACCTCTACGGTCTCTCCCCTTACAACTTTCTTCGCCTGGAGCTCAATCGTCGAGAACCTGCGGACCAAGACGAGAATGAAATATATCAGCGTGCGGCGAGGATTTACCGATCCTGGAGAAATGAGGGGGTTCTGCAGTTGGAGCCTGATCCAGCCATCTACGTTTATCATCAGGAATTCGAAAGCGAAGGACGGAAGCTGAACCGGCGAGGTTTTATGGCACGCGTCCGATTGCAGAGGTTCGGTGAGGGGAATATCTATCCCCATGAGCAGACGCACGCGAAGGCAAAGGACGACCGATTGCGGTTGACTCGAGCCACTCAGGCGAATTTGTCACAAATCTTTGGTCTCTATCCCGATCCAAAGAATGAAATCCAGGAGCTTTTGGAAAGAGATATTGTCGGAGTTCAAGGATTAGAGGCGACCGATCATCTTGGCGTCGTCCATCGAATGTGGCCCGTCTCGAATCTCCAGACCATCCAAAAAGTGATGTCCATGATTGCCGAACGCGACATGTTTGTGGCGGACGGTCATCATCGCTACGAGACGGCATGCAATTACCGGGACGAACTCAACGCGCAAAGCCCCTTGCAGGATGCTCATCCCGCTAATTTCGTATTGACCATGCTCGTCAGTATGAATGATCCTGGATTAGTGGTCTTGCCCACCCATCGTCTACTGCACGATGTTCCTGCTTTCACGACGGAGCAACTCCATGACAAGCTCTCTCCCTACTTCGATTGTGAAATCGTCGCCCAAGGTGCGGAGAGTGCGGGCGCTGTGTGGGCGGAAATGGATCGACTGGATGAGCAGTTGATCATGGCCCTCTATTCGAAAGCGTCGAATCAGTGGACTCGGATTTCGGCGCGACAGGAGGCTGCCGATCGGATGGCCCGAATTGCTTCCGAGCATTCTCAGGATTGGCAGGGGTTGGGAGTCGCGGTGTTACACCGTTTGGTGCTCGAGGATCTGTTGGGATTTCGGGACATGCCCAAACCGACCTATGTGCATTTGGTTCAGGAAGTAATCGATGGATTGCAGGGTAAGCTCGAGGGAAATCTCGATTATCCTTTGGCCGCAATGGTTATGCCTGCCACCATCGATCACATCCGAGCGGTATCGCTGCATCAAGAGAGAATGCCAGCGAAGAGCACTTATTTCTACCCAAAACTCGTTTCTGGGTTGGTTGTGCATCCACTTGCTTAGCGATTGGCCCGATTC
>JBBAXA010000003.1:192481-251731 GCA_040396935.1 Pirellula sp.
TTATTGGCACTCGTGCCCATCGGCTTGCATCTTCTCGGCCGGCGGGAACCTAAAACGATTCTTTTTCCAGCGATTCGGTTCGTTAGGCAAACCGCTATCCAAGCGCAAAAAGGATGGACGGTCAAGCGTTGGTTGCTGTTGGTCATCCGTGTTTGCCTGGTGCTTCTTGCCGCTCTGGCGCTCGCATCGCCGAGGGTGCCGAGCAATGAGTTTGCGAATTACATCATTACTGGATTGTTCGTTTTGTTTTCCATGATCGCAACCGCGGCTGCGGTCACCGCCTTTGCTAGTCGCAAGACGAAGGCCCTAATTTGGGGAAGCGCGGTGATCGCTCTGCTTTCTTGGATTGCAAGCGGAGCCTGGTTGTTGTTTGCTGGACTGGGAAAGGGGACAGCCGCGCTGCCGTCGTCCTCCGGGCCAATTGCGGCTGCTTTTATTTTGGATACCTCGCCTTCCATGGGGTATATGTTTCGCAACGAGACACGTCTGGGGGCTGCCAAGCAGTTAGCTAGTTGGCTGATGGATCGACTGCCTCCTGGTAGTCAGATTGCTATCGTGAACTCGGATTCGAACGTTCGTCTGCTCGGTGATCGTACCTCCGCCAATCGCCTGCTCGAGAAAACCATTGTCGAGGGACGTGCTGCAGGCATGGCTCAGCGGCTCAGCAATTCGATCGACGCGCTGCGTAAGGCGGATCTGGATCGTCGCGAGGTCTATGTACTCAGCGATTTGAATGGGGCTGGCTGGCGTGATGCCAATGTGTCGGGGCTTGCGGCAAAACTCGCAAGAGCCGGCGAGTATTCGGGCAACGATCCAAAGCCTGCGGTCTTGGTTCAAGTTGTGGATGTGGGTGTGGAGCGAGAAAAAAAGAATTGGGGAATCAGGAAATACACTCTCAGTCAGCAATCTACGGTACCGGGTTCCAGTGTCGCGGTGAGTGCAGAGATCGAAGGATTTCCCGGAAGTGGCGCTGAGCAGATGACGGTGGAGTTGCTCGGTGAGTCGATCGACAGGAATATGAACCTGCGGGCTGGTGTGCCTCCGAAACCGGAGCTGAAGGTACTCGATCGACAATTGATCGACGTGCCAGATGGTGGGATGGTTCCTGTGCGATTCAACTGGAAAGATTTGGTCGAGGGGACGAACCATGGTCAGATTCGAATTTCTCGTTCGGATCCCTTGGAAATCGACGATGTTGTCTTTTTGAGCGTCGAGGCAAGGCATCAAGGACAATCGTTGGTCATCGCAGACGACGCCCGAGATGCTCGACTTGTCGCATTGGCGATCGCACCCGAAGAGCTACCAGCATCTGATAAAACGACGACTGCGACCAAGATCGAAGACTATGCGAGATTCGGTCTTTTGAAATTCGAGGATTACTCGAATATTGTTTTGTACGATCCATCGGATTTGGATGCGGATACTGTCGATCGCTTACAGGCGTGGGTCGAACAGGGTGGTGGGCTCCTTATTCTATTGGGTTCCGCTTCGAAAGCTGCCGAGGATCTGACCAATTCCCCGTTGAGTCGATTGCTACCGGGTACTGTGAAGCGACTGACTCGGCGGTCGCTCGACGACCGCGGCATCGTGCTGACTCCCGCGGCGTTGAGTCATCCGATTTGGAGTATCTTCGAGCGTCCGGTGGAAGAGGTTCCATGGGTCAATTACCCCGTCTTTCGTCATTGGGATCTGGAGGGACTGCGTTCAACGGCTTTTCCACTGATGCGATTCACCCAGAGCGAACTCCCTGCAATCACGGAAGATATTCGTCAACGTGGGCGAATCCTCACATGGGCGTTGCCTTATCCAGAACCTTTCTCGCATCGGCAGGGCGAGCAATGGAGTGAATTGACGCGAACGACGGCATCGGCGGAGTGGCCCTTTGGTTTGTTTGTAGGTTGTGTGCGTTACCTGGCATCCTGGAATGATCAGCAGCTAAACTACCGTATCGATGAGCCTGCTGTGCTTGATAATAACATCCAGGTTCTTCCGCAGAAGTATGTCTTGTTCGATCCATCTGGGGAGCAGTCGAGCGTCGAGTCCGGTGAGGACAGTCTGGTTTGCAATTACACACGTTATCCGGGAGTTTACCGTCTGAAAGGATTGCGTCCTCAGGGGCCGGTTGTGAGGGGGTTTAGTGTCAATGTCGATCGACAGGAGATTGAGCTGAACCGAGTGACAGAGGAAACACTGGACGGGATGCTCGGCAAGGATAACTATCGAGTTGCCAAGGAGAAATCCGAGATCGAGTCCTCTTTGGGCGAAGGGAGATATGGTCGGGAGCTAACGCCCTACATGATGGTCATGCTAGTCATGCTCTTTATGGCGGAGCAGACGATGGCAAGTCGATTCTATGGATCCAAAGCGAAAGAAGGATCCAGTGCGACGCCTGGCAAACCGAGAACCAAGGGAGCTGCATGATGGATTGGTCTATCAGTCCAGTCTTTGGCAGTTTCTGGATTGTGGTCGTCGCTGGCCTCGGTTTGTTGATGATTCTATTGTTGTTGCAGGAGTCAGGGCGTTTGACGCGATGGCAATGGATCGCACTATGGACCCTCAGGTGCCTGATGTGTCTGGTGCTGTTCCTGTTCTTGTTACGGCCTGGAGTCACGTTCACCAAGCAAAATGCTCCATCGGGCAGTGTTGCCATTTTGGTCGATGAATCAACGAGCATGTTATTGCCGTCGGGAGACACCAGTCAGACGCGTTGGGAACAGCAACTGCAAGCCGTTTCGAAGATATGGGACCGGCGTGAGGAATTGGGCCCGAATAATCAATGGTCTCTGTTTTCGTACAGTACGTCGTTGCGTCCCATCTCATCCTCGAAAGCAGGTGAGAAAAGCGAACCGGCTCTCCCGCTAAAGCCTACCGGAGCATCGACCGACATCGGAGGTCCGTTGGGACAGCTCTTGGGTGAATCTCTAGAGTCGCCTCTTTCTGCCGTTATCTGGTTGGGGGATGGGTCTCAAACCCTTGTACCTGCCACGGGCGATGCGTTGCAGTTCACTCGTCGTCTTACACAACTCGATGTACCTTTGTACGTCGTGGGTATCGGTCCTCGCGCGGATAGTGACAATTCACGCGACCTCAGTGTGGAGTCCGTCGCCGAGCAGTTGGATGTCTTTACCAAGAACCAACTCAATGTCCTTGGTGCGCTTCGATGTCGCGGTGTCGCAAACCAAGAACTTGTGATCAAGCTGATGTTGCAAAAAGCGGGTGAGCCGAGCAGGGAGGTTTCCCGCGCAAAGATTCGCCCGGGGCGTAGCGATGAAACGATCCCCTTTCAGCTACCCTTGATTGCTCCGGACCCAGGAGCCTACGAGTTGCTGGTTCGTGCGGAGCCGGTCGAACGCGAAGCCACAACGCAAAACAACGAGGCGTTGGTCTACCTGAATGTACGGTCTGGGGGCGCGAGAATCCTCTACCTGGAGGGTGAGCCGACCTTCGAAATGAAATTCCTGCGCCGTGCGATCGCCGAAAGTCAGGATCTCGATATGTTCGTGAGAGCGATTTGGAAGCCGCCGGTTCAGAAGTGGCCTGTCGATCTTTCGGAACAGCTTTCGGGGAATGTTTACGACTGCATCATCTTGGGCGATCTCGATTACGCTGCGGTGGAAGCTGCAGGTGCGGCCAAGATCGCTGAGCAGGTTAGGAATGGTGCAGGATTGATTACACTCGGTGGATTCCATACCTACGGCCCTGGCGGATGGAGTCAGTCAAGCGAATTTTCCGGTATCTTACCGATTCAATTGAGTGCCACCAACCGCTCGACGATCGATGGGAAGATCGACCTGAGGGATCACATCGGTGGACCCGTTCGCGTTGTTCCTGTCGGGATGCCGGATGTATTGCAAATCGATTCGCCTGAAAAGAGCTCCGATGCATGGCGGCAATTGAACCCATTGCTCGGAGCGACACGATGGGCGGGAGTAAAAAATACTCCAGGAACGGTTTTACTGGCCCAAAGCGAAAAGAACGAGCCATTGATTGCGAGCGGTTTTGCGGACAAAGGCCGTGTCGTATCGATCGCGTTTGATTCAACCTATATCTGGGCCAGGCAAGGCAAGATTGCGGAGCATAAAGCATTCTGGAGGAAATTGATCTACTGGTGTATGAGACGAGAGAAGATCGAAGAAGGTCTTCAAATGCGAATGAGCCAACGTAGGCTCTCGCTCGAGCAATCTTCGGAAATGATTCTCGAGTGGATTCCAGGTTCGGCGGGCGCTGAAATGCCCTCCAATATCTCTTTGCATTTGTGGAAGTTGGGTGAACCAGGGGAGAATTCCAATGAGTCGGACCTAGGGAGCGTCCCTTTGGTGAAGCGAGATAACGCATCGATGAGGGCTGATTTCAAAGGCGTCAAGCAGGGGGGGCGATTCGAATGGAGAGCCCAAACCACCGGTTCAGCAGGGCAAATTCTTGATAGTCGACTCCCTTTCATCGTTATCGACAAGTCGGTTGAGAACACGCAACCTATCCCAGACTGGCAGTTGATGGAACAGATGGCCAAACTCAATGCCAGTGCCGGTGGAGTATTGATCGCTCCCGATCAAACGGATGATATCCTCAAGCAATTGCAGGATCGCCGCAAGCAATCTACCGAGACAATTATTGAGAATCGCAAGCTCGGCGAGGGGTTGTTCGATAGTTGGATCGCATTTCTCGCCTTGGGGTGTCTCATGGTGATGCAATGGTCACTCCGCAAGCGATGGAATCTTCCTTGATAAGAGAGGTGTCGAAGTGGCGATAAACAAATTGCTTACGATTTCATGTTCGTCTTTCGTTATTTGGGGATTATTGCTGTTCGCGGTGCGTTGGACATCGGTTCAAGGAGATACTTCCTTTGAGGCACAGACGCAGGAATCGATACCCGAGCCGCCTGCTTCTATACCTGAATCCAAGTCTGTGGCGAACGATCTAGCAAAAGACCCCGTATTTCAGGAGTTCAAGAAAGCATTTCTGAATCGTAATACGGATGCGCCGCAGCCGTCGGCAATGTATCTGGAACCTTTCGCGGAGATCGAAGACACTCGGTGGCATGCGGTCGAGAAACTTCTATCTGCCGCACGCGAGCTCGAGGAAGTCGAGAGAAGCTATCAGCGACGCAACGATCCGGAGCGAGGCGCAAAGATTAGGCAATCCATACTGGCCATCCGAGAACAAGCCGCGTCGATTCTTTGCCTGGCGAACCCTGGGAAACCCTGAGGAACTCATCTACGAAATGCGATCACTGAATCAGTAACTCGGATTTGGAAGGGTAGTCCTTTTATCGATGCCTTGCGAGAATGCTGGCGGATCTTTTGTTGAGCTGCAATTTCCAGGGGCCAAAAATGACGATGGATCGTGTGTCAAATCGGATGGCCTCGCACTCGGTTCTTGCGATTGGTACAGATGTACTATTTCCGGCCAGGCGTAGCTATCGTGGGATCGTCGGGCCAGGAGTGCTTGGGGTATCGACGTTTCAGCTCCTTCTTGACTTCGGGGTATCCGTTTGCCCAGAAGGATGCGAGATCATCGGTGACTTGTTGTGGACGCATCGCTGGCGACAACAGATGAAGCAATACGGGAATGCGTCCTTTTGCGATACAAGGAGTATGCTTCCAACCAAAAACTTCCTGGATCTTAACTGCGAGTATAGGTGGTTTTCCACGTTCATACTGGATCTTGATCGAGCTACCGCTCGGGACGGTGATTTTGGCGGGACACTCTTTCTCGATAGCTCGGAGCTGTTCCGACGTGAATCGATTTTGTAACCAATCCAGCCACGGGCCAGCCTTCACATCGGACAGCGATCGCTTCCCTTCACACAGCTGTCGTGCGACCGATTTCAGAAAAGAATCGTCGATCTCTGGAAATTCCAATTCGGCCACCCAGTCTTTGAGGCATCGCGCGCGCTCCACAAAACCCACCAACCCTTCGTTGTCGTAAGGAAATGTGGAATCCCAATGCTGAAGCACAGCTTTGTACAAGGTTTCCGATGCGAGAGCTTCGTTGGCGATTTGCATCGGTGTTTCCTGCAGGACGAGATCGATCCATCGCGTTTGCTTTCGAGCGACGACCTGCTTCTGGGTGGGGTGAAAAAAGATCTCTTCACTAGTGACGAGTCGGTCGAGAATCCAGTCGACATCGACACGGCTCGCCTGTCGCACCAATGCATCGCCACCACGTCCAGCATCGACATCGATACACAGAAAAAATTCAGCTGCGCTCACACCGCTCTCGCGGGCTAGCGAAACGCCCTTCCCGCCAACCATCAAACCGGTGGGTTTTCCGACTCCCCGTCGGCGTGCCAGTCGGTCGGGATAACCAGCCAGCAAACAACGCATGAGGGGCTCGGGATCAGGATCCTCGCGCGACTCCCAATCTGCAGGGACATTTGCGATCGAGAGAAGCTGGTCCTGGATTTGATCCGCGACACTCCGGATATTTCGAACAGCAGCTGGATACAATTCGCCAAAGCAGGAAGGGTAGGAGGCACGTCGCAGAAATAGCTCGATACAGTTCAATCGTTCGATTGGATCGCTGTCCCATTTCAGCGTTTCCCTGGCATGGAGAGCGCTGGGGCGCTCGCGTTGTTCTCGTCGATCGAATGGGTCCCTCTCCGAAAGCATCGCAGCGAGCAAGGATGCACGTGAAATACAATGCAGCGAAACAGCCTCGAGGACCATCCGTGACAGACGCGGATGAATCGGAAGTCGAGCCATGAGCTTCCCTAGTTCCGTGATCCTGTTGTTTTGAACAGCACCGAGATGGGATAGCAATTCTTGTGAAGCCTGCACTGAATCAGGTCTCGGTGGTTCGAGCCAGGGAAAATCTGTCGAGCTCGACTCGCCCCAAGCGTAGAGTTGCAAGACAGCACTCGATAGATCGATTCTTCGGATTTCAGGTTCGAGATAGGGAGCGCGCGATCGGTCGGCTGCCTCAGACCACAGTCGATAGCAAACCCCTGGCGCGACTCGGCCGGCTCTTCCTGCCCGCTGAGTCGCCGAGGCTTGACTGATATTTTCCAGGCACAATCTGTCCAATCCGACATCCGATGAGAAGCGTAAAACTCTCGCTTGGCCGCTATCGACAACCACCCTGATCCCCTCGAGGGTCAGCGATGTTTCCGCAATATTGGTTGCCAATACAATCCGGCGTCTGGGACCTGTTTCGATCGCACGCGATTGTTCCTCGAGCGACATCGATCCAAAGAGCGTTATCAAGTCGCATGATTTGGATAATCCTCGACGATCCAGTTGATCGTAGACTCGTTGGATTTCGCCGGCTCCAGGGAGGAAAACCAGAATATCCCCATCGTGTTTTGGGAAAACCTCCGAGACGATTTGGGCGGTGTGGTCGACCATCTTTTCTCTAGGATTCGAAGGCCGATACCGTATTTGGACTGGGAAGCTGCGACTGACAACTCGAATGACGGGGACCGGGCCTAGGGATTGCTGGATCATATCGCTATCGATGGTAGCCGACATGATCACGATGCGCAGATCCTCACGCAAAGATGACTGAATGCGACGTAGCATTCCCAATAGCAGGTCTGCATCGAGAGAGCGTTCATGAAATTCGTCGAGCAATACGACCTTGACGTCCTGGATGGTCGGATCCTCCTGAAGACGACGGAGCAGGATGCCTTCCGTTGCAACGATCAGTTGTGTCTGTGCCGAAACGCGACTGTCGAATCGAACTTGATACCCAACTTTTTTTCCGAGTTCGACTACCTGCTCTTTCGCAATTCGATCGGCAACCGACTTGGCAGCGATACGTCGTGGTTGCAGCAGGTAGATGCGCTCCTGGGATGAACCAAGGGAATGAAGAAGAGATGGTGCAACACGAGTCGTCTTTCCAGCACCTGGCGGTGCCTCCACGATCACAATCGGATGTTGTTGAACCGCACGAAGGATTTCGGAAACGTAGTCATCGATCGGAAGCGACTGCATGTCGTTGCAAATAGTGGGAGAGTGATTTGGGGCTCAGAGGCAGAGTCAATCATTCCTTAACTGGTTAAGACTGGGGCGGCAATCCCTTGGGATAAGATCCCAAAAAATTAAATCGAATGGATGTTTTCTCGAGAGATGCGATGCTCTTCGCGACGGAGGATTGCTGCCGATGTCCGTCCAGCTCCACAAAGAAAAAGTATTCGTTGGCAACTCCGGGTACGGGAAACGATTCAATCCAGGTCAGATTGAGTCCGTTTTCTCGGAACATCAACATGACATCTGCGAGAGCTCCAGGTCGGTGCGGTACTTGGAACATCATCGAGGTCTTATCGTTTCCCGTCGGTGCAGGTTCTTCGTTTCCGATGATTGCGAAACGGGTTATGTTGTTTGGGTTGTCCTCAATATTTTCGGCGACGACATTCAATTGCAATGCGATTGCTGCATCTTTAGAGGCGACCGCGGCAACTCCTGGCGATTCCGATGCGTGCCTGGCCGCGATCGCGGTGCTGGTCACCTCCACCCAGCGTACCGAAGGTAGATGTGTCGATAGCCACGTTCGGCACTGAGACAGAGCTTGTGGTTTGCTGTGAACCTCTTTGATTTCTTCCCGCTCGCACTTGGCTAACAAGTTGTGATGGATGGGCAGCAGGACCTCTCCACAGATTTTGATCGGTTTGCGAATGAACATCGTCAGCGTGTCTACAATTCTTCCGTCGGTCGAGTTCTCGATCGGCACAACTCCATAGTTCGATTGGTGGCGCTCGATTTCCTCAAAGACGGCTGCGATGGTCTGAACCGGTTGGAATCCGTCGGGACTGCCGAAAAAGGTGCGCGCGGCAGTGTAGGAATAGGAATACTCTGGACCCAGATAGGCGATTTGCGACCGCTTGATCGCGTGCTGATACGTCACTCCCGATACAAATGGTAAAACCCGTTCGAGCAGCGGCAGATTGTATGGAGCTCCGAATTCTCGGATCGTTTCTTGAGTTCGCTGGCTATGTTCGGCCGGTGTCCCTGCGTCGCTTCCAATTTCCTTTAGCAAATCGAACCTCTGCTGGACTAAAACGGCGATCTTTCTATCGATTTCTGCGATTGATGGGTCCATACGATCACTAAATGCTCTGCTGTCAAATTGGCGTTTGGTTCAACGAACGACCATTCGTCACCGCATTGTCCAGATTTTTATCAAACGCAAAGAATGTTTGTAAAGCATTATTTGCAAGGGACTTGCGGCAAAAAAGATCGGCATTTGGCGGGTTTGGCACAGGGATTGCTTTCCCTCGCCAGCAGTCGCTCGACTTTGAAAAATGCGACCGGCGAAATTGCACCCCCCCGCGTCTTATCCTAACTCAGAAGGAATCACTTATGTCATCCGGTGAAAAGATTATTGGAATCGACTTAGGCACCACCAACTCCGTGGTATCGGTCATGGAAGGGACTGAGGTCAAAGTGATTCCGAATGCAGAAGGGAATCGCCTCACTCCGAGTGTGGTCGCGTTCACAGACAAGAGCGAAACCATCGTGGGTGAGCCTGCCCGACGTCAAGCGGTGACCAACCCACGGCGTACGGTTTACTCGGTCAAGCGATTCATGGGACGAAGGCATTCCGAGGTGGAGTCCGAAGAGAAGATAGTTCCCTATCAAGTCGTCGGAGGGGCCAATGAATACGTCAAGGTACAAATTGGCGATCAACAATTCACACCGCAAGAAATTTCTGCGAAGGTCCTTCGAAAGCTTAAGGAAGCTGCGGAAGCTTATTTAGGCCATCGCGTTTCTAAAGCGGTCATCACCGTACCCGCGTATTTCAACGACGCTCAGCGACAAGCGACCAAGGATGCGGGGCAAATTGCTGGTTTGGAAGTGGCGCGGATCATCAATGAACCCACTGCGGCCGCACTGGCTTACGGACTGGACAAGAAGAAGGACCAAAAGATTATCGTCTTCGACCTTGGGGGCGGAACCTTCGACGTTTCGGTCCTTGAGGTCGCGATGAGCGGTGATGATAGCACCAGCAAAGTGTTCGAAGTAATCAGCACGAACGGAGACACGCATCTCGGTGGAGATGACTTTGACCAAGCGCTGGTAAATCATGTTGCGACCCAGTTCCAGAAAGACAACGGTATCGACCTGCGAAAGGAGCCGATGTCGCTCCAGCGACTGCAAGAGGCATGCGAGAAAGCCAAGAAAGAGCTCAGCTCACTGCCGCAAACCGATATCAACCTGCCATTCATTACGGCGGATGCGACGGGCCCCAAGCACCTTCAAATGACGATCACTCGCAGCGCCTTCGAGTCGATGGTCGATTCGTTGATCGAGCGATGTCGCGAGCCAGTCATGCAAGCCTTGCGAGATGCGAAGATCAAGCCCTCGGAGATCGACGAAGTCGTTCTCGTAGGTGGTTCGACACGTGTCCCGAAAGTACGACAGCTCGTAAAGGACATCTTCGGAAAGGAACCGCATCAAGGGGTCAACCCAGACGAAGTGGTCGCCGTCGGAGCCGCGATTCAGGGAAGCGTCTTGGCGGGTGATCGAAAGGACGTTTTGCTACTCGACGTTACGCCGTTGACTTTAGGTATCGAAACCGAAGGTGGCGTTTTGACCGCCCTCATCGAACGCAACACAACGATTCCCGTCGAAAAGAAGCAAACATTCTCTACCGCGGCCGATGGGCAAACGGCAGTGACGGTCAGTGTGTTCCAGGGCGAGCGCAAAATGGCGTCCCAGAACCGGTTGCTCGGACAATTTAATCTGGAAGGGATCGAGCCACAGCCACGGGGAGTCCCTCAAATCGAAGTCAAATTTGATATCGATCAAAACGGTATCCTCAATGTCTCCGCTAAGGATCTCAAGTCCGGCAAGCAAGCGAGTGTGAAGATCGAGCAATCGAGCGGTCTCAGTAAAGATGAGATTGAGCGCATGCGTCGTGAGGCCGAGGTTCATGCCGATGAGGACAAGAAGTTTGTTGAGCTGGCCGAGGCTAAGAATCTCGCCGAGAACATGATCCATACACTCGAAAAGATGATCAAAGATCAAGGAGAGAAACTCTCTGCCTCCGATAGAGAGCCGCTCGACGTGGCGATCAAGAAAGTTCGAGATGCGATCGCTTCAAACGATACTGCGAAGATCAAGTCGGCGACTTCGGAGCTCGAGCAATCCGCGCAGGCGTTTCGCTCGACCCTAGGTGCACAGCCCTCGCAGGCTGCGTCCGAATCAGCAACCAAGGGGTCGGACGATGATGCGATCGATGCGGAATTCGAAGTGAAGAACTGATCGAAAGGGTTTTGTCTGACGAGTTGGACCATGAGCGGGCAGGTAATTTACCTGCCCGCGTTGTTTAATGATTGGAAGATCGGGGTGACTTCGGATTCCAATAAATCTAAGAATTTTAAAACGCTGCTCCGAACAGCGGATTGGCGGATTCGGCTCGCAATCGATCGGTCTTGTGAGTTGGACGACGGTTGTCAAGCATCGTGCTGGGCATCGTCAACGTCTGGGATCAAGCGGGAAGGATCCTTCGGCGATAGGGTGTGTGCGGTGGGAGTTGAGGATTGAGCCTGATCGACGCGTATCACTTGGCCCTCGAATAGATCGACAAAATGCTTTACGAGAGGATGATTCATAACTCCGCGAATGAGCTGTGCCTGGGGCGTGGAGACGCTGGGGATCGGTTCGGAGACGGCTCTCGGCTCGTTTTTATCCGCCGGTAGTGGCTCCTCGGTCAGAACGAACTCAAACTGCGGTTTGATACCGCTGTGTTCGTGCAGGATCGTTGCGAGCCGCTGCACATTTTCACCCGACTGGAAGTATTGAAAGGCAAAGCTACCCTCTTTCGAGATAAATGCTTTCCATCGACCGCTCGGAACCACTTCGATGCGAAGGATCATGTTGACACATTCGACAATCAAGCCGGTTGCGGTCGCAATCGCACTGCTGAGCATCTCAAGTGCTTCCTGAGATTTTTGGCCGGGAGGCAATGTTCTCGCGAAACTCGCTGCCTTAGGGATTGGATCCGTTCCTCGATTCGAATCCTTGACTAGGGGCTCGCTAAGCGGAGCGAGGGGAGGTACGGTAGGACTCGGGGATGCGTTCTTTTGCGGTTCACGATCGATTGAATCATCCGATTCAGGGGCAGAATGTGGCTGAACCGGTATTGAGGGTAGCGAGCTTTCTACTGGAGTGTGCTGGGTTGCTGGGGCGTTTTGGAGTTCGAGGACCGAACCGGCTCGGGGGAGGGCTGTGCCGCTATCTTTTTTTTTTGAGTCGTCTGCTCTCGGAAGGTCCGGAGCTGCGACCGTGCGAGGTGGAGGGGCAGATTGGCCTGTTGCGAATGCCTCGATCAGGTCGGATAAGGCTTGAAGATCCTGCATCTGGCATATCTGCACCAGCGCAATCTCTAACAGCACTCGACTTTGGACGCTGTGTCTCATTTTGACGATCGCTTCGTCCAGGATCTGTAGTGCCGACAGCAGAGAACTCGTTCCCCAAGAGGTTCCCCATTTCTTCAAATCGTCGATGCTGTTCGGGTTCGCAGTTCTTATCAAATCAGGTGTCGCACCGACGGACAACGCCATCATGTCTCGTAGGTATCCGAGCAGTTGCTCAGCGAGTTGGCCGACGTCAGCACCTTCATCGACTGCGGTATGGAGTTCTCGAAGTGCTCCTGCGGCATCGCGTTCGATCATACGCAACGCAAAGGAAGCCAGGCGGGATTCGTCGGCAGTTCCGAGCATGGCATGCACATCCTCGACCCGGATATGATTTCCCCCAAAGCTCATCAGTTGCTCCAGGAGCGACTGACTATCACGCATCGACCCTGCGGCTCGCCGAGCGATTAAATGCAGAGCAGCTTCGTCTGCCTGAATTCCTTCGTTTTCGCAGATGAATTTCAATCGACCGAGAATCTGGTCGGTTTGGACGGGAGGAAAGTCGAATCTCTGGCAACGAGAGAGGACCGTGATTGGTATTTTTTCTGGGTCGGTCGTACAGAAAATGAATTTGACATGCCCAGGTGGTTCCTCGAGGGTTTTCAGCAGTGCGTTGAACGCCTGCATGGTGAGCATGTGGACTTCGTCAATGATGTAGATCTTGAATGGCGATCGACTCGGTCGGACGGCAGCATTCGCACGAAGTTGTCGGATCTCATCGATACCGCGGTTGCTCGCGCCATCGATTTCAATGACGTCCATGTCCTCGCCCGAATCGATGGCGAGCGCGATGTCTGAGTTTGGATCGAAATCGCCATCGTCTCGGCCCGAAGCATTCAGTGCCTTGGCAAAAATCCTGGCGGTGCTGGTTTTCCCGACTCCCCGAGCTCCCGTGAAAAGATATGCATGTCCGACGCGATGGGTGTGGATCGCGTTGAGCAATGCTTGAGCCACCGTCGATTGGCCTACCAACTCGGAGAAAGTTTTTGGGCGGTAACGGCGAGCGACAACCGTGTATTTGCCGCTCGAATTCCCCCCGGTTTTGTCTGTACTCGACATGGATGCTGTACTGGCAAGTTGTTCGAAGCTCGACATCCTTTTGCCATTTGCCGCGATGAACGCGTCACCCAAAGTGACGGGGCGAACCCTCTATGGAAACGCCGAGGGACATGGAACCGGATGCTGCGAGAGGAGCAGTATACCCGTGGCCTAGCACCATCAACAGTCGTTCCGTACAGCGAATCGGTCCACGGATCGATTTACTTTTCTCGTGGGATGGTTCCCATTCCTTCCCCAGTGGATTTTCTCGCCATTTGCGGACTTAAAGCAACTGTGGAGGCCTTCGTTCGCGTGTGTGGCCTGATTTCATACGGCGTCAATTGTGCTTTACCCAGGGAGAGTGTATAAGCTACCGGGTCTGAAGTTCGGCGTTCTTCTCTCCGTCGCCGATTGCCGCTTTGCGGTCGATGCAAGTGGTGGATTTCCTCTTTGTTTTTGCAATCCTTTGGTTCTATGGTTGTCGAAAGCGTTTTGGCCTTGGATGAAGACAGTCTCCATGAGCAGTGGAATTGGATTCTGGGTTGTCTACGTGACGTTTTAGCGGAGACGGGTGATGCGGAATTGGCTAAGGCATTGCCGTCGGCCCATCAGTCGGCTTCTATCGCCGGTGGGCTGGGGAATTCGGTTCACTTAACACAAGCGTATTCGATCGCATTTCAATTGCTGGGGATGGCGGAACAGAATTCCGCAGACCAATTCCGCAAGGCGATTGAGCGGCGATCAGGAATCGATGCGCTCCCTGCGCTCTGGGGAGATTCTCTGCGTCAGCTCAAGGAGCAAGGCTGGTCTGCCGCCGAGATTGCGAAACAGCTTTCCAATATGCGGGTCGAGTTGGTACTGACGGCGCACCCCACGGAGGCCAAACGAGCAACCGTGCTGGCGCATCACCGCAGATTGTTCGAGAGGTTCCAGCAGTTCCATCAGTCTCCCGATCGCGATGGATTGGTATCCATTGCGCAGCAGGATGAAAACGATTTCGCAGTACGAGCGTTGCTGTCCATCCTATGGAGAACCGGGGAGATCTACCTCGACAAGCCTGATATTCAATCGGAGCGACGCAACGTACTCGACTACTTGACTTATGTCTTTCCGACCGTCCTGAGGCCGCTGGATCAAAGATTGAGACGAGCCTGGACGGAAGTCGGTTTGGATACACGAGTATTCGATGATCCATTGGTTTTTCCCAAGCTGACATTTGGAACCTGGGTTGGAGGGGATCGAGACGGACATCCTCTCGTCACTGCCGAGGTTACGAAACAAAGTCTGCTAGAGCTGCGTCGAAATGCATTGGGTTTGGTCCAGCGGCAACTGTCGCAACTGGCGCGGTTGCTGAGCCTCTCTGCTTATTGGCAACGCCCGGATCCCGAGTTCCTGAGAGCCTTGGCTTCCATTTCCGACAAACTGGGACCCGCTGGCAAAAAAGCGGTGGATCGAAACCCGAACGAACCATGGCGTCAGTTTATCAACACGATGCTCTCTCGGCTTCCCAAGATCGATATGACGACAGACACGATCACCCCCGAGCCGCTCCCGATGTATCAACGATCGAGCGAATTACTCGCGGATCTTCGATTGCTCTATGACAGTTTGATTGTTTGCGGTCAGCGACATCCAGCCGATTACGCGGTTCAGCCGTTGATGCGTATCGTTCAAACCTTCGGCTTTCATTTGGCCGTTCTCGATGTTAGGCAGAACAGTGCGTTTCATGACCGTGCCATCGAGCAGTTGCTGAAGGCGGCTGGAATGGGTATCACGAATTTTTCGCAATGGTCCGAATCGGAACGCATCGAGATGCTGCATCGCGAATTGCTTTCCAAGCGTCCATTTGCTCGTCCCGATGTCTCTCTCGGTGTGGAAGCCGATGCGACGCTTTCATCGCTTCGAGTGCTCAAGGATTACCGTCATGCGTATGGAGATGATGGACTGGGTGCGCTGATCGTGAGCATGACACGCAATCCATCCGATCTCTTGGTGGTCTATCTTTTGGCTCGCGAGGTTGGGCTCTTGGAAGAAACCGGTGAAGGTTTGTATTGCCCTCTGCCTGTTGTACCTCTTTTCGAAACGGTCGATGATCTCCAGCGAAGTCCGGATGTTTATCGCGATTTTCTGCGGCATCCGATCACAGAACGTAGTCTCCGCATGATTCAAAAAAATCGGAATCAATCGATGCCTATGGGGCAAGTTATGATCGGTTATTCCGATAGCAATAAGGATGGGGGTATACTCGCGAGTTTGGTTCATCTCCGCCATACTCAGAGGGAACTCAGCAAGATCGGTAGGGATCACGGCGTCCAGGTCCGTTTCTTTCACGGCCGAGGCGGGACGATTAGTCGGGGTGCGGGCCCGACCCATCGATTCATCAAAGCGCTCCCGGATGATACCTTGCTAGGTGACTTGAGAGTGACGGAACAGGGTGAAACAATCGCACAAAAATATGCCCATCAAGCGACCGCCATCTACAATCTCGAATTGTTTTTAGCGGGAGTGACGAGAAAATCTCTCACCGATCAACGTTCGGACGAGTATGAGAATCCCCTGGAGAACACGATGGTGGAACTCGCTCAATGGGCGCGGGAATGCTACACGCAGCTACTGCAAACCGATGGCTTCGTCGCATTCTTTCGTCAAGCTACGCCGATTGATGCGATTGAGCAGAGCAGAATTGGCTCGAGACCAGCTCGTCGTACTGGCCAGCAGACGCTGGCAGACCTGCGGGCCATTCCATGGGTTTTTAGTTGGGGGCAGGCACGATTTTTTCTGTCGGGATGGTACGGGGTAGGTTCTGCGCTAGAGCGTTTGAGAACCAACTCACCGGATGTCTTCGCGACAATACAAAATACGATGACCCAATGGGCACCTGTCCACTACCTAATCAGCAATGTCGCGACGAGTTTGGCGGCGACTGATCGTGAGATCATGCGGGATTACGCGAGTATGGTAGAAGACAGCGAATTGAGAGCTCGATGCATGGGGTTGATCGAACGCGAACTCGATCTAACCCAGAAAATGATCGAAACCGTTTATGGGGGAGCGCTGGCAGAACGCCGTCCGAACATTCAACGTATGATGAGCCTGAGGGCTAATGGTTTGAAGGTACTCCATCAGCAGCAAATCGGATTGCTCAAAATGTGGAGAAGTTATCATCGCATGCAGCAAACGCAATCTGCCGATGCTCTTATTCCTCAGTTGCTTCTGACAGTCAATGCGATCGCCAGCGGATTGGGAACGACGGGCTAGGCGAGACAGCCGTCACTTGACAAGAGATAGACCGCTGGCTTCGATCGAGAAAAAGTTATTCTCCTGATCGAACGTACCGCGGCCGCGAACCAAAATGTGCTGCCCCTTTTTCAGGCCCAGCAGTTTCTCGGCGCTACGCGGATAGGCTGTCCCTTTCGGATCTAGCAGACGTACGATCACCGTGGGAGCTTTGGCTTCTCGCGCTCGGCAGAAGGGGCAGTTATCCGAGTCATGGCCCGCATTGCTCGAGTGTTCTCCCTCCGGTATCTCGGAAACTAAAAACTCGGCATTTTTCGCATCAAAGGTATCTCCCTTGCCAGAGCCTACTTTGGCCCGGACCAGCATGTCACCTCCGTCTTTACTCCGCTCGATAGCCTCTTGGATAGAAAGAGCTGGCGTCTCAGGGGCGGGTTCGAACCGCAATTCTCTCCTTGCCTGCTCCGATACCGGATCTGTCGCGGGAGCGCATCCGAGTATCAGTGTAAGAGATGCGGTCCAAAGGAAAAATTTGCTCATGCCTATTGAAGCCCTCAAGAGAAGGTTGCCAAAGGATCGATCACTTCTTGAGGGACTCGGCCAGCTTCTTCAGATCGGCGAGACCTGATTCAAGACCTTCTTTGACGTCGTCGTACTTGATCTCCTTGCCGTCGTGCAGAGCAGCATCCACCTTGTCGATGACATCAAATAATCCTTTGGCGGTCTTCTCGACTGTTTCACTCGTGGCCTTATCGATCGAGGCTGCTTTCGCCAGGGTAGGTAGCTCTTGCAACAAATGTCCAATGTCATGAAGTTCGTCGTGAGCAGCGTCCGGTTTCCCGTCCGCTAAAGCGTCTCGAATCTTCTGAGTGGCGCTGACGGCTTGCGTAAAGGACGAGTGGAACGATTCCGCGGGTGAAGCCTTCGAGGGAGCCCCAGGCTTGGTTTCGCACCCGAAGGTCAATCCAATCAAACAAAGGCAGGTAACGATCCGTAAACATCGCATAAAACAATCCTTGCAGCTCAGAGGAGTACTATGTTGCTCAAAATGTGTTGCTCAAAATGTGTTGCTTAAAACACCACTTCATTATTCGTTCCATTCACGGATCGGTTCACCCATGACTTGAAAAAACAATCTGTTCTAGATTATTTGAGTCAATTGGGCCAGCCCATCGAATCTCCGGGTTCCTACGCGGATTGCTGGAGTTGCGGGATTACGGTTTTGCAAAGGATTAGGGGATCCCTAACCGCCGAGGTTCAGGGCGGCGTTTGTTTCTTAAGTTCTTCCAGGTCCTATACTTCCGTAGCGCTATGTAAGAAATCGATCCAGAGAACCAAGCGATGCCGGCCAATTCATAATTTCTTGGTGCCTGCGATATTTGATACCGATGGAAATGCCGATTCCCAGGGCGAAAGTTTTGGTGTGCGAAGCCGAGTCGCGACGGATTTCTTTCTGCTACTTTTTCAGTTTCGGCGGCGGCCCAACTTGGTTTTTGTAACCAGCTTGACCCGGGTCAGTCGCTCTGGGTCGGCATCTGGATTGTCTGTGAGGGAGGGACGCTGGACGCGTTCGAACTCAATTTCTATTTCCTCGTCCGGTGCGAATTTCGCAAGGTGGTTTCGCAGGTCGTCAAAATTCTCGAGTTGAACACCATTGATTCGGAGGATTCGATCTCGTGTACGCAGACCGCCTAGTTCGGCAGCTGAACCGGGTTCGACGCTCTCGATGTACAACGAATTCTGAAGACTGCGGACGCCCAGATAGGCACCCCTCGAAACAAAGATTTCGATGTCATTGAGAAGTCGTTTGGCAGTCTCTCCTCCCTCGTTGGAGATCTGCGTACCGAACATCCAGAGTTTACCCCAAACGGGAAGCTCCTGGATAAATGCGAGGAGGTCGTCGTTTACTGGTGAATAGACAATTTCCAAGATATCCAAATCAGGCGCTTCTCGAAGAATGCTCAGGTCTTCCGCGTTCAACGAGGTATCGACGATTTGTAGGTGTTTCAATTCGGGTAATTTCAACACGGCTCGGAGAATGTCTCGAGAGATGACGTTCCCTTCAAGTCTTGCAAAATGAATCCAGGTTACTTGATCCAGATCTCGCAAGTCCTCGGCCGTACCTTTAAATCCGTTGTTGATTTCGAACGGATTGGTCACCGAGATTTCAGTGGACATGCTGACAAAACGATAACGCGGTTCGCCGCAGAGCTTTTGAACTCTTTGCCAAGCTCGCTGCCCCATTTTCAATCGTATCGATTCAAAAATGTGGTTGATCCGAATGCTGCGGCTACCAGAAGACTTTTTGGCGAGGCGTTTCAGTTCCTCGAAGGCTGCAGCACTTTGGGGAGATGTTTCGTTTTCGATCACGCGGCCCAGGAAGACAAGCAAACGGTCAAGCGATTCACCTTCTGCCGTCTCGAGTTCCTTCTGAACGAATGGGAACGCTCTCGACTCATTGGACTTGAGTTGAGCGGACGCCCATTCACGCTTCGCGTAATTGGGGCTGCCCAACAAACCAATCCAGGAGAGAATCTGTTCGTCGGAGACAGATTCTTGGGAGGGAGTTGATTCTTGAGCTGGTATCGGCTGCGCCATTAGCAGCGTTACCATCGCGATCATGGTTTGGAGCCAAACAAGGCTGGTTTTGAAGTTCATAGATCGCTAGTCTGTGGGCTGATGATCGAAGTTACGGGGCTTGAAGATCGAAGATGGAACATAGTTTTATTGCTTGGGCAAAGCAGCGTGCCTCCAAACTACCACAGGTTGCTCTGGGGATCGGAGATGATTGCGCATTACTCTCTACAAATGGGGACGATTTCGCAATAACAACTGACTCGTTATGCGAGGGAACCCATTTCATTTTAGCCGATTGCGGCGGATATCGAGTCGGACGCAAGCTTTTGGCGGTGAACCTGAGTGATCTAGCCAGCATGGCGGCAGAGCCAATCGCCGTTTTCCTGTCGCTCTGTTTACCTCGGTCGGGTGCCGGAGATTTGGCAGCCAGCATCTTTGACGGCGTTTTCGATCTGGCCAAGCAGTATCGAGTTGCCATCGCCGGTGGGGATACGAATGTCTGGGATGGGCCACTGGTCGTTCACTTGACTGCAGTTGGAAGAAAGCCGAGTGGTACGGCGTGGAAACGATCGGGCGCGAAACCTGGAGATGCGATCGTAGTTTCAGGGGAATTAGGGGGGAGCATTCTGGGAAAGCACTTGGATTTCGAGCCTCGCCTCGAACTGGCCCGGGAGCTCTCCTCGCTGGGAATTGTGACGGCTGCGACCGATATCAGCGACGGGTTGGGTGTCGACTTGCTGAACGTCACAGTTGCAAGTCGATGCGGCGCGGAGGTGGATCTCAGCCGTGTACCGATCAGTCCGCAGGCGGTAGAACTGTCGGAACGCACCGGTCGGACACCTTTGGAGCACGCGCTAGGGGATGGAGAGGACTTTGAATTGTTGCTCTCGGTCCCCCCGGAAAATCTTTCCAGATTGCCATCGACTTTGTGCGGGATCCGTCTATCGACGATTGGAACTTTTGTGAGCCGTACGGGCCTTTGGTCGCGTTCTAAATCTGGGGTTGCGCAGCTCGCGGCTCGCGGCTATGTCCATGGTCAGGCGAGAGAGCCAGGTTAAATCCGTTTTCTCTGAAAACGGATTAAGGGGTGCGTCTGCCAGCAGAGTGTTGAAAAATGGATGCGAAACGGCGCAGGCAGTCCGGCGGGATTCATTTTATGAAGGAAAACCGGGCAGCTCGCGCTGCAATGCCACAAGTTCGATCGTGTTAAAGCGGGGGGCCAGGGGCCATTGGCGTCACCGTTGTATGGAAAACATCCGTCCATCCCTGTTTTGGTCCGACTAGGAAAAAAATCCTTCTTTCTGGGAAATTTTACTCCGCCCCTCAGGGAATTGGTCTGCCTCTTGCGACTGAAGAGGCACCATGAGCGCAATGGCACTGAGAATACCAATGGATGAAAGCGTTGAGAGAATCGACTGGTCCAAAGCGATTGAGAGCAACCGTCGGTGGTTGTCGACGGTGGTCCATTCCCGATTGTCGGATCACCAAGCCGCAGAGGATGTGTTGCAGGAGGTCGCGCTGGCCGTAATCAGTCAGCACAGTCAGCCGACGGATCCCACAAAGGTAGCACCTTGGTTGTATCGGATTGCATTGCGCAAAGTGATTAATCATCACCGGGCGACGGGGAGGAGAAAGAGGCTATTGACCGGCGCTGCCGAGGCTGGGCTTGGGGATGAAATCTCCACGTCGCCAGGGCCTGGAGAGTGGCTGGTCCAGATGGAAGACGAGTCCGCAATCGCTTCGGCGTTGCAAAAAATCTCGTCCCAGGATCGGGAGATCCTTCTGCTGAAATACACAGAGGGGTGGGGGTACCAGGATTTGGCGGAGCATCTCGGAGTCTCTGTCAAAACCGTTGAGTATCGACTTTTGAAAGCCAGAACGGCTTTGCGTTCCAAGTTGGTCGCGTTTTGCAAATAACGAGAATCTGAGACAAACATGATTGATCCAATTCGATTGCAAGCTTTGGTGGATGGAGAATGCACCTCCTCCGAACGAAGGACGCTCTTGGCAGCATGCGAACAGGACCCGGCAACGTGGAGAGATTTGGCACTCGCGTTTCTTGAGGAGCAGGAATTTGCAAAGGGAATATCTGCGATAAGCCCAATGCGGCAATTCAGCGACCCTACGAACGGGAACGCTTCACCTGCGGCGCCGATTTTGTTGCAGGGAGAACCGCTCGGTGGTACTTCCTCAGGGAACAGACGAGGCTGGATTCCTAGTTGGGGCCCCGTACTGGCGGCTTCCTTGATAGGACTCGCTGCGTTTCTGGGGGGGCGGGCGATGGAAAAAAACGTAGGCAATGCGAGACCTGGAGTGATCCTTGCGAAGGACTCGGTTGCATTGCCCTCATCGCAGGATCGTAGGAATGGTACCGCAGGAGTCGCAGATGAATGGAATCGTTCGTTGGTTGCAGACTCGAACGTCCAGCAGTTACCGGAAACAGATCTTCGAGTCAAAGTCGACGATTCCTACATACCCATCTTCAATCCCCGCGAGTTGGATCCGTCCATCGTCATGGCCATGCAGCAATTGGAGATTCAAAAGGCAAATCAAAAGCTCCGTCGGCAAGGATTCGAGATTTACACGCGTCCGGAATATCTCACGGGACAATTGCAGGACGGACGTCAACTTGTCGTTCCCAGGCAACAAGTGGGATTGCGACCCTACGGTCAATAGAGTTTCTTCGCAAACTAGGTATCAATGTCAAATCGTTAGAAAGGAAAACGAATGAGAATCGAAAAAAGTTACGCCAGGTTCACGATTGCAACCCTGATTGCAGGGGTGGCGAGTGTTCCCTCGTTATGCCAAGAGCCCAAGACAGAGAAGTCCACCAAGATTGTTGTGGAAGGGACCAATGCTGGGGAAATCAAGCAGAAAGTAATCGAAGAACTAGAGAAGGCAGGTGTTGAAGGCAAGGTTCGCGAAAAAGTGCTGAAGCTGCTCGACTCTGGAAACAACAGGCTACAACTCCAAGAAGCAGAGGGTGACAAACAGGTTCTCGACCTTCGCATGAACAGGAGTCAGCGGCTGAATTTGCGCGATGGAAATGAGAATCTGGAAGTCATTAT
The DNA here is from genome assembly GCA_040396935.1 of Pirellula sp. GTDB lineage: Bacteria > Planctomycetota > Planctomycetia > Pirellulales > Pirellulaceae > JBKCUI01. Next base: position 214,757 of record JBBAXA010000003.1, read on the forward strand.
CGGTAACTCTGAGGATGACTCGAGTGCCGAAGGCGTTCCACAAATGAGGGCTCGAGTACTCAGGGATATCGCAGACCAAAAGTATCGTATTGGAGTTGCTTGCGATCCTGGTAGAGAAGAAGGGACTGGATTGATCATTCAATCCGTCACCCCAGACAGTCCTGCTGCCAAAGCGGATCTAAAGGAGGGAGACATCTTAAAATCCGTGGATGGCAAGGAATTGAAAACGGTCGAACAGCTAGTCAAAGCAGTTCAAAAGTCAGGCTCTGAGGGTAAGGAAATGTCTATCGAGATACTGCGAGGTGAAGAGACGAAGACCGTGAAAGTGAAGCCTGCCGAGATCAAAGACCTCGATCGAATCGCCGAGGATATCCAGCTCAACATGCCGCAAGGTGGCTTCTGGTTTGACGGTACTAACAACCTGAAGGATCTTCAAGACATGCTCGGTTCGCGGATGGGGAACGGAGCAAGGTCTGGAGCCTTCGCCTTCTCTTTTGGAACCGAGGAACTGAAGGAAGAGATCGCTGCTCTGCGTCGCGAAATCCAAGAGCTCAAGGAGATGATTCGGGAGCTCAAGGACAAGAAGTAGTTAGAACCTTTGGTTCAGAAGCGATGACATTTTTGAAGAGGATTGGTTTTTCCAATCCTCTTTCTTCTGCGCTGATTTCGAATCCGATCGCGTCAGCCTGAGAACGACTGACTTCTCCGTCGCTGATGGAAGACCGTCGGGTTGTCCCGCTGATCCTGCTTGATCGTTATTCTCCTCGTGGGCTAAATTGTGGATTCAGTCCATTGGGATGGACATCGGTCACCGACCGCTGTCGATTGGCTCCGGCGATCAAGTATTGACCGCAGACGTTCTTCCAAATCCTGTTGAATCGAATGGCGAGGATATGCAGTTCTTCAAACCGGTTTTTCGCAATCCGTACCTAAAAATCCTGTGCCTTGTTGGCTCCATCCTGCTGTCGAGGAATCTACGTGCCATCACTGTGGAGACGAAGGTCGATGTGGTTGTGTACGGAGCAACTCCTGCAGGAGTTGCAGCGGCACTTTGTGCTGCCGAGGATGGCTGCGATGTTTTGCTGGTCGAACCCACTCGTCGAATCGGAGGTTTGATAACCTGTGGTTTGTCCCACACGGATTTCCACTCATTCGAAAGTTTGTCGGGTAGTTATCTGAAATTCGCAGAGCGCGTTCAGTCTTTTTACGCAGAGAAATACGGGTCCGATTCACAACAGGTCACTGCTAGTTTTCGTGGAACGTTTGCAGAGCCGAAAGTGAATCTGCTCGTGATGCAAAAGCTCATCGAGGAACAGTCGCGAATCAAACTCGCCACTCAGCACACTCTCCAAGGGGTCGGTGTCTCGATGGTCGACACAACGCAGAAGTCCGTCCGTAGCATCATGCTCCGAGATCCTCAGGGATCGCAAATCCGAGTGAACTGCAGCGTTGCGATCGACGCAAGCTATGAGGGGGATTTGATGGCGATGGTTGGGGTCCCATGGAAAGTAGGGCGTGAAGGTCAGAAGGAGTATGGCGAGACATTAGCACCTGCCGAAGAGGATAAGCAATTACAAGCGTACAACTTTCGATTTGTGATGACCAATGATCCTGCGAATCGAGTGCGACCGATCGCTCCTGCAGGCTACCGACGTGAGGATTTTGTAGGTGTGCTAGATGCGCTTTCGTCCGGAAAAATAAAAAAAGTTTTTGGCTATCCTAGTGCTTGTATTTTCAAAGCTCAAGAGCCACCTCTGCCCAACGGAAAATGGGATATCAACGACGTTTCACGCAGTTTGGTGAGGCTATCATTGCCGGGAAGCAACCTGAAATGGCCAGATGGGAATCCGGAAATGCGACGCGAGATTTTTGCAGAGCATTTAACGGATAATTGTGGATTACTCTATTTCTTGCAGAATGACGAATCCGTACCGGATGTCTTCAGGAAGGAGGCGTTGGAATGGGGATGGTGCCGCGACGAGTTTGAGGAAACCGAGCACCTGCCGCCGCAGTTGTATGTCCGTGAAGCGCGACGGATGGTAGGGCAACACGTTTATCGACAACAAGATAGTGAGCATGCACCGAACGATGCTCGAGCCGTCTTTCATCCGGATTCGATCGCGATGGCCGACTATGGAAACAATTGTCATGGTACGGAACACGAAGGGCCACGATTTGGTGGAAAGCATACGGGGGAATTTTATAACCCGGTCCCACCGTATCAGATTCCTTACGGCGTTGTCGTTCCTTGCGAAGTGAATAATCTTCTGGTCCCAACAGCTGTGAGTTCAACCCATGTGGGTTTCTGTGCCTTGAGGCTGGAGCCGATCTGGATGTCGTTAGGTCAGGCATGCGGTTACGCAGCAGCCCAGTCCCTTCACAAGCGATTGTCGGTCCAGAAAATCGCAGTTCGGGAATTGCAGCATCGTTTGCATCGGGCCGGGGCTGCGACGATCTATGTGAGTGATGTGTTACCACATACCCCCGATTTTCAATCGGTACAGTGGTGGGGCTCGGTGGGAGGTCTTCACGGCTTATCGCCGATGCCAACCAAGCCGGGCGCACGAGGAAAAAATATTCACGGTCAGTACTTCGAGGCGAATCCAGGGCACACGGCAGATCTGGATTCGCCGATGGACCAACCCTTGAAAAAAAGATGGATGGCGTTGGCTATCCTCGCCGGACTCGAATCGAGTCAAGTCGAGCCATTAGCCATTTCATCGACTCGTGGCGAATTCATCCGCAGGGTGTATGCTTTGGCCGTGCAAGTCGGTTTGGTTCATTCTCAGCAAAGAATTCCTCCTGTTCACATTTCCGCGCTCCCAAACCTTCATCCACCTGGAGAAGTCGATCGGATCGAGTTGGTGTCGAGCGTCGTGTCGGATCCAGACTTACTACCCGGTATCGTCGTCGATGATTCCGAAGCCAGCTTGGTGGGGGCGTGGCAATACTCGACGCATACGCCACCTTATGTCGGACGTGGCTATTTGCATGATCTCAAGGAGGATAAAGGAACGAAGTGGGCCACATTCACTCCGACGATTCCCAACGATGGATTATATGAGGTTCGAATGTCGCACTGTTATAACATTCGCCGCGCAACAAATACGGTCGTGATCGTGCATCATGCGGATGGAGAGGCCCGATTAGTCATCAATCAACAGGAGGCGCCCGAGCATGCAGGATTGTTTCGCAGCCTCGGGAAATATCGTTTCCTAAAGGGGCGAGAGGGATTCGTTCGGGTTGTGAATGATGGCACCCCTGGAAAAGTTGCAATTGCTGACGCGATGCAATTCCTCGAAGTCAAATAAGGATCCTTTCGACGGATCTCTCAATAGCTACAGACCAAAAGAGGCGTGCACAGATACGGGTTGCTGCGCGATCACTGGGGGTTTCTGCATTCGCCGCACAGCTCAGTAATTAGTTGGTCAAATCGCATGAATGACCCATTCGAATCTTATCCATTCCACGTTCGCGAATGATGGGAAACGTAGCCGATGGAATTCGTGACCAGCGGAGCCGACCTTAGATTCATGGTCGCACTTCGAATCCTCATCAAAGGCGAGTGTACTCAAAGGATTCCACGTCAGAGCCAGCACCCATGAGTTGTTTCCAATCACATTCGATTCGTCAATCAATGTCCAGCGGCTTGTGGGTAGAACGCGTTGGTAGGCTGGGCTCCTTTTGGATTAGCAAAGACGGTCGGGGCGGTTGTCGCCGCTTGGCTCGTGTCCGGATATGCCGAATAGGTTGTCGGAGGCAACGAGCCACTCAGCGAAAGAGGTTCGGGCATCGGTGATGGGAGGCTAGATGAAACCAAAGAGGAGTGGGGACGCGCGAAATGACACAAACCCAGATTGTCGCATTTCCATTGCTCGATCTTCTGCAAATGCTGACATCCCGTAAGCGGCAGCATGAACAACAAAGTAAGGAAGGCTAGGATCGCACGCATTTTCAAGTGGTCGTGTGGATAATCGGATCTCAGATTTGTCGGAGTATGGACTATGTATGGTTGCGATGTTTATTCAAACAGTAGCCTTCCCGCGGTATCCGAGAGATAAGCAATCGATTGTGCGGGTTCTAATCATCATTCCATTTTGATGGCCTACAACTCTTGTCCTGTATCCGAGAAACGTCCTCCGTCTCTGGCGAACCATTGCTGATCGATTTTTGAGGGTTTGTACCGTAATGAAATGCCTCAATGGATCTGATAAACTTCGTCAAAATAGGACATGGCAAGTCGGTGGTGCGCTTTGATGCGATACCGATGGGCCCCTTGTACTACCAATCACGTTTCATCCAATGAATTTTCTAGCTGTGAATGGAACATGGTTTGATTTTCGAGAAAGCGAGAGGATTTCACCATGTGTTTGCGAGCGCTATGGAGCCTAGTGTTTGTCTGCACGGTTTTGCGGGAACTACCAACTGGGCTGGCAACCGAACTGGGGATTCGCGAGCATCGATTCACTGTCAACGATGAAGAAAAGTTTCTTCTGGGGATCAGTTACTATGGTGCGTTGGGTGCATCCAGGGAGTTTATTGAGTCGGATTTGAATGACTTGCAGCGGTATGGTTTCAATTGGCTGCGCGTTTGGGCCAATTGGAGTTTTTCGGGCCACTCCGTTTCAGCGGTCGATTCGGCTGGCAATCCTTGCGAGCCGTACTTAGAACAGCTGAAGTGGTTGGTAGACCAATGCGATCGTCGAGGGATCATCGTCGACGTGACTTTGACTCGAAACACCAAAGAGTCCGTTGTAGGTAATTTGCCCACGTTGCAGAGCCACCTTCGTGCTGTTGAGACATTGGTTGCTTCGCTCAAACCGTATCGCAATTGGTACCTTGACCTGGCGAATGAGCGGAGTGTCAGGGACGCTCGCTTTGTTAGCGTTGAAGAACTACGGGTATTACGGGAACGCGTTCGAGAGTTGTCGCCTGGTTTGTTGGTAACGGCGTCCGATGGAGGGGATATTGGTCGGACAGAGTTGGCGGAGTATTTGTCGACCGTCCAGGTAGACTTTATCGCTCCTCATCGAGGGAGAAGCCGCGATATCCATCGAGAAACGACGCAAACGAGCCATCAATATCTGGCTTGGATGAAGGAACTCGGTCGCGTGGTTCCTCTGCATTATCAGGAGCCATTTCGGCGTGGTTATTTGCCTCAACGTTGGGAGCCGACGGCGGCCGATTTTGCTATGGATTTGCGGAATGCGATCGCAGGAGGCGCGGCCGGCTGGTGCTTTCACAATGGCGATCAAAAGGATCGAGTCGAGGGAGAGCCTCGCCGCTCGTTCGATATGAGCCAACGCCGCCTCTTCGAGCAACTCGATGAAGAGGAGCGATCCTTTGTGCAGAAAGCTCAGGATATCACCCATCGTCTGCGCGTCATCATTGAAACCGATGCCGGAGGGGATCCCGACGATGAGCAATCCTTGGTTCGATTTTTGTTGTACAGCAACGAGTGGGATGTCGAAGGCATTATCTGTAATCGCGAAAAAGCTCGCGAGCCTGAGAACCTCAACCCAGTGCGTTCGGGATTGGGGATCGTCCAAAGGCAGTTGAATGCCTACGAGGAGTGTTTTCCGAATCTGTCAACGCATGACGTGTTCTATCCGACGCCAGACGAATTAAGAAGTCGAACCGTAGCCGGCTATAGCGATCGTGATGACGGTGTGAACTTGATCATGCAAGCGGTCGATTCCTCGGACCCTCGGCCGATTTGGTTTATGAACTGGGGGACCGACTATGGCTCTGCGCCTAGCAGTTTGAAACGTGCCCTCGATAACGTTTTGGTGAAGCGGGGCGCAGAAGGGTATCGAGAGTTCAAGGCGCGCTTGCGAATCAGTGGGGATGATCGGTATGGGGATCATGCGACGAAGATGACGCCCCCGTTTTCCATTTGGGTCAATACCCAATGGCCGGAGATCGATGGCCGTCGGTGGTACCGTCGATTTGGACCACTCACAGCGACTGCAGGTGGTTTTGATCTCACACGAGATGTTTTGAAGGACCACGGTCCACTCGGAGCTCTCTACCCCACCAATACCACGACTCCCCAGAAAGAAGGTGATACGAGCGAATTCCTCTATCTCGTCCCGACCGGCATGAATGATCCAGAAAATCCGATGTGGGGCAGTTGGGCTGGCCGGTATGGGCCGAATGAAAACTTCAGCGACCGGCGTGTGTATTGGGCAAACCAAGCCGATCGATGGCAAGAGACATCGCATCGCGAAAACTCGCTGAGCCGCTGGGCTGCTGACTTTCAAAATGATTTCAGGGCCAGGTTGGATTGGTGCGTCACGAGGTTTTCAGGGGCAAATCATCCACCAACTCCTGTACTCAATGGTGTTTACGGCAAGACTGTTCAGCATCTCTCGGCGCAACCAGGGAGCGTGGTCAAGTTGGATACGGCAGGGACATACGATCTCGATGGTCATTCGGTGTCGTTTCAGTGGTTTTGTTATCCCGAGCCAGGCAGTTATCCCGATGGAATCGCCATCCGCAATCCCACCTCTCCGTCGATCGAGTTATCGATTCCGAGCGATGCGGCCGGAAAATCGATCCATGTGATTGTTGCTGCGCGGGATCAAGGTGAACCGGCTTTGACCCGTTACCGTCGCGCGATCGTGCATGTCGCTGCAGCACAAAAGGTCCGTACACAGGTGTCGATCGAGCAAGGTAAATGGCATATCGATGGTCAAGTAACCTATCCGGGAACAACAGCCGAAGGATTGCTGATGAATGTTCGGATGGTTAACTCGGTCTTTGAGGATAGAAATCCAGAGACGTGTCCGAAAGGGTTTGATGCGAATGCCAATACCGAACGCTTTGTCTCGATGATCCCCGACTATGTCCGCCATGGAATACGAGCGTTTACCATCTGTTTACAGGGAGGCTCGTGCGGGTACGAGGGAGCAATCAATTCCGCATTCAATCCAGATGGTTCATTGCGTGAGTCCTATTTGGATCGCGTCAATCGTGTTATTGAGGCCTGCGACACAAACCGAGTCGCGGTCATTCTCGGTTGTTACTATCAGCGACAGGACCAGATACTGCAGGATGAGCAAGCGGTTCGTGTCGGGATTGAGAACGTGAGCAAGTGGATTTCATCGCAGGGATACAAAAATGTGATCCTCGAAATCGCCAACGAATTCTCTCATGGCGGTTTTGATCATCGGGTGTTGAAATCCGCGGAAGGTGAAAAAGAGCTGATTCAATTGGCGAAAAAGAACGCTCCATCCCTGTTGGTTTCTTCAAGCGGAGTAGGGAATGGGAAGTTCCCAGAGTCCACGGCTGCCATCGCGGATGTTCTGTTGGTCCATTTCAACAATACCCGTTTGGAGGATATCCCGAGTCGGATTGCTGGGCTTAAGCGGTTTGGCAAAGCCATCGTCTGCAATGAAGATGACAAATTGGATGAAAGAGGTGCGAAGGCAGCTGAACTGTCGGTGACGCATGGTGCCTCGTGGGGCTTCATGCACGTGCAACGAAACCAAAATTATCCCTTCACGTTTGAAGGGGCGAAAGATGATCCAACGGTATATGACAAACTCAAATCGCTGACCGAGTCGACGGTCTATTTTCCACCCCCGGAATCCCAGGGAGGATGGCGAAAGCTCGAGAGTTCGGAAGAGATCCGCGAAAAGGCCGGGATGGCAACGGAGAAATTAGAGGAGCTCAAACAATGGTTGTTGAACTCAGATCAGCGTGATTTCGCAGCCGTCGTCATCCGTCGGGGGTATCTGGTATTCGAGGTCGAGCGAGGAAACAGCGCCAAAACAGATGCGCGAAGAGTAGCATCGGTTTCGAAAGCGATCTGTGCAACGGTGTTAGCCATCGCATCGGAGCAAAGCCGGTCGGGACCTGCGGAGCGACGAATGACATTCGACGATCGGGCATTCGAGTACATTCCCTGGGCGAAGCCGTTGAGCGACCCGAGGAAAAGTCAAATCACGGTCAGGCAGCTTCTGAATCACACTTCGGGAATATGCCCTGAGGCCACTGGAGCCAAGAATGATGGCGATTGGAGTTATGTATTGGGGCAGAGCGGAGATCCACGTACGGAGAAGCTCGCATTTGATCCAGGGACAGCGAGCGGATATTCCACCCACGCGTTCTGCCATGCTGCCTTGGTGTGTGAAACGGTTACAGGGCGTCCCTACGATCAATTCGCCATCGATTCTTTGTTCAAGCCAATTGGCTGCGAGCACTGGTGGTTTCAGTACTATGATGGTGATGACAGGGTGGGGCGTCATCCATCGCATGGGCTTGGGATGCCTGCGCGTGATCTGGCTCGCATCGGATACTGCATGCTAAAAAATGGAAAGTGGAAAGAGCAGTCGGTGATTCCTGAATGGTTTGTGGCGGAGACGGCGCAGCCGACCCATGAGGTGACATCCCCTGAATTGCGTTGGAAATTGAATCCGAGGGTCTTCTCGCACGGTTGGGAGCTACCAGCACTCCATTGGCCCGAAAGCGGTCGCTCGCCGCAGGGAATTCCGGTCGATGCGCGCTACAAGCCTGGTTCTGGAGGACAGTTGATTGCATTCGTGCCCAGCCTGGATCTGGTGATCGCCAGGCAAACCGGTAGCAGTGGGAGCTGGGAGTACGAGGAATTTTTGAAACGCGCATGCGCAGCGACCATATCTCGGTAGTCGCCAGTACTTCCGATAGCATGCCACTCGCTCATGGATTCGAATTTTATGGGATACACGCGCGGCGCGAAAGAAATCACCCTTCGGTCGAGTAGCGGTTATTCCTGCGTTGAGGAATCCTTTTTGCTGAGACGAGTTCGCTCGATCACTAGGAAACAGATGGAGGCGATGGTCAAACCGGTAACACACACGGTAAAGATCAGATTGCTCGGTGTACGCGCAGTCCATGTATTCCAGGGGAAAGGGTACTTGAAAAACGCGAAATTCAGTCCAAAGTAGATCCAACTGCAGAAGATCAAGAGAACGGCAGCGATCGTTCCCGTACTCTTCTTCCCAGAGCGAATGCCTAAGAAGCTCCACAAGGTAATTCCGAGCGATAATGCCGAGGGTAGGGCTACTAAAAAAATCCAACCCACCCAAGGCGTGAGGTCCTGTTCTTGATAGACCACATGCCGAATGCTTTTACCGACAATCGGAAAGAGTGTAACCGGTAGTAGAACGAACAGCGGCCACCATCGACCGGCGACAATACAGCAGACAGGTAAGATAACGAGCGGGATCCCATCATCGTAGAGCCTGCTCAAGATCGGGAGCGTCGAGGTGAACTCGGCGCAGTAAAGAAGTACGAGATGAATGGCTAACAACAGCCACTCCCAAGGCGCGGTTTCGGTTTTGTCCTCTGGGCTATTGAGTCCGATGAATCGGCGATGGATCCAAACTCCGAAACAAACCGTTGCACCCATGATGGTCCCGAACGTGATTTCCATCATATTCCACCAATTGATGTGTTTGTCCCAGTCGAACTGTTTGAACCAGTCGATATTCCAGGCGTGAGCCGCTTGCCAGCATTGTCCTGCTGGAAAACCGATCGCGCCACCCAGGAATGCCCAAAGGCCGAGACGCCATGCGAGAGGATCTCCTTTCCCCCAGGTGGTATACAGCAACAGGTAAAGGAACACTAAGAGATAGCCTCCCCATACCTCTGGCCTTGGCTTCAGTTCCGCAAGAGGCTGCCAGCGCCAGTCCGCGGAAAAATAGAAATAGGGAAGTACTCGGTTGGCTGGATCAAAGGGGCTGTTGAGCAACCAAACGCCGAATCGATGTACCAACAAAGCGACCAGTAAAACGACGAGCCATTCGAACCATGCGTATCGAATTCCGCTGAGAGCGGTTCCGAGAAATAACCCTGCGAAGCCAATCCATAGGCCCCCTTTGATTGCAAGTCCAAGCATTCCCCATTTCAGGGCGGGCCAATTCCCAAGCAGGTTTGGGTCATGGGTCAAGCCGATCGTTTGTCCGTAGGTCATCGAGCCACCGATTCCGATACCGACCGCGAAGAGGGCTGCCGCTCGAAACGCAGCCCAAGCACTCTTGTACGGTAGATAGACGAGTACAATCACCAACCCGACCAATACCCCCGCGAGCATTGCTCCTGTTTCATGGCCGTATTGTCCGCGGATTCCCCAACCCATCCCTCCTGCGAGAGCTCCGAGGAGAACCCCTAATGGGCCAGGAATGATTCCTTCCTGCGAAAAGAAGTCAGAGGTTTTAAGGCTGGTCGATAGAGTAGTCGTCGAGACTTGACTGGGGGATCCCAAATTGATTTCCTTTCTCATGCAGGATGGGCGTTTGATCTAGATCGATTTATGGCAGTATCGGTGTCCGTCCGTGTTCTGAAAGGATCCGGAGGACATCCGATGGCTCAATCGCTTCAATCCGGGCACCACTATAGCCTGAAGTTGTAGTGGCTCGAAGTATGCTATGGATGATAGCTTCCTCGGTTGCGTCCCGAGCAGCTTGGAAAAGTGGGGTCAATTGCTCATCTCTCAGCAAGCTGATTTTGTTGACACTCTCGGACGGCTTGAATGGGACTCGCACGTCTTCTGATGTCGAGAAAGCGATCACGTAATCGCCGCTACCGTGGGAGATCGTTGTTCCCACCGCACCCAATCCGAGAGTCGCGCGACTGGCGATACGTTTTAGGCGTCGACTGTCCAAGGGGGCATCGGTAGCGAGGACGATCATGCATGAACCATGCTCTTGCTTATTCTGTTCGTCCTTCTTGGCGGCTGTATCGAGAACCTTGCCAACAGGAACTCCCGCAATGGTTAGAGAGCCCCCAAAGTTGGATTGAACGAGGACGCCGAGCGTGTATCCACCCGAAGACTCTGGAAGTTTTCTCGAGGAAGTGCCGATGCCGCTCTTCCATCCCATGCAGCGAACCCCCGTTCCAGCCCCGACACAGCCCTCGAGAACCCGGCCAGTGCGGCATTTGCGCAGCGCGGAAAAGACATGTTGGCTATTGATCGCTTGTTTTCGAATGTTGTTGAGCCCTCCATCGTTGCACTCTCCGACGATCGGATTGACCGACTGTATCTTTTCACATCCCGGTTGAAGGAGCGACCATTGGGTGAGCGCATCCGCCGCCGCAAAGGTGCTCAGGGTATTGGTAAGGACGATGGGGGATTCGAGGACGCCGAGTTCCTCGATTTGCGATAATCCAACGAATTTGCCAAAGCCGTTCGCGACATGCACCGCGGCAGGAACCTTATGGAGGAACACGTTCCCGCCATGCGGTTGGATGGCAGTCACACCGGTACGGATATCGTCTCCGATGCAAACGGTTTCGTGACCTACCTGAACGCCGGCGACGTCCGTGATGGCATTGGTTCCACCCGTGGGTATATCGCCGATTCGATAACCCAGGTCAGCTAACCGTGGGCGCAGTTGTTCCTCTAGGGATCGATCCCCTTCATCGCTTGCTGCGAGAATCGATTCAAAGAATAAACGACTCGGATTGGGGCCACCCGGACTCTGGGTAAAGACCAATACCACCAACCGACGTTCAGGATCGATCCAGGCGGCGGTCCCATCCGATCCTGAATGGGAGTAGATTCCGTGCGTGTCTACCGACCAGCCCAGTCCATAGAACGAGGGGTTGGTAGCGAGTTCATGATCGGTGCGCGTATGACCCGTTTGAATACGAGTAGCCTCCCGAATCGACTCTGGTGCAAGGATTTGTTTACCCCTGGAATTGCCTCGATCGAGATACATCTGGCAGAATCGAGCGTAGTCGGACGCGGTAGAGATCATTCCACCGGAACTGCGTACGATCGGCCAATCGGGGCCATCCTCTGGCTTCCAGCTAACAGTGCGTTTTCCTTCCTTCCACGAATAGACTCGTCCCATTCGTTCGGTAGGCGCATCGGATTCATAGTTGAAAGAGTCGTTCATGCCGAGCGGCGTGTAGATTTCATCACGAAGAGTTTGCTTGATACTTTTCCCCGACGCGAGCTCAATGATTCTGCCGAGCACTTGAAAGCCTGCGTTGTTGTAGCTGTAGGTTGTCCCCGGTTCGTGTTCGACTCCGATCTTGGCGAAACGATCTACCTCGAGCCCCAGTGATGGCGCATCGGGATGTTCGTCTGATGGCCCGATAAGAGGTTTGATGAATATCTCCGGAGTGCGCAGTCCGCTGGTATGATTGAGTAGGTGCCGAATTGTAACCTTTTCGTTCCGCCCCTCACTCCAAGATGGGATGAAGAGACAGACGGGATCGTCCAATCGCAATTTACGTCTCTCTGCCAATTGCAACACGGCGGTGGCGATCACAGGCTTTGTATTCGAGGCCATCTTGAACAGCGTATCGACTTGCATGGGGATTTTGTCCTCGACGTTTCGCCACCCCAATGCACGATGCAGGACGATCTGTCCATTTTTCGAAACCAACAATACCGCTCCCTGGATTTTCTGCGATTCGATGGCTTCCTGCATGATGGAAATAGCCTTTTCGGTTCCGGCGGGAGATAGGAGGGAAGCGGTCGAGGAGGGCGGTTGTTGCGCCTCGACTTGGCCGATGGATAGCAGCCATAGGATCGTCAGTATCCGAGAGAGAATCGTTCGAAGTCTTCGCATCGGAGCCTCCGTGGAATGAGCCAATGAATTTCTTCCGACAGGGAAATTGTAAGCTGAAATCTGAATTTATCGGGTTCCGCCGACTCGATGTATGCTTGTTGGGGGACTGGCTGCGTTTTATGCTAGTCGACTGGATGGTTGGCATCGTTTCGAATTTGCCAACAATCGAAGGACGTTCTGTTCGATTCCTATGTCCCTCCCACCTTTCGCTGCATTGAACTATGAGCAAGTCAAAACAAACGGTCTTACGTCGTCAGTTTCTCAAAGCCTCCGCTGCGACCACGGCCGTCGCATCGATAGCACCCACGATCATCCCCGCGTCTGCAATTGGGCGGGATGGTGCAACACCTCCGAGCGAAAGAGTGGTCGTCGGAGGTATCGGTATCGGTAACCGAGGTTTATATGACCTGGATTGCTTCCTGCAACAAAAAGATGTGCAGTTTGCTGCGGTATGCGATGTCAAGGAATCGCGGCGTCAACTGGTTAAGAAGAAAGTCGATGGATTGTATGGAAATCAAAACTGCGACACGTTCAGGGATTATCGTGAGCTGTTGGATCGCAGCTATATCGATGCGGTTTTGATTGCGACAGGCCCCAATTGGCATGCAACGATGACGATGTATGCAGCGAAGGCTGGCAAAGACATCTACTGTGAAAAACCAGTGACGAAGAATATCGAACAGAGTTTGATCCTTGCAGACACAATCAGGCGAACGGCGAGGGTTTTCCAAGTGGGAACCCAGCGACGGAATCTTCCACACTTTGCTTTTGCATGCTATTTGGCTCGAACAGGCAAGCTCGGGAAACTTAAACGAGTCTACGCGCACCCGAGAGGGATGACGGCTCTCTCCAGCGGTTGGCTCACCCCGGAACCGGAACCTAACAAGGAGGTAGTCGACTGGGATACCTATTTGGGACCCGCTGCATGGCGTCCCTTTAATCAATCGCACATGAATGGATTTGAGTTTGAGAAGGGTGGGGGATTGGTAGGAGGTGGTGTGTTGGAGTGGGGATCCCACTGCGTCGATTTATGTCAGTGGGCTGTGAACGATTGCCCTCCGCCCATCGAATACAATCCACCCGTGGATGGGGAGATTGTGGCCAAATACGAGAGCGGTGTGGAATTGGTTCTGCGCGAGAAGAATTGGATTCCATTAGGCTCTTGTCCCGTACGTTTCGAGGGTGAAACCGGATGGGTTGAGGCTGGAGATAGCGGGAAGATGGTGCTGAGTTCGCCCGCGTTGCTCGCTGGTCGCAAAGTTGAAGAAATCGGTGGTTATCCTGCGACCTTCCACGTTCGTGATTTCCTCGATTGCGTGAAAACGCGAGGACTACCGAAAGGGAATGCCCAGGCCGCATGCAACGCTCACATTGCATGTCACGCTTCCAACGTGGCTTTGTTCCTGAATCGACAAGTCAAATTTGATAACGCTACCAACATGTTCGTCAACGATCAGGAGGCAAATCGGTTGCGTTCGGAGGCGATTCGCGAACCATGGCGATTGTAAAGCGATACTTGAAATCGTAGACATTTGCCGCAACTCGAGCTCATCACTTCTAATACTACTGAACAGACTGAAAAACTCATGAATATCAACCATCTCTCAACGAACCGTATTCTCCAAAAACCTGCTCAAACTACGAATCCCGGACGTGTGCGGCGACGTAGCAACATGCGGCAGCGCCTCCGGGCCGCATTGCTATATGGATTAACCGTCGCATTACCTATTGCTGGTACGATGATCGTGCCCGGCCCGTTCGGGATTTCAGCCGCTTACGGACAGAACCCCGTCTCCTCGATATCCAACGAATCGGAATTGATCGCAATTCTGCAATCGGCAGATCGTCCAGCGGCCGACAAAGCTATGGCTTGCAAACGGCTTGCGGTCTACGGTTCGGAGAAGTGTGTTCCAGAGGTAGGTAAGCTTCTGGGAAATGATCAGCTTTCCTCCTGGGCGCGGATCACCTTGGAAGCGATTCCAGGTAAAGCCTCAAACGATGTCCTTCGGTCGGCTGCCAGGTCTTTGCAAGGTCGCGTGCTCGTTGGCGTTTTGAATTCGCTGGGCGTGCGTCGTGATGCGGAGTCCGTCGAGGTCCTAGCCTCCAAGTTAGCAGACGCGGATCCCGAAGTTGCTTCTGCTGCTGCGGTCGCGTTAGGGAAGATCGGAAACAATGCTGCCACGGAGACTCTCAAGAAAGCGATCGCGGCAGCGAATGATAAAGCCAAGTCCTCGATTTCCGAAGGATTGGTGTTGTGTGCGGAACGGAATATGAACGAGGGAAAACTCGCTCCTGCAATCGAACTCTATGACCTAGTGCGAGCGTCGAACGTTCCCCAGCAACGGCTGATCGAGGCCACACGAGGAGCCATCCTCTCGAGAAAAAATGCGGGTGTACCGATGCTCTTAACCGAACTCCGTGCACCGGAGTATTTCCGATTTCAGCTCGGACTTACGGTCGCACGCGAGATGGAAGGGAATGAAGTGGATAAGGCTCTGGCGGAGGAGTTGAACAAAGCCCCAGCGGATCGAGCCGCTTTACTCCTGCAGGCGATGGCAGATCGTCCCAAAACAGTCGATCTGGATGCGGTTTTAAGGTTTGTCAACGCGGAATCGAAGCCTTTGCGATTGTCGGCGATGCGCGCGGTCGCCAAGATCGGTGATCTCCGCTGCGTGCCTAGCCTTGTCGAGGTGTCGAAATCGGGGGATTCCGAGCTCGTCGACGCTGCAGTGGAAGCGATTTCCTCGCTGCCCGATGAGAAAGTAGATGCCGACATCGCAAAGCGGCTAACGAGTGCAAACGGTTCGGTACTTGTTATGTTGATTCGCGCGGCGGGCGGGCGGGGTATCGATGCATCGGATAGTATCATCAAGGCGTTGGAAAACCCGGACGCGACGGTCCGCAGCGCAGCATTCGCTGCGTTGGGAGATACGTTGCCACCCGATCGATTGCCGGTACTCGTTGAACGATTTGTTGCACCGAAGTTCGCTGAGGATGGCGAAGTCGCTCAAAATGCATTGATGACTGCCTCGATTCGCATGCCTGATCGAGAGGTTTGCGCGGGTCTGCTCGCAGGGGCGTTCGCGAAAGTCAATCCGGATTTGAAGGTAAAACTTTTGCAGATCCTGGGAGCTGTCGGGGGCTCGAAAGCACTCTCGACGGTTGGCGATGCAGCCATGAGCAGTGATGAAGCGATCAAAGATGCCGCGACACGCGTCTTGGGTAATTGGATGACGATCGATGCAGCACCCGTTCTGTTGTCTCTTTCTGAAAAACTTCCGAAAGACAAATACCAGGTGCGAGCGGTTCGCGGTTATCTAAGAATTGCACGTCAATTCGATATGACTCCTAAGGAGAGGATTGCCATGGCAGAGACTGCTATGAAGATCGTGAAGAACAAGGAGGAGAAGGCCTTGATCCTCGATGCTCTCAAGCGGATCCCGTCGTTAGAGACCCTTAAGCTGGTCGTCGGAATGGCTGCTTCTGAAGATATTCGAAAGGAAGCGAGCGATGCTGCAACGGAAATGGCTGGGAAAATCAAAAACCAACCTGCAGAAAAGATTGAGGAGATTCTTTCGAAGCTACCAAAGTAGCCCAGTGACTGACAAAGAAAACTCCCTCTCAAATTGCCAGTTGGCTATGGAAGGGGCAGGATTAGTGTTGATTGAGGCAGGTGGGAATGGGATCCCATCTGCCTCAATCGCTTTCTAGTCTGGGTCCAAAAAAAATGTCTAATCGGTCTTGTCGGGTGAGTTTCTCTCTCGAGAGACTGGATAGCGATCACGCTATTTGAAGTGTTCTGCTTCCAAGAGGTAGTAAACGCCGTCGAGGCCATCGACTTGCTTTTTGTAGGGAATCACCTCAAACGTCCCGGCCAGGGAATGCTGACGGAACGACTTTTGGGCGAATTTTTCGTTCACGAGACGAACCTCGATCATGTGCGTTAGGGGAGGCTGAGTTCCAAAGCAGCAGGTTGCCCAATCTGGGACCAATACGAATGTTTTGGCACTCATTCCCGAAAGAGACGTGGGGTGGATATAACCCTTGAGAAAAATCTTTTTGCCGCTCAATTCCATCGCGGCGGGGGTTGGAAAGTCTGGGGCTCCCGTGGGGCTCTTCAATACGGAAAACGAGACTCTTTCAAAACCTTCAGGTACCTCCGTCATGTAGATATATCCATGTTTGACGGGTGCGGCAATCAACATGGATAGACCCAATACCAAGCCGACGATTGCCCAGACACGGCCAGTCAGCTCGGAGCTATATCGTTTTATTTTGGACAGCCCAACAAAACCAAAGACAACAGCCAGAAGCGGAATCACCACCAACAGAGGTGAGATCCAGGACAGCAATCCGATGACGCTAAATGCGGTGGAGAGGACGGCTGCCCTACTGACCGCACGATACGCAAAATCCTCCGTCAATCCGCCGTCATTGGATTGAAAGAATGGCTCTGCAGAATTCTCAGTTGGTTTCAACATCGCGGATCAATTGGAAAGTTTGTGATGAGGCATCATCGCAAACCGCTCCTTTTCCCTTCGGTGAATTCGCAACGGCCGTGACTCGGCGGTCGGGCGAAGTACCGACTCTCGGAGGCACATTAGCTTTGGTCGATCACCGTGGTTAAGCGATGGCGGATGAGCGATGGCAATTTTGCAAGAGTCAGGGGAAAAGTACCGGGTTGCTCGAGCTGAACCGTCAAAATTTGAGCTGCACCGCTGATTATTCAAGCGGCATAGCACGAGTACTCTGGTGTCCTGGTGGATTTCTTCCTAACCCTTGCCCTACGCGCTGGCTCCACTGGTCACTATCGTCCACATGATAGAACCGAGTGTCACCGTGGCAAGGACTACTACGGCTAACGCGACTCCCTGGTTCATCCCCGATGCCCCACGAGTTTCCTCGTATTCATAGGGGATCGTATCGCTCAAAGAGGCAATTCGCAGGCTTCTGCGATAAGTTCGTCGGGTTTGTATCGAGTCGGAATGATCAGCTAGTAGATCGTTTCGATGGCGACGCAGACCACTGCTTGTATCGCTCTTCTTTTGTGGGGAAGGGACTGGTATTGGGAAAAAGGTTTTGGATCTTTTGACAGCCGCGGGGTCGATTTTTTCCATCTCCTGCAGTCTTTCCTTGGCCTCCGGGAGTGGACAGGCGCGCGTGTAGTTAACGATCGGCATGCGAATCCATGCGTTGTCTTCTTTTGCATCGCGGAAAAGTTGAGCGAGACGATCGAGCTGTGACCAATCCTCCATTCGCGCTAAATCGGGAATGACCAGGTCCGCCAGGTCGGGGCGGTCGAGCAATTGGCTCATGGCCTTCGCGACGGACGCCTGCTTGAGAATTTTTCCTTCACTCGAGTGAAATCGGAGAGCCATCACTGCGGCGAAAATATCCACATATTGGGAATCCGGATTTTTTAAAAACGAATCGACCACGAGAGGGAGCCCCGCTTCACCTTTAAGATTCAAGTAGGCTGCCAAGAGGGAATCTAGGCCTGTGCGGTCCTCTGCCTTGCTACTCTTGATCAGTTTTTCCATCCATTGGGTGTCCTCAGGAACTCCGCAAACACCGAGCATTGTGTAGTAAAGCCGTTTGCGGTCCGGTGCCATCGATGGGTCCTGAACCCAACTGATGAGTTTTTCACGCTTCATTCGCGACTTGAGTTTGATTACATCCTCGTAGGGGCTGAGGGCAAATTCGTCATAGCAATCCCTCGCGAGCAGGGTATCAGGATGTTCAAAATACTCCTGAAAGAACGCCAGTCGTTCAACCGGATCCTCAGGCAGTTTGAGAAGTTTGGAAATGTATTTCTCCCCTTCTTCGGTCAGGGCGATCGGGGAGGACCAGACGAGTTCTCTCGGATCGACTCCCTGCATCAAGAAACGTTTCTTGGACGTTCCAGGCCCGAAGTACGTCGCTTGAAACTCTTGGCCGGCTTTGACCAGGGACTCGCCTTTGAGAACGACCTCAATCTTGAATTTGGCCGCTCCGTCGATGTCTTTCCTGCCATCGGAGACCAGGGTAGCGATCCCCACGACGTCCATGGTCTGCATTTCTTGTCGCAGTGTCTGCCCTGCCGCACTACAAAAAGGACAGTTTGCATTCGCGGCGGGAGCCGCCAGCCCAACAAAGGCGACGCACCAAAGAATTTTCAAAATCCTTGTCATCGGCCTAATCCTCACAATCGAATTTCAAGGAAAAAACTAAAGTCACTACGCGACGTAGTAATTTAAGTCATTTGAGCGGATTAAGACCAGGAGACTTGGAGATAAATCCAGAAAACAATGCCCGTAAACTCGTTTCTATCGTTAAGTCCTGACAGCGAATTGGAAAGCGAGGAGTGTTGCCAATTGGACCACGTAACAGTTGGCCCCTAGAAAATCCCCAGTCACGCCCCCGACCCGTTTTCGCACATACCCGGAGAAAAGGAGGGTAGTGATGAGGGAAACCGTCGGTAGGAGCCAGATCAGGGTCAAGAAAGAACGCTCGATAGAGCCCCCGTTCACAGATTGCATGGCCAGTATCCAACCGCTGGCCGCAGCTGAAAACCAGGCGGTACTCCAAGCGATCATCGATGGGGATGGTTGGCCACCGACATCCCTCGCCATGGTGGGACGGTCGAGAATGGGAGGCAACCAAATCATCATCCATAGAATCGCCCAACGTCCGAAGCCAGCGGAAAAGGGAATCGACAAAAGCCCGAGCTCTGGCGACAGGCTACTGATCAGGGCTACTCGCATACCTATTCCTACGACCAGGGAGCAGACACCATAGGTTCCATGACGAGAGTCTTTTAAAATGGTTAGGATCTGGTCTCGATCCCAACCTCCACCGAGCGCGTCGGCGGAATCGGCCAGAGCATCCTCATGGAATGCTCCTGTCAGTACCATTTCCACTGCGACTGCGATCAAACCGGCAACTAGCGGGGACCAAAACAGCAGGGCAATGGAATAGACCAGCCCTGTTGCACAGCCGATCAAAAACCCAACCAGCGGGAAAAATGAAAGAGAACTGCGAAGCGCCGCAGGGAATTGTCCATCATCGATCTTGATCCCCCAGGACACAGGAATGCGAGTGAGGAACTGTACTGCTATGAGAAACGATACCCAAGCGGAAATGCTGCGAGTATCACTCATGGACGTACTTCCTAAAGATCTCGCGATTCCGGGTCAGATAGTCGATGCATTTTTCATCCAACTCCGCGCCGTTCTTGAGGTGAAGGATGTAGGCAAGCTGTTCTAATTGACTCGAGTCAGAAGGAAGCTCGTGGCGTGCTTTGGTATTCATGAGTCGCAAGCCGGACTCAACGCTCCGCAAAAAATTGTAGCTCTGGCTCAAGAAAACGGCTTCTTCGGGTAGCAGAGTGCGATTGGCTGCAAATCGGCTCAGCGCGTCAAGAGTACCAGGGATGAGGGGGTGGTTTTCCGCAATCGATTGCTGCAGCGTTAGCATTTGGCAAAGCCATTCGATATCGATGGTACCACCGAGTCCTCGTTTCAGGTTTCTCGAGGTCGCAGTTTCTTCTAGCTTAGACCGTTCTTCGCAGATACGGATGGTGTCTTGAGAATGCCAGCCTTTCCTAAGTATGGCTTGGGTCACCACGCGATCTGCTTCGATTTGAAACGAAGGTTCTCCGTAGATCATTCGGTGAGGGCAATACTCAAGACGTTTTTTGGGACTGACCGATTGTTGATCGATGGTCTCGACGAAAGAGGTTAGGCTCCAAGCCAAATGGTAGGTGCGATCCTCCGATGGATTCCAAATACCTGTCTCATAAAGTCGACCATTACGGCCGACTCGATTGAGCATCTGCAGACTCTTTTGGGTCAATTGATGGAAGAATTCCGAGTTTGATACGGGTTGATGAATTCGTGAGAACCCGATCGAAGTCGTTTCGCCCTCTGCTTCGTATAGGCACAGCAGGGTAAGATCGCTGTGATAATTCGGTTCTCGCGCTCCATATTTGCCGAGTGCTGCAATGGCAAAACGGCAAACCAATTCGTTGCTAATCTTGGGTATTCCCAGTTTCCGCACCAGCGCTTGGTAGCAGAACTCGATGACTTGTCGAATGCATACTTCCGCGATGTCGGACAAGGCGCGATGCGTGTCAGCGATGCTTTCCTTGCCGAGAATATCGCGCACTCCGACATTGAGATGCATGACGCTTTTGAAGGAACTCAATATCGGTTCGATATCCTCGGCGCCGCGGCATAGCTCATGGAGCATGGTTTCGAGTTGCGGTTCGCTTGGCAATCGATTGACCATCAGGGAGTCGAGCAATTCGTCGATCATGCCAGGGCTGTTGATCAGGAGCGAGACCAAATAGGGGCTCGTGCCACACATCCGAACGTAGAGATCCATGCTTGGTTCGTGGACGTTGAACAACTCCCACAGAATTCCTTTACCACCCAAAGAACGGCATGTCTTTGCGAGGTTTTCTAGCGTGGAGTCCGGATTCGGAGTACTCCCTATTTTCTGAAGCAAGCGCGGGGCGATCGCTGCAAGGAAGTAGCGACAGCGCTGAGAAGAAAGCATTCGCACCTCCTCTCTTGCCAGTTCCCTCAAGTACTGAAAGGCCGCATGGGTTCTACGGAAGCGGTGCCTCTCCAAAATGGTTTCTACCCACTCAGGATCGGGACTCGGATCGAGAATGAGGTCGGTCTCCTCCGGAACCTTCGCGACATCGGAAAACACATCTCCTTGAAGATGATGTGCGATTTGACGGATCCGTTGGATCGATTCCAGGAGGGGCGACCGCGTCGACTCTAGGGAAAAATCGATCTTAGCCATACTGGATCCGTCAGCGGCGTTCATGTCCTGGCGTTTCCCGTCGATCGACAGGTCGGTCTGATCCGCTCGCGAGAGCGCTAACTCGGTATCGGACGCAATCGGTATCGAACTCGTATGCATTTGCCAACGCAGGATCGTCGATGCAAATCGGTTGCATGCGGTGTTGAGGATTCCCTTTTCAGCTTCGGACAGATAGCCCTTGCGAGCCAACGCGTCGATCGCGCACAGGGTGTTCGGTTCGCGGATCTCGAGGTCTTCGCTCCCATTCAGGAGTTGCAAGTAGCGAACGAGGAAATCCAGTTCCTTCTTCCAGGCTTCGAGTCGATCGATACCCCATCCGTCGGCTCGATTCAACTGGTCCATGGAAGGCGAGTATCGAGTCCACTTACGATACACCGCTCCCAATTCCGCAATGTCGTTTCCTGTGACATATTTTTGGAAAATGAACGATTTCAGCTCGTCCATGGCATAGTTGGCTAGCTCACGATTTCCGCCGACAAAGCGAGCGCTCAATAGATCGATACGATCTTCGATGCGCCCCCGATTCTCTATCTCTTGAAGCCATTTCTTGGCCTGCACCATCGAGGAACGCCCAACTTCGGCGTCGGGTACCGCACACCGAGGTTGAATCACGGAGTAAGCAAAACCTGCTGGATGAGAAAGCCAGTGAGTCACGCTCTCAACAAATCGATGAACATCATCCTCATTGGCTGGTACTTCTTCCGAGGAGTTGGAGGGCTCGGTAAGAAACAGCAGGGCTAACGGTGTATCCAAGAAGAGATCGTTCGCCCCCAAAGCGCCCACCCCTAGAACGGTGAGCTGCTGCAAGGGGTCCGGAAGAGTACCGCGACGAGATCGTATAGAAAGTTTCGTCACTTCGATGGCACCGGCAATACATGCGTCGGCGACGTTAGATAGTTGTTGCCCTACATCGTACCAAGGCATGTCGTGCAGGCAGAACGCATAAATCAATCGTAAAGTTTCACGACGGCGGAATCGTAGCATGGAATCCAACCATCGCGACTCTTCATCCAAACTACTCAATTCGGCGAGTAGCACATCTCGCAGATGGTCTGAACTGACGACTTGCCCCGCAGTCAATCGCAGCCAATCAAAACAGTCCGGATCTTGCACTAGCCATTCCGTGGATGGGGCTGGAAGACTGAGCATCCGTAACAGCACGGGAAGAGCATCGCGGTCTTTATCGACGAAGGCGAGAAATGCACTGGGGCTACGCGAGCCCAAGACGAATCGCAGTAGTTTTCCAAGTCCCGCTCGCAGTTCGGGGAATCGATCGAGTAGTGTTCGTACTTGTTCGAGGAATTCGTTGCGAAGTGCCCAGCTTGAAGAACTCTCAAGGAAATTTTCTACCAGGAGAACCTCGGATTCGTCTGCGTTCAGTCCGGACTCTTCGAGCCAGCGCTTCGCTTCCAAAGAATTTCCTTGAGATCGATCCATTCGACCGGCCAAATCAAAGTTGTATGAGCTAAAAATTTCTTACCGAACGACTGTTGTTTGTAATCGAACGTCGTCCGCAAAATTCGTCAAAACGGACCAACGCAAAGGAACGGATCGTGATCACGAACGACGGATGCATTCAATCGACTTCGTGACCCCTTCGATCGCTTCGCACTCGTATTGTCAACATTCTCTCCCTACTTGCACAGGTAGCGAATCCCTACTCTTTCCCGAATCGGCTCGGTCTTTTGGTCTCAGCCAGTTCGGGGCTAATTGCTCGTTGAAAAACGATCGAATTTGTAGAGGAGCAATGCAAGCTGCACGGTTTTATTCGTAAAACCAGACTAACCGGACGACTCTCGCCGTGCCCCTTCCGTTTTTCAGCGGGCTACAGAGTCGAGCGGCCTCGAAAAACATACCTAGATACTTAAGCTTTCGCCAAAAATAATAGCGTCGAGACCCGAGTACTCCAGAGTTTTCTCACCTTTGTTCTTAACCGTCGCTTCAAACACGAAAGTCCCGGCATTTCGAAGCCGAGCAGGGTTCTAGCGTGGAAATCTCAAGATAAATCTCCTCCGGTCGGTAATCCCTACCGAATCGAAGTTTTCATCCCCAAAGAAGCTGGATTGAGAGCGTCAAACAAAAACCCCACCCAACCTGGATCGGTCACGCCCGAAATCCGATCTTCGGTTGAGTGGGGAAATTCGCTTGGAATCGATGAAATATTGTCTTAGAAATTAATCTGCAATTCACATCTACCTCATACTTCAATTTATATCATTTTTTGACGCTTGGTAGTCTGGAATAAAAAATCGATTCTGTTTAGGCCCGAGGGTGAACACATTCTTAGTATTCAGTCTTTTTCCAAGGTAAGACGCGGTTTGGTTGACCGATCCAGAGTCGTTCGGCGACCGGAGGCTTTTGAGCGATTGCCGACTTCGAACGAATTCGTTGGTCCGAAGGGGAGTTTTTCGATTCCAAAATCCTGCCCCAATTTCCAACGGATGGTTTTTCCCCACCGTCTGTTCCTATCGAACCCCTCTTTTGGCGGTTGGTGTCGTTCTGCGTCATTGATCTCCTCTTGCGTTTCCTGGGGGGGTGGGAATGATGAGGGTATTCCGTTTGGCTGAGCCTGCTTGATTTCGAGTTTGACCTGGAAAACCAATCACGGGATCCGAGGATTGGGTTGCGGTCGATTCGTAGAGGTACGAGCGATCTTCGTTTAGAAGGAACGGGCTCCTGCGATCATGGCCAACGATTGTCTTCTGGAAAAATTGCATTGTGAATCAACCGCTTCCTTCCGAGTCGCTGCAAAACTCGGCCGATATGTCTGCAACTTCACAAGATACGGCTGAATCGAAAGAGTCATTGCACTCTGATGGGGATGAACACGTTCACCAGGTCGCATCCCATCATCATTCCTCCAGCATGATCACCAAAATACGGGAGGCTGCTGGTACCGTTTACGGGGATATTGGCACGTCGGTTCTTTACTGCGTCATGGAATTGACGCGTGAAACTATCAAACTTAAGAACCATGATCTAGTGGTGACCGATGTCGATAACATGATCCTCGTGGGGGGGCTCGATTTGGTAACGCGAAACGAGGCTTTGGGAAGTTTGAGCTTGGTTTTCTGGGCCCTCATTTTCTTGACGGTGAAATACGACCTGTTGATCATGCGGGCTGATAACCGTGGCGAGGGGGGTGACTTCGCGCTTTGGGGATTGCTAAAGGGGTATACAGGTAAGATCTTTGGCCTCGGGCTGGTCGGCTTTTTGGTCGTAACGGCTGCCGGCATGCTCGCGGCCGACGGCATTATTACTCCTGCGATCAGTATGCTAGGAGCCTACGAACCTTTGGGGGAGAAATGGGCTGTCATTGCTACTTTGGTGAGTCTGTTTGTTTTGTTTAAACCCCAATGGCGCGGTACCAGCAAGGTGGGTGGGATTTTTGGCTGGTTCATGCTTGTGGTTTGGTTTCCATGGATCGCATTCAAAGGCATCCCCTGGATCCTTCGTAATCCGGATGTCTTTTACTCGGTGAATCCCGCTTATGCCTTTAATTTTGTAATGAGTTTTCCGACGTTGGGCATGTTCGCAATTCTCGGTGTCGTGGTCTTGGCGATCACGGGTGGGGAAGCGAAGTACGCGGATATCGGTCACTTCATGCGTCGTACTGGCAAGCTCTGTGGTGAGGGTATGAGTGTTGACCCACGCGATTCCGGACGACGGCCAGTGATGTTAGCTTGGTATTCGATTGTCTTGCCCTGTTTGTTGATCAACTACGCTGGGCAGGTGGGCTACATTCTCGAGAGAGGTGTTCCACCGAGATGCAATACTTTTTTTGCCTTGACCCCGAGTCTGGAGGGATGGGATTCGTTCAATCAGGCTTTGTATGTCTTCGACTTGATTGTCGCGGCCTGTGCAGCCTTCATTGCTTCTCAAGCATTGATCACCGGCATGTTCTCTATCGTCAAACAGGCCATCGCACTGGGGTTTGCCCCACGTCAATTGGTGCGGTACACAAGCCACGAAGCCGAGGGACAGGTCTACATCCCGTCCGTCAATTGGGCACTTTTTGTAGGCTGTGTCATCGCAACGCTTACGTTTCGTACGGCAGGGAATCTCGCATCTGCATACGGGATCGCAGTGACCGCCACGATGGGTATCACAACACTGACGTTTGGATATGTCGCGTTTTATCGATGGAACTGGAAGCTCTGGCAAGTGTTGGCGGTGTGTAGCCCGATCATGTTCGTCGATCTGTTATTTTTCTGTAGCAATCTCACCAAGGTTGCCAGCGGCGGTTACTTTCCAATCAGTATCGCAGCCGTCCTCGTCGGAATCATGTTGACCTGGCAATGGGGGCGGAAACAGATGGCAAAAGCTTTTTACGATTTCGGTTTTCGCGAAGGAAAGAAAATCGATTGGCTGGTTGCGCTCAGAGATAAAGTCGACGAGATAGAAATCGCGATCAACGAAAATCTCCCGTTGGCTCGAACGTTGATTCAAGGTCGGCGACGGTTAGTCGAGAGCGATCGGGCTGCTGTGTTCCTCTGCTCGCAACCAATACGCACGCTGGATGACTATACTCCTGTCACTTTGCGAGTCTTTCTCAAGAAATATGGAGTTCTCCCATCGCATGTGACCCTATTTCATATCAATCAAATTTCCAATGCTACCTACGATGACGACAATCGTTACGAGGTCATCAAATTAGGGAACGATATCTATGCGGTGAACGTGACCTACGGATACATGGAGCAAACCGATATTCGTGGTGCGCTGAAGGACCTACAACGCAGAGGGAAGATGAATATTTCGGCGGAGCGATGGATTGTGGAGGTCGGCGAGGAGGAAATCATCAGCCAGCCAGATCTGCCATGGTTTCAAGCGTTTCGAGTGGAGATGTTGAGGTGGGTATTGAGACTGTCGGCACCGGCTCACAAATACTACGGCTTGACCTACGACGCCGGGATTTCAAAGGAATTGATCCCGATCGTGTTTGGTAGAAACGGTGTGAGGATTCGACTTCCCGAATTGGAAGTGAGCGAGGAAGTAGCGGCCTAGCTCCATGACTTCGCAGGAATCTTGAACTGGCTATGTATGCCAATTCGGCTGATGGGCAGTTTATGAGCAAAGGACCTGCGATTGAATCGAATGCGTCCCAGGATCGCGCCCCTGTCTAGTCAAGGCAAGCAATAGTCTTCGCAGGACCCGTCGACCGGCGGGCTTTGAAGGTTTTGGAGCACCTAACGAATCGCAAATGGGTGGGCCCGTCGACTGCGAAGGGCATCGAACTTGATCAGATCGAGCCAGCTACGAAGGACTCAACTAGCCTCAGAAAATCGACGACGACCAAGCACGAATTCTTTGTTCCGTTCAAGGATCGCGTCCACTAGGGGATCACGGCAGCAGCCCCGGTGACGAACGCTGCTTGAGTCGCAGCACCACGGAGGCTGAGCGGTATGGGACCGACCGTCCATGGAGCACAGGAGCCTGGGCGATAATATCCGAGCGGGTACTGGCACTCGTTCATCGGATGAATACCCATCTTGTACGGCAGGATCGCTACGTTTTTGAAAAAATTCAAACTCGAGATTGCAGGCTGGGCCCAAGGTCCCCATTCATGTCCATAGCGTTCGAGTTGTGGTTCTTCGAAGTACAGCGGCTTGTGGCAAGCGTTCGCTGCTTTCCAAGTGACGGTAGCAGCCACAAAGTTGCGGGGGTCAAACGATCCATCCCCGAGGGAGCAAGTCACAGGTACCCCCCAGGACTCACATGCGTACACCTGATCTGCATCGCTGAGTCGGTTCATCAGATAGGGAATGCGACTCTTGTCTTTCCCCTCGAGAATGACCGATCCATAAGCCATATCGACGAGCCGGCCCTCGGCGATCATTCGCCCCTGTTGATCATACCACTTGCGCATCGGAGAGGATTCCGCAAATCCCTCTTTCGTATTCGCCCGTTGCGCATTCTTGTAGCCTTGAACGAACGCGGGTGAGGTATCGATCTTGATTTGCGTGATATCTGACTCTTCGAGTGATTGTCTTAAGTTATCGCAATTTCCAAGACCTCGCTGGGGTAATTGCTTCTGGAGTCTGTTTTGCTCTGCGGGTGTATCTCCAGATGGTAGAGCTCGACTGTTCCTATCCGATGGGGAGTCGATACGTTCGTTTTCCAATCGCATTCGCTCCGGTTGAACACGCTCAACTTGAGGCTCCGAAAGAGACTTCGGGAGCGAATCTAATGTCGGCGATGGAGGAGTCGGTGGATTGCTCGGGGGCAGCAAGCTCTTCTCACCTGGCAGTTTAGGTAATTCAGCGGATGGATTGGGTATCTCGAGCGATGGTGAAACGGGTTCTTGGTAGTTGGCAGGCTCGACTCCTGTGTTGCGACGAGATGAAAGTTTCGGGCTTGTCATCCGAGTTCGTTTCGGGACCGATGGGGCCAAAGATTCATCGCGTAGTTCGTTCGTCGGTTCTGGGGAGGTTGCGAACGAAGCCTGCTGTACGTCGTTACGGGATACTAGCATTTGTTGCGATCTATCCTTCTCCCAACCGCCAACAGGTTGCCAGCGTTCAGGTTCACGGTTCGTAATGGTAACACTCACACGATCGCTTGTTTGTGTCGAACCGCCAGGTAGCCGCGATGGCTGCCGTTCATCCGAACCCTCATCACTTCGTAGGGCATTCGAGAAAGACGAAGGCCGAAGAGAAGATGGGTTTCCAACCTTTTTCCAGCGATTGACTGTTGAGTCCGCAGCAGCTCCCGCAGTCGGATCCACGGTGCGCAAAGAATTGGTCGGTATATCGGATTTCGGTTTGGTAAAAGGTTGAGGTGACCAGGTGGCAGGTTGCTGACCGAACGAATCCGTTCCCGACGCGAGGAAAGCAGGTAGCGCTATCGCTAGACTCAAATTGAGGAATCGTTTCCTGACGCTACAGGAATCAGTTATCTCCGGACCCAGAGATTTCGGAGCTGTAGTTGGGCGCTTCCTGCGTGATGGCGATGTCATGTGGGTGATTCTCTCGTACCGTTGCGGCTGAGACCTGAATGAAACGTGCATCCTTGCGAAGCTCCGAAATCGTTTGGGTACCGCAGTAACCCATGCCGGCTCGAAGCCCGCCAACCAATTGATAAGCATAGTCAGCTAGCGGCCCTTTGAACGGAACGCGACCTTCCACTCCTTCGGGAACCAGCTTGGAAAGCTGATCCTGAGTGCCTTGTCGATACCGTTCGCTTGAACCTTTGACCATGGCTCCGAGAGACCCCATCCCGCGGTAGGCTTTGAAGGTCCTACCTTGATACAGAATGGTTCGTCCGGGGCTTTCGGCGAGGCCTGCGAACAAGCTACCAATCATCACGCAGGATGCTCCTGCTGCGATCGCTTTGGTGATATCGCCGCTGTAGCGAATACCACCATCCGCTATGGTTGGTATGCCTGCTTTTTCGCAAGCCTTTGTGGTTTGGTATATGGCGGTGATTTGCGGGACACCCACGCCTGAAATGACTCGTGTCGTGCAGATAGATCCTGGACCGATCCCTACCTTCACGGCATCCGCGCCAGCCTTGACCAGATCCTTACCCCCTTCAAACGTCGCAACGTTTCCGGCGATAACATCGATCGTCCACTGACGCTTCAACTGCCTGACAGTCTCGATCACGTTCGCGGAATGTCCATGAGCACTGTCGACGATAAGTACATCGACTCCACGTCGGATCAATTGCTCTGCTCGTTCCAGATCGAATACACCGATCGCGGCACCAACTCGAATTCTCCCAACGTCGTCTTTGCAAGCATTGGGATAGCTCTTGATCATGTCGATGTCTTTGATCGTGATCATGCCTGTCAGTTTGTATTGATCGTCAACCAGCAAAAGTTTCTCCACCTTTTTATCCGTTAAAATCCGCTCAGCTTCCGTAAGCGTTACATTCCCCTGCGCCGTAACCAAATTTTCCTTGGTCATGACCGCCGAGATGGGAAGCTCGGAAGATTCGAGAAACTTTAAGTCCCGCCTAGTAAGGATCCCGACAAGTTTGCCATCTCTTTCCGTAATCGGGATTCCGGATACGTTCTGTTTGCGCATGAGCTCTTGCGCTTGAGAGACACTGTCGGTTGGGAGCAACGTGACGGGATCTGGAATGATGCCATTCGCGGAGCGTTTGACTTTCGTCACCTCTTCCGCTTGAGCCTCGATGCTCATGTTCTTGTGGATAACGCCCAGTCCCCCTACCTTGCCAAGCGCGATCGCCATCTCGCTTTCTGTGACCGTATCCATAGGGGAAGACAACATCGGGATCTGCAACCGGATTCGAGCTGTCAGCTGCGTGCTGACATCCACGTGAGACGGGAGTACTTCCGAGTATCTTGGCTCCAAAAGTACATCGTCAAAAGTAATGCCCTTGTAGGCAAGTTTGTCTTCCATTTCGTTTCCTCGATCGTTGGTTGTAGAGACCTGGAAACCGCTGAATTATCTAAAAAATACGAAATTCGGGTAGGGGATGAGACTCCTAGTCGCTCTGAATCAGTCTGCTTATTCACGCTCGACATCCTCATGGCGGCAGTTGGTTCAGACTGACGTGAAGAGCGATTCAAGTTTTCGTTTTGTTGGAGTGCGATCGGCAAGCCTACCTGCGTTGCTTGCAAGCAGATGGCCGTGTGCCACCCAACGGTGGCCAGCGTCGATTTATCAACACAAACGATCGATCGTATCGAAAAAGATTCGGAGGGTGGATCGGGAGACTCCAGACAACTCTCCGGTGCTGATAAGCTAACCGTCGGAATTGGCAAAATGGATCGTTCCACGTTGGAGCCTTGTCGATCCTCGAGGGCTGTTTTGGGCCAGGGTATCTGATGTGCGTAACTGAAACCGGCAGCTAGTTGCACCGATTCCCGGTTTGCGGCAAAAAGAGAAAAAAGGCAGCTTTCACACGATGTGCTTCCGCCGTAATCTAGAGTTCAAGAAGGGCTCAATTTCAGGAAAGTTGGATCGGGAGGGTACGCGTGATCGAGATAATCGCTTTCGAATGTCAGAGCAAATTACGTAGAAATTTAGGTCGATGGCTTTCGGTGATCGCTCTCGTTTTTTTGCTTTTGAAGGCGGATACGGCAGCCCAGGAGTTGCAGATTTCTGGATTGCATGTGGTGCCACATCAATACTCAAACAATATTCAATGGCGTTCTCAGCCCGATGCGAGTTTGGGCGCACGCGTTGAATTGTTTGTGACCAATCGATCGAATCAGCCTTTGTTGCTTCAAACATCGAACTTTCGTTTCGATGGCAAGAACTTGGAGGAACTGTCGAAAGAGGCGTGGTCTTGGCATTCGCTGAAAACACTGGATGGCAGCAGTCTCGCTCCGGGAGCGATGGTGGTTCTGTGCTGGAACGGTAAAAAATCAGAATGGGGAAGCCGGACACAGCATCGATGTGAGGTTGGTGCATGGCGTGGCGATTTTGAACTAAATCAACCTCAGATTTGGATCGACACAGTTTGTTTCCTGCGATCCGGCGGGCAGGGCCGAGGAATCTATCCAGATCAACTCGTTGTCTATATTAGAAACTCGCAAAAGGAATCCTGCCGGGTCATTCGCGCGCGACAATGGTTACCTGCGTCCAACGACACGTTCCAGGTTCTGATTCCTGGAGAGTGGGAGGGAGATCTTGAGCACTTTACCGAATCGGGACGTGTAAGTGCGAGTACGGGCAGCTCGATTGGCGAATCTGTCGAAGGTATCGGTGGGTTTGTTTGGAGCGGTAAGGAACTGCCATTAACGTACATGGCCTTAGAAATCGAAGTCGAGTGCGGCGAGAGCCGAAAAACAATCTGGTCGTATCAACGGGTTCATGCCAACGAGTTTGACATAAGCGGCGGATGGGTCAATTCCAAGGTGCAGGGGAAAAATTCCTTGGATATTGATCTGTTTCGCAAGCTGCTGCGTCGAATGCATATCAATACGGCACAAATCGAGGAAGTTGGTGGTTTCACAGATAACCCGAAAATCTACAGCGAGCTGCCTCTCAAGCGATTCAATCGTATGCAGGATCTGAGTCGCTTTGATTCCGATAGCCTGATCCCGCAGATCCACGCCGTTGAGTTTTTGGGGGAGCCGCAGTACGGTGGAGGCCGACCGGTACCTCCGCAGGAAGTCTATGACCAATTGCAACCCTACCAGAAGAGTAGGTTGCCGACCTCGGTTACTTTGAGCGAGGAAAGAACCTGGCGATACTACGCCGGACTTTCGGATTATCCACACTACGATGCCTACCGAGTGATCGCGCCTGCTGCCGATGCCTGGAGCAAGTACGATCGCTGGGATGGTCAGAGCATACGTTGGGGTGCACCGCTGGAAACGATCGGCGATATGACGCGCAGTTTGCGGTCGCTTAACCGTCCACGTGCGATCGCGTATTGGTCACAGGGTGCCCACCACGACTGGGGTGGTTTGTTCAGTCCACGCCGTGGTTCTCCCAATGCGGAGGAACTCCGATCGCAAGCGTGGCAGGGGCTGGGCAATGGAATCGCATCCCTTTACTGGTTCAATCTCAGCCTAAAGTCCCTATGCAAATTTCCCGACTTGATTGAACCCATCACTCGAATCAATCGAGAGATCTTGATGCTCAAACCGATTCTCGAATCTGCTGCTGCATACAGTTACACACGATTGCAGGAAGAGGGGAAAAATAGCGCCGACTTGAGCTCCTTGGCGAACAGGGAAGTCATGTTGCTGGTGGTCAATGATTTGACTTACGGAATCGATCCCACTCGGAAGGAGTTTCGTTTCCCCGTTCGTCCCATCGAATGCTCGTTCCCAAAGGTCCCGTGGTTCCTAGGGGAAGGAACCGGTTCCTTGCAGGTCTTTCGTGTCGATGCGGATGGTACCCACGATGTGACTTATTCTGCGAACGAAAAAGAGATCAAAGTTAAAGATTCATTGCATGTTGTTGGGATTTACATCGCAACGTTTTCGACCGAACTGAGGGGGAAGCTCGATGAGAAATTGTCGAGTCTGCGAGAGTTTGAGAAAGCTGTCGGTTTCGATCCGGCTTCGAATCCAGACGATTTGTTAAAGCTCCGTTCTTTTCTGGAATGAATCGAACTCCATCCTAAAACGGAGATGTAAGCGGTCTCGGAAAGAACTGGTTATTGTCTTGAGTTCCTTGTCTTTTATTTGTTTGGCTATGTTCCGCGGAGTCGACTGAGCCGTTGACAACCCTTCCGTAGGACGGTTGAGTTCTACGGACCCTCGCGCTCGACTCCGTGGAGTGGTTTTGGGAGGGGAGACGAGAATGCAACCTCTGCGAGCGCCGGTCGATCAACGTGCCTTAGCTCATGAGCGAAGATAGGTACGGTAAACAGCGTCCTTAGTTTGCTTCAGCTCAAGTATCTACGGCTCTTTTCATGAGACAGGGATAAGTCTGGTGTGTATTGCCGAGGGTGCGTGGCTACCTTTCTTTGTACAGGTTCGTTGCCATACAACGCATTTCGTCGGAAGAAGACGGATGAAAATACCTCATCAGATCAAAGGGAACGGTCGGCATCCCTGATACTGATCGAAGGATGGTTCAAGCATGGCGTTAGGGAAAACGATCCACGCGAAAAAGATCGATCGGATGGCGAGTATCCCCGTTGATGGCGAGATCCGCCAGGATCTCCCCAATGACGGAACAGAATTTGTATCCATGTCCCGAGCATGGTGATGCGATGATGACATTTTCCGCCTCAGGATGTCGGTCGATGATGAAGTGGTGGTCGGGAGTCTCGGTGTAGAGACACCGTTTTGCACAAAGGAGTTTTCCAGGCAGGTTGGGAATGCGGTCTCGCAGAACCTCTCGCATCTCGGTAATTTCAGAGGGTTCGATATCACTGCGAGGTCGATCGGGGTCGATTTCTCGATTTCGGTAAAAGAATGCGACCTTCACGCCCCCTGGGTCGTCTGCGAAATCCATCGCGGGAAAGCCATAAAACTCTTCATGCGGAGAGGTTTGCCAGATGTAAATCGGAAAATGCGGGGGGCGGAATAGCTCGAGACTCGAGCGGGGTTCAAACCAATACAGGGTCTGCTCAGTCACTCGCAGTGGTAAAGGTGGTTGAATCATTCGGGATGCCCAGGCTCCCGAGGCGATGATCAATCGCTTCGATTGATAGACCTGTTCCCCCGTTGTGACCCTCACGAACGATTCATCGGCTCTCCAATCCAAAACCGGTTCCTCAGTATGGATCTCGCATCCCCATTTTTGTGCCAAGTGCAGATGGGCTCGAATCGCAGCTTCGGGGCGAACTACCCCAGCCAACGATTCATAAAGGCCGACCTCGTGATTCGGATGGAGTTCTGGAAATCGTTGGTGGATTTGTTTTGCATCCAAAACCTCGTGGTGCAGGCGGTGCTGTCGGGCGCTTCTCAAGCTGCCTTGAAAGACGGCGCTCGACTCCATTCCCATCATCAATCCGCCGGTAATTTGAACGAGCGATGTTCCGCTTTCCAACTCCAGGCTAGACCATAGATCGTAAGCCCTCAGAAGGAGGGGAACATACGCTGGATCCTCGAAATAGGCTTGTCGGATCACTCGCGAGTGACCGTGGCTCGATCCATGCGTGTGTCCAGGAGTGAATTGCTCCAAGCCTAGTACTCGAGCACCGCGACGCGCCAGGTGATACGCCGCAGAACTCCCCATACCACCTAGCCCGACGACAATCACATCGTAGCAGTCCATAGCCTCAGCTTGGGGAAAAAGTTAAGTACACCCTACCGAATGGATGTAGTTTAGCGAAACAAGCCGAGGCAGCGTGCACGAAGCAGGGGTTGTCGCTAGACTTTGGAGGAAGGAGTCCGGTTTACTCGATCGCCCAAGGCTCTGCATGACTTCATACCGTTGATTCACAAGGACTTGATATGGATCGTCGTACTTTTCAAAAAAGCCTGGTTGCCTCCATGGGAACCGCAGCACTCGCGGGGACTGATGCACTCGCGTTCTCTCCCGCAGAGAGAGCCGCGGGTTCGCGAACAACCAATCCGATCGGGATTTCAACCTATTCGCTTTGGCGCTTCAAAAACGACGAATTCAAAGATGTGTCGAAGTGCATCGATTTTGCTGCGGAAAGTGGATTCGATGGGGTCGAGATCCTCCTCTACCAGATATCGCAAACCGAGTTATTGAGTAATTCCGCCCTGCAAGCGATCAAACGCCGAGCGTTTGTTCATGGCCTACCTTTGTACGGAATGTCAACCCATCAAGGGTTTGTTTCACCCGACCGAGAGGTTAGGAAAATGAACATCGAATTGACGATTGGGCAGATCGAACTCTGCTACAAGTTGGGCATACCGACAATGCGGGTGAATACAGGTCGTTGGGGAACGAGCAAGAATTTTGACGCACTGATGGCCAATCGCGGAATCGAACCTCCCTTGCCAGGGTACAAGGAGGAGGATGGATTTCCATGGGTCATCGACGCCTTGGAAAAGTGTCTACCAACAGCTGAGAAGTGTGGTGTGGTGATGGGTTTGGAAAACCACTGGGGCTTGGGGCTGACTCCCGAGGGGGTGATGAGAATTGTCGATGCGGTCCAGTCTCCCTATCTCCAGGTCACTTTGGATACGGGCAATTTCCTCGAAGATCCTTATCCCAAATTGGAAAAACTGGTTCCGAATGCGGTGCTGGTCCAAGCCAAAACCTATTACGGTGGTGGAGAGTGGTACACACTCGATCTCGACTACCAACGTATCGCGAAGCTTTTACGAAACGGAAAGTACCAAGGTTGGGTGTCCCTCGAATTTGAGGGAAAAGAAGACTACAAGAGCGCAATACCGAAGAGTTTAAAATTGCTGCGGGATGCGTTTCGTTTGGAGGGATGATCCCAACCCTTTTCCTGCTGAAAATTTTGCGGTTGTTTCCTTAAAGCTATCAAGCGTCTTATGAACTACCATCAACGACCAATGTATCTTTCGTTCATGTCGCTCGCGGTTTCTCTTTGCCTCGTCTGCGCCGACAGATCCGTTGCCTGTTTTGCAGTGGAGCCGAACGATAGCGTGCGGATCCCATGGACTGGTTCGCGAGTTATCGGGACTCCTGATCGTCCGCCAGCTTACACCCTCGAGCGAGCTTTTCCTAAACTGAGTTTTAAAGGACCGGTATCGCTCCACCGATTTCCTCAGTCGAATCCTGGTGATAAAACCCGTTGGATCGTCATCGAACAGAGAGGGAAAATCGTCAGTTTTCTAGAGGACGAAGAGGTCGAGGACGCAGAGGTCATGATTGATCTCGGGGCCCGCCGTCCCAAATTGTCCGAGTTCGATGGTAAATCGGGGAATCTCGATGTGTACAGCATGGCCTTTCATCCGAAGTTCCTTGAGAATCGATATGTTTATTTGTGCTATGTGGTGTTTAAAGGGAAAATCAATCCCAACGGGACCCATATCGCGCGTTATAAGGTTCTCGATACCAATCCTCCAACGATCGATTACGAATCAGAAACGACCATACTGCGATGCGATGCAGGCGGTCATAACGGTAGCACGATCGAGTTTGGGCCGGACGGTTGTCTGTATGTTTCGATCGGCGATCTAACCGATCCGACCCCGCCTGATAGTTTGAAGACGGGTCAGAATATCTCGGATCTTTACTCGTCTATCCTGCGAATCGACGTGGACCATCCATCGATCGACGCCAATGGTGTCGTTCGTCCGTATTCAATACCAAAAGACAATCCCTTTGTGGATCTTTCCTACGCAAGGGGTGAGGTATTCGCCTACGGTTTGCGGAATCCGTGGAGAATGAGTTTCGATTCTGCGACGGGCGATCTTTGGGTCGGGGATGTGGGCTGGGAAGCGTTCGAAATGGTCCATCGGGTCAAGCCAGGTAGCAATTTGGGCTGGAGTATCAAAGAAGGTCCTGGGGATGTCATGCCCGAATTGCAAAGAGGTCCCACCCCCATCCAGCAACCCGAAATTGCGCTGACGCACGCTGATGCTGCCTCCGTAACGGGAGGTGTCGTTTATCGCGGCAAGAAACACACGGATCTGATTGGCAAATATATTTTTGGCGATTGGATTACACGGCGGTATTGGGCAGCATCGTTTGATGAAAGCAAAGTGACTTCGCTCGAGGAGATTGCTACCACCGAGGTAAAGCCGATCTGTTTCGCGACGGATCGTGATGGAGAGATCTATGTTCTCGAGTTCATCCAGAGCGATCAGCAGGCGGGGATCTATCGTCTCAATCGCAATCCAATGGCTGAAAAGTATAGCGCCGGGGAGTTTCCTTCGAGACTCAGTCAGACGGGGATTTTCAAATCGGTATCCGATTTGATACCGGAGGCTGGTGTGTACGAGTACGCCCTCCAGTCCACCATGTGGATGGATGGTGCGACCCCTCGCTTTCATCTGGCGATTCCCAGTACGGGGGTAGCAACTTTGTATCAGTCAGGTCAGAAGACATTTGACTGGTTCATGAGCAAGGTTCAATTCCCTCGGGGGACAGTTTTGGCAAAGACCTATCATCTGGACAATCGAAAGATTGAAACGCAACTCAGTCATTACGAAGGCCCCAATGACTGGCGATTTTATACCTATCGATGGTTGCCAGACGAGAGCGATGCGATTCTTGTCCCGGCGGACGGTGAATCCACCCAATGGAAAACGAAGGATGGCAGGGAT
>JBBAXA010000004.1:0-101168 GCA_040396935.1 Pirellula sp.
CTTCATCGATTGATCCAAAATCGACTATCGATTGAGAGAACGGCGAGGGGGCGATTCTGTGAATAAAAAGAGGGTCGTTCTAGCCATGAGCGGAGGAGTCGATTCGAGTGTAGCAGCAAAACTGCTGTTAGAGCAAGGATTCGATGTCATCGGTGTTTTTATGAGACATGGAGAAAAGTCGAGTCAGGCATGCGAAATGGAAACAGGAAAACCGAATCCGCTCTTGCCGATACTCCAAGGACGACTGGATCATAAACAGGGATGCTGCAGTGCGAGCGATGCAGCAGACGCCCGGAGAGTGGCAGACAAACTGGGAATCCCATTTTATGCACTAGATCTGGAGGAAGATTTCAGACGTATCGTTGATTATTTCATCCAGGAGTATCGGATAGGGAGAACACCTAATCCCTGTGTGCAATGCAACAATTGGATCAAATTCGGACGGCTGTTTGATTATGCAGATGCTGTCGACGCCTATTATGTAGCAACAGGACACTATGCGCAAATCGTCCAGGATGAGAACGGAGAATGGGAATTGCATCGAGGTACGGACGACGATAAAGATCAAGCGTATGTTTTGACAGGCATTCGGAGAGATCTTCTAGCGCGCATGCTCCTGCCGGTTGGTAAGTTCCATAAGTCACGAATTCGCGAAATGGCAGCAGACACTGGTCTCAAGGTCGCCGATAAAAAGGATAGTCAAGAAATTTGCTTTGTGACATCGGGATTCCACGCCCAATTCATCCACGATAAAACGGGAATCGCGGTGCCTGGTGATATCGTGACGGAATGTGGCGAGGTCGTTGGAAAACACTCTGGTATTGAGGGCTTTACGATCGGTCAGAGAAAAGGCCTAGGGGTTGCGATGGGTTCTCCATATTTTGTCACGTCGATCGATGCAGAGCATTCACGCATTGTCATAGGACCCCATGAATCGTTAGCAAGAAATTGGTTGGTAGCGGATCAAGTCAATTGGCTGACCGATGTACCAAAAGGTCAAAGCTTTCAAGGTGAGGTACAAATACGCTACAACTCAGCACCACAAGCTGCGCGCGTGACAGCGATGGAAAATCAGTCCTTGCAGGTGCAATTTGAAGAGCCTTGTTATGGAGTTTCGCCAGGGCAGCTCGCAGCCGTCTTTCGAGGGACTCGAGCTCTGGGGTGCGGATGGATTCTCGAGACGGGTCGATCGTGACCCAGTTGGAAAAAATGCCTAAGCGAACCATCCTACGAATCCGAAGGGATTCCTAGGTTCGAACAACGAGGATACCACGATTCCCTAGTCAGGCAGGATCAACGGGTATTTGCCAGGACATCTGGATCTACAAGATGGAAATAGTGGCCGTGATCGGCGGTGACGATAACCAATGATTCATTCCAAGCATTTTTTGATTCGATCCATGCAAAGATGGATGCTACAGCTTCTTCGCCACTAAGTGTTGCTCCTATAGAATTGTCGATATTGTTCGCATGGTTTGCCCAATCGACGTCTCCAGCTTCGACCATCAACCAAAAGCCGTTTTGATTCGATTGAAGAACATCGATCGCAGCCCGTGTCATTTGAGATAACGAGGGGTTCTCGACGATGTCTTCTTTGGAATAAATTTCACGTGTCTGTTTCGCATCGAGTGCAGTGACATAATCGCCATTCGCCGTGCGAAAAGGTAGGTGGCCATTCTTTGCGCCAAAGAATCCAAAGAGCCGATGGCTGCCAATGACAGCCAGCTTTGCTCCTTCCTCTAAAACCTCTGCTCCTGGTCGATTTGCTGTTCTTTGTACAACGACATACTTGCCACCATTTCCAACCTGAATTTGTTGGAGATCCCCGTCGGAGATATAACGATTTCCTGGAACAAAGTTGGTACCTTGACCCTTTCCGTCAACGACCATTTCACCGTAGCCACAACCAATCAAGACGTCGAGTCCGGGATGCGCCGCATTTTTTCTAGAGACGCTAGGCAATCCTAATAAATCGCGAGTGAGATCCTGATAGTCATCTCGGCTGACATTGGCAGCATAGGCGGCAGCAGGCGTCGCGTGGGAAATGGGGACACTCGTAACAGCACCTACGCCAAAGCCGCGCGTCCTCTGAAGCCACCTTCCAATCGTCTCAACTTCTTTCATTTGACCATCCAAGTTGACTGCTCCATTGACCGCTTTGACTCCGGCGGTTAGCGAAGTAGCTGAAGACGACGAGTCGGTATAGGCATGGTTCGAAATTTTGGATCGACCGATGGGATAATCGGCCTCAGTTTCTTTATCCCAAGGCATGCTCCCACCCAATCTGGGATCGTAACCACCAAACTTGGTGAGTGGCTTCAAATTCAACTGAGCATCCACATCTGTTTCAACCTCGTCCGCGTAGGGTGCGGTAACGACATACCCGTAGCTCAACGGAACTCGATTGTAGTCCTGGAAAATCAAGCCAGATCCTTTGCCTCGAGTGTAAACCTTACCCGTCTTGTAGATCGCCGCGGCCTGAGTCGATTGCCAGTCCATCCCATCGAAAACAACCAAGAAGATAAACTTCTTGTTCAAAGACTCGACGCCCAATCTCTGCAGTTGATAAACATCTGTTTGGTCAGCGTATAGGGCGTCGGGATTGAGGGTGTTGGGTGGTAGTCTGCCGTAGAGGGACTCGATCCTCTTCGTATCTCGATAGAGGCTACCTTCGCCCATGAAACGATCAAAGGATGCTCCGAACGCATAAACAGGAATGAGACGGTTTGAGTGATTGGTCCAAGCGGTGTAACTCGCGGGACGGGTTCCCCAATGTCCCCAGGTGGCAGTTTTTGAGGTCATAGCCGTTTCCTGAAGCGATCCGAGGGGATCCAGTTTTCCAACTGGGGGAACGATGGATGATGATCCGTCCGCTGACTTGGGTGCCTCCTGAGCGGGCAACAGAGATAGCTCCATGAGGATGAGAGATAGGCCGAATAGAGAAGCGGTTCTCGGGAAGGATGAAAACATGGGGTATCGCCAGTATCGCGGAAAAAAGGGAAGAACTAGAAATCCTATCCGTATGTATAATCCTTTCTCCTCGGAGGATTGCCAATGCTCCTCACGCGGAATTTGAGTAGCAAGTTTGCTCAGATGTCTCCGCCACGAGGCAATATTGGGTCGGAATCTTGTTCTTGTTGAAAAATGGATGATGAGTGTACTGAAATCGAACATCTGGATCTGTGTCATTTGTTGTTGGTACATCGGAAATCAGACTGGATCCGGACGGGAGCCGATCGTTCAGAAAATCTGGACTGGACCAGCTCCCGGGGTGAAGCAGGAAACCGTCGAGAGAGAGTTCACCGAAGGTGGAACGAAAAGGATCGCAGGTGAACCCATCTATCTGACCACCGATATCTCGAGTCCAGAGTTAGTTGTCTACCCGGCTACACCAGCACGAAAGACGCCTGCGGTCATGATATGTCCTGGTGGAGGGCATCGATTGCTCGCCTACGATTTGGAGGGAACGGAATTAGCGACGTGGCTGAATCGTTTGGAGATCACCGCGATCATTTTGAAATACCGAGTCCCTTCCACAAATCAGGAGTTCAAATGTTTACCAGCGTTGCAGGACGCTCAACGAGCCCTGCGAGTGATCAGGTCCAATGCGGAGCGGTGGGAGATCGACCCCGAAAGAATTGGTGTCCTGGGATTTTCTGCTGGCGGAGAAGTGGCGGCGAGGTTGTCTCTGCAATTCCACCAAGACCACTACGACAAGCAAGACGCAATCGACCAACTCGAATGCAAGCCTGCCTTTAGTATGCTCATCTATCCGGCCTACCTCGTTCGAAACGACGAGTTGCTACCGGAACTCGATCCCAAGAGCCACCCAAAGTTAGCTGAGGTTCCCGAGTTTTTTCTCGTTCACGCTTGGGACGACAACGTTACTCCACTGAGTAGTCTTTGTCTCGCAAAAGCACTGAAGACAGCAAAGAAGCGATGCGAACTCCATCTTTTTGAGAAAGGAGGACACGGTTATGGTATGAGACACGTCGACGGACTACCGGTTACGGATTGGACACGCGCAGCCGAGCCATGGCTAATGGAAAAAGTTAGACCGACAAAATAATCGCACCGATCGCATCCATGCTTACAGTCGAACTCGTTCGTGACTATCTCTACGATCGAGATCCTAGACCGTTAAATCGAGAGAGCCTTGAGTCCGTGTCCAAGCGACTCTCGATCGATTGGAATCAGGATCGGAGGACCTCGCTGGCAAAGCATTATCGTTTGCGGCTGCAAAGCGGCTTTCCATCGTTCTCCACCTTGAATTGCTGTCGCTTTGATCCCTATTGTTTTGTGAAAAGCTCGCATCCGAGCCGACATCCGGTCTGACATGAACCTCAAATCGTTCGACTTGTAATCCTTGGTCCCGCAGTCGATCATGAAGTGACTGCATGTTTTTCAACAAAGCATCTCGAGCAACGCTGTTCTCTACATCCAGCTGAGCAGATACCTGGTTGGACTCGATACGTAAAGTCATTTGAAGAGTCCCCAGTTCCGGAGGATGCAACCGGAGTCGAACTTGACCACCACCCTGACTCAATTGTTCCATGCCACGCAAGACACGTTGAACTAGTTTGGATTCTTGATAACGAGACAACGGACCTGTCGATTGCCGAACGACTTCGCGAGAACTGTTGCGAGCATCGATCGAAGTCGAATTATTCGAGATCGAGGTTCCAGAAAGGGAAGAATTCGAAGAGTATGGATCCTGCGAATAAGAGCCTTGAGCGATTGCATTCACCCCAGTCGTTGTTGCCGAACGATTCTCTGGTAACGTAGCGTTCGACGTTCCACTGGCCGTAATCGGTTCGAGGATTCCATCGCTATCCAATTCGATGGGCGCAGTGAATTGATCAAGAAAAACGGATTCCGATGGTGACAAAGCCGAAGGAACTGGTTCCGTTAGCAGCGGATTTTCTACATCTGAGGATGCCGCTTGATCGATGTCTGTGGAGGATCGATCCCGTGAAGACTCCTGACGTTGCCTTCTAGCTGCCAGGCGATCCGCCCGGCTACCATCGTTTGTTTCAATTGGTTTTACACCGATATCCTCACCGATTGGAGATTCGATTTCTTTCGAATCCTGTTCCTTCGGTTTGTCGATCAGGTTACGCTGCTTCGCTAGTCCCTCATTGGATGGGACAAGCGTTTCGGTACTTTGTGAAATGCCATCCTTGGTCTGTCGTTTTCCAGATCGGTCAGACGACGGTATGGGCCTTTGACGAGGTGCATCGACGGGAACATCGATCGATTCATCGGTCGAAGCAGCCTCAGGGATAGAAACGTCGAACGATTGTTTTGCGACTGTTTGTGCGATGCCAGTCTCCGAGTCCCCTGCTTCTGACGAAGCTTGTTCCTGACTAGCACTTACTATGGATTCGTCTTGTTTGTTGATTGAATCCAACGCTTTGGAAAGCATGGCTTCAGCAGGAGAATTGCTCTCAGCGTCATTAGCAGCAGTCTTCTCAGATGGCTGCGTGGTTTCGGAGTCGATAGATCGGATATTACTGAAATCGACCGTTGTGGAATTCTCTAATAGAGGATACGCCGTTGCTGCGATCGTCGAGGAGGCGTCTTGATTTGATTCGTCGGCAGACTCTTTAGATTCGTCGTCGTCTTCGTCGTTCTCGGTCGTACTGTTGGACGACACAGCACCGTAGTCATAGACGCGGTCGTCCGAGGGATTTTCTACGCTAAGTCTGGGATCCGGTGGAGCGGGATCGAACGACAGGTTGTCGAACTGTGCGATTTTCAGCAGTTCGTCTCGAAATCGCTGTGACAAATCCGAGGAAGGCATCCGTTGAATGAAGGATGGATAACTCGAAGCATTGATTGTAATTCTCGATGTATCGGACATTCTGTTCCCCAAATGGAATGTCGATAGGAATCCATCCAAACTGGGATGGAACCGATCGTGGTTGGGAACAGCCTCACTATCTTATTCGGTTGCTACATTGGCAGATTTGCCTTGCTGGCGAATCTCTTCCATAATGTCCGCAATTTTTTGCTGATCGATAAGCTCGGTAAATTCCCCCAAAATCTTTTTGAGCTTATCGTCATCCAAGCCCTTCAGGATCGAGATTACATCCGATTTTAAATTCTTTTC
Organism: Pirellula sp.; assembly: GCA_040396935.1. Classification (GTDB taxonomy): domain Bacteria; phylum Planctomycetota; class Planctomycetia; order Pirellulales; family Pirellulaceae; genus JBKCUI01. Next base: position 6,113 of record JBBAXA010000004.1, read on the forward strand.
GAGCATGAGCATTAGTTGTTGTTTAGCATCTGGGGGTTGCAACGCGGAAAACAACTGCATCCTCAATTGCAAGCTTTCTGTTTCCTTGGCGGCTCGAGTTTCGTTTTCTTGCTTTTTGAATTCGGCAACTAAAGCATTGTGTCGTGCTTCGCGTTCGGTGAGACTCTTATCTTTTTCGTCGAGTTGTCGTTTGTAACGATCCAGAGCTTGAGCCCGCGAGTCCATGCTTAAGATTGCATTGCTTTTCGCTTCGAGTACATCTTGGTAGGTCGGTACGGGTGCGTTCTTTCCTTCTTTGATGGCATTTGTCAATCGTTCCCCTTGGATATCGATTCCATTGAGGAGAGCGACGATTTGAGTTACGGTCTTAGGGCTTAAATAGCCTTTGATGGCAGCAAACCCGAGGATAAATAGTTGACCTAGCAGGATGGCAGTACAGGTCCAGAGCATTGCGGTTACCAGTTTCTTCATCTTTTTTAGCAAGGATCGCTTACCCCTCCATTGGATCGGATTGAATGTTCATGGCAAAACGAACGCTCGACCATTCATCGGTTCGTTCTTGTAGTTTGGTCAAGGCAGCAGCTTCTAGGGATTGATCTCTTTGCTCGCGCAATTTTTCGAGTGATTTGAGGGCAACTTGGCACCGCAAAAGCGTTGCTTTTCTACGTTCGAGTTCTTGGCTCAATTGTCCGAGATGCTGATTGAGTTGTTCGACCTGGGTATCGAGAATCATCTGAAAGCGTTGAGCATCGAGCAGCTTTTTCAGATTTATCGATCCATGGCTAGCATTTTTTCGAACGAGATTCATCTGCTCATTCTCAGAAAGTAATTCACGTTTCGATTGCTCAATTTTTTCGATTGCCAGCAGGGCATCCTGTACGGACTTTGCAGCGTGATCCCTATCGCGTTCTCGGAGCTTTAGAAGAGTTGCCAAACGAAACTTAGTCATGTTTTAAGCGTTCGCATCAAGCTGCTCGGGGAGTTGGTGCAATTTGTGAGGCGGGTACCTTGGTCTGGGGTGGCGTGTTTGCAAACGCAACCAGCTGTTGTATTTCCTTGAGGGATTGCTCCCAGGGAATCAATTCGCGTTGACCTTGAGAGAGAAAATTTTCGATCGATGGTCGCATTTGGATTGCGCGATCGATGGCGGGGCTATTACCACGAGTATAGGCACCGATATTGATGAGATCTTCATTCTCACGGTAGATTGCCATGATCCCTCTGGCAACTTCGGCAGCTTCTCGGAGCTCTGGTGAGACCAATTGGGATTGTAGACGGCTCAAACTGGGGAGCACATCGATAGCCGGATAGCGGCCGCGCGACGCAATGCTACGAGACAAGTAGATGTGTCCATCGAGCAGACCGCGAAGGGCATCACTAATCGGTTCATTCATATCATCCCCCTCGACGAGTACGGTGTAGAGGGCCGTGATGCTTCCTCGAGGATTGACCCCAGATCGTTCCACTAGCTGTGGCAACATGGCGAAAACGCTAGGTGGATAACCGCGAGTGGTCGGTACCTCGCCAGCGGCTAGACCGACCTCCCGTTGAGCCATTGCAAATCGAGTCACAGAGTCCATCAGCAAAAGGACGTTTTTCCCTTCATCGCGTAACGCCTCCGCGATCGCGGTTGCGGTCTTAGCCGCCAGGATCCGTTTGGGGGCTGGTTGATCGCTCGTTGCAACCACAGTGATGCTTTTCTTTCGACCTTCCTCGCCGAGATCCCTTTCCAGGAATTCACGGACTTCACGTCCTCGTTCCCCAATCAGCGCGATCACGACATGATCGGCTTGTGTACCCCGAGCCAGCATTCCTAGCAGAGTGCTTTTGCCCACTCCAGAGCCAGCGAAGATACCCATTCTCTGACCGCAGCCGAGCGTAAGAAAGGTATCGATGGCTCGAATCTGCGTCGGCAGGATACGGTCGATGGGTGGCCGTTGCAGCGCTGGTACAGGTGCGGCATCGCAGGGGACTTTACGACCGTTGGCTATGATCGTGCTGCCATCCATGGGTTGGCCATTCGCATCCAGAACCTGACCGATGATATCGGAACTGACGCTGACGGATCGGTAGGTCTGAAACAACTCGACCGAGTCTCCTTGACTAACCCCTTCCCAATTATCGAGGGGTGCAAGGATGGTCTTGTTGCCATCAAATCCGATAACCTCTGCTTGCAAAGAGTCATTTTGGCGACGGTGGATTCGAACCAATGCGCCTACAGGAACAGGTAAACCATCCACAACGATCGTCGTACCTCGAACGCTTCGAACTCGGCCAGAGACTCCGAAGGGTACGATTCTTTGAAGCGAATGATTCCAGTGTTTACGCTGGATCAAACTAGGAAACTGAAATCGAGTTTGAGACGACGGCACATCCATGCTGGTTTGGAGAATTTCCGTGAAAGTGAGTGAGGGAATACTCTAGGCTAACTCTTCCATGAGTCGTCTTAGTTGGGTGCGGATCGTACGGTCGATGGTAGTCTCTTCGGTCTGAAGGATAACTCCAAATTGTCCGACGGCTACGTCCTCGGCCACCTGGATCTGAGCATTGGGACTTGTGGAATTGATAAATTCGGAGAGAGGTTCCGAGAGTCTTTGCGCATCCTCCGGGTGAATGCGAATGGTGATATTTCTCTGACCTGCCACCAGTCGAACCGAGTCCTGAATCCAATCCAGAAGGATGGTGGGATCGGATTGAACTTGACGCACGAGCAGTTTTTCCGCGATCGCAATGGCGAGAGCAATCGTCTCGTGTTGCCATTGTCGGAGCCACTGTTCAGTGGCATTTTCCAATTCCAGGCAGAATCGATTTACCGAATGCGTTGTTTGTTGTACTTGATCGCTCGAGATCTGGCTGGCTAACTGGTGAGCCATTTTCTCGATATGAGACTGGCTATTTTTGAGTCCCTCCTGCTGTGCTAGCGAACGGATTTTATCGCATTCCGATTGGGTCTCGCGAATGAGTTGCTGTGCTTGCTCACGTACTGTATCGAGATATTGCTTCGCCCTCGTGGTGACGTCTTCCCAATTGAATACCTCAGCTTGCGCTGTATTTGCACCGGGCATCACCGAACGCGACTTAAAAACACTTGCCATAGAATAGGATGCCTTCCGCGCTTTCAAGCTGCTGCCAGGAAAGTGATGTTTTCTAGTACCCCGATCCGTCCAGAAGCCATAAGCTGTGTCGCTCGTTCCAGGATCTCGGATTGGGCTTTTTCCACATCGATTGCAGTACGGGAATCGAGTTGCTTCAAAAAGTTTCGAAACCGTTTTAAGTCCGTTCGTGGGATCAGTTTCTCAACACGGGTAATCATCGCCGGTGTCGCACCACCCAAGGCGGTGAGTACTTTTTCGCGAGGACAGGAGTGAAGCAGGACAACGAAATCACCATCGGTCAGCTGAAGAAGATTTTCGAATCCCTGATCCTTGGATTTGGAGGAGTCGAAAGCCAACCCAGGCAGACTCGACGAATCACTCCGTTCGACTGCAGCGATCGTTGATGGTTGAGTCATCCCCATCACAGGAGCGGTACTCTCGACAAGATCATTCACCAAGACAGCAGCAGGTTCGTACTTGGGTGCATGGATTGGTTTAGATTCGGACTGCGAATCATGTCCGGTTTGCAGTTCGATAGGTCCATTTTTCGAAGTGGCTACAAAGAGCCCCGTAGAATCCGAAGGTTGCCAGCCGAGTTGCATGGCAATTTCGGGATTCTGCTGCGCGATCGCATTCAGCCAAGCCTGTTTTTGCGGGCCTGAAAATTGCTCAATGATGGCTGATAACTTCGATACACCAGCAATCGTAGCCGTCGTAGGGATGGGTGGATGCCTGGGAAGCCTTCGGTCAATTTCCGCTAAAATATCGTTGAGAATACTCGGATCGACCAAAAATAGATTGGGTATGGCGGCTAAAGTTGCTCCAGCGGTTTCTATGGGCAGATGGTCGAGTAGCGCCTTAGCGCGTTCTGGTGACAATTGATTCAATACGGTAGCGATCACCGTCGGTCTTTCGTTCGCCAAAAAAGTGGCGAGCGAACCTGGATCCCATGCCAGCCATGGGATCTCGGATGCACGACCCTGATCACGCGAAACGGGCTCCAGAGTTTGGGTGACTTGGGAACTGATTTCGATTCGGTCGATCGTCTGTCCCATAGGACTCGAGGAAAGCAATTGGACCGCAGGAGACAGGGAGGTCTCTAAGGATGGCTCATCGATTGTTTCAAGATTCGAAAAAAGCCCTTGCAGATCCGATATCGCCTTGGCTCGTTCCGATGAAGTGACGTTCTTGAGTTGCACGATCGTTTGACGGACCGCTCGTCCCAAGTCGGGAGGCAATTGCGATAACAGACGACGGGCGGTTTTCGCATCCAACGACTGGAGCACAATGGCAACTTGCCGAATTCTTTGCTCTGCAGCAGACATTGGGTAAGGGGCTTTGGGAAAGGAAGGTAAATCAGATAGTTCCACGCTAGTCTCTACTTTTTTTGGGCTGGTACGTCTAGACAGAAATGCCGTCTGGAATGATAGCAATCCGCTCTGGTACGCAGCGTTTCCCGTTCGTCGATACCTGCCGTCCTGGGAAATCAAGCATGTGAGCGCGAAGGTTCATGTCGAATCAAAAGAAATTTCAACCCATTGCCTGCCAGTATCTCAGGGTCGATACGGGACGAGACCATTTCGAATGTCCTCCTCCCCCTACGGATCGACTCAACGGGCGCGAAACGTTAGGAGGCGGCTAGAACCTTTTGTGAAAGGGATGTCGTCTTTTCAGAGGTACCGTGTAATAAGTAGCTACAACCAGCCAGATAGTAGGGCCGCCATCGAGGGGACATGGCCCAGGCATCCTCCAGCGCCGCTGAACTGAATTTGTAATCATGAGAATCGGTACCTTTCAGGAATACCAACTCGCGGGCTTTATGCATCAGATGGTTCAGTTCGCCACCCGATTGCATGAAGTGAAAAACCTGGGTGGCAGCAGCATTCCGATCCTTGGCAACCTGATCGAAAATAGCATTTAAATCGGGTCGATTACCGTCGGGTAAACGGAGAGAGTCAATTCGGTTACTCACCATTTTGTCACGCAGGTTGGCCGCCTCGCGAAAATGGGCGAGGAAAGAAGCGTTTTGCAGGAGCAACCAACGACGGAGCCGATCGTCGTGAACCTGGTGAAACAGATAGTGCATGGCATTGGTCGTTGTTACTGCATGTAGCGGGACAATAGCTGGTTGACGGGAAACCAATTCCGAGGAAGCGAGCAGAATGCCATCGAAAATGCTTCTGGGATGGATTTTGGCTTGAAGCATCTCCACGATCGCTTTCGATGCTTCGGTCGGGGAAGCTTTTCGCAACAACTCCAAGACTCGTTGCGATGCGGATTCATCCGGGGTTCCCGCCATCCACTGCTTTGGAATCGAATCAACGATTTCCCAATTCGAACGCCCGGCTCGATCGACTTCATAATCGTTTTCTGAAGGATTCTTCTCCCCCGTATGGTTGAGTATTGCGTATGCGAGCGAACGCATGACCGGTTCTGCGTGCTCCCAACCGATTACCGACAAGGTACGAAATGCCCCAGCCACATAAATAGCTTTATGTCCGATGCTACGAAAATCCCGAGCGGCATACTTCGCATAGAGATCGAGTAGTTGGGTCGCTGAGGCTACTTGGACCACCGCAGCAGCAGCGACATCGGCTGCGCCTTCATCCCATTTTTCGAATGCATTCTGGAGTAGGTCGAGCGATCTTTCTGGGGACGGTATGCGGCTTGCATCGACAGCAGGCATCGTCCAATCACCTTCCTTTTCGTCGGAAGCTTGCGCGCTTTTGAAGTAGTCGATGGACCACAAGAGCGGCAACCAGCGAGCCGAGTCGCTAGCTGCCATAGATGCTTGGTGGGCTGCATGTACAACCAAGACGGTATGGAATTTGAATCCTACCGCTGGTCGGGGTTGAACATTGCGTATGCCGGCTAGAAAGAGTGCAGAGAGTAATTCTCGATAGGTCGTACCGCTTCGGATTTCGGCTAGGACCTTTTCGATCATGGATTCGCGAGGTGTGGTTTCCATCAACTGGACCAAGGGTTCGATCTCCGGTCGAAAGCGAACGAACTCAGGAGTCATCCTAGTCTCTTGCGCCTGGAGCGCCGGAAAAAGAGAAGGCTCCAAGCCGACAACACCGGTCAGCGTAGCGCTCGAAGTGGTAGATAGAAAAATCCGACGCGAAACAGAGGACATGTCGATTGTTTTCCCGATAGGTATTTGTGAGAGGAATGGGAGGAAACGCGGATCAACTTCCACCCATAACTTCATTTTATCAAACGTAGATTCAAGCAGGATCGCGACTTCGGATTTCAATTGCTTATTCCTACGCTACGGCTCCATTGCTAACGTGGGTACGACGGGTTCCCCATGGATTGATATGGAATGGATTTTTTTCCAGAAGTGGATTGCTGGTTTCGGAGATGGTTTTCGCCGGCTGTGCGCAAAACGGTTTCGCCTCACCAGCTAGATAGAATGGCACAACGACTCTGTTCGGACGGGGACTGCCAGAGGGGGCGCAACATCGAGCAACAGCCACGGAGTATACTCTAGCTAAGTCAGTGGAGTTCCCCAAGTCGTTCGTGCGATGGGAAAACAGAGCTACACGTGTCCTGAGCCTAGGAGAGTTCACGTTCTTATTCCATTCCATGCCTCGGCATGGAGGAACTGTCCAGGTGCATTCGAAAAAACCCATCTTGAGCATTCGGATTATGGTTCGAGCGTTTGTTTTAATAAAGCTTTTCCCGTTGATGATCGGGGCTGCGTTTTATTTGCATGGTTCTTTTTTGGAAGCTCGACAGCCCAATGTCGTCTTGATTGTATCGGATGACCAAGCTTGGACGGATTACGGATTCATGGGTCATCCTCACATCCGAACACCCAACCTGGATAAGCTAGCTTCGGAGAGCTTACTGTTCACTCGAGGATATGTTCCTTCCAGTCTGTGCTGTCCCAGCCTCGCGACGATGATGACAGGTCGGTATCCCCATCAACACAAGATTACATCGAACGATCCGCCGAATCCGAACGGTTTAAAGGGTGCAGCGTTCAATACATCATCCGCGTTTCTCCAAGGAAGAGAACGGATGAACGAACATATGAGGAGTGTGCCGACGATTGCCAAGTCGCTCGTTGAAAAAGGATATCTCGCGCTGCAGACCGGAAAGTGGTGGCAGGGTGATTTCAAACAGGGAGGATTCACCCACGGAATGACACGAGGTGGACGGCATGGCGACGATGGATTGGCGATTGGTCGAAAAACGATGGAACCGATCACTCAATTCCTGGACGATTGCAAGCGTGAGGATAAGCCATTTTTTGTTTGGTATGCACCCATGATGCCGCACGATCCTCACACGCCGCCTGAGCGAATTCTCGAACGATACAAACCGCTTACGGACAGCATCCACGTGGCGCGCTACTGGGCGATGGTGGAGTGGTTTGATGAAACAATCGGTCAGTTAACCGGTGCTTTGTCCGATCGCGGATTATCAGAGAATACGATCATCGTGTACGTCACCGACAACGGTTGGATCCAGGACCCAAACAATCCCAGGTATGCAGCGAGATCCAAGCAATCCCCTTACGACGGAGGTTTGAGGACGCCGATCATGATCCGATGGCCTGGAGTTGTCCGTCCAGAGAGAAGCGAGGCTTTAGCGCAAAGCATCGATATCTTTCCCACGATTGCGAGCGCGCTTCAGATCGAAGTCCCAAGGGATCTACCCGGAATCAATCTACTCGATTCGAAAGCCCGAAACGACCGAAAAGCAATCTACGGAGCATGCTTCACTCACAACGCAGTTGATCTAGACCAACCATCCAAGAATTTAAGGTGGAGGTGGATGGTAACCCATGACTGGAAGTTGATTCTGCCGGATCCAACGAACGAGCCAAGAGAGACCGCAGAACTCTATCGAATCTCCGAAGACCCCAGAGAGAGCTCGAATGTCGCGTCGAGTCAAACCGCCCAGTTCCAGCAATTGGCAGGACAAATCAATCAGTGGTGGAAACCGTAGCGGGATTGACTAATTGCTCGGGGGCATCGGGAAAGGACCACGGGAATCGGGTCCCCAAAAGGTTCGGAATGCGACACTCGCTGTCCACAAATCGTCACCGCTCATGTTGGAATACTCGACACCTTGGATCCATTTGATTCGGTGTCCGGCGATGTAGTAATTGATGCCAGCATAGAATGCTTGGTAACAATCTCCCGTGGTGAGGCCTGCTGGTCGCTCGTACCGCCGCTGGGCAACCAACCCTTGATCATCATTAGAACCTGCCAATTGATAGCGAGTCGCTAACTGGACGTTATCACTTAGGAAATAGCCGGGCTGAATATTGATTCCCAAAGCGTCTCCATGAAGACTTCGTCCTCCGTAAACGACTTCGGATACCAGGGAAGATGCATCCTCCGTCAAAATCAATGCAGCTGAGATTCCATCTTTAAAACGATTGAGATTCGTAGCATTTTCATTGAAATCACTGTAGACGTAGGAAATGTTGAGGAACGCGGTTTCCGTGTCCAAAAGGTCTTCCAAATCCCGGGTCGCGGAAGAAAGTAACGAAAACCCTGAATCGTAATTGGTAAAGGAATCCCACATATCAGGACCCGTTGCGTTCGAAAAGACACCGGTGTAGTAATTCCATGAATCAGCTTTTCCCGAGATTGTTACTGCAGGGGTGTAATCAGCCGCGAACATATTGACCAACATGCTTCGCTCGAGCGTCGTGATATAACGACTGGATACGTTGCGATCGTGGGTAAAACGATGCTTTTGCTGGCCGACGGTGAGGATGAATGAATCCTCAAAAGCCCATTGAGTCCATAACTCAGTGAACCCATTGTAGAAAGGCTGCATGTCAAAACCGCTCACCATTTGAGCGTGCAAGGTCAGCTTTTCGTAGAATCGACCCTGGGATCCGATCCGGAATCTACGATTCTCCCAACCGTCGTCCTCACCGGTATTTCCCGCCGAAGCGTGGTACTGGCCGTGATATCGTCCCAGTAACCAAACCTCCTGAACGACCGGATGACTCTTGTTCTCATAGACTCGACCCCAATCATCCAGTCTCGATTTTAAGTTGGGAGTAGACTTCTTTTTTCGCTCGGTCAGGGAGGCAATTTCGTCTACCGACGCTTTGCCATCCATCAAACTGGGGCTGGCGCTCGGGAGATCGGCTGGTTCCAAAGCTAGTAGCGTGTCGTCCAACGAAGAAACATCCTGGCCGGAGACAGGACTCGAGGCCAAGAGAAAAGGAGGTAAAAAAATAGACCAAGAAATGAGGCTTATTCTGAAAAATATCACAGCATTTCTCAATCAAGGACTCAACGATCGTGGTCATTCCGTGCTTCATAACATCGATCACTCGAGGGCCGAAATGTGAAGAGATCATGAATATAACCTAAGAAGAAGGGGTCTAAATCAGATTGAATTCTTCTGGGTGCATCTTTTTGCTAGCGAAGGGATTCCTACTGCTATGGATGATTGATACGAGCCAAGATTCGCCAGGCTAAATCCGGGAAAGTTACACCTAGCGAGTATCTACACCACTTCTTAGGGAGAGCGGTGGGAATTCGGTTGATTGCGTGAGCACGATCGAGTTCTTGGCCATAAGGAAACCTTCGTGCGGGCATGCAGGGATAGTCTCACGGTTGTTGCTCGTAACACGTTTCTAGATGCTACGAGTGCGCTCCTGTGAGCAAAGTCCGACCTTTGCAGAAAACATGGGTTAGATGCGAAATCACAAGCAATATTTGCTAGCAACTCGTTGATCGAGGGGAGTCGCTTACCTCGCTACCATTTTGGATTCGAACCGGCCCGATTGAACATCCTGGTCGAGTGTATCCCCGGCGATCCAGCCACTCATCATCACCATCGGCATACCCGGGCCGGGATGGGCTGCTCCACCGGCGAGATACAAGCCATGTAGATCTTTCGATCGATTGGCTGGTTTGAAAGCGCCGAGGTATCGTCCGTGGCTGGCCAATCCATAAATGGCTCCGTTGAGAACTCGATAGCGTTTATGGATTCCCTCGGGGGTCAAGGATGCTTCGCAGACAATTCGGTCTCGAATACCTTTCATTCCGCCGGTTCTTTCCAGTTTGTCCAGAATGATCTCGCGATATTCTGGCAACATCTTGGACCAGTCATGTTCTGGTCGTAGGTAGGGGGTATGGACGAGGATATAAAGAGCTTCGCCACCTGGGGGTGCGACCGCAGGTTCGCTCACGGAGGGAGCGCAGACATAGGCGGTGGGATCGAGAGCCGGTTTTCCTTGCCGATAGATGGAATCGAATTCCTGATGCGGATCTTTCGAGAAAACAAAATTGTGATGGAGGATATGATCGTATTTCTTGCTTAGCCCCAGGTAGAGAACGACTCCGGAGCAGGCGGGTTCGTACTTCCTTCTTCGCTCAAATTTCTTTTCAGGCTCGGTGCCTTGCAGTAATTCCCGGTGTGTGCGGACGGCGTCACAGTTGGAAACCAAGGCGTCAAATTCGAAGGTTGCTCCCTCTTTTGTGACCAAGCCTCGCACAGCGCCATCGCTTGTTTGGATTTTATCGATGTCCGTATTTGTGCGAAATTCAACTCCTAATTCCGTTGCGAGTTTCGCTAGGGCGACTGGCACGGCGCGCGTTCCTCCGATCGGATACCAAACACCCTCTTCGGTTTGCATGTGGGCGATTCCGCACAATACGGCTGGGGAGGCTTCCGGGGAAGAACCAACATATTGTGTGAAGTGATCGATCATTTGGGCGGCCCGTTCATCGGGAACGCAGGATCGAACGAGTCCGGCCACGGAACGACCCATTCGGAGACTCAATACATCTTTGAGTACACTTGGCGAAAACGCTCCACCGATCTCCATCGTATCGCCGATGCCACCGACACTTTTCCAAAAAAAGAATTTGTCCGATACGCTGTGCAGCTGTTTCGAGATTTGCATGAATTTTTCGTACCCCGACCCCGCGTTCGAGGAATTCGAGAACTTGTCGAGGTTCTCGCGCATTTTCTGCAGGTTTGCTACCAGATCGAGAACACCACCATCCTCGAAGAAGCACCTCCATTGGGGATCGAGCGGGACCAGCTCCATGTAATCCTCTAACTTGCGATTGGCTTCTCGGAAGATTCGATGCAACACGGAGGGTAGTGTCAGGATGGTCGGTCCCATATCGAATCGATAGCCATCTTGTTGATGCACAGCAGCTTTGCCCCCGACCCATTCGTTCTTTTCAAACAGGGTGACCTTGTGACCTCGCGCGGCCAGTGTGCATGAAGCTGCCAAGCCAGCCAGACCTCCTCCGATGACGCCGATGGATAGCGAACGAGCTGCGCGTTCAATCATAGAATTCCTGATTTTTAGTTCGAGAGTGAGTCAGTTCTGTCGTCGCGACTTGAAAGCCGCTTGCAGAGTTTGTTGCAAGCCTCGGAATCGGTCGATCCAAGACCCCGAGTGTGCTAATTGTAGCAGACCGTCCAGCAACTCCTCGTCGGCTGGCTGCGGTACCTGAGCATGGGGCAACCATTTTCCTTTGCGAATCGATACGACTTTAGGAGTGGTCATTTCGAGAAGACCTTCGTCGCCCCGAGTCACTCCGTAACCACTCTCTCCGCGACCGCCAAAGGGGAGCTGAGGGTCCGCGGTAGGTACGATCGTATCATTGATCGTGATCGTGCCGGCAGAAATATACTTCGCGAGTCGTATCGCATCTTCTAGAGGACCGTAGACGGATGCGGTCAGTGCGTAGGGGCATTTGGAGTCCGCGAGCAAAGCATCGGACCAATCCTCTACTGGGACGATCAAGAGTAAAGGTGCGAAGAGGTCCATCGAACAGATGGCCATCGTAGGAAGCACATCGGTTAGGACGACAGGTCCGATGCGGACCGTAGAAGAATGGGCATGCTCGGCGTGTTCGATCCGATCGACGGAGGGGAGCGAGCCTCGCGGACTGTCGGAAAAGATTTTGGCACCTTGGCCAACGGCTGCTTCCACCGCATCCCATAGCCGCTTGTGGACTGGTGCAGGTACAACAGTCCTCCAGTTTTTGGCATAGTCGGATCGCAATCGTTCCGACAGGAGTCGATGGAAGACTTCTGACAGTTTGCGCGGGACAAAAACACGACGCGGAGCCATGCAGGTAGCACCACCATTGAGACGCATTCCGAAAAGCAAAAGGTCACAGACTCGAATCAAGTCCGCGCCGGGAAGTACGTAGACCGCATCGCATCCACTCAATTCCATGGTGGCCGGGGTGAGGGAATCCGCTAGCATTTTTAGAACGCTTCGGCCCGTACGACTGCTCCCGGTCAGGACAACTTTATCGACCCCAGCTTCGATGGCTTGTTCTCCAGCATGAATTTCGCTGTCGAGCAGAACCAAAAGCTCTTGAGGAATGCCTGATTCGACGAGGAGTTCGACGAGTAGTTGGCTGGTCCGCTCGGCACCGGGTGCAGGTTTGATCGCCACTGCGTTTCCCGCGACCAGCGCTTGGAGCACCTGGACCCCCGTAAGGAAAAGCGGGTAGTTGCCGGCACCGATGATGAGCACGATTCCATGTGGGACACGAAAAATCGTCGACCGAACCGTACCGAGCCAAAAAGGTGTGAATCGTCGATGGCTGTATCTCGGTTCGAGAATTTTTCGGGCTCGTCTGCCGAGCCATTGAACGCAATCGGCCAAGGGAAGTATTTCTGATGCGATCGTTTCCCGGTAATCCTGCCTCGACGGGACGAGGATCGAATCCGCGATTCTTTTACGGTTTTTGACGAGTAGCGAGCGGAGCGGTTTGAGTCGCGCGATCCGCTCTTTGATTGGCAGCTGGCTCCAGGTCAGTTGAGCTCCATAGGCTTTCGAAAACATCCCCTCCACGGTCTGAGAAGCTCCTTTGGCAATAGAATTGCCATCGAGATTTGGAGAGGGTAGGAATTCAGCAACGCTCATCGCAAAAGCATATCACTCCTTGGTGAGGCACAAAAGATTTGTTGGTAGGGCGAATCTTGAAACCAAAGAATCTTAGAGGGCGGTACCCCTCGAGGAAAGCCGCCCGGTTATAGCGAATTTGCGGCTTTGGTGCGAGAACTAGGGTCCAGATGGTTGAATCGGTAGGATCAGAATTGCAGGGAATCTGAGTACAATGGGGATTGTCGATTCGCTTCCTTTTCGTCAATGCTTGATTGTCAGCCTTCTACCGATGGGTTGGCGCCGAACAGCAACTTGGGTTGGTTAGAACCATGCGGAATTTTGTAAGATTTTGCCATTGTTTTGCTATCGTCCTGGCGGTCGCTGGTGGTGAGACTGCATTTTCCTCAGATAAAAGATCGAAACCCACTCTACCCCCTCAAGTGGAGAAGATCGATGAAGCGATGCATCAAGGGTGGGCGGATTCGGACGTGACTCCCTCGCCCGCCGAGGACGAATTGAAGTGGGCAAGGCGCTTGTTTCTGGACGTGGTCGGAAGAATTCCTAGCTACGACGAATTGGCAGAATTTGCCAAGGATAAATCGGCAGCTAAGAAGCTGAATCTATTGAATCGCTTGCTCTACGATGAACGTTACACGGAGGAATATGCCACTCACTGGGGGACCGTCTGGACGAACATTCTAGTGGGTCGAAACGGAGGGATGGAGGATCGGAGTTTGATTAACCGGTCTGGGATGCTGAAGTATCTTCGGGATTCGTTCGCACAAAATAAGCCTTACAACGACATGGTGTATGAGCTGGTTACAGCGACTGGTAGTACCAAGCCGGGGGCTGAGGGATTCAACGGTGCGAGTAATTTCCTGGCCATGAAGGTCAACGAGGAGAATGGAACACAGGCGACCGCTGCGGTATCGAGAATTTTTTTAGGCTTGCAGGTGCAATGCACCCAGTGCCATAACCACCCCTTCAATCAATGGAAACAACAGAAGTTTTGGGAGTTCAATGCGTTCTTTCGTCAAACTCGGGCGCTGCGCAAGTACGTGTCTGGCACGCGGGATGTGGACCATGCCGAGTTGGTGAATCAGGACTTTGCGGGCGAAGGTGGGCGGGCTGATCAAGCTGAGATCTATTATCAGCTGCGAAATGGGCTCACCAAGGTCGCGTATCCCGTGTTTGTTGATGGCACGGAGATCGGCAAAAGCGGGTACGTCGGCCAAGTGAATCGACGCGATGAATTGGGTCGATTGATGATGGAGAGTCCTTTTTTGGACAAAGCGATTGTGAATCGAATGTGGGCCTACTTTCTGGGATATGGATTCACCAAACCCGTCGATGATTTAGGTCCGCACAATCCAACATCCTTCCCACAACTCTTTGAAGAGCTCTCGACGGATTTTCGCAACTCAAGCTACGACCTGAAGCAGCTGATTGTTTGGATCACGATGTCGCAGCCCTACCAGCTGACCTCGCGGATCACTAAGGACAATTCCCAGGACGATCCATCCCAGGGAGAAACCCCAAAATTCTCGCACTTTTTCACCAGGCAGATGAATGCAGAGCAGCTTTATCAGTCCCTGGCCGTCGCAACGCAAGCCAATCGAAAAGGGAGTCTCGAAGAGCAGGCTCGCCGTCGCGATGAGTGGATGCGTCAATTCGTCGTCGCTTTTGGCACGGACGAGGGTGATGAGACGACCACGTTCAATGGATCCATCGCTCAAAGTCTGATGATGTTCAACGGGGAATTGATCAAAGAGGCAACCGCGACAGAATCCGGCTCGTGGCTTCAGGCGTTGGCACAACAAAAGTCGTCGCCCAACGAGAAAGTTCAGCATCTATTCCTAGCCGGACTCGCTCGACGTCCGCGAAGCGAAGAGTTGTCCGTAGCAAATCAGTTATTGGTTGCCCGAAAGAATGATATCGGTGGCATGCTGCAAGACATGTGGTGGGCCATCCTCAACAGCAATGAGTTCATATTCATTCACTAGCGGTGAATCTTTTTGGAGGTGTTAACATGTGGTCGAGATTCGTAACTCCAGCTGGGATGTCCCGTCGGCATTTCGTTTCCCATTTGGCCGGGGCTGCCACCATGGTTGGGGCTTCGTTATCGTTGGGGCATTCTCTGAGGATTCACGCGGATACGCTCAAGAGAAATAGGAAGTCGTGCATCCTGCTCTGGATGGGTGGAGGTCCCAGTTCGATGGATATCTGGGATTTGAAACCGGGGACGAATAATGGAGGACCGTTCAAAAGCATCGCGACTTCTGGAGAGGTTCAGATCTGCGAACACATGCCGCTGATGGCCAAACAGATGCATCACATGGCGATTGTTCGGTCGATGAGTACCCGAGAAGCCGATCACAACCGCGGACGGTATTACATGCATACCGGATACGTCCCTGATGCCAACATCGATTACCCGAGCTACGGTGCTGTGATCGCTCATCAGCTCATTTCTCAGCGACCTGACTTGCAGATTCCTCCCTTCGTGTCCGTCGGTGGATCGAGTGAAGGACCCGGTTTCTTGGGAATGTCCTGGGCGCCGATGTCTGTCTCGAGCAACGGGAAAATTCGCAATCTGGAAATGAGTCTAGGGCGAGAGAGATTGATCCAGCGTAAATTGGCATTGGCGACCATTGAGGATTCTTTCATCAAACAAAATCGCGGCGGGGTTCTCGAAGATCATCGAAAGGTATTGGGCAAGACCTACGACCTGCTGACGAGCGCCCAGATGGAAGCGTTTCAGGTGGAGAAAGAGCCTGAAGCGATGAAGGAAATGTACGGAGCCGGTAATTTCGGACAGGGTTGCTTGCTTGCCAGGCGACTGGTCGAAGCAGGAGTGCCTTTCGTCGAGGTCGATCTGGGAGGTTGGGATAACCATCAAAATATCTTTCGAACCCTCGAAAACGATCGATTGCCCGTGCTGGACAAAGCGATGGCGGCTTTGACCGGCGATTTGGAGCAGCGTGGGCTTTTGCAGGACACTGTCATCATTTGGATGGGTGAATTCGGACGGACACCGCGAATCAACGGTGACACTGGGAGAGACCATTGGGCACGCTCCTGGAGCGTTGTCGTAGGGGGAGGAGGGATCAAGGGGGGCATTGCTGTTGGAGCAACCAATGAGGATGGTACCGAGGTCGTTGGCGAACCTTATTCTTCTGAAGACTTGATGGCTTCCGTTTGCCATGCCCTCGGAATATCCTTGGAAACAACGTTTACCAGCCGAAACGGTCGGCCGATGAAAATTGCCAATAGCGGTAAATTGATCAAAGAACTGTTTGCGTAGATGGACTTCCCTTGAGTAGTGAATTCGTAACTTCATCAGAAACGGAACAGGCTCTCGATCCCGAAAGCTTGATCCAGAATTACCAGTCGAGCGTCTGGCGCTACCTCCGCGCTATGGGTTGTGAGCAATCGCTAGCAGATGATTTGACTCAGGAAACTTTTATCGCTGTATTGAGACGTCCGTTCGTGCAGATTAGCCCATCGGCGACGAGCAGTTACCTGAGACGAGTTGCCTACCATTTGCTGATAACCTATCGAAGGAAACATCGACGCATGACGACAACGGATTCGATAGACGCGTTGGATGAACAGTGGGTGCGATGGGCAGGAGAAGAGGGTACCGGAGGAGAAGTTTTTGAGGCACTCGCCGAATGCTTCTCCAGATTGACGGAAAGAGCTCAGACGTCACTTCGAATGCGATTTTCGGAAGACGCATCTCGAGAACGAATTGCGTCGAAGTTAGGTATCACCGAGCATGGCGCGAAAAACCTGATGCAACGAGCAAAGTCGCAGCTCAAAGAATGTTTGGACGGGAAACTACAGCGTGGTTAAAGAGAATACCGATTCCTACGAAGGCAATCCCATCGATCCATCCAAAGCCGTGGACCGAATGTTGGGTCTGTTGTTGCGCGACTATCTCAGAAAGTCGAATGCTCCCGATTTTGAGCAGCGGATTCTTGCCAAGCTCGAAGCGAGGAGGATAGGAGCGGCGAACACACCTTTTCTATCCGATGATTTTGTTCGCTTCTCGGACGAGGAACTGGATGAAGCCTTGGGCGCCGCGCAAGCGGATGTGGAGTTTCAGAGACACGAGCCTGCAGTCCGATTGGTTCCCCGGCCCAAATCCCTTTCAAAATCCAGACGACTCGATCCTCGCCTTTGGGATTATCGATTGACGAGACGATTGTCATGGGTGCTGTCTCTAGCAGCCGCCTGTGGTGCGGTCCTCGTGGGTTGGAATTGGTGGCGCGAGAGGCAGCCGATGCAGGATACGATCGCGACTTCTTACCCCGAATTGCCGGATTTGAATAAAGAGGGAACGGATTCAGTTGATATCCGCCCTGAAGTGGTCCAAGACAAACCGGTCTTGTCGCCCACCGAGACGCGTATCGAATCGCCGTCGGAGAAGATTCAAAGCGAACTTTCCGAACCGTCGAAGTTGTCTCTAGCCTCCGCCTCCGAAGTGTATGCGCCGATTGCTCCGCTGACGACGAAGGATCTGACCCAGGTGATCAACGCTCAGCTCTCTCACCTTTGGCAAGAGAACGAACTGTCTGTCAAATTCGATCCATCCCCAGGTGATGAATGGCTAAATCGAGTCAGTTTTGCAGCGGTAGGTCGAGCACCCACGGCAGCGGAGCGACAGTCATTTCGAAATGCGAATCCTGAATCGAGAGCGGACGAATGGGTTCATCGTTTGGTCCATTCCGAGGAGTTTACGAATCATTGGAGCCGATTGCTTGCGGAGTATTACCTCGGTGGGCCATTGCCCCCGCCAAGATCGCAATCCGCCGATTCCCTGGCATTCGTTCAGTGGATAGCCGAGAGTTTGAATCGCGGCAACTCGATCGCATCGATGGAGGCTGAATTGCTGTCGGACGAATACGCCGATTCGCCCGCAAACTACTGGCTCACAGAGTCATTGCGAAACGGTCTGTTGGCGAACAAAGATTACAGTACTTTCTCCAAGGTGAAGCTCGGCTACAACAATGTCGATGCTCCGATGATGTCGGCAGCCAGCGAGTTGATGCACCGTACCGGGAACGTCGCCATGAGTTGTACTCAGTGCCATCGGTCGGATGACGCAAAGATCGTCGCAGCGAGGCCCGCATTCGGGGATCTTTCCAGCAATTTTTGGGGAGTGGCAGCGTCCCTCGCATCGATAGATTTCAATCGAAAAGTTTTGACGGATTCCCCACCGAAGAGCCGAGGTGTCTTTTATGAAGAAGACGAAAAGATGGCCCTCGCTCAACCGGCTCTTACCGTTGAAAAGTCCAACCAGCGCTTCATGATGCAAGCTTCGACTTGGCTCGAGAATTCTCCCCAAGCTCGATTCGGGATCGTCGAACTCGTTTGGACGAAAATCAACCAACAACCCCTTGTTCCTGTCTTTGGTCTGGATGCCTCCGAGGGAGCCGAGGGGCGATCCGATCTCAAACAGCTACTCGCGGAACAATTGCAAGCGAACGGAAAGCTGCAACACTTGATTACGTCCGTGTTGTTAAGCGATACACTTCGTTTGCAGGAAGCGAAGCCGTCGATGGATTGGTACCTGCGCAGCAAAGATAGCACTTTGTCACAATATCGAAAAGCAACTCGGTTGTTTGCATTCGTGCCGTCGTCGCTGCAACGGTCCCAACCGTCCACCCGGAAATCCTCCATGGACTTAGCGTCATGGTTGCAAATCAATCAATCGGATGCTCATGCTGCCACCTTGGCTCAAGCGGATACCACCAAGAAGATCAAGAGTACCAAAAAGAACTCACCCGTGGAGTACTCGAATGATCAGTTGCTCTATCTGGTGTCGGTCACCCAACCCTACGCTCGACTCGACGAATTTGCGACCAAATTATCGACCTCGGAACTCGGTTGGCAGGACCAGCTCAACCATGCTTTTCTCCTGATACACGGACGATATCCAACGCGTGCGGAGCGCCTGGATGCGAATCGAATTTACGATCTTACGGGACAGGATTCGAAAAAGTCATTGATCCTGTTGGTCACCGGACGATACGGTAGTTTTTGAAGCATGCTGCAGCCAGGTTGGAATTCTCCCGTCGTAATCGAGACGGGCGGGTTCGACATGCAGCTCGCGTCTCACCAATGCCTGGTTTCAAACGGGCATGATGGCAGCCAGCCTATCTCTTGTTTCATTCGCTCGTCGAATGCTGTCTGAAAGGCTCGAGTCTCGGCCGTATTTCCACTTGTCGCAATTTGAGACAGTCAGCCATAATAGGGGTGTTCGGCTGAAGTCATACACACACACTCCGCATGGCGACTTACCTAACCATCACTCGAGGTCGAGACCTCGATACTCGTTACACACTTGATAAGAGCCACGACACCACCATGGGACGTGGTTTGGAATGCCAGATCCAATTGCAGGATCCCCTGGCATCGCGGGTTCACGCTCGTATCTACCACCGCGCCGCGCAGTGGCATGTCGAAGACTTGCAATCCAGAAATGGGACTATTCTGAACGGATCCAAAATTGATCGGGCCACGCTCGATCATGGAAATCGTATTCGAATTGGAAATACGGAATTGGAATTCAGTGATGATACATTGAATGAAGATCTCACGATCGAGCGGATCAACCTTTCTCACGATTTACGAGAGTCCATCTCGGGGAATATCACAGACGGAATAGCATCGGGCATGTTAGCTTTTCTGTCTTTGAGGAAAGCTAATCGAACCGACGATCTTGCTGATCTGCATCAATTGTCCATACGCTGCATATCGATCGTCTCTTCGGAGCAAGTGATTGAGCTCGCGAGCGAAGTACTCAAATCGCGTACTCATGCGACTGTCGTGGCTTTTCTGCTTGCCGACAAAGATGGAGAGCTGATCGATCAACGCAGGTTGACAACTGGCGAAGTCAGTCGGATTACATTGAGTCATCGGCTCACCGAAATGGTATGTAAGCAGGCCAATGCTGTCTGGGTCAAGAATGAAGTGCGCAATGTGAGCGATGGTCCGCTTCGTCACTATGCCGATGCGATCTGCGTCCCTCTCTTGAATGAGGGAAATTTGGTTGGCATCATTCATCTCTACCGGGAAAAGGAAGTCTTTGACAAATATGCATTTCATTTTGCGATCGCTGCTGCGAGTTTTTTAGCTCCCTCGATTGTTCGTGCGCAAAATGAATCTACCTTGCGTATCAGCCACGGTCGGTTGCGAAGTAAGAATGCTGATTTTGATGAACTGCTCGGTAATTGCTCAGCTATGACGGAGTTGAAGAATAAAATCATCAGGGTCGCCGGTGCGACTGGCTGTATTTTGATTCGCGGCGAGAGCGGTAGTGGGAAAGAGCTCGTAGCTCGGGCGATTCATCGAGCGAGTCTGCGCGCGGAGCGACCGATGCTCAGTGTCAATTGCGCCGCTATTCCAGCGGATCTGATGGAGAGCCAGCTCTTCGGTCATGCAAAAGGTGCATTTACCGGTGCGGACAAAGATCATATCGGATGGTTTGAACAAGCGCATGGAGGCACATTGTTTCTCGACGAAATCGGTGAACTGACGCTCGAGGGGCAAGCGAAATTGCTCAGAATCCTCGAAGGCCATCCTTTCCTGCCCGTGGGGGGCCGGAAGGAGGTAAGGGTCGATGTGCGCGTTTTAGCAGCGACCAACCGAGATCTCAGCGAGTTCGTAGCTGACAAGAGATTTCGCGAAGACTTGTTCTACCGTCTAAGTGTTTTTGAACTCCAGGTACCTCCCCTGCGGCAACGGGGACAGGATGTTTCCCTGCTCATCGACCATTTCCTGGAACATTTCGGAGCTCAACACGGCAGAACTCAAATTCGACTTTCGTCGGCCGCCCGAAAAAGGATGCTCGAATACAACTGGCCTGGGAATGTTCGTCAGCTGCGGAATGTGATCGATAGCGCCGTCGTGTTGGCGGTCACCGACGAGATCCAGCCGAGCGATCTGACTCTCCACGAGTCGAAACCGGACGTTTTTGACACACTCAATGTCGAGCATTGGGAGCAGCGGCTTATTCGCGAAGCCCTCAAACGAACTCGAGGAAATATCCCGGAATCGGCCGAGTTGTTAGGTATCTCCCGAGCGACTTTGTATCGCAAACTCGAAATCTACAATATCGACAAAGACAGTTTCCAATAGCCGCCGGTGTGTTGAGAAATACGATTTGCCCCGGGAGTTGTCTCGGCGCAATAATGTTGGGTCGAATCTGTTGTTCCACACCCTCCAAGAGGAAAAAAATGTCACTCACCATCATGCGTCGTATCAAGTTTTGCGCCGGGCACCGGCTCTACAAACACGGCGGCAAATGTGAGAATTTCCACGGGCACAATTATGTGGCTGATTTTTTCTTGTCGGGCGAGTCTCAAGATAGCGTCGGTCGAGTCGTCGATTTTGCCACGGTGAAGGCTAAATGCAAAGGTTGGCTGGACCAGCATTGGGATCACAGCTTTCTCGTCTTTGAAGACGACAAGAATGCCATCGCGGCTCTCAGTCAAGTTCAGCCATGCCGCATGTTTTTGCTCCCCTACAATCCCACTGCAGAGAATATGGCAAAGTACCTGCTCGAGGTTGCAAGTCCGTCGCTGTTCGCAGAAGGAGAGGGGAAGGTCGTACGAGTTCGTATTTGGGAAACAGACGAATCCTATGCAGAAGCTGCCCTAAGCCAGGACTGTGAAACGGTCCTTTCGAGTGTCTCGACAAGCTCGTTTGACGATATCTAATGATCGATTCGCAACACTGGGAACAGTCTCGAATATTCGAAAGTTGGACTGCTTAGGCTTTCATAAAACGGATATCTCGACCTGGAGGGAATGAGACTCTCCTGGTCTTAACTCTACGGAGCGGTCTCCGACATTTGCTGACTCAATACAGACCATGGACGGCCATTCATGATCTCCAAAGTCGGGCATACGTGCTGACTTTGCAATCCAAGGGTTCCATACCACTGTCGATTGGGAACCGCCTTTCCTAACCGCGATCGTTCGAGACAAAACGGGGTCATGAAGCCAGCAGGTCGAAGTCGTATTCTGGTAGATCCGATCGGTTTCTGATTCGAAACGGATCGCTTCCTGTGTTGCATCACGTCGTGAGAGGCTAGAAACTTTGTCGATGTACGCGGATGATTCCAGGCCGGTGATCGAGATTTTTCGGATATCGCCGATCGTCAAGTAAGTGTGCAGCGCTTCTTCAAAGCGAACCGGCTTCTTTTCCGAAGGATTCAAACGGGTAGTCAATTCCAGTTTGAGAGAGCTTCCAAAAACGATCCGATAGACGAGGTCGAATGAGTCCAACGAGAGACCGAGTTGAACCAGCACTTCGTTCTTGTCTGTTCGAGCTGTTGCCTGTACCGTCCAGGGCGCTAATCGAGCTCGACCATGACCGGGCTCCGAGGGGTTGGTCGGATGGGGTCCAAACCAGGGAAAACAGATGGGGATCCCTCCGCGGATGGGTTTACCCGATTCAAAGTAGGATTCCTGGCTCATCCAGAGTATTGGGTTGTGACCTTTGGTTTGAAAGCCTGTTACATGGCCTCCCTGTAGGTAGAATTCGCCTTGGGCTTGATCGATATCAATTTTCCCTCGAATCAAACCTCCATTCCCCTCGGAAAACTGGAGTCCGTCGAAGCCAAAAGATTGTTGTAATTCACGGAAGGATTGTTGATTCACGGTGGTTTTCATTCCATGTTGGGGAATATGTAGCGGAATGGTCGCATTCGAAACGCATCTTCTATCAATCGCGTTTGAATTATTGCTCATTTGTTTAGGTATGGCCATCGCGCCGCAGGATCCCCTCGTACGCAGACCGCGAAAGCGTACTGGACTCGATGGCGTTGGGGCTCAGATCCGCTCACGCCTATCTCTGCTCGTAAGCCTTCCCCTGCAAGGCTAGGCAAGTGCCAAAAACTTGACTGGCGCAAAGCGTTACAGTTTTCTCAGTTTCTCGATCGCTTCCTCGGTTGCGGAGCGCTGGGAAACCAGTTCCGACAAAGCCTGTCGCTCTTTCTCAATGATATCTGCAGGGGCTCGGCTAACGAAGGCTTCGTTGGAGAGCCTGCCCTCCTTCCCTTGGATTTGTTTCACTAAATTGGCAAGCAATTTTTCGTTTCTAGCGATTTCCGCCGCAACATCGATGAACTGAGCTAAATCGACATAGACATCCATTTCCGGAACACTTACCTGAGCGACGATGGAGGGAACGACGGGGGTTTCACTCCATTGCGTCGGAGTCGCATGGGCCATTGCTTCCAGATAGGGGCTCATCGGTGAGAGAAGTTGTTTAAGGCTATCGCTGCATCGGACCGAAAAATCGACTCGATCTTTTGGAGGAATATTTTGGCGGGAACGGATTTCACGAACCGCGCCAATCAAATCCACAAAATGCTTGAATTGTTTCTCGATTTCAGGTTGTACGTGCTCCAGGTTGGCTTCAGGCCATGGCGCGCGAACGATCCACGGACTTGATGTCTCGCCAGTGATCAGGTCGCGTTGATGAGTGAGCTTTGCCAAATGCTGCCAAATCGCTTCGGTAACAAATGGAGTGATGGGATGCAATAGACGAAGCATGCGATCCAAAACGTGTGCCAGGATGCGTTGTACCTGCGAGCGAGAAGCTGGGTCCTGTAACCGAGGCTTTGCCATTTCGACGTAAAGCGAGCAGAAATGGTCCCATGCGAAGTCATAAATCACTCGAGCTGCATCAGCGTACTTGTAGGCGCGTAGATCGGACTCGATGTGCTGTGTCACGGTCGCCAGTCGCGAGAGGATCCATTGGTCTTCGAGTGGCAGGCGGCTCGTTGATTGCAATGGTTCAAATTGATACCCCTCGAGATTGAGGATGACGAAACGGGATGCATTCCAAAGCTTGTTCACAAAATTCCTAGCGATCTCAAATCGTTCGCTGACCACAGGAGCCTTGGGATATACCTTATCGGTTTCGGACTCGGCCCACTGGGTTGAGAAACGCTTCTTGCACTTTTCGCACTCGACCGTTGGACTCTGGCGATTTTCTTTCGTTTGATTGACCTTGGCCTCGCAATGGGGACATTCGTACTGAACCGGCATGCGGACATCCTGTGTTTCGGTGCAGAGCCATGCCAATCCGAAACGAAGGGAATCGGGTCCAAACTTGTCGATGACATCGATCGGATCGACTCCGTTCCCTTTGCTCTTGGACATGGTCTCACCATAGCCATCGAGGATTTTGGGATGAATGAAGACCTCTCGAAAAGGAACCTCCTGGAGGTTGTTCAGTCCCATCAAAACCATCCTAGCGACCCATAGGGTGATAATATCGCGGGATGTAATCAACGTGCTGGTCGGGTAGAAGTAATCCAAGTCAGGATTGGCCTCAGGCCATCCTAATGTGGAGTGAGGCCAAAGTGCTGAGGAGAACCAGGTATCCAGGACGTCCTCTTGGCGGATCAATCCGAGGGATTCCAATTTGACTTCGAGAGCCCGATCTTCCTCCTTGATACAGACATGCACCGTCGCGGGTTCCTCGATGGAAACATATAGCAGTCCAGCGATTCTCTCCGACATCGACTCGATTTGAAATTGGAGTGAAGCCGCTTGCGTCGGAGACTCAAACGTCTTGCTCCATATGGGTATTTGATGCCCCCACCATAGTTGTCGACCGACCGGCCAATCCCTTTTTTCGCCGAGCCAATCGAGATAGCCGTTCGCGTATCGCGGAGGGAGGATTTTCACGCGACCATCGGTAACCGCATCCATCGCGGACTGGGCGAGCTGGTCCATCTTCACGAACCATTGGTCTGCTAGAAAGGGCTCGATGGGTGTTTTGCTACGGTCGCTATGCTTCAAATCGATTTCGCGATTTTCAATCTTCAGGAGCAGTCCGAGTTCCTCCATTTTCGCAACGACTTTCTCCCTGGCTCGTTGCATGCTGAGTCCTGCAAAGGGACCGCCGTTTTCGTTAAGAGTGCCGTCGGGATTCAGGATATTGATCATGGGTAGATCGCACCTTTTGGCGACGTCGTAATCGTTGGGATCGTGTGCAGGGGTCACTTTTACACATCCGCTTCCTAACTCCGGTTTTGCCCAACCATCCACCACTAGCGGGATTTTACGATCCACGATCGGTAGATGGATGTGCCTGCCGTCGCGCGCCATATCCGCTAACTGTTCGAGAAGAGGCAACAGCTCCACGCGACGGGTCGCTAATTCATCGAGCTGGGCTTCGATGGCTGGTTGATCTTTCGCGTTGGCCTCGGAGAGCTTTTGCCGGAGCAATTGTTCATGCTTGTTCAACGCTTCCGTTGGATGGGGATGAACTGCGACTGCCGTATCACCGAGCATGGTCTCAGGACGAGTGGTTGCGATCGTGACATGGGTAGGTTCTCCAGGCTTGGGCGATAGAATGCGATACTGCATGTGCCAGAAATGGCCTTGTACGGCGGCTGCGAATACCTCGTCATCGCTCACAGCCGTTTGCAGATAGGTATCCCAATTGACCAGCCGTTTGCCTCGGTAAATAAGACCTTTCGAAAACAGATCAAAAAAGGTTGTTCGAACGGCTCTAGCACATCGTTCATCCAATGTAAATCGAGTGCGTCTCCAGTCGCAGGAACATCCCATGCTTTTGAGTTGTCCGAGGATGCGCGCTTCGTACTGATCCTTCCATTGCCAAATCCGTTGAACGAGCTTTTCGCGGCCCAAATCGTGCCGCGTCTTATTCTCGATTTCCTTCAATCGACGCTCGACGACAGCTTGGGTCGCGATTCCAGCGTGATCTGTACCGGGCATCCAGAGAGCTTCGAATCCCATCATGCGATGCATCCTGATTTGGATGTCTTGCAATGTGTTATTTAAAGCGTGCCCCAAATGCAGAGCACCCGTGACATTCGGCGGAGGAATGACGATGGTGAATGGCTTTTTTCCAGGCGAAACATTTGCGTCAAAGCAGTGGTGCTGGATCCAATCGTCGTAGAGGGCTGGGCAGGTGGTTCCAAAATCGAATCGATTTGGTATCTCGTACGTTTCTGCGTTCGTCATGATTGCGTCAGCGGTGCTACGGATGATTTCCGAACTGGGATATCATCCATCGGTGTTTTCGACAGAAGAGGAGTTCGAGCTAGCGAGCAGCTCGATCCTAGAGCGATATTTGAGCAAAAAAACGGATTATGAACACTCAAAAAGAGGATCGTCCGTCGACCCGGTTCCGCATCGTCCCATCGCGACGAGCCAAGCCTCGTAGCTAGCGCATGCGTCCTCGACCAAAGAGCACTCGAGCAAAATAGAGGGATTGAATGATCGCTGCCAGGGCGCTTACGACATACGTCATGGCTGCCCAAAAGAGCGCCTTCTTGGCGCCAGCATGTTGTTCCCCTGCTGCAATCCCAGTTGTTTCGAGCCAGGTCAGAGCTCTGCGGCTGGCATTGAACTCCACGGGCAAGGTGATCAGGCTAAACAGAGCCGGCAGACCCAGTCCGAGCAGGCAGAGCAAAGCGACACCGCGACTGCCCAACATTTCAGACACACCCGCTCCACCAAACGCGACGACCGGAAGGGCGAAGGAGCTGATGCGCAGCAGCGGAACCATGTTCGTTCGAAGGGTCAAAAATGGATAGCTCATGGCGTGCTGCACGGCATGTCCACACTCATGCGTCGCAACAGCCACTGCAGCGACGTTGTGTTCGTTGTAGACTACTTGGCTGAGATTGACCGTTTTATTCGCCGGGTCGTAATGATCGGTTAGCTGACCGTCCACACAGGTGATGCGAACATCCTGGATCCCAAAATCTCGCAACATCAATTCAGCAGCTTGTTTGCCAGATAGCTCCATCGGTTGCGAGGAAAACTGAACGAAATGCTTTCGCATCTGGCTGGATGCGGCCTGGCTGAGGAGCGGGATACCGACGAGCAACAATAAAAAGAGAGGGTCGTTCAAGCTAAAAAATCCTTGGAGCGATAGTAAAGTATTTTGGCATCAAAGAGTACGTTCCGAACGCATCGGATTCGCTAAACCGCTGCAACCGGTATGCCCCAATGCCCCTCTTTGCGATATGCACGAGCACACAATGCGTTTGCCTCAGGATCGTTCAGGACGACCTGATTCTTTGGGTCAATGCGCAAGGAACGACCTATACGAAGCGATGCGTTTGCAAAATGGATAAGGGATACCGATTGATGTCCCAGCTCAATGTCAGCATTGGGGCGTCGCGACTGCAGAATAGCCTGCATAAAATCCGCTTGATGCGACATCTCCAAGGGGGGCTCCTGCTGAGGTTTTGGAACGTCGACTGGTTTATTGTCCTCGTTCCATAAGAGGAGTTTGCCGCGTTTGCTGACCACGAGCATTCCACGGGTCCCGTAGAATTCCACTCCCGTATCGCAATTATAAGGATAGTTCTTGGACCAGATTCTCATATCGAATACGAGTTGCTTACGCTTTCCGACTTTGCCATCCCCGGGCCATTCGAAAGTGCACATGGCGTTATCGGGGAATTGCTGGTCATCGTCAAAATAGTATTTACCGCCCATAGCATTCACAGAACTCGGCAAACCCTCCACGCCGAGACCCCAGCATGCGATGTCCATTTCGTGAGCTCCATCGTTGCCGATATCCCCCGTACCGAAATTGTGCCACCAATGCCATGAGTAGTGAAAACGGTTGTCTTGGTAGGGCATGAATTCGGCAGGTCCGACCCAGGTGTCATAATCGACATGGGGTGGAGGGGTGGTCGGTGTAGACTTGCCGATGTTGTCGCGGCGCTGGACATTCCACGCTTTGGCCATCAGGACATCACCGATGATTCCTTCTTTCAGCAATTGGATCGCATTGACAATCATTCGATTACTTCGGCTCTGCGTTCCATGCTGAACGACAACCTGGTTCTTTCGCGCAGCCGCAACGAGCATCTTTCCCTCGGCAAAGTTGTGACTGCATGGTTTCTCGACATAGACATGCTTCTTGGCGTTGCACGCCAGGATCGCTGCCGGCGCGTGCCAGTGGTCAGGTGTCGCGATCACAACGGCATCGACCTTGGAATCGGCGAGGACCTCCCGGAGGTCGCTCGTTTTGTTTTTGCATTTTGACTGTTCGACAAACTGTTCAAGTCTCTTTTGGTCGGGATCGCAAACCCAGGTTACGTTCGCGATTTTTTGAAAATCATTTAACAGACCTCTCGCACGACCTCCACAACCGATCATGGCGACATTGAGTCGATCTGAAATCGGCGAGCCAAAGCCACGGGTTCCAGCCAAGCTGAGGCATGTTGTGGCTGTTGCGGAAGCGAGCATGCTGCGACGTGAAAAACGGGTCATTGAAGCACCTGTTTGCAAAGGAATAAGGAATCGATTGATCTTTGAATCCTTTCAATAAAGTGTCTCGCGCTCGTCATAACTACCCCCGGTCGTCCCACCGGCCCCAGTCGTCCCACAGCCCCGGTCGTCCCACCAGTTCGTCACCGAAAATCGCCCGAAGCGCGATGAGGGTATTTCCTAGTGGCCAACTTCGGAGCAACACAAACCAAAATGGATTAGGTTGTCATGGATTCGACCAGGTTATCTTGAAGCCATCGCCAAACCCTCTAAATCGATGAACTTCAAACCCTATTCTAGCCAGATTTCCCGCTGCAACCTTCGAGATCCAAGTCCGACGGGCTAAAATAATGGACGAGTTAACGCTGACCTTCGTCGCCTCCCCGGCGATGCTTCTGGTCAAGACTCGAATGGTATTCGCGATACGCAACACGTTCTTCCTTTCCTATCGGCGCGCATGGCTCTACCCTACTACTTTCCACTCCCCCCCGTTCGCTCTCAGCTGTGGATGGGTGCCGTCTGGCTCGGCATGGCGCTCACTCCATGCATCCTGCGGACGACGCTGGCTGCGGATGAGTTGCGATTCAATCGTGACATTCGCCCGATTTTGTCCGAGTATTGCTTTGCCTGTCATGGTTTCGATCAGTCCCAGCGCGAGGCTGGATTGCGTCTCGATACGGAATCAGGGGCGAAGGCGACATTGGAATCCGGGAAAAACGCAGTCGTTTCGAAGTCTCCCGAAAACAGCGAACTCCTCCATAGGATTTTTTCCGAAGACGAAGACGAGAAAATGCCACCTGCCGAGGGGGGAAAGTCCTTAAGCCAGGATCAAAAAGCAAAGCTGAAACTCTGGATCGAGCAAGGAGCCGCTTATGAGCCTCATTGGGCATTCTCGCCGATCGAACGTCCCCGACTTCCCAAGTTCGAGGGCTCTAGCGATACGAGCCATCCGATCGATCTTTTCGTTCGTGAGCAACTTCTACAAGTCGGACTCGCACCCTCCCCTCGAGCTCCAGCGCATACACTCCTTCGCCGTGCTTCGTTTGATCTAATCGGGCTTCCACCAACGGTCGACGAAGTCAATGCATTCGAAAAAGACTACGCGCAACGAGGTATCCAGGCATACCAGGATGCTGTCGATCGTTACCTGGAACGACCTGCATTCGGGGAACGATGGGGCCGTTGGTGGCTGGATCAAGCTCGCTACGCCGATAGCAATGGTTACTCGATCGATGCACCCCGAGAGATTTGGAAGTACCGCGACTGGGTGATCGAATCGCTCAATGACAACCTACCCTTCGACCAATTCACCATTGAGCAACTCGCGGGAGATTTACTCCCCGATGCATCCCAGTCTCAGAGGATTGCGACCGGATTTCATAGGAATACCCAAATCAATCAGGAGGGGGGCATCGATCAAGAGCAATTCCGAATCGAAAGTGTTTTTGATCGTGTCGCAACCACCGGGACGGTCTTTCTCGGTCTGAGTGTCGGATGCGCCCAATGCCACAACCATAAATTCGATCCGATCTCTCAAAAAGAATACTACGAGATCTTCGCCTTCTTCAATAACCAAGACGAACCGACGATGAAGGTCTACGGCAAGGAGGAAAACCTCCCGGAACTCAAGGAGAAACTCAAAGAGGCAGAGAAGGCTCTCCAAACGTACATCGCAGAAAAGAAGCAAGCCTATCAAACTTGGGAATCAAAACTGACAGACGAAGAAAAGAAAAAGATGGCTCCCAATCTTCGCAAGGCACTCGAAACGGAGCCTGAAAAACGCAATCAAACTCAGATTCGTGAGCTATTCAATGTCGAGGTTGGTAAAGTCGACAGCCAGTTTCAATCGCTCCTCGAGAATTACACCAGCCTCGACAACCGTCTCAATGGTGTTGCAACCACGATGGTACTCCAAGAACGAAAAGAGCCTCGACAAACAAGAGTCTTCGTCAAAGGGGATTTTACGCGTCCGGCGGAAACAGTGACGCCCGGTGTTCTATCCGTCTTGCACCCCCTGGCAGCCCAGGAAAAAGAGCCGAATCGTTTGGATTTGGCTCGATGGATTGTCTCCAAAGCGAATCCTCTGACGGCTCGCGTGATTGTCAACCGTTTATGGCAACAATACTTCGGACGAGGGATCGTGGAAACAGAGAACGATTTCGGATTACAAGGAGCCCTGCCGACCCATCCCGAGCTGCTCGATTGGCTAGCATCGGAATTCATGGATTCGGGTTGGAATTTCAAACAGATCCATCGCCAAATCGTCTTGTCGGAAACCTACATGCAGAAATCCGATGACCGCGAGGATGTCCGCGAAAAAGATCAAGACAACCAGTGGCTCGCTCGCCAGCAGAGGCTCCGATTAGATGCCGAACTCATACGAGATGCCGGTCTGGCTGTGAGTGGACTATTGACGTCGCAACTCGGTGGCCCACCCGTCTTTCCCCCTATTCCGGACGGCGTCATGTCCCAGGGGCAGGTCAAGCGTCAATGGAAAACCAGTACCGGTGAGGATCGTTTTCGAAGGGGTATCTATACGTTTGTCTATCGTGCGACTCCCCCCCCGTCGCTGAGTGTTTTTGATGCGCCGGAGGGGAATAGTACATGCACACGCCGTGTTCGCAGCAATACGCCCCTTCAAGCATTGACTCTCCTAAATGACGCGGCATTCTTTGAATTTGCTACAGCCTTGAAAAAGATCGTTGAATCGGAGGGATTAGAGAAGGCATTCCTTCGATCTACGTCGCGGAAGCCGACCGAGGAGGAAAAGGAAATCCTCGCATCGATGGACGCTCTGAGCGTCGCTCGAGTGCTCCTCAACTTAGATGAAACAGTGACTCGGGAGTAAATCATCAGTATGAACTTGTCTAGAAATCAGGAACTATTGAACATGTCGCTTAGAGATGTAACGCGACGCCATTTTTTTGAACGATGCGGGATTGGGGTCGGTTCGATCGCGTTGCACCAACTCCTGGAGCAGTCGAGTGACGCAGCGGTATCTGGCAACCCACTCGCTCCCAGGGCACCCCACTTCCCTGCACGTGCCAAGCGGGTGATCTACCTATTTATGGCAGGTGGGCCCTCGCAATTGGAAATGTTTGATTACAAGCCCGCGTTAACCAAGTTCAATGGCGAGCCTATCCCCAAAAGCTACGTCGAGGGGAAGCGATTTGCGTTCATGGATAGTAGCCATCGAACCAATCTGCTCGGTACCAAGCGACAATTCGAACAGCACGGTGAAAATCGGATGTGGGTTAGCGATCTGTTGCCTTACACATCCAAAATCGTCGATCAGTTGACCTTCATTCGTACCTGCAAGACCGATCTGTTCAATCACGCCCCGGCTAAATTGTTCATGAATACAGGGACCGGCCAGTTCGGACGCCCGAGCATGGGCGCCTGGCTGACCTACGGATTGGGGAGCGAGTGTGAGGATTTGCCCGGTTTCGTAGTCCTGCAGAGCGGTCCACGCGGCCCGCGGGGAGGAGCCATTCTCTGGGGTAGCGGTATGCTGCCATCGGCCTACCAAGGAGTTCCCTTGAGGAATCGAGGCGAGCCGATCCTCAACCTGACGACGCCGGAATCGATCAGCGATGAGCAGCAAATTCGAGTGATTGATGCTGTTAGAAAGCTCAATGCCAAGAAACTCGCGGAAACGGGGGATGATGAGATCGCCACTCGAATCAATGCCTACGAGATGGCCTATCGTATGCAGACCAGCGCACCGAAACTGATGGACACCACGGATGAGACCCAGGAGACCCTGGATCTTTACGGTATCAAAGATCCCAAAGAGTCCACATTCGCGCGGAATTGTTTACTCGCACGTCGACTGGCTGAGCGCGGGGTTCGCTTCATTCAGCTCTACCACACGAATTGGGATCATCACGGCGGACCGACCGAAAACCTCGAAACGCATCTGCCTGATATCTGCAGGGAAATCGATCAGCCTAGCGCCGCACTCATTCTCGATCTAAAGAGGCACGGTTTACTCGATGATACGATCGTGATTTGGGGAGGAGAGTTCGGTCGGACACCGATGGGGGAGGTCAGAGAATCCACAGGCAGAAACCACCACATCGATGCGTTCACCATGTGGTTCGCAGGTGGAGGATTCAAACCAGGGGCGATCTACGGTGAAACAGACGAGTTTGGCTTCGGAGCGATCGATCATCCCGTGCATGTTAGAGATATCCATGCGACCGTACTGCACCAGCTCGGACTGAATCACGAGCGACTCGTCGTCCGTGCCCAAGGGCTCGATTTCCGACTGACGGGTGTGCTGCCCGCCCGCGTGGTCCATGAGGTTTTGGCGTGATCGGGAAATCGCTTATGCAATAAAAAAGCCCCGCCGATTTCGACGAGGCTTTGCATGGTCAGTCAAAAAATGAGGAGCTGACTACTTCGATTTCAGGTCAAATTTGATGTCTTTGGTTCCGGACTCACCAATCGTTTGGGATAGTCCCGAAGTGTTGAATTTTGAATACTTTTCTGGAAGACCAAATTTCATACTAACTTCAGGTCCAGCACTCTTCTCCATAACGCTTTTCGTAATTTCGACCTTGTAAGATCCCGGGACGGCGCCAGATTTCTCATCAAACGCCTTCAACTGGAACTTGCCATCTTTGTTGGAGACGCCCGTCGCATTGTAGGTACCCTGTTCCGCTATAAAGACAAGGGTAGCCTCTGCAACCGGCGCACCATCGAGCAATACGACGCCCTCGGCAGGGACCGTTTTCGGGAGGTTGTCACCCGCGCAACCCGTCACAACAAAACAGGCACTGAGGGCACATAGAATGGATACAACTCGCGAATTCAAATTACAGCTCCCTGAATTAAAACGTTTTTTCCTGAAAGAAATAAGGGCTGAAGCGACCGCCTCAGCCCACGAAAACCGATCGACGCTTCTATTAGTCTGGAACCGAGACGGGTTCACCACCAGCCTTCGATCCGAGTGCTCCCCAAATCCCGAAAGGACTTGGTCCGCCAGCAGTGGCGAGTGGAGCTGGAACAGCTAAGTTACCAGTATCGATGTTGTCCGACACAAATCGAACAGAACCATCCGCCATACCAACCTGAACGCCGCCTGTGTGCAAGCTGCCTGCGCTGAAAATGCCGCCTTCCCAGTGAGGTTCGCTCGATCCGATAAAGAGGAAGCAGGAAGCCTGGTTCGGAGGAAGGATCGTCGTCACACCTGCGAAGAACACTTTGCCTTCCCAGGCTCGGTACCCACGAGCTGTGTCACCCGTGTAGATCAACGATGGTGTCAACCAGTTTCTACCGTTCCATTGAGCGCGGCAGCTCAGAGGGGAGTAGGTTGCAGGATCTGCTGCGATACCCAGGACCATCCCTGCCCCCCGATTGCTCGATGGTCGACGAAATTCAGCTATAGCGATGGTGTTACTCGTGCCATCCGAAGCATCCGAGATTCTCGCATAGGACCGACCGAAAAGACCTCGATTGACAATGGGTAGCTTCTGGCCTGAAAGAGCCACAGAACCGCGTTCCTTGGTCGTCCCCTGGACCACCATAGATGCCGCGTAGTTGTCACCGGCGCAGTAACCATAGTTGTTCAGACCTCGAGTTCTTGCGGCATTGGTCGGCTCCTGCGTTCCATCGCTGCTCGGGCACTCCAAAAATGGGGCGCGTGTTAGCAAGACCGGGATATTATCCCACGGAGCATTGGTTAGCGGGATCGCTTGAAAAAGAGCATTCTGCTCAATGAATGGCAGGATAGCATAGTGACCGGACATGGCAAATCGCTGGCCAGATCCTTGGAACGAACCAGGATGAACACCACCGGTCCCGCATTGCATCGCTGGGAATCGCTTGTAAGCGGATTCGTAATTGTGACAAGCCAGGGCAATTTGCTTGACGTTGTTGCTGCACTGCATCCGACGAGCGGCTTCACGAGCTGCCTGAACGGCAGGAAGCAACAAACCTACCAAAACTCCAATAATCGCAATAACAACTAACAACTCGACCAGCGTAAAGCCGGCCTTCCGAACTAAGGAACGTTTCATAAAACCTCCAAATGAACATAAAGATTAGGAAACTCGCACAGCGGGGGCTTGATGGATTCACTATCCCCGGCAGAACGACGATTCAATAAATATACGCGAGAACTAAAGGGAAACTAAACATCTTTGTTGCCAATTTCGGAGGTTTTTCTGCAACTTGTCGGAATTCAAGTGCGGCCTGCTGAGAAAATTTAAAGGGAGGGAATCGCTCCTGCGAACCGAACATGGGACATCTGCGGAATTTTGCCTGTGGGACAGTTGGGGGGCAAATCGACTGACCGACTCCGAGCACGATTTGAACTCCCAGAAGCGTCCGCGATGGATGACTACCCTCCGAAAATCGCTGTTTTTTTCTGTAAAGTATTTGCGGATAATGGTTTGCGTTCGATCGTCGGTGGGAAAATACGCAGCGGCTGAGCCGAATTGAAGCTTCGGTGATCGAAGCAATCGCTAACACAATCATGGGTTAAATCTGAGAATCAAAACAAAGCATCACAGGGTTCCTTCGTTGAGAGAGCGGTGTTGGACGATCAGTTGCTGAGTTCAAAGCACGCGATTTGTTCGTAGTTACGGCAATAGATACGGTTTCCAACGAGGATGGGATGGTTCCAGGTTTTCCCGTCGATCGCCTGCCATTCCTGGATCAGTTTCGGCCCCTCGCGGGCAATCCTGATCAAGGAAAGTTTCCCTTCCTCGCTGATCGCGAGCACGGCGTTTTGGGAAGCCAGGCTGATCATTTGACCGCCACCGAACCGGAACTTTTTCCATAGTCGTTTCCCAGTGTCGAGGTCGATTGCGGTTAACAGCCCTTTGCAGATTCCCACGAGCATTCCGTCCTGAACGGCCGGATCGCTAAACTCCGAAAGAAAAGTCGATTGCTTCCATTGTGTTTCGATCGTCCATGTTTGGGATTCCGACGTTGGAGGCGATATGACTTTCAAAAGGGTCGCTCCCGCGTTTGGATCGCAAAAGACAACGTGTTGACTGTCCACGACCAGAGGGGTAGCCATCACGTTTCCTGCCGCATTTGTTCCGTATCTCCACAGCTCTTTTCCTGATTTGGCGTCTCGGCTGATCAGTACATGCCCCAGCTGTTCGCCTCCCATTCGGTTGTAAACGGAGAGAATCTGTTCGACTCCGCTTAGACTGGTCCGAATGGGCGAGCTGTAAGTCTCTCCTCCACCATCGGCAGTCCATTGGAGGGACCCATCGCGCGAGTGGAAGTTGACCAATTGAATGGCTGATTCGTTGGAACCGCTACTCATCACGATGCAATCGTCACCACTCAATGAAGGGCTCGTGGACAAGCCCCATTGGGGTGATTTCCCTTTCGTGATGTCGAACAGTTGTTTTTGCCAGATCAGCTTGCCCGCGTTGGCTGTTACTGCGCTAACATGTCCATCAGCACCTACGGCGAAGATAACGCCATCGGAGAATATAGGAGTTCCTCGTGGGCCGACACCGGATACCTTGGTCGGATCCTCGAACCGGTTTTTGTATCGATAGATCCAACGTGTTTCTCCAGTATCCGCATTGAGGCAAACGATTGCCTCGTCTTCGTTTCGTTGTTCCAGCGTGTAGATCCAGCCACCGACGGCAATGATACTACCCCACGATGGACCGGCCTCGATTTTCCATAGAGTTTTGACCTGGATCGGTACATCGAGAGACACATCGAGATGTCCCGCTTGACCATCGCTATGGGTTCCTCGAAAGCGAGGCCAATCCCCTGGCCGAAGTTGGACAGGCGGAGTTTCCGACGATTCCGAGCCGGCGTTGGGTGGCGGCTCGTTTTGGGCTAATCTTTCCTCCGAATTGGGGAGCCAGCGCCAATAAATCTCTGGGAAGAAGCTAGCCTTGAATCCATCGCTACGAAAAAGGAGCCAACCTAGGGTGAAGATCGACCAGGCACCCAACACGATCCATCGTCTATCTCGCCAGGATTTGGTACGTGTGAGCCACAGCACCACTGCGATAGCAACGAAACCTAGCGGGAAGCCGTAAAGAAAAATGGAGACACCCAGATCGCGATGCTGCAGGAGAAAAGCCATGGTCGCAACGCCTGCGGCGGCAAACAGGCTGACAAACTTTTGAGTCCACGGCAATCGACTCAATAGGAGCAACCAGAGAAGCATCAAAAGAGTTTCGAGCGCTGCGCCTAGTGCGATGGCACCAAATCGTTCGAAGTCTGGACGGCTCAACAGCGTAGGAACAAACAAAGTAACCAGTGCCATACAACCAATGACAATCACTGGCCAGATGCGCACCGGTCGATCGGCGATGGTCGGATTGGAGGAGTTCATCTTGCAGTAACCCTGAAACGTGATCCGAGCTTTTTTGAATCGATAGGATCGACAGTCTAGGCAGTATGGATCCATGTGCAAAGCTATCCACAAGGAAATTCCTCCATCGATCGCTCGGATCTTTCGCACCTTTTATTTCTGTCTAGCCCGTAGGTCAATCCGTTCGTTCTTGGAGTCGATCGATCGCCCCGAGGAGCCTCTCATTCTCCGAGGGATGGCGCGCGGCGATACGGAGAAAATGGTGGAGACCAAAGGAGTTGCATTTACGAACCAGGATCTGATTCTGCAGGAGAAATGGATATGTTTTCTCGGGGTCTCCTAGGCGCGTGAGAAAGTAGTTCGTATCACTTGGGAACGTTTGGATCCCACGTTCCTTGAGTCCCAGAATCAGCTGAGAGAGATCTCGAAGTCTTTGGTCTCTTTGTTGTAGATAATAGGAGTGGTCCTGGATCGCGGCCGTACCTGCCTCAAGGGCGGTTGCATTGACGGACCAAGGGACTCGACGGCGCTTCAGACGCTTGAGAAAAAGGGGATTGGTTTCGAGATAGCCGAGTCGCAGTCCTGCCAATCCATAGAATTTGGTCATGGACCGAAGAACGATCAGGTTCTCGCAGGGGAGTCCGATCAGGGACTCCCCTCCCGCGACGAAATCGAGATAAGACTCATCGATGACGAACAACGTTTCTGGATTCGTATCGATCCATTCTCTGAGGAGGGCAACATCCGTGTAGGAACCCGTAGGATTATTTGGATTACAAAACCAAAACACTTGAGGTTTGTAGCTCTCGAGGACTCTGAACACGCGCTCCTGTTCGATCGCTGTGTTTCCGAGGTTCGATAGGGAGTCATCGCTTTCAAGAATCGGTAAAGCGCAGTTCTGAACGGTTGCCCCTGCTAGATGAGCAGCGCGTCGATACTCGGAGAACGTAGGCTCCAAGATGACGACCCGATCGCCGGGCTGGGTAAACTCGGCAGCGACGAGATGGATCAACTCGGAACAACCATTTCCCACAAGTAGGCGATCCGGATCCACTTGGTGATGGGTCGACAAGGTCAATCGTAGCTTCGTACATTCACGATCTGGATAGCGATTCCAGTCGGTTCCAGCGATCGCTTCCTTCACCCTCGGCGAAGGTAGGCATGTAAGAATGTTTGAGCTGAAATCGAGAACAGCGTTAGGGTTGATGCCTATTCGATGGAGTTCCTGGAAATCGATTCCACCGTGGATTTCCTCTTCGTTGGTACTCATCGGGGACTACCTATAGCTCCGCTGATGAGGATGCTCGACGCGAGTATCGCAATCCAAAGAGTGGATGTCAGCCACAATAACTCAATCGACTGGCGAATACTTTTTTCTGTTGGCGGATCCAAGTCACGTCCCAAGATGTAATGATCCTTCTTTTCCAAAGCGATGCCGAGAATACCTGCTGCGGCACTCATGGGTTGACCTGCATTGGGGCTTGCGGTCAGGAATCGATCGCGCCACCAAATTCTGACTCCGCGTCGAAATCCCTCACCGCGGAAAAGAGCGGTTACGAGCATGAGTATTGCTGTGATCCTGGCTGGGATCCAATTCAAAACGTCATCTGTGCGAGCGGCAAATTTCCCAAGCCATTCGTACTCGACTGTCCTGTAGCCCCACATCGCATCGCAAGTATTGGTGAATCGATAGATCCAAGCACCAGGCAACCCGAATAAAACATAATAAAACAACGGAGCGATACCGGAATCGCTCGTGTTTTCGGCTATAGATTCCACCACGGCAGCGCACACCTGCGCTTCGGTCAGGTTCCTCGTATCGCGACTGACGAGATGGTAGCCCAGTTCATACCTCGCTCGCTCAAGACCTCCATGGATGAGTGCGTCGCGAACGGTATGGCCAGCCTTGGAAAGCGCCTGGATACTGAAGGAGGGTTTTAATGCGATCGCTTGGAGCGGTAGCGACACATAAATCGGAAGTAGTCCGAGGGCTGTCTGAAGTCCATAAGCGATCAATCCAACCATCATTGCGCCCGAGACGATGACCATGGCTCCGAACCAAAACGGCCCGGCGGAGCCTCCTAGCGAACACTTTCGGCGAGCCCAAGCGATCGCCGAACCCATCCAGGCCACAGGGTGCCAGCGGTTTGGCGGTTCGCCAACGAAAGCGTCGATCAAAAATGCCAACACGAGCACGAGGCTGGTCATTGCTCTAAGATCCTCGGCGGATCAGGAACGAGCCTCTGCTGGGGACGAACGGGAACGATGACAGGTGCAGGATGTTGAGGATGCTGTAAAACGGTCGTTTCGATTCCAAAGGCCTCTTGAATGATCGACGGTATGAGCACCTCAGAGGGTGTTCCTACAGCAAGAATTATCCGATTGGCCATGATCGCAATCCTATCTGCGAACAAGGCCGCTTGGTTGAGATCATGCAACGTGATGATAGCCATCAAGTGGTTTTGTTTTACCAAATACCGAACGTGTTCCAAGCATTCAAATTGAAAGCGAATATCCAGTCCCGAGGTTGGTTCATCGAGCAGGAGCACAGTCGCTTTTTGGGCGAGCGATCTCGCGAGGATCATGCGTCGCCATTCGCCACCAGAGAGTGTATCGACCGTTCGATGGCGCATCTCCCAAAGTCCTACGGCCTCAATCGATGCTTTGATAATCGATTCGTCCGTTGGATTCAATGGCATCCACCAACCGACATGTGGTGTTCGGCCGAGAGCGACAACATCGTAAATCTCCAACGCATGCGATTTCTCTTCATGCTGAGGCATGAGGCTCAGCTGTTTCGAGATTTCTTTCGAGCTCAGCCGAGTGATCGATTGATCGCAGATGCTTACGTCGCCAAACCGCGGTCGCAATTGACCGGCCAACGTTCGCAGCAAGGTTGTCTTACCAGCACCATTGGAACCGACGAGAACCATAAGTTCTCCAGGCTGAATCGACAACGAGATGTCTGACAGAACCTCTCGGTCGCGGTACGAATAGGAGATTTTTTCAGCTTCGAAGCTCATAAGGATTTATGAGAGGCACCCTTTCTCCGCATCAACAGGACCAAAAAGAAAGGGCAACCCAACAGCGAGGTTACGATTCCGACAGGTAGCTCCGCAGGAGCGACGATCGTTCGGGCGACGGCATCAGCGATCAACATGGTGATCGCTCCGACGATGGCGCTAAACGGGATGAGGTATCCGTGCCGTGGACCGATCAATTGCCTAGAGATTTGCGGTGCGATCAGACCTACAAATCCGATGATCCCCGAGGTGGATACTGCAGCAGCGGTCGCCAAACTAGCTCCGATCGTGACCAGCATTCGAAAACGATAGGGCGCTAAACCCAGAGCTTGGGAGGCTTCTTCGCCGAGCAGAAAAGCATCGAGTTGTCTCGACATTCCCCAGAGCAGTGTCACACCCATCAGAGTAGCGATCGCGGTCACGAATAAAGACCGCCAATCGGTGTCCGCCAGCGAGCCCATCAACCACGATAGAATGATGACTGCCTTTTCGTCGTTCAAAAACATCAGCAGGGAGACAATCGAATTGATCATACTGCTGATTGCGATGCCGGCTAAGAGCATCGTAAGCGTTGAAACCTGATTGGATAGCGATCCCAAAATAAAGACGATGGCTACTGTGAGAAGCGAACCAGCAAATGCGAGTATTGCATGGGCGCTATAACCCATGAGCAGGAACTGAATGCCCGAAGTCACGACGATCGACACTCCCAAGGCTGCACCGCTGGACGCACCGATGATGTAAGGATCGGCGAGCGGGTTCCGAAAGAGACCCTGAAATCCAACCCCTGCGGTTGCCAGCGATGCCCCCACGAGTGTCGCGGTGATCAACCGCGGCAGTCGTAATTCCCAAAGGATCGTCCGTTCCGAAGTGGATAGAGAGCCCGCATCGATGCCAAACAACCAAGCGATCACTCTGCTAGGTGCGATCGTGCTAGCGCCGAACATCAAACTTGCGAGCGAGACGAGAATGAGTAGAAGCACAGCGCAGACCATCATTTTCCAGCTCGATCGATCCGACAACGGCAGACGAATTCGCGATGCTATGGGAGAACCTTGGGCAGGATTCACGTACCACCTTTTTTCTCGGCGGCAGCTTCGGTGATTGGGTTTGCAACGTCGGGATAAACGGCATCGATGATTTGCTCCAAGGCATTGAGAAGTCGGGGGCCGCAACGGGAGACTTGATCACCATCGATCAAGTGAACGGCTTTGTTTCGAATCGCCGCGATATTTTCCCACCCCGGGCGATTGGCCAGGGTTTCGAAATTGACTTTCTCTCCGTGGGTGGTCGGCGCAAGAATGACCTGAGGATCTCGCTCCACGACGATTTCGCTACTTACGCGGGGGTAGCGGGTGGTGGTATCTGCAAAGATATTGTCAGCCTCAGCGAGCGATAGCATCTCTCCAATGAATGAATCGGGACCAGCGGTCATTAAAGGGATGTCCCACACCTCGTAGAACACACGTTTTCGTTTCCGACCGATTTTGGCATGCAATGCAGTCTGGATACGATCCAATCGTTGTCGCATGGACTGGATCAATGCGTCTGCTCGTTCGTCGTGATGGGTGATGCGTCCGAGCATAGTCGCCTCCTCGAACAACTCATTCAGATTTTCAGGACCGAGGCCGATGATGGGAATACCGAGACGTTCAAACGTCTCCACCAAGGGCTGATGGCTATCCCATTTGCATACGATCAAGTCGGGGCGAACATTGATGATTGCCTCACGACTGATACCTTCCAAGGTTCCTTTCCCCATCTTTGCGATCGACAAAGCCGCCTCGGGGTAGTTGCAGTGCTCGGTGACTCCTACGATGAATTCACCGAGTCCCAGCGCGAAGAGCAATTCCGTCGTCGATGGAGAAAGCGATACGATACGATGAGGCGTCGTCGGGAAAGCGACTGTTCGTTGGAGGCGATCGACAATTGTAATTTGGGATTGTTGGTTTGGTTGGGGAGTGACGATTGGATCCGGTTCGGCAATTTTTGCATCATGATTACATCCCATCCATCCGAACAGTAGGAGCGTCCCTGGAATCATGAAGCCTTTGAAAAGAAAATCAAATCGATTCATTGTGAGATCTCATTTCGTTGACTCTTGTGTCGGAGGATTTCAGCAACCGATGGCGCTGTCGTGCTCCATGCATGCAGAGGGATTGCAAGTCCGGCAATCATCATGAAAACGGCATCCCCATGTTCGGAAATCGTTTGATTGGCCCAACCCAGAAGGTCACGAAAAGCTCGTCCGAGTGCATAGTCAGGAACGATACCCAGACCCACCTCGCCCGAGACGATGATCAAATGGATGGCATGGCTTCGTGCGAATTGGATCAGCGCGAGAATTTCCCTACGGAGGTTCTCGTGGATGCTGTCCACGTTTGCTGGAGACAGGTCCCTCGTAGGATCACAGCAAAGATGGTTGGTAACCAGTAGGGTAAGGCAGTCGAGCAAAATTACCGAGGGATACTTGCGATGCTCGGCTAGGGATTCCGCGATCCGCATCGGGCATTCCAACGTTTGCCAGTGTTGAGGACGGGATGCTCGATGTTTGAATATTCTCTCGCGCATTTCGTTATCGCGAGCTTCGGCGGTTGCAATATAAAGTACATCAGGTAGGTCGAGAGCGAGAGCTAACTGCTCCGCGAATCGACTCTTTCCGCTGCGTACGCCACCGACGATCAACGTCAAAGAACCCATCGTCATTTCTAAAACTCGACCCCTTTTTGCGGTTTGACTCCATGTCCATAGGGGTGTTTGACCACTTTCATTTCAGAGACTAAGTCCGCCCGGTCAATGATCCTTTGATCCGCATTCCTTCCGGTGAGGACGACATGGAGCATAGGTCTTTTTGCCTCGAGTTCGTTCAAGATCGTGTCGACAGCGATGTATTCGTACTTGGTGGCGATATTGATTTCATCGAGAATCACCAGGTCGAAGCTCGGGTCTCGGATCAGCTCAACCGCTTTAGCCCATCCTTT
This sequence comes from Pirellula sp., assembly GCA_040396935.1. Lineage (GTDB taxonomy): Bacteria > Planctomycetota > Planctomycetia > Pirellulales > Pirellulaceae > JBKCUI01. The sequence continues at coordinate 48,645 of JBBAXA010000004.1, forward strand.
AGCGGCAGTCGCGATGTCTCTTTCTCGGTCTTGTGTCTTCCAGGTAAAGCCTTCTCCGAGAGTATGCATTTCGACGGGAAATCCAGTCTCGGAGAGTCGACCGAAGAAGGCGGCTTCTCCCGTGGGGATTGCACCTTTGATGAACTGAACGATTCCCACCTTCATTCCCTGTCCCAATGCTCGAATCGCCATCCCGAACGAAGCTGTGGATTTTCCTTTGCCTGAACCGGTATGGACAATGATGAGTCCCTTTTCAATCGTAGCCTCAGCCAGTTGCCTGTCCTTGATTTCATTCAATCGGACCATTCGTTCCTTGTGTTTTTCGTTAACTTCCTCGGTCATGGTATCTTTCTATAGTGAATCCCAGACAATCTTTTCGATGTGTCCGAAGTCGATATGTTGCTCAAAGTGTTTTGCCAGTAGATTCAGCGAATCGTCCAGTGGATCGGAATTTCCGGAGGCATTGCCTTTGGTGATGGAGCGTGAATGTTGTCGATATAACCAGTTCACACGAAAACATTCGTTGGCAAACAATCCGTGGATGTAGCAACCCCATACCCATCCATCGGACGAGACAGCTCCGTCCAGTTCTTTCCGGCTATGGGTATACCCCTGAGTGGATGTGCGTTTGAGCCAGGGGGAATTCGTTGTTGTTTCACCGATATGAATCTCGTATCCTGAGATCCTCATTCCGGTGCAATGGTCGGCGATCGAGTCATTGAGGACGGTGGCTTCGACTTGACATGTTTGTTTGTTCGGATGGAATCTCGTTTCTACATCGAGCAAGCCGAGACCCTCGACATGCAATTCGCGGGATTCGAGGGAATCCGGGTTATAAATGGAACGTCCTAGGATCTGATAACCACCACAGATTCCAACGATCTGTGTCTTCTTCGACTTCGCCAGTTCGATCACCGCTCGAGCCAATCCGGATCGCTTCATCCAATCCAGGTCAGCGATCGTGTTTTTGGTTCCTGGGATGATCAGGATATCAGGCGCACCGAGTTGTTCTGAATATTGCACATAGCGAACGGTCACTCCCTCGGTATTCTCCAAGGGATCGAAATCATCGAAATTGGCGATGTGAGGTAAGTGGAGAATCGCAATATCGATGTCGCCGGTTCGTTTGGGCTCGCCAGCGGATTGGCGCCTTTCCCAAAGTGCGACTGCATCCTCCTCGGGGAGTCGGAGTTGATCGATCCAAGGCAAAACGCCCAAAACAGGAACGCCCCCTTTTTCCTCGAGGATGGCATTGCCTCGATCGAAGAGGCTGACATCCCCTCGGAATTTGTTCACGATCAAGCCACGAATGAGCTGTCTGTCGGATTCAGGTAGTAACCAAAGGGTGCCGAGCAATTGAGCGAAAATACCGCCTCGTTCAATATCTCCTACGAGAAGGACCGGTGACTTGGCATAGCGGGCCACGGACATGTTGACAATTTCAACATCCATCAGGTTCAATTCCGCGGGGCTTCCCGCTCCCTCGATCACGACCAAATCAAAGCGCTCCCTCAATCGATCGAGAGCTTGGGTGACATGCGGCCATAGTTCTCGCTTTCGGCTAAAGTAATCCCTCGCTGTCACGGAACTTTTGCGATGAGCCATCGGTCGGCCATCGACGAGTACCTGGGAATGCGTGTTCCCCTCAGGCTTTAAGAGGATCGGATTCATTTCCGAGAGCGGTAAGGTGCGAGCCGCGATGGCCTGCATCGCTTGCGATCGTCCGATTTCCGATCCATCCCCACACACGGCCGCATTGTTGGACATGTTTTGAGCTTTGAACGGTGCGACTCGCACGCCACGATTGGAGAAGCATCGACAGAGGGCGGCGGTCAGCAAGCTCTTGCCAGCCGATGAGCTGGTACCCATGACCATGATGGTTTTCGCGTGGGGATTCGTCACCCTACTCCTCCAGTGGAGCGATCTCGCCTCCATTGCGAGTGGTTAGTGCAACGAGTTGTTCAATCGAAATCGAGGCGTGGATGAAACGCACGGCTCCATCTGCGACCAAACCCTGAGCTCCGCTCGGATGAAACGCGTAAACTTCGTTGTCATTGCTGCAATTGACTGCACATGCTCCGGGACGAATTGCCGTATTGCCATTGGGTTGAGCGCCGTCAATTAAAAAACCCTTGAGATGGCTGGCCCACACACCCCCTGTGGGAAAGGGACGGGTGACGCTGGCCGAACCGCTCCATGTCTTGGGTGCGGCGCCATCCGCCATCCGCAACCCCTTCTGATAGAGTTCCGGGCGACCGGCGCACTCCACCGCGAGCAGAGTGTTGGAAAGCCCATCGGAAACCTCGCCCAATCGAACAGCGGTGGACTTTAGGATACCACTGTTGAGAGGATCCGAATGCCGAGCAGTCGCAGGTAATGCATCATTCAGGGGTGCGCTTATACCCCCCACATTAGAATAGTCAGTTACCGCTCCATCGAGGAAAAGTCTCGGCGACAAATTGGGCGTGGTGGTCGATGAATTGGCATAGTCAATCAAAACGGTCCATTCGAATCCTTTTCTCTCAGGTGCCGATGGGCAGCGAAAGACCGGAATGTTTGCCGAGACCGCCATGGCATTCGGCGATGCGTGCCAATGTTGTTGCGAATCGTAGGCGTTTGATAGACCGACCTGCTCCAGAAAAGGCAGAATGGCAACCATCCAGCTACAGCGTCGAGCATTGAACTGACTGCCTGGCAGTGGGCCCATCGACTGAGCTGGCCAAACGCGATTCGCTGACTCATAATTGTGCAGAGCCAGTCCGATTTGACGCAGGTGATTACCGCATTGCATACGTCGTGCGGCTTCTCTCGCACCTTGTACGGCGGGCAAAAGCAGTCCAACGAGAATACCAATCACGGTCATCACGACGAGAAGCTCTACGAGCGTAAAGCCGTATCGACTGCGAACAGATCGAGGCATCCAGAATCAACCTTGGAAGAAAGCTGACAAGCGATTCCTCGGAATACTCTACGCGAGTTCGACACGTTCATTTTTCGGAGCTCGGACGCTCATCTGGCGCAGCAAGCCAGAGGCGGTGCATCAAGCTACCGATCGAAAACGAAGAACCCGCGATAGTTCCCATACCCCGAGGAGGCTACCGCATACGAGACAATTAGGCAGGTCTTCTGGCTCTCGGAATAGCCGTCATTCACGCCTTCCCTCGAATGCAATTCGAAGTGGCAACCGGTGAACTTCGTATCCGATAACAGCGGCGGGACCGCGACGGATTTGCACCGTCTTCCCTATTCTCCCAGGCACGCCACGAGCATCCCAGGAACCTAAGTCCGGGGATCATACTATCGATGCCACCATCGATTGTCAACCAAAAGGAGTCTTTGAACGCAGGCATGTTTCATTGAGCTTTTCAAGTTAGGAGACTTTCGTAACGCTACGAACCACTGCCTCAAGCTGGGTTTGATTCATCGTACCAATAGTTTGTGGTAGGAACCGGATGTTCCGCAATGGTAGTCACTACAGGGGGAGGGATTAGAGCTTTGCCGAGTGGATCAGCTACTGGATTTGCATGGGAGTCAGATAATTCTCTCCATGGCATGCACTTGCGTCGAATTCAGAACATCTCGTAAGGAAGCCTCATGGATGGTTGGGCGAACTTTTTTATTGATCCATGCCCCCATTCCCGACTCCTTTTGTCGAGAGACAAACAATGTCTTCTTGTTGGACGACATGTGCACCATCCGATTCGTTTTTTTCGTGGGCTAATACATTCGGTTCGTACACCTTTGCTAGAACGATACTTGCTCTCAACAACCGATGGAAACCACTTCAACGGAGGACCGCGTACTTTTCAGCATGGCGCATCGCCGGTCGCGGTCTACTCACGTAGGGACGCCAGCAAGAATCGATGAATCGCTATCGAGACAGCCAAACGATGGGTTTCCGCGATTCCCATCCGCAAGTCTGTAACTCTGGCTCGATCTCTGAAAACATCGGGTAACCGATGCATAGATAGGCGACCAGTTTCCATGAGGGAGGGACGTTGAGGATCGTTCGAATCTCCGTTGGATCGATGATAGAAACCCAACCGACTCCAATTCCCATAGCCCGGGCGGCTAGCCAGAGATTTTGAATGGCTGCGACGACGGAGTACTCGAGGGATTCAGGCATGCTTTGAATACCCAGTCCATGACCTTGGGTTGGTAGAGTTTCTACGTAAAACGCCAACTGAACGGGAGCTTCTTGTAGACCTGCTAGTTTGAGAGACCGGTAGAGAGTTTGTTGAGGTCCCTGATTCAGATGCGAAGCAGCCTCGTTGCAACGCAGATAACTTTGATAGATTGCTTGCCGAGAGCCAATAGATTCGACCGAGATAATTCGCCATGGTTCCGAAAGTCCCACCGAGGGTGCCAAAGCAATGGACTGTTTCAGTTTCTCGATTTCTATGGCGGGGATGGGGCGCTTTTGAAAGCGTCGAACATCTCTCCGACTCGCGAACAAATCCATCAGTTCATCGAGGAAGGATGGTACCGCAGGCAATTTTTCCCGCATGACGCTGAGAGGATCCAAGTGGAAGACCTTACATGATCAGAAGGAGAGTGGAACAAACAGAAGTCGATTGGAACAAACCTACACGATGGTAGATGAAACGCCAAAAATTACGAGGCTTGAGGCATCAGCTTGGACGAGATGGATCCTCTAAAATCGGAGCTTCGCGCTGTTCGTGAAAAGCCTCTTTCCGAGATTGCCACTAGATGGCGTTCCCCTTCCAGCGTGCGAAAGCCTCGAGCGCGAAAAACTCGGGCAGTCCTATTCGGTTGTAGGAGTCTGCTGTTCCTCGATTCCGATCCTCCGCGCGTTGCCAAAATTCGCGAGGATCGGAGCCAGGGAAGAGAGCTTTATCCTTCTGGCTTTCGTGCATGAAGATCGCTTGTCGTTTGAGCGCTAGATCGCTGGGGCTGAGGGGGACTGCGATTTCGATTTCATGCAGAGGGTATTCCTGCCAGGCACCTCGATACATCAGCACTTCAGGAATCTTCTCGTTACGAGCTTTCATGTTCATCAAGGCGGCGATAATGGCCTCGGCACATACCCGATGCGTGCCGTGCGGATCGGCCAAATCACCCGCCACGTAGATCTGGTCCGGTGCGACTCGCAGCAACAATGCTTCGATGATGGCGATATCCTCGGGACCTACCGGATTTTTGGCGATGGTGCCCGTTCGGTAGAAGGGCAAGTCGAGGAAGTGGAGATTTTCTTCTTTACAGCCGATCTCGATTGCACCGGCACGCGCCTCACTCTGCCGAATGAGCCCTTTGATTTTCAAAATCGCATCGATATCCGGATGGCCAGGGCGCTTCTGTTCGATGGCTTGTTTCACGTTGTCTGCGAGTTGATCGGATCGATCGTGTTCGATCTGAAACAATTGATTGTAGTCTGCCACGAGTTCTGCTACTCGACGCGCATCATGATCGAACACCGCGATATTTCCGCTTGTCATGTAGGCAATATGCACATCATGACCATCTTCGATGAGGCGAATCAGGGTACCTCCCATACTGATGACATCGTCATCGGGATGAGGACTAAAGCAAATCGCGCGTTTGGGTGTCGTCCCCGCAGGATGGTAATCAATAGTATCCAGCATCCAACGAAAAACCTTCTGCGCGATCAGTTCCGCAGGTCCATGATGACGAAGGAGTTGGTGCAAATCATAGGCTCGGAAATCATCTGCATCCAATTTGAGTAACGCTTTACCCGTTTGGTTACAAAGCCAAAGCGTGGCGCGTTTCATGAGCTCGTCATTCCAAGTCACATTGCCTAGCAGCCAGGGAGTTGAAGCTCCCTTGAGCAATGAGGCTGCGGGTACATCGAGCAAGACACGAACGTCACCATGTTCCTGCAGGTAAGAGGCTGGGACTCGATCGGTCGTCGGCTTCTCTAGCGCTTCGACCAGGATTTTGGCTTTGTGCTCACCGATGGCTAACAGCAGGATTCGTCGAGCATTGAGGATACCACTCAAACCCACGGTCAGCGCCTGAGTTGGAACGTTCTCTTCACCAAAGAAATCACTTGCGACACCGCGGCGCGTGATCGGATCGAGGGTGCAGAGCCGAGTACGGCTCCGCTTTACGGAGAAGGGTTCGTTGTAGCCGATATGCCCATTGATTCCGATCCCCAAAAGGACCAAATCGAACCCACCTGCATGCTGGATGGCTTCATCGTATCTACGGCAATGCAGGTCGACATCGCTCGGGTGCAACTGTCCGTCCAACAAGAAGACCTGCTCGCTGGGGATATTGACGTGTTGCAGGAGCTGGTTCTCCAGCCAGAGCTTGTGGGACTGAGGGCTATCTGTTGGCAGTCCGTAGTACTCGTCTAACAAGAAAAGGACGACGCTGGATAAATCCAGATCCTCTTCTCGATGGAGCCGAATGATTTCGCGAAGCGTCGTCAAGGGTGTAGAGCCCGCAGGTAAACCGATCACTGTTTTTTGACCGAGTGCAGCCCTTTCGCGAACGAGACCGGCTACGATATGCGCAGCGTAGTGCGCCATCTCGCCGATCGTTTCAAAGCAGAAGGATGGAATTAGGGTACCCGGAATGGGCCGGGCTCGCGTGCTCCAACGCGAAACAGTATTCTCACTTCGTTGCGGACTCATGATGTTTTGCTGGATGGATTGACGGTGCAATCGACCGAACGGATATTGCTGGGAACACTCCATTGTATTCAACACTTTTCTCGATTCGCGATAAGTTACAGCAATCTGGCCTAAAGCTGGTGCTAGCCGAGAGTTGTACCGCAGGGTTGGTCGCCGCGGAACTGGGCAAGGTGCCAGGAATCTCTGAGTTTTTTTGCGGTTCGATGGTCGTTTACCAATCTCGTACCAAAACGGCTTGGTTGAACATCGCTCCAGATGGTCTCGAAGATCCCCAGAGGGGTCCTGTCAGCCAGTGGGCCTCCTGCAGTTTGGCGGAAAATCTTTTGGAATGCACTCCCCACGCTTCCGTCGCATTCGCCCTTACAGGCCACTTGGGACCAGGCGCACCGCAAGAATTAGATGGTGTCGTTTTTGGCTCCTTTCGAGCCCGAAACAAGGATCGGGATAACAAGGATCGGGATGAGGTGCGTATCGAGTTGCGAGCACCTGCTCCCTCGCACTCACAGGATTACGAGGGGCGCGAGGCCAGGCAATTAGAAGCAACGATGCGATTCCTGGAATGGATCGCCTGGAAGTTATCCTCGGATACTATGGCACACTAAAGCTCGGGAGCTGGAAAAATCCCCCGCGCGACGATCCATAGCTTCGGAACCAAAATGATGCCTCCGACAAGAATGGCCAAGCTAGCGGCGAGCAGAACGGAGGTCGCCGCGACATCTTTGCTGTCACGCAGCGACGGTCGTATCTCCGTCGTGATGGAATCAGCCAAAAATTCGAGGGACGTATTTATGGATTCCGCGATCCAAACCATAAAGATCATCAGAAGAATCCAGAGCCATTCCGATCGATCGATTCGCAGGAGAACGCCCAGGAGGAGGGCAACCATCGTCGCCAAAGCATGGAGTCTCGCATTTGGCTGCGTTGCTATTAAAACAGCGATTCCACGCAAAGCATGGCGAAAGCTGTTCACCCTCGATCGAAGGTAATCCAGTGCAGCAAAACGGCTCATGGTTTCTCGTTGTCCGTTGTAGAATGGCCAAAGGTTTTTTTCAAACGGATCATCAATATGGCATCTTATTTCCATGTCTGAAAGCAATTTGACAGATCATCCGGTCGGAATCATCGGACTGGGGCTTATGGGGTATGCCATCGCGAAACGATTTCTTGCGAATGGTATCCGTGTGGTCGGATACGATCTCGATGAGGAATGTCGTCGACGCTTTGCCGAGATAGGAGGATCTCCCGTTTCCGTTGCCGAGGATCTACCAAAGCAAACCAAGGTCGTTCTTTTATCGTTACCAGATCATTTGGTCGTGGGTCGGGTCGTCAGCAGCCTTAAAAAATACCTTCAAAAGGGATCCCTCATCATCGATACGAGTACGGGCGATCCGAACGCAGCGGTACGTTTAGGATCGGAGCTGGCGGATTGTGGAGTCGATTGTCTCGATGCTTCGATTTCGGGAAACAGTGAGCAGTTGCTGAGGAAGGAGGTCATCGCGATGGTCGGAGGAAAAAAAGAAGTCTATGATCGCGCTGCAGCTTTCCTCGACCTGATCGCCAAGGAATCGATTTATGTAGGGAGTTGGGGGGCGGGTGCACAGATGAAACTCGTCACCAATCTGGTGCTGGGACTCAATCGGGCGGCATTGGCTGAGGGAATCGCCTTTGCAACCGCGCTAGGGCTGGAACCCGCTGTCGCGCTCGATGTCCTCAAGCAGAGTATGGCGTATTCCCGTATCATGGACACGAAAGGGGAAAAGATGATCTTGAAAGATTTTAGTGCCCAAGCTCGATTGGCCCAGCATCTGAAAGATGTCAGGCTGATTCTCGGAGCCTCCCGATGCAAACTGCCACTATCCGAAACGCACCGTACTCTCTTAGAGCATGCGGTGGATCTAGGATGGGGCGACTACGATAACAGCGCAGTGCTTCAAGCTATCTTGGAGATCCACGCGTGACTGGTTTCCAACGCTATCTCGTACTAATCGTCTGCTTTCTTGCTCTACTGTTCGACGGTGTCGAGCTGGGGCTGATGCCGATCGCATCTCTTTCGGTATCGAAAAGTCTTCTCGCGGAATCGTACACCGACGCGGAAGGGGCGAGTTGGTTTGCTCGATTCACTGCGGCGCTTATGCTCGGGGCTGCGGTTGGAGGTATTGCTTTAGGCAACCTGGGAGACCGGATCGGACGAACGCGCGCCATGGGATTCTGTATTCTCGTGTATTCGGTTTTTGCAGCGATGGGCAGTTGGGCCAGCACACAGGAACAGATGCTGTTGTTGCGGTTCTTAGTCGGTTTGGGTGTCGGTGGCCTATGGCCAAACGGAATCGCGTTGGTTTCGGAATGTTGGCCCGGTGTGTCGCGTCCCTTTGTCTCGGGCGCAATGATGGCAGGGCTGAACCTCGGAATACTTCTTTTGTCACAAGTGGCCCGTTTCCGCCCGATCACTCCCGATTCATGGAGGTGGTTGTTCCAGCTGGCTGGCGCACCTGCTCTGCTGGGGATCCTCGTGCTCGCTATCGTTCCGGAATCGCCTCAATGGCTCGCGAATCGAGGTTCGATGAAAAAGAAATCGACACCTCTGCGGGAATTGTTCGGCAAGGAATTGATCCGCTTCACTCTGATCGGGATCTTGCTCAGCGCGATTCCGATGATCGGAGCCTGGTCGGCGAGCAAGTGGATGATTCCATGGGCTGAGTCGGTAGCTGGAAAAGCCAACCCGGGTTACAAAGCCGAGACGCAAGGTTGGTGGGCGCTGGGAGCAACGCTGGGAAGTTTTTTTGGAGCGCAGGTGGCGCACTGGCTAGGTCGCAAATGGAGCTATCTAGGGATTAGCATTGCGACATTTGCGGTGACCTCGTTCATGTTTCTTGGGACGGAACCACTGCAATCCATCTTCCACCCAATCGTCTTCATTCAAGGCTTTGTGGCTACCCTGTTTTTTGGTTGGCTAGCTCTCTCTCTACCCGAACTGTATCCCGTTCGTGTCCGCGCCACGGGAACGGGGCTGGCCTACAATTCAGGACGCTTTGCCACAGCGGTGGGTGTGATGATCGCGGGGAGCATCTCGTATTGGCTGGGTGGCAGTTATCCAAAGGTAGGAGCGATCTGTGCGACCATTTATGCTTTAGGGATCGTCGTGGTGCTATTCATGCCCACGGTTACCCAGGAAGACCTGAAATAACCTGAGTCCTGTTTCTGCTGAGTTTCTGGGTTTTTAGCTCGTCTTCTGTAATGCTGCGAGTGATTTCAGGCGACGCCAGGTCGCGTTTGTCAATTCGAGTGGCTTGAGGACGCCATGGTAGCCTTGCTAGCGAATCCGATCTCTTTGACTTCCGTTTCTGCGATAAGTCGAGCGGCAGGTAAAACGTACCCGGTAGCAGGCGCGGCACCGCGAATAATCGTAGCGGCAGTACACGACCACTCCGGTGTCCTCGTAGGTTGTTTATTGTCTGCGGTCAACGGCCTTGCAGGAGCGTTCGAGCGACCGCGTTCGCGTTGCCGGGGAGATAATGACAGGTTATTCTCAAGGGATTGGGAGTTCTTGCCATTTTTTATCGGAGTAAAAGAAAGTCATGCGACGCATCTTCGCCCTGGCTTTGATTGGATTGTTTGTTGGTTCCCATCCAGGTCGAGCCAATGAACCTTGGACACCGGTCGAGATTGGCAAACAAGTGCCAACGGCCAGATGGACGGATTACCAAGGGCGGGAATGGAGTTCAAGCGAATTTGGGGGAAAGAAAGCCATCGTCTACGCGTTCATCGGTACGCAATGTCCGTTGGCAAAACTCTATTCCTCCAGGTTGGTCGATTTGGAGAGTCGCTATCGCGATCAAGGGATTGTCTTTGTTGCTGTGGATCCCAATGTTCAAGATAGTTTGGCCGAGATGGCTGCGCATGCAAAGAAATTCTCTATCGAGTTTCCTTTCGTCAAGGACCCGGACCAAAGCTGGGCGGACCGACTGGGTGTGACGCGGACGCCTGAGGTGTGTGTTGTGGATTCGAAGGGTCTCCTTGTCTATCGAGGCCGAATCGATGATCAGTATGGAATAGGTTACATGCGCGACAAGGCTTCGGCGCAAGATCTTGTTCAGGTATTGGATCAGGTTTTGGCAGGTAAAGAGGTAGAGAAACCTATCACGAAAGCCGCGGGATGTTTGATAGGTCGAAAACAAACGACCGATCTCCAATCAAAAGAATCTGCAGTGACCTATTCGAACCAGGTCAGCCGACTTTTGCAGAGTCGATGTATCAGCTGCCACCGCGATTCCGAGATCGGTCCCATGGATCTTACCAAGTACGAGGATGCCGCCGCCTGGGCGAATATGATCCTCGAAGTGGTCCACGAGGGACGCATGCCACCGTGGCACGCCAACCCAGCCTACGGCCGTTTTGCAAACGATCGTCGGCTATCTCAGGAGGAAATCGACATCTTGCAAAAATGGGTTGATGCGGGTACTCCGCGTGGCAACATTGAGGATGAACCACCAGCGATGAAGTTTACAGAAGGATGGCAATTGGCCTCACAGCCGGATATTGTCGTTCCGATGAGTGATAAGCCCTTTAAGGTTCCTGCGAAAGGGGATGTTCGTTATCAATACTTCGTTGCGGACCCAAAGTTCACAAAGGATATGTGGGTCAACGGGATGGAAATCGTTCCAGGAAATCGAGCGGTCGTGCATCACATTCTGGTTTTCATTCGCGACAAACAGAGCGGACGGGGACGAGCATTTGACGGTGAACGAGGATTCCTGGCGGGATATGTACCGGGAACTCGTGTCGAGAGGATGCCAGCCGGGATGGCGAAACGAATCCCCGCCAACAGCGAACTGATTTTCCAAGTTCACTACACACCCATCGGTACGGAGCAATTCGATTTGAGTAAGGTGGCTTTCTGGTATGCAGATGCCAAAGAGTTGACGCATGAGGTGGTTACCACCAGCACGGTGCAAACCTCTTTTCGAATTCCTCCGAAAGATGCCAATTACAAAACGTCCGCCATGCAGCCGGAGGTCTTGCCGGAATGCGAATTGTTGTCAATGAGTCCGCATATGCACCTACGAGGTAAGTCGTTTCGTTACACGGCCGTTTATCCCGATGGTGATCGCGAGATTCTCTTGGATATTCCCAAGTACGATTTCAACTGGCAAACCGAGTATCGCTTGTCCGAACGAAAGCGACTGCCCGAAGGAACACGGATCTTCTGCGAGGCGACCTTCGATAATTCAGAGGCCAATCTCAACAATCCAAATCCGAAGGCTTGGGTGACTTGGGGAGATCAAACGTATGAAGAAATGATGATTGGTTACTTCCATATTGCCGTTCCAATCGATCCTGCTCTGGGATACGCCAAGCCTATGGGTAAAGCTGAGCGAATGAAGCGCCCCAATCCGCTTCAACTCTTCAAGTTGCTCGACACCGATGGAGATGGCAAATTGTTAAGGGAAGAAGTTCCCAGAAACCTTCTAACTGTTTTTGATCGGCTCGATAAAAACAGTGACAAAGTGCTCGAGCTGACAGAAGTTAGCAACAGTCCCAGCCCCTAGAGCGACTGTTAGTGGCCGTGATCGCGCATGGCCCGCCGATCTCACGAATGCCGCTGCGTATTGAACATTCGGTCGCCGGCATCGCCGAGACCAGGCACGATGAATTTGTGCGTATTGAGTTCGGAGTCGACGGTTACTACGAAAATCTTCACGTCTGGAAAATCGTGGTGTAGGGATTCAATCCCGCTTTCCGATGCGATGACGCTGAGGATACGAATATCGGGAACACCCCACCGTTTCAGAGCCGCGATGGCCATACGAATACTCCCACCGGTCGCTAACATCGGATCCAGCACCAAACCGATGTCCGCAGGATGGTCGGCCGGAAGTTTGCAGTAATACTCAATTGGAGTAGCGGTCTCCTCATCTCGATACATTCCCAAGTGCCAAACCTCCGCATCTGGAACGAGATGCAGAATGGGATCGACGAGCCCCAAACCAGCGCGGAGGATAGGAACGATTGCGATCCTCTGAGCAAGTTGTTTACCGGTCATCGATTGAAGAGGAGTTTCAACGGATCTGTCGACCAGTTTCAAATCCGCGGTGGATTCAACCGCTAGCATCATGGCTAGCAGTTGAATCTGCTTTCGAAAATCTGCAGGATTGGTCGAGACATCGCGAAGGATCGAAACATGATGAGCTGCCAGAGGGTGTTTCAACTCAAACCGATGTGTCATGATTCCAACCGAGTCTAACGGGTAGTCGAGGACAAGAACAGCCGCTTGCTGAATACTCTTGTGAAGCCAACATTGTTGGCAGTCGAGTTAGTCCCTGCAAGCGGAATCGAGACGATTTGCTGCGTTCCTGCGGTACCACCGGTCGTACCTGGATTGGCTGCCCGGAAATTGAAGTCATCCGGTCGCGCGGATGCGACCGTATACGTTCCCTGATTGACACTGGTGAAGAGATAGTCACCATTGGCATCGGTCGTTGTCGACAGGTTGACGCTGGTACCACCGACCGTGGTTCCGTTGAGCGTCACCGCGACATTGGGGATGCCCCTCTCAGTCGATTGAGAGGTTCCATCGTTATTGGCATCGACGTAGATGCGCCCACTGAGATTCGAGGTGATTGGTGGGGTCAGTGCGGTTACGAAGGTCGATGAGTTGTTCGTCAAAACGGTGTCGTTTGTGGCAGTGACTGTCACCGTGTTGGTTACCGAGCCGGTCGCAGTATTGGCGACACTAGCTTGGATGGTGACCACAGCCGTCTCTCCTGGATTCAAAGCAGGAATGGTGACGTTCGCCGAGTTATTGGATCCACTCGATACCGTTCCTGCCGCTGTCGAACCGATCAGGGACGTACCGCTGACAAAGGTCACACCCGTTGGCAAGACGTCAGCGACACTGACCTGCGTTGCGGTCGACGGACCATTGTTGGTGACGTTCATCGTGTAGGTGATCGGGCTACCGGCGGCGAGGGAAGCTGGACCATTCTTGACGACAGCGACATCGTTCTGCTGGGTCAGGGTTGTGGTCACCGATACCGAATTATTAGTATTGCTCGACTCGACCGTTGCAACATCTGTCGTGCTGATCACTGCGCTGTTGACGAGAGCTGCAGTCGTCGCTGGAAGAATAGCTGCCACGATCGTTATCGTACTGTTGCTGGCACCCGAGGCGAGCGCACCTACAGTGAATACCAAATTATCCGGATTCGCAGCGGTGGTGTCTGAAGCGGAGGCTGGAATGGTGATAGGGGTTCCGTTGATCGAAGCGCTAACCACCCGAATTCCATCTGGGATATCATCGGAAACTTGTACGTTGATCGCATCCGACGGCCCGTTATTGGTAGCGGTCAGCGTGTATGTAATCGTATTGCCGGAGATAGCGGTTGCTGGTGCGTTCTTGGTGACCGCTAGATCAACTGTCCTGGGCGCATTGGCGGCGACACTCGCGGAGTTGTCTGTCGCATCCGTTTCGACGTTGCTGGCATCGGTCGATGAGATCGTTGCGACATTCGTGAAGTTGCCGAGGGTTCCCGCGAGTACCACACCGACGATGGTAATGGTCGTTTGATTGGCTGACCCAACAGCTAAATTGCCGACGTCGATCGTGATATTGTCCGCATTAGCGGCTGTCGTATCCTGGGCAGAGGGAGGGATGGTAATCACGTCGGTGTTGTCCGATGAGGTCACGCTGGTGATTCGAATCCCATCTGGAATATCATCGACAACCCGTACAGATGTTGCCGCCGAAGGGCCATCATTTCTAGCCACGACTGTGTAGGTGAATGTAGAACCTGGAGGTGCTGTCGCTGGGGTGGTAGTTGAGACGGGATTGGTCGTGATGGACTTGGTCACGACCAAATCGACATTTCGACTCAGGGGGGTATTCGAATTCGCGTTGACCGCGGCCGAATCGTCGGAATCTGCAGAGCCGGTGTTGGCGATAGTGGTTCCTGTAATGGTACTGAGAACCGTAGAAACGATGGTCACAACCACATCGGTATCAGCCGACGGCGAATCGACGTTGACATTGGAAACGTTTACCGTGATGCTGTCGGGGTTGCTTCCTGTGCCCTGCGTTGGAGTTGCTGTTCCGACGTTGCTGGTGACACTCACCAAATCGAGGCCTGCTGGTAACGTATCCGTGATGATCACGTTTCTAGCCGTAGCAGGACCGGTGTTGCGCATGGTCAGCGTGTAAGTCAAGTTAGCGCCGACGGTTGCTGTCGCTGGGCTCGCGGTTTTGGTCAGTTCCAAAATGGCATTCCGAGTCACCGGCAGGGACAAAGTATCGACATTCGGTAGTACGGTCAGTTCCGTACCCAGGCCGGCGATCGTTGCTGTATTAGCGATAGAAGCAGGAGACCCCGTTCCCACGGTATCGGCGAGCACGAGTGCAACCACCGTAATCGTACGTTGTATCGAAGCACTAGCCGCTAACGTACCAATGCTGATTGAAATATCATCTGGATTGGCCGCGGTGGTATCCTGCGCGCTGGCGGGTATCGTAATCACATCGGTGCCAACGTCTGAGGTGACCGAAAGGATACGGATTCCATCGGGAATATTGTCGGTGATGGTCACACCTTCTGCGGACGATGGGCCATCGTTCCGTGCAGTGATCGTGTACGTGATGGAGGTACCGGCAGCGGCAGATACCGCGGTCGAGGCTTTATCAATCGTTAGGTCGAACTGAGGAACCAGCCCAATGTCCCGACTCAGATCCGTGTTGGTGTCGGAATCCCCATCATTGGTGGGAGCTGCTGCCGAAGCCAAGATGACCATAGCGGTGACAACTCCGGTACCAACAACATTGGTTGCTGTGTTTGAATCGTTGGTAGGTCCAACCGGAACTGTGGAACTCACCACAAAACCTGCCGCAGCTTGACCGGTACCGAACTGGCTCGACGGAATCACCACGAAGTATCTGCCAGGCAATAGATTGGTGAACGTGTAGACCCCAGAGGCGTTGGTGGTTGTGCTTAAGAGCGTACCTGAGCTATCTGTCGTTTGCTGATCGACGCCTGCGTTGAAAACTCCATTCGAGTTGGTATCTGTAAACAATTGGAGAGTGACATTGGGCAGCCCGGTTTCAGCCGGGGAGGAACCGGTATCGAACAATCCGTTGTTGTTTCGATCCCGAAAAACTTGATTTCCTAGAGTCATCGGGGTGAGATTCGCAATGTTTTGCGTGATTACTGTCGCACCTACCGTCTCGATGAAATCGATGGCAACGTCGATGGCATCCGGTCCAGTGACCTCAAAGGTGATTGCGCCGACACTTGAGAAATTAGCACCCGTTCCCGATGCGGTCGTAAAAGACGAGAAGGCGATGGTCTGGATGTCGGTCGGCAATCCTCCCGAAGTGGGAGTGATATTGATCGTTCGGCTCGATGAATTGGCGCCGCTGTGAACCGTTACGATCAATTGCCCACCGGCCAGGTCGGCACCAAATGCCAATCGAAACGAATCCAAAGTACTTCCTGCGGTTAAGTCCAAGCCGCCCAAACCATTGTTCGCGAGCACCTGAGCATCTCCGTCGGCTCCGTCGTAAACGAGCCTACGAGCTCCGTTGCTCCCCGTGTTGGATGCGAAGACGATGTAGTTGGTAGTCGATGGATTGTCGACGTCGATGGTCATCGATCCCGATGTTGCGTTCAGGAAAATATCGCGCTCGCCACCGATCGCTTCTGCAGCGGCGGCAAAGTCAAATGCAGGGTTGGTTCCAGAGGTGGAAGCCGTGATTGTCTGGGCCGTTGTGTTGAAAGTGTCAATCGTTTGACCGGTAACACCCGCTACTTGACCAGATGTAACCACAATCGTCTGGACACGCGCCGTCGGTCGTTGAATCAGGCCAGTCGAGGGTGCTGTTTGAACCAGGTAGTAGGTTCCAGCCGTGTTGACGGTGAATGAAAATGCACCTGTTGTCGTAGCCGAAGTTGTTGTACCGGCAGCGATATCGTCGCCGCCAGCCGTGGTTCCGACACCACTATCGTAAGTACCATTACCACCATCTCGAAACAAAGCAATCGAGACCCCGGATAGTCTCGGGTCTGCACCGTCGATGTTGTTATCGGTCAAATCATGGAAAACCGTACCGGTGATGTTGGCTGCCATCAGCGAACGACCCTCGAGCAGCTCCATCCTAAGACGGCGCTTCGCCCGGCTCTTGTTCGCTGTTCGAATACGGACTCCCTTGGTACCACCCAACAGTCTCACGAGTCTATTCCAAAGACCTGACATTTCTAGATCGCTCCATCCATGCGAAAATTAGGACGCACCGTTCGTAACAACGTCCATGATGTTATCTCTCGATCTCATGCGTGAAAGGCTCATCTCTAACGCTCCCGAGATGGAGCAAAGGCCGGTTGATCTACAACCAGCCTCTCGTCCATTCGCTAGCTATTTTCTGCTGGCTACCAGCGATACTCACCACCGAGAGTGAGCCCTTGTATCCAGTAATCGGAATCTTGAAATGCAAACCTGGGGTTCAAGAATGTAGTTTGTGTTGGATTTTCGGGTGGAAGTAGGTTGGGATTGATAGATGTATCGATTTGGTCACCTGGGCGAACCACGTTACTCCAGTAGATAAAGGAGTATCCAGCTGTCATTCGCAGGTGTTGAGTCAATTGATAGCCAACCGTTGCACCGAGTTCAGGGACGATACCAAATTGGTCTCGAGTGTAGGTTCCGATGTTCGTTCGTTGAGCAAGCAATCCACCCGTTGTGGTTGTCGTGTTATTATTCTGAGTGGCTTGCGTGGTACCAGCAATCGTAACCACTTGGTAAGTGTTGCCCACATTCAATCGCATGAGCGTATCGAGTGACCAGTAACCGCGACGCCCTTGCCATAGGACACCCAGTTCCACACCGTTGAATTGGTTGCGAGTTTGGAAGTTATCATTCAGGATGAAACTACCTGGGTTCGACGTGTCGAGAGACGTGAGATCCTCGCGAATGCCCAGTCTTTCCGTTAATTGAAAGTACCGCCATCCAAGCGTCGCGTCGATTCGGCTTTGTGCCGGAACAGGACCGCAGGTGATTGGAGAGAGTCCACAACCCGTATTGCAGCAGAGCAATCGGCGAAAACGCACCGCAGCTCCCACGAACTCAGAGGCAGCCTCAGTCCGAATACGTCCTGAGACAACGTTCGGGAACGCAACCAATTCCGCATCTTCGCGTCCAGTCAATACGTTGTAAAACGGCCGCGCCAGAATCGGATTACCAGTCGAATTACGGTCAAAGTTCTCTATCTCTTCAGCCGTTCCAACATATTCACCTTCCACACCGACATTCGGATTGTTGACAAACCACCAACCGAATCGGACTCTCATTCCATTCAGCCGATCGGACAAAATGTCATTGCTTCCACCGTATAGGGTTGTGGCGAGCGGAAGAACTCCCGCTTGGGCCTGTGCTGTGGGATTGGGGGAGGTCGTTACTAATGCTGGCGTTTCCATACCCGATTGGTACCACATGAGGTACTCGACGCTCGCCCATCCGTGGGAAGGCAAGCAAATACATAGCTGACGCCCATCAAAGGTGCCAGGATTGCAAAGGTCAAAACCGAAAGGGCCTGGGTACCCTACACCGCAACTGTTGCAACCACCCCCGTTGCAGGAACTGCATGCACCAATGGCAGCGAGCCCCTCGTCCGGACTGTAGGATTCGCCGAGGATCATCGGGGTTGGAGCGTCTTCATAAATGAGTTCGCTTTCCTCCGGTGCCGGTTCCAAAATACTTTGATCCGACATCAGTCGAGCCGGGATTTTTCTGGAGGGATTCATGGGACGAGGAACGGAACTACTGCGAACTGAGCTAGCATCCCCGGACACAACTCGCACAGGAGGATTTCCTGGACGTTGCGTTCTTTGGTTTTGACTAAATGCAGTCCCCCCTGCAATCGTCGCAACGATCAAGAGTGCAAGTAAGCGATTCACGACGTTCACTTCCATGTGATTAAGGAACAAAACTGCGAAATCTTTGCAGATGACGCGATCGGTAAGGTCTACCCGACCGGAAAACTCCGGTCATCTTTGGGTATCGAACCGAGGGGCCCGTAGACTTGATTTGTTCCGCAAATTTTTCCATTTAGGAAAAGTCACTTTATTTTTACTGCTCGCTTTGTCTTTGTTATTCTCTTTATCTTTCCAGGCTTGGCGGTTCGTCGTGTGTGCTTCGAAAGGACCGTCTAGGCATCGGCTCGATTAAACTAATGAGTCGTATGATCTAAAGATCCTCTATCCCTGGCTGCCATATTTTGAAATCCATGATCGAAGAATCCGACGTTTTGCTCATCGGGGGTGGCATCATGTCGGCCAACCTGGGTGCGATGCTAAAGCGTCTCGACCCTACCTTAAAAATCCAACTTCTGGAGGGAGCGACTCAGCCGGCGTTGGAGAGCTCCAATGGGTGGAATAACGCTGGGACCGGGCACGCCGGATACTGCGAGATTAGCTATACGCCCAAGCGGGAGGCTGATGGTACCGTCAATCCTTCGCGCGCGATTGCCATTTGCGAGCAGTTCGAACATTCGAAACAGTTTTGGAGTTTTGCGGTTGCACAGGGGATGCTTGAGGACCCTCGGACCTTTGTTCGGCCTGTTCCTCACATTGCCATGGTCTTTGGTCAACAAGACGTTGACTTTCTGAGGGACCGACACAAAGCCATGGTCTCCCACCATTTTTTTGATTCGATGACCTATTCCGAAGACCCGAATGAAATTGGCGATTGGGCTCCCTTGGTGATGGAGGGTCGAAGTCCTTGCCCGGTTGCGGCAACGAAAATGGAGATCGCGACCGAAATCAACTTTGGTTGTTTGGCAGCACAGTTGATCGACTGGCTTGGAAAACAGAAAGAGTGTGCTGTCGCGCGAGGCGTGCGAGCGACATCGATCCGGCGCGATGGCCACTCATGGAGGATCCACGCTAGGTGCAGAGAGTCTGGAGAACTCCACATCCTTCGAACGAAATATGTTTTCGTGGGGGCAGGCGGTGGTAGTCTCCCCTTGCTGCAATCGACTGGACTGAGCGAAGTAAGTGGGCTAGCGGGATTCCCCATCGCGGGTCAGTGGTTAGTATCCGACAAGGAACACTTGGCCGATCGGCATTGGACCAAGGTTTATGGTATGACACCACCCTCAGCGCCAAGTTTGGGAGGTCCGCACCTGGATATCCGCTGGCTCGATGGAAAGCGGAAATTGATGTTTGGTCCCTTTGCGTCCTGGACGACTAAGTTTCTCAAATGCACGGGGAGTTGGAGAGATTTACTTACGTCGATTCGCCTTGGCAACTTCTCAACCCTCCTGCGTTCTGGATTGCACAACCAGGATATGGTCCGTTATCTCGTAACGCAGGCATTGCAATCGATGGATCAAAGGATGTCCGCACTTCGAGAATTTTATCCTCAGGCGCTTGCTTCGGATTGGCGTTTGGTTCATGCAGGGATTCGAGTTCAGACAATCAAAAAAGCGGATAGGGGAGCCATCTATTTTGGGACGGAGGTATTTTCGAGTCGCGACAGTACTCTTACGTCGTTGCTCGGAGCCTCCCCAGGGGCATCGGTTTCCGTAGATATTGCTTTACAGATTATTCGAAAGTGGATGCCCGACACGTTCAAGGGCGAATCTGGCTATGCGCGAATGAAAGAGATGATCCCTACCTTTGACATCGATATCAAGCAACCGTACCACAAAGAGGCATTCTCCATGGCTTCAGAGAAGGCCAATCATTATCTACAACTCTCTTGAGTCCACCCAGTAAGTCACCGAATGAATCCGATGGGCAATCGATACGGATTGAGTATCAGCAAACGTAGCGGGATCCTTATGAAATGCAGTGCAGGATTTCCCGAGGGAATTGCCACTAAGAATCGTGCTAACAAGTCTGTCTTAAGAGTTGATCCCGGACTGGTTTGTTCGGATTCGCACCCACTGGCTCGGCTTAGAAACTAAATGAACTCGGTGATACCTGGTTTCGCGATTTCCGGAGTTGGGATGGATCCCCATTCGTATTTGGCGGGTGATAAGTCTTCTTTGGAATTCAGGGCTGAATCCCAAGTGATCGTTTTACCGGTATAAGTCGCCATGCGTCCCATGATGGCGAGCAAGGTGCTGTACGCCATATATTCCCCATGATTGATGGACTTACCACTTCGGATACTGGCGAAGAGATCATCGTGTTCGGCTTGATAAATATCCTTAGACTCACGTTCAAATCTCCAACTTTTTTCACCTTGGATGGAAACGCCATTTTTTCGTTCGCTCAAATGAGCCTTTCCTTTGGAGCCGACAACCTGAACGCTGAGATCTGAAGCGCAGTCGGGCATCTGCCTCGTATTGCTAAAGAGTTTCGTGCCATTGGCGAATTCGTAAACGACACTGTGATGATCAAAAATATTTCCGAACTCGGGACCCGTTCTCACGGTACGTCCTCCCATGCCGATCGCTTTCTTCGGGTATTCTCCATTCATCATCCAAATAGCGACGTCGAGAAAATGAATATGCTGTTCGACATTGAAGTCGCCCGACAGCCAGGTGAAGTAATACCAGTTTCGCATTTGCCAATGCATATCGGTCCATTCAGGTTGTCGCGAGCGTACCCAAATCCCGCCTCGGTAATCATTTGCCTGGAGCGTGTGGATCTCCCCCATTTCGCCGCCATGGATACGTTTCGCGGCTTCCTGGAACCCTTCGTGGTATCGCAGGCATAGCCCTGAGACGATCGAAAGACCTTTCGTTTTCGCTTCTTTGCAGATAGCGAGTACAGACCGGACGCCGGGTGCATCGACGGCGACTGGTTTCTCGACAAACGCATGTTTCCCGGCTTGCACTGCCGCGCGCAAATGCATCGGGCGAAAATGGGGTGGAGTGCATAACAAAACAACATCGACCTCGCTCTCGATTAGTTGCTTATAACCTTCAAAACCGACAAACTGGCGCGAGGGTGGTACATCCACTTTGGACGCCACGCTTTCGAGTTTACTCAACGATTGCAAGCTGGTTTGTAAACGATCTTCGAACACGTCAGCCATGGCGGTTAACTTGACGTTGGGATCTGCCATCAGCGCATTCTTGGCAGCCCCTGTGCCTCGTCCTCCACAGCCGATCAGGCCTATTCTCAGAACATCGCTACCCGCAGCATGAGCGGATCTCTCAATTGGTAGTATTCGACTGGAACATCCAGCCGATAGGATCGCCGTTGCGATTGCGAACTGGCGCCGCTGCGGGTGCGGGTCGAGCTTGTGAGGCATAATCAAGGCTCCTGGATGGGTCGTAGGACGATGTTGCGAAAGAAGACTTCGTTCCCCTCATTTTGAATCAGGATCTTCCCGTAAGAAGGAAAAACATCGAAGACTTCGTTAACCGTTCTTCCGTTGATTCTGATTGAAATCCGATCCTTCTTGCAGATGCAATCCACGGTGGTCCATTGCCCTAAAGGGCTTGCTAGATCGTCTTTGCCACGAGTGTCTTTCAGCTCCTGAAAACCAGGTTCGTGCTTGGACCACCAGAACTGTTTGCCACTGTAAATCTTTTTTTCGCCACCTGGCTTCCAACGCGTTTTCCCATCGGTAGCAGTGATTGTTTCCGAGGATACCGTCGCGGGGATTTTCTCACCGTTTTCATCGAGGCCTTGAATCACGATGATATCTCCCTCGCAACCCTGGGCGAGCTGGACCTCGATACTCGTCATCCAAGATCCACTGGCGGAGCCCTCTTGACCAATCGCATGGAGAAGCACCCCCGAATTCCGTACGTATTTCGATCCATCCGTTCGATTACCCCACTTGTATTCCAAGCTCAAATGGTAGTCTCGATACCTATTTCTGGTGGCAAGGTAGCCGGTTCCTTCACCGCTTATATGAATCGCTCCATTGGTAACCTGAAAAATCCCTTTCGGATCGTCCTGCTGAGATTCCTTGAGCCACGTCGTAAACTGACTTAGATCCTTGCCATTGAACAAGCTCATTGGTCTATCGATCGTTACAATGTCAGGTTGTTGCGCGCGTGCAGTGAGTTGGTAACAAAGAATTGCATACAGCGAAGAGACAAACCAGAGCACTCTCGTTTTTTGCAAGAACATAAAGACTCTTTTCAAAACGCAGTTTATTCGATCTTTGAGTTGGATGATCACTATGGACAAGACAATCAGCCGCCGCTTCTGGCTCCAATCCACCACAGCGTCCCTAGGTGCAGCTTACTTGAATCCAAAGGGGATCGCCAGTCAGTCGAGCGATCGCACCGATTTTCAACTTGCGTGTATGACTTTGCCGTACAGTCAATTTCCGTTGGAGCGAGCATTACAAGGAATTCAATCCGCTGGGTTCCAGTATGTTGCCTTGGGGACTACCCATCGCGAAACGAAGGGAGAGAAATCGAGTCCTATCCTCGAACCCAATGCTACGGAGTCGGTTGCCAAAGAGGTTGGTAAGCGATGTCGAGATCATGGACTGGAACCAGTCATGATGTTCTCGATGATCTATCCAGAACACGCAGACGGACTGACAGTCTTGAAGAATCGACTCAAACAAGCGGCAGCGGCAGGGATTGGGCAGGTTCTTACCTTTGGGCATACACAAGGTGGAAACCGAAAGATTTGGATTCAGAGATTCAAGACCCTCGGCCCTATCGCTCGGGACCATGGTGTTTTACTCGTTGTGAAACAACATGGAGGGGATACTGGGACTGGAAAAGCTTGCGCTGAAATCGTGCGTGAAGTGAATGATCCGGGGATCAAAGTCAATTACGACGCTGGAAATGTCATGGATTATCTCAATGTTGATCCCATTCCTGATGTACAAACCTGCGCCCCCGAAATTAGAAGCTTCTGTATGAAGGATCACCGCAATTGGCCAAAAGATGAGGATTGTGCACCCGGGATGGGAGAGATTGACCATTATCGTCTCCTTCATGCTGTCGCTTTCTCCGGATTGAAGATTCCACTGTGCTGTGAAAATATCTCGGAGCCGTTGCTGCCTCGTCCTCAGACTCCGGACGGAATCGATCGGCAAGCGAGAAGGGTTAGAGACTTCCTGCAACTCGTGATTGCTGGACTGCAGTCATAAATTCCCTAAAACCGGGCTTTTGAGCGAGGTTCTCTGCTCAGATCCTGAGGCAAGTTCCCTCGATGTCTGCTATTCTAGGATTGTCGATGGACTCCATAGACTCGATGCGGGTCGAAATCACTTTCAATTAGATTTTCCTTAACCACACCATGAAGCTCTTGTCTTTTATCCCCTGTTTTCTCATTGCGGCAACTCTTTCCAGTTTCGGCCTGTCTCAAGGCCCTTCTCTATCGAGTGTCTTGCAATCGTCTCCAGTCCCTGCCAATGCGGTGCTCTTCCTCAACGTTCCGAGTTTACGTCAGATCGCGGCCGGCTCGCCTCTAGAGTCTGAGTTTGCCAATCAAGTGACCGATGTTCGATTGGCAGCCTCGCTCGATTTTTCAATGATGCAGCCCGATTGGGAAATTGGATACGCGCTTTTGACGGCTATGCCCAGCCATGAGTCATTAGCCAAGAGGTACGGTGGGTATATCGACGAGGTTTCAGGCCGAAAAGTCGTCTGGACACCGAAGCAAATGTATCTAGTGCCTCTAGATAATAATGTTCTGGCAATCATTCGCCCCACCGACAGAAAATTACTCGGTCAATGGCTGCGAAAAGATCGCATGCCGCAACCAAGCGAGATTCTGAAAACATACGCTGGGATTTCCACCGATTCCTCGATACTGATGATGGGTATCGATGTCCAGGATCTTTTCTCTCCAACGTCGATCGAAACGCAAATGGCCAATTTTCCATCGATCGACATCTCCCAACGGAAGATGCTATCCCAAAGGCTTGCCTCACTGAATGGAATTCAGTTGATGCTCGGCAAGGACAAGCAATTCACTGTTCGACTTTCTTTTGCCAGTTCACCAGCCGACCTCCAGTCCTTTGCGAAACCGTTTCTCAAGGAGCTGTTAGCTCGCAATGGGGCAAGCTTTGCGGAATTGGATCAATGGAGCGTATCGGTCGACAAAAATGAATTGCTGCTTCGAGGTGCCATCCCTGTGGCTATCATCGACGATTTGTTGGGAATCTTTACAGTCCATCGTCAAGCCTCCAATGCTTCGGACAGCCAAGGCACTGAATCCGTGCAGACCACCAGTGAAAGCGTCGTTGCGGAAACCTCAAAAGCCTATTTCAACAAGATATCCGGTATTGTTAACCGTGTCCGCGACTACTCAGCCAAAAATACCGGCGATCGAGCGCGATGGAACGGACACATGGCAAGGAAAATCGATGAATTGCCGACACTCAATGTCGATCCAGAACTCGTTGCCTACTCCGCGGAAGTCGCTAAAAGTTTGCGAGACAATATGGTTTCTCTACAGCTGACAAATATTCAAGCTGGCGCAATCAACACTGCGAATAACGCAGGCTCACCTATCGTCAACGTCAGTTATGGATATGGCTACGGTTATGGATACGGTAGCTACTACTACGACCCTAATTCGGGCAATCAAGTTACCGCGCTGGGACAATCGCAAGGGAATGCTACCTATCGACAGGTATTAGCAGCGATCGAGCAGTCGCAGGCAGATATGCGACGTCGTATGACCGACAAATACAAATTGCAGTTCTAAAGGCGCGCCCTTTCGATCATGCCTCCGATGGATCGACCCCCTTTGGAGGTACGTCGCTTTCTTCGTCCTTTTTGACCTGTCGTGGAACAAAAAAAGGGAGTGGTAAGAACCACTCCCTTTTTCAATAAATCAATTCAACTCGTCAACTTACTTTGCTGGTGGCAAAATTACAGAGTCGATAACGTGAATCACGCCGTTGGACGCATCCACATCGGTCTTCAAAATTTTTGCATCGTTCACAAATGCACCTTTATCGTTCGCCTTGATGGCAATCGCTGCACCTTGAACTGTATTGGCAGACTTGGCTGCGACAGCGTCTTCCGAATAGACACGGCCTGAAACGACGTGGTACTTGAGAATCGCAGCCAGTTTGGCCTTGTTCTCAGGCTTGAGCAGATCGCTCAGCGTCGCTGCAGGAAGCTTTGCAAACGCTTCGTCGGTTGGTGCGAAGACGGTAAAGGGACCTTCACCGCTCAGCGTTTCCGCCAACCCTGCTGCTTTGACGGCAGCCAGAAGGGTCTTGAAGCCTGCTTTCTCAGCGACGGCTGGAATTGCATCGCTCGATGGAAGAATCACTGAGTCAATGACGTGGATGACTCCATTCGTGCATGCAATGTCGGTCTTCACAACGTTAGCGTTGTCTACAGACACCTTGCCACCTTCCACTTTAACGTCGATACGTTGACCGTTGAGGGACTTGGCTCCCTTCACCTTGACAACGTCGGCTGCCATGACCTTTCCTTGTACAACGTGGTACTTCAAGATCGCTGCCAACTGGCCTTTGTTTTCAGGCTTCAGCAGTGTCTCGACAGTTCCCTTGGGCAGCTTCGCAAATGCTTCATCTGTAGGTGCGAAGACGGTGAATGGGCCGGCACCCTTCAGCGCATCAACAAGCCCGGCTGCACCAAGAGCCGCTGCCAAAGTCTTAAAGCTGCCTGCATCGACAGCAGTATCTACGATATTCTTTTCCGCCGAAGCAATCGATCCAAATCCAGCGACCATCGCCAGAGCCCATCCAAAGAGTTTACTTTTCATTTAGTACTAATCCAAAATAAAGGTTGAGAGTTGTACGCGCCACTCGGCGGCAGTTTCTAATTTTTTGTTAACGGTCTCGAGCCATTGAGTCATTGTACGAGTTAGTCAACTGATTGGATTCAAAAAGTTGCCGATCGCTAGTGAAACGAGATGATCGAATGGATCGGATCTTTCAAAAAACTTCGAGAGGCTTGCCGCACAGCTATAGTAAAAACTTGCGGCAGCAGGGCTATTTTGCAGAGGGATGAGAGTGAGTGGTCCTAAGGACTTTGGCTGGTTAGGTTACGCTGCTTTCTCTGCGAATTCGCCTCGTCAGAGAGGTTAGGTTGGTGCGGGAAGATCCCGGCTGGCGAATTTTCGCCATGCAATCGAGTAAAAGAGCATACCGAGCACCAATTGCATCGTGACAAAGGCGAGTGGTTCGCAGTAACTCATCCATCGGTCGACACCCGTCGCATTGACGTCTCCGAGGCCAAACCATTTCCACGAGGATTCCGGATTGCGATAGATACGCTGCACGGTCCAGTCGGGTTGGTAAGCGGCCAAAAAACTGAATGGGGTTAGAACATGGAGCGATGCAGTCGATTTCGAAAGAATGAAAAGGAGAAGTTGTACAACGTAAACACCGATTACCAAGCCGATCGTCCGCCATCGATATTGATCGTAGGCGCTGAAAAGGACGCTCATCCCCATCACCAAAAAGCCGAGCGAAAACAGGTTCATCGTCGGAACCAGGTAAAGACGAGGGTTCACGAATTCCTCCAACGGTACCCATCGCGTCGTTTTGGGTACGAATGGAATAGACCAATCCATTCCAAGCCCTGGGATACGAAAGGAAGCCCCGGTCGTAACCGGGGTCGAGTTGGTATGGATACCCAGATAAACTCCTGCGAACACAAGAGTACACAGGATGGCTAAACCCGCTATCGTCACGATCGCATGCGCCCAAAAGACTCGGCTTCGAGCAACGGGTTGAGCTAGTAATAATTCCATAGTACCCCGGTTGAGTTCTCCGCTGACAACGTCCGATCCTCGGGCGATCGACCACACCAGCACGCACAAAAGCAGTACGGGTTCATCAAACGTAAAGCCGACCATGCCGTGGTAAGTCAAAAATTGCTCGAGAGGAACGGGTGAAAATTTCTCAAAGGCGCGAAACTGTTCCAAAATCGAGGCGAACCCACTGAGCTCGAACTGACTGACAGTCCAGATACGAACCCACGGAAAGAAGAACAAAACGAGGGCGCAGGCGCACCAAAGCAGAAGCGATTCGTGCACGTACTTCTTGATGAGGATTCGTAGCATGCGAACGAGTTTACTCGCTGATGTCGAGAGATTGCAGCGACTCGATCACGTCTGCATCATGGCCATCGACGTTGACCTTTTTCCATACTTTCGCGACCTTGCCCTTGGCGTCAATCAAATAGGTCGAACGCTGGATTCCCATGCTTTTCTTCCCGTACATATTCTTTTCTCGCCAAGCACCGTACGCTTCAGCGATCTTATGTTCGGGATCTGCGAGCAGCGGAAAATTCAGGGAAAATTTATCTCGAAATTTCGCATGAGAGGCTTCATCGTCCGGACTGACCCCCAATACGACCGCTCCCATTTCGCTTAGCTGATCGCTAGCATCTCGAAAAGCACAGGCTTCTTTCGTGCAGCCCGGAGTATCGTCCTTAGGGTAGAAATAAAGCACTATATTTTTCCCCTTAAAATCGCTCAGTTTGACTTTTGTCCCAGTGTCAGTTTGTGCTGTAAAGGCGGGCGCTTTCGTTCCAACTTCGAGCCAATCACTCATAGTGCAGTGGATTCCGTTGCAAGGGTAATTCGGTGGAGGGTGGGCGCTGGTCAAAAGGCGCCTCGGACAATCCCGTATACTGTAGGTCGACGACAATGCCAAACCGTCATAGAAATTCCATCGATCGATCCTTTTTCTTCCGTTCCTATAACTGAGGAAATTTTCATCATGAGAGAGCCAAAATGCTCCGGATCTGGGTGCGAACAAGGCACCTTTCAAAAACGAACCAATCGCCGAATCCTAATGAAAACGGGAGCCCTGGCCGCGGGTTTCATGATTGTTCCTCGCCATGTGCTCGGCGGTCCTGGATACGTTCCTCCCAGTGAGCGAATCCATGTTGGAGTCGTTGGGGTAGGAGGGCGTGGCAGGCAAAACGTTGATGAGTTACTGAAACACAAGGATGTCATCATTTCGGCGATCGCCGATCCAGCAGAAAGTTGGTCCCTCGACAAGTATTACTACAAGGGTGTCGCAGGCCGACTTCCGGTAGCAGAACGAATCAATAAGTATCATGGGGTCGAAAACAATTCGTTTCGGGTTGCGGGGTACTCTGATTTTCGACGCATGCTCGAGGAACGAAAGGAATTGGATGCCATCCTTTGTGCGACCCCTGATCACCTTCATGCATTGATTTCTGTTCATGCCATGAGAGCAGGCAAGCATATGTATTGCGAAAAACCACTGGCTCACAACATCTGGGAAGCGCGGCATGTGGCCAAGGTCGCAAAAGAGACGGGACTAGCGACCCAGATGGGAAACCAAGGTCATTCGAATAAATCGATGAGGGAAACCATCGAGTGGATTCGAGCCGGAGCCATCGGTAAAGTCCAGGAAGTCCACGCTTGGACGAGTAGTAGTCGATGGAACCCCACGCTCACAGGCAAGCCGACAGCAACCGCACAATCGATCTCATTGCCTGCTGGGCTTGATTGGGATTTATGGTTAGGGCCTCGCGAGGGATGGAGTTATCACGAGGCATTGGCTCCGGTCGCATGGAGGGATTTTTGGCCATTCGGACTAGGGAACCTCGGCGATATTGGTTGTCATGATTTGGATTCGGCTGTTTGGTCCCTCAATCTGAGTTCACCAAAGACCGTGGAGGTATTGCCAGCTGGAAACGGAAATCAAGATATCGTGCCGCATGGTGAATTAGGCTACTATGAATTCGAATCTGTTGGAGATCAATCCGATGTCAAGCTGCTGTGGTACAGCGGTGGAATCAAACCGCCGACACCGTTTGAGCAGGATAAGCCGCTTCCCGGACGAGGTACCTTGTTCGTGGGCGAGAGAGGGAAAATGCTATGCGGCGCCGCGGGGGGAGCTCAAATGATCCTACCAAAAGAACTCGCCGACAACTTCAAGGCTCCTGAGCCCTCCCTCCCGAGATCACCAGGCCATCATCGAGAGTGGCTCGATGCAATCAAGGGAGGTCCGAAACCATTGTCTAATTTTGAGTACGGGGCACGACTGACGGAGATTATTTTGCTCGGTTGCTTGTCTCTCCGCCTAGGGAAGAAAATGGAATGGAACAGTCAAGAGATGAAAGTCGCCAACGCACCGGAGGCCGAGCCAATGATCAAGGAAACCTATCGTCGAGGATGGGAGATCCCGTCATGATCTCATCGAGAATTTTACCACTGCTGATGTTTACGTTGGCATTGTCGAGCTTCCCATCCAACTCCTGGTGCGCTGCACCAAACATCCTAGTGATCATCGCCGATGATTTGGGATACTCAGACCTGGGTTGTTATGGAGGGGAAATCGATACTCCCAATTTAGACCGCTTGGCAGCAAACGGTCTGCGCTTCACCCAATTTTATAATACAGCTCGTTGTTGGCCCACTCGAGGCGCTCTATTGACGGGTTACTACGCTCAGCAGATTCGACGCGATGCACTCCCCGGGGTCGGGGGTGGGAATGGTGGTCTTAGACCTAAATGGGCAAGGCTGCTACCCGAGTTTCTAAAGTCAAAAGGGTATCGATGCTACCACAGTGGAAAATGGCATGTGGATGGGAATGTGCTGGCTGGTGGATTTGATCGATCCTTGAATATGAGAAACCAAGGGAACTATTTTAGTCCGAAGGGAAATGCGATTGACGATGTACCTGTCCCAGTCGATGGCTCCGAAAAGGATTATTACGCGACAGATGCAACGGCTGACCACGCAATCCAGTGCCTGAAAGACCATGCGCGAGAGCACAACCAACAACCCTTCTTTCATTACGTAGCGTTCATCGCACCGCATTTCCCGCTGCATGCCAAACCCGAAGACATCGCTAAGTATTCGGGGAAATACAAGGAAGGTTGGGATGCGATGCGCGATCGACGATATGCACGTCAGCAGAATATGCAGATCACTCGAGCGAAACTTTCCAAGCTCGAGCCCGACGTGGGACCACCCTATGCTTTCCCCGAAGCCATCAAGCAACTTGGGGGTGGTGAAAGTATTCGCCCCGTACCTTGGGATGAATTGAGTTCGGAGCAAAAGTCTTTTCAGGCGGCCAAGATGGAAATCCATGCAGCCATGGTCGATCGGATGGATCGAGAGATAGGACGCATTCTGAATCAGCTCGAAACCATGCAGGCGATGGAAAATACACTCATACTCTTCTGTTCGGATAATGGTGCGAGCGCGGAGATCATGGTGCGAGACGGTGGGCATGATCCCACTGCGCCGAAGGGGAGTGAACGTAGTTATCTTTGTCTGGGTCCGGGATTCTCTAGCGCGTGCAATACACCCCATAGGAGACACAAAACATGGGTTCACGAAGGGGGAATCAGTACACCCCTGGTCGTCCACTGGCCGGCGCGTATCGGAGCGAAAGGGGAATTGCGTCATACGCCGTCCCATGTCATCGATGTGGTCCCAACACTCCTCGATGTCGCTGGTATCCAAAAACCGAGTGAGTGGAACAATGTCGCATTGCCAGTTGCACCTGGAAAAAGCTTGACCGCTGCGTTTGCTAGCGACATTACTATTCCACGTGATTCCCTATGGTGGTTGCATGAAGGGAATCGGGCTATCCGAATCGCAGATTGGAAACTAGTGGCTTCTAAAGAGAGTCCCTGGGAGCTTTATGACTTATCCGTCGATCGATCGGAGGAAAATAACTTGGCAACTCGTTATCCGGAACGTGTGCAGGAGATGGAGAAGGCTTGGGAATCACTCAGCAAGGATTTTGAGAGACTCTCACGGGAACCAACGAATTCAAGATGATTCCCGTAGACGTGCTCGATCGTCGGATACTCCGAGTTGCTACGGGTGGCCGTTCATCGGGGATGGATTCGATTGGATAGACGCGAGGGTGATCGTACAGTTCGCATGTATCCGCGGTAAAAGGGAAATCAACCCAGAGGGGATTTTCCATCGATGGCCTGTGCCAACCCCCGCGTTATCAGGATCCTGCATTGGTCAGCGCATGAGCGATAGGGTCAGGGGCATTCTCACAGGGAGCATCGCCGTTGCGATGGATCCGGTCATAGATTTGTTTTAGGCCGACCGATTCAATGGTTAGATTTTGAAAATTCTCCTTGGATAGCCAGTCCATATAGGGGGAGAGATTTCCTTCGATTTCCAGTTCGATAACGTTGTCAGCAGATCTTAGGATCTTGAGCCCCGGAGGAGAAGAACGGGATTCGATGGTGCCATTTCCTCGTAGGCGATGGATCGTGGGCAGGTCATTTAGGGCAACCGAATAGACGATCTTACCCCGCCGCAGAAACGCAGCGCGGTCGCAGATCTCTTCGATTTCGCTTAGGACGTGGGAACAGAATACAACGGTTGTCCCCCTCGCGTTGGCATCGGTAACGAGCTGCAGGATTTCCTGCCGAACGTTGGGATCCAGATTGGCAGTTGGTTCGTCTAGAATAATGACTCGACTCGAACAGCTAAGTACACAACTGATCGCTAGCTTTTGACGCATTCCGGTCGACATGAAAGCAACACGTCGAGAACAATCGAGTTGCAATCGTTCCGCGATCTGTTTGGCTCGTTTTAGATCACCACGGGGATGGATCGAGGTAAAAAACTCCATGCAGTCGGAGCCTTTCATCGTTCGGAATAACTTGGTTTCCGCTGGCAGATAACTGACGCATTCCCGAACCTTTAGACTTTCAGTAACGCAATCAAAGCCATCGACCAGAGCGCGTCCACTGGTAGGACGAATGAACCCGAGCAAGCTGCGAATCAGCGTTGTTTTACCTGCTCCATTGGGTCCGAGAAGTCCATAGACTGCACCCTCCGGAATGGTCAGATTGCATCCGTCCAGAGCATGAAATCCTCGGTATTTTTTGACTAGATTTTCGACGAAAATAATCGACATGCGGGACCGGTGCTGTTTCGAGGGGAGGAAAGAAAGGACCTCAATTAGGTTGCAGGGCTGTCAACTCCCTTTTGGCCCGAGATACCAAGTCGATCGCCCAAGCCTTGGACTGGAAGAGTTCGACCATCGCTTGGAGCCACTGACGCCGTGCTGCGGGGGCAAGATTGGCATCCGCCCAATCCATTTCCTCCTTGAGGGATCGAAACGCTTCGTTCGAGTCCGTTTTTTTGGACTCGGTCGCTTGCTCCAAGATTCTTCGAATCCTCGCTACCAACTTCCGATGCGGATCGCTCAGTTGATTCGAGGATCCGTACAACGTAATGAATGCGTCCAATTTCGTTTTCGCTGATTCGCTACCCAAGCCCAGAGCTTCATTGCACTCTAAAAAAGCCTGTTCGATCGCAGCAAGTTGGCTTCCCTGACCCTGACGGGCTTTTCGTTGTAGCCGTTTGAGGAATCTTATCGAATCGATTTCCTCGAGGGTTGCATCGATATCTTTCACCCGCTCATCGCTGGGATAAAGCTCTTTGAAACGGATGGCGGTGGGTTCCACGGCAAGCCACTGGTCGTCATCGTTTGCATCGATAGCAGCCGCTATTTCGAAATAGAGTTGATCGGCTGAAGGTGCTTGGAGAAGCCAGATCAGCGCGCCAACGCATGCCATCAAAGCTACCGAAAGGAACGCGATACCGATCCATTGTCCCCATCCGCTCGAGTCGTGGTGGGGTTCCTGGTTTTGGATGGAACGTCGTCGGTCGACATCTTGGACCTCGGTAAAGTTGGTTTTGCCCATGAACTCGATGCCACTGGGAGGATCGGAGAATTCCTCCTCCACTTTCTTCTCAGGCTTTAGGATGGAATCGCTTATGGAATGCTGCACATGGGTTTTGTCATGTGGGCCCGCGATGAAATCGAGGCTCTCCGAGGACGCCATCACCTGTTTGGAGTTCAGGGATGTGAGCTCGTTGGTTTTTCCATGGATGAAAATCGTGTTGTCGTTATTTTTGGGGCGTGATGGTGTCGACGCTTGGGAGTCATCGATTTCGATACTGGTGAGCTCTTTCATTTGCCGAGCATCGACCGCCGGCTTGGGATCGCTGGACAAAGATGCGAGTCCCATCCGAATGGATTGAAATCGGTTGCCAACGACCAGCGCGGTTGGTGGTCGTTTAGAAGGATCGCGTTGGAGCAGTTCACCGATGAGTTCTCGCATGGACTGCGGGACTTGTGGAACGAGAGTTTCCAGCGGCGGGTAGGTTCCGTACCTAACGTTGAAAAGTACCTCGGGAATATTTTTTCCTTGAAATGGTGCGCGACCTGTCAACGCGGCATAACAGACGCTGCCTAGCGCGTAGAGGTCGCTTCGGACCGTAACGGGCTTCCCTTCAGCCTGTTCAGGAGCCATGAAATCCGCAGTACCAATGACAGCCCCTTCGACCGTTGCATCGGCAGCACCGAATAGTTTTGCGATTCCGAAATCGGTCAGCTTCACGCGGCCCTGTGTATTGATCATCAGGTTCGCTGGTTTCAGATCCCGGTGGATAATTCCGAAATCATGGGCATGCTTGAGCGCGGCACAAACCTCAATCGCCAGATCCAAAACGCGTTGCCAGGTCAGCTGTTTTTCCTTTCTCAGCAACTGTTGTAGGTTTTCTCCGTCGACATATTCCATGGAATAGAAGAGCAAACCTTTTTCTTCACCGAACCCGATCAGTTGGACAATACCCGGGTGTTTAAGTCTGAGAAGGGTCTGAATTTCCGCATCGAATCGCCGACGAAAGCGCTGGTGCTGTGCCATACTCGATGCGATGACTTTGATGGCTACGGGGTCCTGTGTCTTGGCGTGCACTCCATGGTACACCGTTCCCATACCCCCTCGACCCAACGTACGAATCACGTGATAGGGGCCAATATATTCGAATTCAGGAATGGCCATCGGATCCACCCAACAGAGATTCGATTTGGCGGACTGCCAAGCCCAGGGATTTGGCTGCCATCCTAAAGTTCATGTGTCCTGAAACCTCAGGTTGAATCTCCAAAAAGAACTCCGTTGCCTTGCGAAGTTTAGAAAGCTTTTTGCGGGCTAGATGAAGATACTTTACCGCATCTCCACGATCGATAGAGGGTCCCAAGGCGAGCATATAGTCATAAAGATCGCGATGCACCTCCGCCAACTCTTCATCCTCAGAGGCTTCATCGGAATGCTTCAGAAAAGTTCGGACCATCCAAACGTGAGCGAGATGCTGATCCAATTCGCGCATTTGCGCGATCTGGTCTGGGCTGCTTGGGGACGAGGTTGCAGCATCATCGTCATCGGAATCGTTCGCTGGATCATCGCTATTCGCGGCGGTCATAAGCTCTCGGCAGGATGGAAGTGTCGGGATAAAACGTTCGCCAAACAAAGCACTGCGATGCGCACAGGCTCGGTATGATGAATATAGTTTCTCAAGTAAAGTATGAGAGATAGAAATCAGGTTACCAAGACACGTTTCAATGATATGCCAGATTTGATTGCGCAGGGACCTACAGCCACGGATCGTTGGCGTCGATCGCTTCCCAAAGTGGAAGGTCAACCCGGTACGGCTACGATCATCCTCGGGCGAACCGCGGGTGGGTGGGCCGTACCCTGGGATGATCGGATTTCACGAAATCACGCCAAGCTTTTGTGGAATGGAAAGAGATTGTCGGTTTCTCGGCTGATCGATGCGCGCAATCCTATTTTCCATAAAGGGTTGCGGCGAGACGAATTCGATATTGGGGTCGGCGAGCACTTTGTGATTGGGAATACGACCTTTAGCTTGGTCGATCAACGCATACGCCTTCTGTCTCAGTCGGATGAGCCACCTGCTCTCACAGAACACACCTATGCTCCGTCTCAATTGCGACAGATCCGCTATCGAAATGCAGACCGCCGCATCGATGTGCTGAGCCGATTGCCTGAAATCATTGCCGGTAGCAGTAGCGATGAGGAAATGTGTGTTCGCGTCGTGAACGTCTTAATGCAAGGCATACCTCAGGCTGCATTGATTGCGATTGTTGCCGATCCGCGTCACCTCCCTTACGGTGACGCGGAGCAAGCATCGTCGAATCGTAGTCTCATCGGACAGGACTCAGCCATTCGCAGCTTTGGTGAACAAACCGATTCCGGTATTCGATTGCTTCATTGGGATTCCAGGCAAGTCCATGGAAATCCATTCTCTCCCTCGGCTCGATTGATTGAACAAGCGATTCAGTCCAAGCAAAGCATCCTTCATATTTGGAGTCGTTCGCTCGACCCCTCAGCAGCATCCTACACCCAGAGCGAAAATGTCGATTGGGCCTTTTGCACACCCATCCTAAGCGAGGCTTGTCCAGGTTGGGCAATCTACGTGACGGGGGATTTCTCAATGCTATCGTCGAACAAGTCGATGCGGGATGCGACCATGGCTTTCGAACTCGATCTTCAGGATGATTTGAAGTTCGCGGAACTGACCGCGACAACGATCAGCTCCCTGCGTCAAACTCGACTGCTGCAACGGAGGCAGGACTCACTTCGTCCCTTTTTTGCACCGATCGTTCAAAAGGCGCTCGCGACGAGAGATCCCGACGAAGTACTGGCACCGCGAGAGGCGAATGTTTCCGTTTTGTTTTGTGACCTTAGAGGGTTTTCCAGACAAAGCGAGGAGTCAGGAAATCAGCTGCTCGATCTTTTGCGCCGCGTGAGCGATGCACTAGGTGTTATGACGCACCATATCCTCGCGCGGAATGGAGTTGTCGGGGATTTCCACGGCGACGCAGCGATGGGATTTTGGGGATGGCCCTTGAGCCAAGAGGATTCAGTCGCGAACGCAGCGAAAGCCGCACTAGCGATCCGAGCCGAGTTTGAATCGGCAGCAGCCATGAAGAATCATCCACTGGCAGGATTCCGCGCAGGGATAGGGATCGCAACCGGTAGGGCTGTCGCAGGGAGAATCGGAACCGTCGACCAAGTGAAAGTCACCGTATTTGGACCGGTTGTGAACCTCGCGTCACGTTTAGAGAGCATGACAAAACAACTGAGAACACCGATTTTGATCGATGAATCTACTGCCCACTGGATCAAAGCCAACCTGCCGATAGATCAAGCGAGGGTGCGTCGCGTGGCGAGAGTCCTGCCTTACGGAATGACGACTCCGCAAATCGTCAGCGAGTTATTGCCTCCCGCTGGAGAGAAAGAACTGCTGACCGATGAGAATATCCGAGCCTATGAGAATGCTCTGGAACGATTGCAGGACGGAGACTGGGGAGAAGCCTTTCGATTGCTGCATACAGTTCCCGCAGAAGATCAAGTCAAGGATTTCCTTACAGTCTTTATCGCGCAACACGGGCGGAAACCTCCGGTGAACTGGCAGGGCGTCATCGAACTTCCTGAAAAGTGAAAATGAAAACGAAAACCAACGAATCGAAGAGGATTCTCCGAGACTCCCAATTTACGGATTGGATTGCAAGTGGATTCATCTGCAGCGGCTTACTGGTAGCAGCACCGGTTGGGCTGGCTTTTTGGATGCATGGAAAGTCCGCGGCGGAGAAAGTTTTGACGGCTGCAGTCCAGCCCGTATTCCTGATTTGTTTCGGTCTAGCTGTCGTCGGTTACGTCTTGTCCTGGAGGAACCAGCGGGGACCCTCGCGATGTTGCTTTTGGATCGGAATTTGTCTTTGGCTCCTTTCCTGCAGCTACTTAAGAGACGCCATTTACCAGCGATGGGAGAGCCAAATCCCGTTTCGGCCTTGGGCTGAGCTGGAACCCTACGATTATGTGATCGTTCTGGGGGGAGGTACGAGTACGATGCCCGATCAGTCACCCCAACTATCCGGCTCCGGTGATCGAGTCATGGCAGGCGCGAGATTGTTTCATCTCGGGATTGCAAAAAATTTGGTGACGACGGGTGGAGTCCTCGAACTCACGGGAAATATCGATGACACGTTTAGCCAAGAAGAGTCTCCAGCCGTACACACGACAAAGCTTTGGCAGGAACTAGGCATCCCAGCCGATCGAATTCAAACCATCGGAGGACAGAACACCAAAAGTGAGATGTCCGAAATTGCCAAGCATCCCGAGTGGTGGAAAGAGAAACGATGTGCATTGATCACCAGCGCTTATCACTTACCCCGTGCCATGAAATTGGCCGACGCTGCAGGGGTTACACTCGATGCGATCCCAACCGATTTTCGAGGTGGCAGCCAAAAGCGTCCCATCATGGTGAAGGACTTTTACCCAGAAGCGGATGCCTTGAGAGATTGGCAAAACCTCATCAAAGAATGGCTTGCGATCCAAATAGGCCGATGAGGACGAAACGAGAAACGGTAGTTCGTAAAACGGAAGGCGGTGTGTTTGACGGAGATCCTACACGTTGGAAAGGGATCTATGTCATCCGTTGGAATCCCAATCCACCTCGAACAGAAAAGTCGTAACGCAGTCGTTCCAAAAAATTTTAGAGGAACGATACAGGTTTGTCTGAAGGGGTTTCTCAGTTCGTGATCGGTTTTTGTTTTCCTGGAAAGAGACGAATGAACTTTGGATCGCGTCGATCGGGTTCCGCAAGCCCATCTCCCGGCGGGCATTGGTCGTCGATGATGCCCCTAAGCGGGCCCGTTACCCACAAGCAGGCGACACCCTCCTCGACTTGGTAGCCAAATACGTTTCCACTGGGTGTCGAATAATCTTGACTCTTCAGACCCAAGCTCTCGAGTTCATGCAAATTTCTAGGCCAATGGGAATGTAAATGATCGTATCTGCGGAGAGCTATTGCTGTTCTCACCAGGTTTCTCAATTCCGTACATTGATGTATAGCTTTGATGAAAGCATCAACAGAACCATGGATTGCGGATATACTCGCATGGACGCGATCCAATGACAGACGGCTTTTCGTGGAGTTCGACGGATTGAGCGAGTCAAGCGAGTATCCCGTTATCTCCTCGGGATTGAGAGTTCCTAGATCGAGAATCTTCTGAAAATAGTCGAGAATCAGTTGTTCTCCACTCGGTAACAGAGGGGATGGAAATCCTGTCTCGGTGGGGTCTGTTGTCAGCCAGCTAGGGGATTTTCTATGGATTTCAACGAGGTACATGGCTCGCTCTCCGAGAAACGTCGATTTCCAGGCGTCCGAGGTCAGAACCGCAACTCGACTTTCGTCCTCGAGTACGCGCAACTCCTCGTCACTCCAAGCTGAATAGGAAAGAGAGCGGCCCAAAGCAGAAAGTCGATTGCTTAAGAGCTGGAGCTGAAGGAGTTTCCAAACAACAGAAAGGGGTGCATCAAGGGATTGCTCGACCGTTCTCATACGTCGGAGGTCCATCAAGGCTCGAGTTGTGTTCCGGCAGTGAGAGGCATACTCGAAATCCAGACGAACGAGTTGTTGTATGGCTTGGGCGTTTTGTACAAAAGACAAAAGGGTGCGATACCCGTCAAAGGCGGTTGGAAATCGAATGGGTTTTGGACATCCCTCCGCTCGATCCAGCATTTCCAGGATTGGTTGATGGTGTCCCAGATAACTCCTGATACGTTCTTTGTCTTTCCAATCCCGATCTGGGTTTAAGCTCGTCGGAAACTCGTCACTCGGGATCGACAGTAAATACCGAGATGGAAATTGACTATTCGGCGACAGTCGGCAGATCTCATTCCAAAGCTCAAATCCTTCCGAAAAGGTTCGATCGCTATACCAGTTTTCGAGTGAAGAATCATCCACAGGCTCCTTCCGGAGTTTACACTGCTCGAGGATTGTCTGGGTTCTAGCCCACGATCTGGTCTCGTGAATCACAAAATAAATCGATCCACCGATGGCGATCAGGGCAGGTACAATCGCACTGATCCAGACGTATTGAAGACGGAGGCTCGTTCGAGTTGGCCTCGAACGTTTTTGA
Organism: Pirellula sp.; assembly: GCA_040396935.1. Classification (GTDB taxonomy): domain Bacteria; phylum Planctomycetota; class Planctomycetia; order Pirellulales; family Pirellulaceae; genus JBKCUI01. Next base: position 87,917 of record JBBAXA010000004.1, read on the forward strand.
TTCACATTCATCATTACAAATCCTCAACGAGTCGTTCTGCTTCGTGTTCCCAGTTTTGATTCCAGTACTGTCCGGGGATAGTCACGAAAAAAAGATCTGGAGATGGTGAGACTGCGGTAGCTGGTCCTTCGACTGTCCAGAACGTATGAAGTTTTTCGATGGCTTTCGCACGTTGATCTTCGGGAGCCTGAAGTTGCTCCCAAAGGAGTTGCGCAGCAACATCGATACGCCGCCGGGCAAGCATACTCTGAGATAAGGTGCCATAGCGTTCATCGAGCGGCATCCAAAATCCACCTATCCCACTCGATGCGACGAAGAAACCTTGACTCGATGATTCTTGAATCGATCTATTCCAGCTGTTTGCAATCGCTCTTTTTCTTGCCTCGTTTCGGGCGGCTCGATTGGCAAGTCCTTGGGCGATGGATTTGTAGGACTCTTTCCCGAGCCAATCCTTTGTTTCCCGGATTTGGCATTCACCGGTCATCCAAAACTCGAGACGATCGGCGAGATCTTGTTCCATCAGAAATGGGCTAAGCCTCAAACGAGCGACGAGTGTGTGAGCGATTTTCAAAGCTCGTGAGTAACGGAGTTTTTCTTGGTCGGCAGGTTCCGTTCGTTTTGCATTGAGTCGTGCGAGAGAAGCGTCGTTCGTCAAAAAGTGCAAGACGTCGAGGCTATCATGGCTTGGTCCTGAATGCCGATCCAATTGCTCTTCAATCGCATCGTAATAACGATCTCGCTGCATATTCCAATCGGTGAGTTTTCCATCGGAGTTCGGTGTTTCAGTCCGTTCCGTTTGGCTGGGATCCATGGTTAGATCTGCATCCTGATCTGGATAACCCATCCCTGGAATCCCCGATGGAACCCCGGGTGGTGATGCTGGATGTAAATTTAGAGAGGACCCTGACAGAGATGTCTTTGGAGAGGAAATCGTTTGAGTCATCTCTGCACGGACCGCTGGGGAGAGCTTGGGGTATGCGAACAAAGCTGCGAACCAATGGATCGATAGAACTAGAGCAATCGCCGCGCCGAATGACGCATGACCCAACCCGTATCGGAAACCGAAACGGCCATCCATCCATGGTCGCATCATCGTACGGGTTGCCAGCAACATCAAAAAAGAAGCGATAACAAATTGAACGATTCCTGCTCTGAACGCTACCCCAGCGAAGATACTTAGACAGACCGCACAACCGCCGACGGCAGGTGCAGCGCACACATTGAGGATCGAACTAACAAACCATTGGGAACTCCATTGAGTTGCAAAGTAAATCATCAATAAACAACCGATACTCACGAAACCAACCGACAGGTTGAGTTCTGGAAAGAATCGAAGAGAGAAGGACGCAAAGAAAACGAATAGTCCCAAGAAAGCGAAGGGGGTGATTTGACGACTCCACCATACTTTCCCTGGATCAACCCCGCGATCTGCGAGGAATCGAATGCGTTGCCTCGCAGCGTCGTAACCGAAAATAGAAGCGCCCAGAGCGGCGAGTAGAAGGCCGTACACAATCAGACCGAGAACCGCACGAGGTTCTGAGGGCACACGTTTTAGACTGCTTAAGAGAGGAATGAGAAGCACTGCGACTCCAAAGATCGTAATCAGCCAATTCTGTTTGATCACTTGCCAAAGCAGTGTGGTGGACCGCGGCTGGGTATCGAGCAACCAGGATGGGCTTGCGTTTCGTTCCACTCTGGAAGGAATAGGAAGTGCCATCATGAATTTCGATGGACGAGCTACGATTGTGTTCCTGGCATAGAAACCTCCTAGGCATGCGAAAAATAAAGATGCAGCCACTAAACTGAAGATGGTTGATCCGAGTGTTTGATAGAAACTCTCTTCAAAAAAGAGAGTCTGCAAATACAGGAAAAAAACCGGTAAACAGGCCATCGGGATGATCGCGAGCAGTGCGATCGTGGATGAAGGGAACACCCAAGCCGATACAAAACTGACCAAAACTAAGAAGAAGGAATTCATGAACACCAAGAGGGCGACACGCGCGGATTCGTCATTCCATTGGAGTAGGTCTTCACTCAAAACCGAGAAACAAAGTAAATTGGCCAACCAACATAGGAGAAGCGCACCAATCGCGACTCCAAGCTTCATCAAGACAAGGAGTTTTCGGTCGATGGGAAGGGAAGAGAGCCAGTAGATCGTACGTTGCTCTTTCTCCTGGCTAACCGATAAAGCTCCCGCACCTACTGCGAACAAAGCAGGGATACATAGGAACACGAAACGATGCCATTGCGCTCGAAAGGAACCAGCGAATGTCAATCCGATCAAATGGAGGAATACAGCGATAAAGAGAAGGATAACTAGCAAGGGAGCAAGCTGTTTGGCTTCCTTCCAGAAGAGTCGACTCCACCGTTCAAGGCGACGAGGCTGTTGGGATGTATTACGGGATGTTTGTAGAGTACTCGCCATGATCATCTTCCAAATCGAAAACGTTCAACACCGACGCTTGCTCAACGATGCGACGCTTCAGGAGCGTGAAGGTGCTCTAACTCAAGATCGCTACGACTCGATTGCTCCCCAGCATCCAGGACGCTACGGCCGCCACGCGTACAAGCAACAAAAATCTCCTCCAACGTGGCTGGTCGCGTTCGGACCGACTGAACACCGGTCCAACTCGTAAGCGTATCCTCCAAAGCGTCGGAGAACCCATGCACAATCCATTGGATTTGCCTCCCGATTTTTTGCTCTTTCATGATCCTGGCTGGTTCGGGAATCAAGGGTAATGCTGCGAGAGGATCGTTGACAGTCAGCGTGACCTCATAGGTGTCGTGACGGAGTTTGGCGAGTGACTCAGCGATTCCAACTTTGCCGTCATGAAGAATAGCGACATGATCAGCGACGCGCTCGACCTCGGAGATTTGGTGGCTCGAAAGCAAGACGGTACGTCCGGAAACGGCTCGATCGACCATGCTCTCTAAAAATTCGCGTCGCACCAACGGATCGAGACCCGATGTAGGTTCGTCGAGAATCAGTAATTCCGGATCGTGAGAGGTGGCGAGGGCGAGGGCGACCTTCGCTCGTTGCCCCTTGCTCAAATGCTTGATCTTTCGCTGGAGTGGCAATTCATAATGCTCCACGGAATCGCGATAACGCTTCAAATACCCCTCGCCATAGAATGCGGAGGTGAACCACCCGATTTCGTCGACTCGCATCCACTCATAGAATGCTGGTGCATCCGATACGTAACCGATACGCCGTCGGATCTCCAAAGAATCGCGGACCGGATCGAGTCCGAGGACGCGACAACTCCCCCGAGTCGGTATCTGATAGCCGGTCAAGATACGAATAAGTGTCGATTTACCTGCTCCATTTTCACCGAGTAGCGCAAAGACGGCTCCTTGAGGAATCGTCAGGTCAATGCCACGCAGCGCATCGCAGCCACGGAACTTCATCTCCAGATCCTCAATGACAATACAGTTACTCATAATGCACGAGCCTCAAGACGAGTTTTAAGTGACAGGTTGCGAAGGAATAGCCGAGGAGACCGTCGTGATCTGCGGCGCGAGTTGTTTTAATTGTTTTCGTACGAGCTCTTCGATTTCAGTAGCCGAGAGGCCGCCATGGAGAGCCTCGGTAAGTACCGCGCGGACACGATCCGCGATAATCGAACGACGGTCCTCGCGGCAAGATTTAGTGGCTCCCTGGCATACGGCAACGCCTCGTCCCCGGATCGACTCCAAAACTCCCTCGCTTTGAAGCTGTTGATAAGCTCGAGCCACCGTATTGGGGTTGATGGCCAATTGCATGCTCAGGGTGCGTACGCTCGGCAGAAGTTGGCTCGGTCGCAGCGATTCTTCCGCAATCGCGAATTTCACCTGGCGGACAATCTGCTCATAAATGGGAACGCCGTTGTTCGCATCGATGGAAAAAAACATAAGAACTCCTTCAAGGGTCCACTGATCTAGTGAACTAGATAAATAGTACACTGTGCTTCGGCGGGAGTCAACCGGAATTCGCTCACTTAGGCAGCCAGGAACGCGGTTGGTTGGCTATGCCGGGCGTGGGCTCCTTTCGCGTCTTCATCGACATGCGAGCGATTCGTGACCTACGAGTTTCGCAATCGATATCGCAGAACATCGCCGATCGATCCAATCCACGATCTGGAAAATACAGCTGTCAGCGAATGGTTCGAAAGGCAACCATTTTTCGGCCGACTTTATCCCTCCGCGACCCGTAACGCACGACGCATGGCGAATGAAACGAATTCTCGTTTTACTCAATAAGCCACCAGATGTTCATGGTCGCTGAATCTAGCGTGGAGCCATTCCATGCAGTGCCTCTCAGCCGAATGGGACTGGCAAGTAAAAGTTCAGGGGGAGCCACGGCTGTTACGGCCCAACCTCCATTTTGTGGAACACCGATCATTGCACATGTTGCTCATCATTCGCGTTGTCCGATTATGACGAATGTACGGATCAAGTTGGCTTTTCACTCTCGAGATGGGCCAAGGAAGTCAGAGTTTTCGACCGACCCACAAGATAGGCTTTCATTTGCAACGTACGGTATCGAACCGGTAAATCGATCGGAATCCTAGAATTTTGCAGAGATCATGAGTGCCATTGAGAATCCTTTAGCCTCGGCAGTCGAAAACCCACTTCTGAAGCCCAGCGTAGAAGGTTTGCTTTTGCCCACTACTGCATTGGTATCCGGTTCGCGGGATGTCGGTGAGCTCGAAAAGCTAATCGATCAACTGGATCGAACTCCTAATATCGTGACCCCGCCGGCATCCGCTTCGGCCCGCACTCCCACAAATAGTGATTCAAAAGACTCGCTACTGCGTGATTTGGATTACTACAAACGGAAAGCAATCCAGCAGGATATCGAAATTTTTGAGATGCGTGCGCTCCTCCAATCTGGGAAGGGTTTGAGCAACATACTCAATCTGAAACAACTGCTAGATACATTCATGGCGGTCGTTCGGGAAAAGTACAGCGCGGTGAATACAGCGGTTCTTCTCAAAGACGATCTTGAAAACGCTGAACATTGTTTCCGCGTCAAAGCATACCATGGCCTCAATGACAAATTCGCCCATCCCAGCGGACTTGAGGAATCGATCTATATGTACAAGATTCCCAAAAACAATGGTTTGCTATGGCAATTGATACAACAGGGAAATGTGTTTAGTGTCCGCGATATGCAGCGTGGACCTCGATTCAATCACGCTTGGCGTCAATGGAATATCGATGTCCTTAAATCCGATGTTTGGTGTCCCCTCATCAAAAGTGGAGAAGTGCTCGGTATCTTGACCATCGGTGAGCGCGATGACGGATCTCAGATCCCTGAGAGCGATTTTGCGTTCATACAAGAACTGGCATCGATTGCGATTACCAATATCGATTCGACGCTGAAGTATGAGAAAAACGAGCGGATCCTTAAAAACATCCAAACGCTGTACGATATCAATCAGCAAATCGCCAATGTCAACGATTTCAAGAAGCTGTGCATCGAAACACTCAAAAAGGCTGTTGACGTTTTGATGACGCAGAAGGGTAACCTGATGATCTTCAATAAGATCACCAGGAAACTGGAAATTCGCGTCGTATGGGGGAACATCCCCAACAGTGTACGAGATGAGATCAACAATGGACTCGTTGAGACGAAGTCGTTTAACCTTGGGGAAGGTGTCGCTGGATTGTGCGCGGAAACCAGAAAGCCGATACGCGTCAACGATCGAACCTTGATCCCTCAAGTAGGACAACACGAAGTCTTCTGCATGGCGAGCGTTCCTATTTTGTATGGTAATGAGCTTGAAGGCGTCATTAATATGACGAACAAAGTCATGCTCGATGAACAAGGGAATAAAGTCTTGGATCCCCTCGGCCGATTCACCGAGGAGGATATCTCCTTGCTATTAGGCCTCGCAGATCAAGCTGCGGTCAATTTGAACAAGACGCGTATCTATAGCCAGTCGATTACCGACCGAATGACTGGACTGCACAATAGCAGATACTTTGAACAAGTTTTTTTCGACCTAACCACAGAGTCGTTGAGCAGCCGAAAACCGATGACGATCGCCATTTCCGATATCGACCACTTCAAAAAGTTCAACGATACACATGGTCATGCCGCCGGCGATTCCGTCCTGAAGCATGTTGCCAAGATATTCGAATCCTGTGTTCGACCCGGGTCGAACGACATTGCATTTCGATATGGCGGTGAAGAATTCTGTATCCTGTTTCCTGAGACAACTCCTGCAGAGGCGATGAAACTGATGGAAAGCTTTCGAGCTAAATTGGCATCTAGCAAACTGCAATTGGATGACAAGTCGCTTGAGATCACAGTCTCGATAGGACTCGCTTCCTCAATCCTGGATTCGGTGGAATCCAAGCAGTTGTTCGAATATGCAGATGAAGCTCTCTACGCATGCAAGAATGGGGGAAGAAACCAAATTCGACACTACGCTGCAGGCCATAAGGTTGCATTCCAATCCGATGGGCTCGAAAAGCTTCTCGAGCAATGCTATGCACTGAATCCCACGAGTTCTGCAAAATAGTGGATTCCGAACTCCTGTTGGAGACGTGCTCCATGGTTTCGGACGCTGCACAAAGTAGGTTTTCAGTTCCAACTCGAGCAGACTAATTATTCGTAGATCGGGAAAAAGCAACCAAAGGCTTGCTCACAAAAAACTCCCGGGTCATTGAATCTCCGATTACGATCCAGAGCGGAGATGGCGGCCATTTCGTCATCCGTCAAGATGAAGGACGCAACGTCAAGATTCTCACGCAATCGTTCCACACGACTGGACTTTGGAATTACCGCCGTCCCTCGTTGCACTCCCCATCGTAGGACAATTTGCGCGGGCGATTTTCGATACTTCGAAGCAAGCTGCTGAACAATCGCTTCGTTGAGAACGGAATCACCATCGTTTGCCATGCCCAGCGGTATGTAGGATGGGGCACCTAGGGGCGAAAAAGCTGTGTAGGCGATCGACTCCTGGAAGCAATATTGGAGTAGTTTCGGTTGTACCAAATAGGGATGAGACTCCACCTGCAGAACCTTGGGTCGAATTCTGCACTGAGACAGCAAATCGCGAATCAGCGATACACAAAAATTACTGACGCCGATCGTCTTTGCCAATCCACGATCGACCAATTCCTCCATCGCCCTCCATGTCTCAATGATAGGGACGGGATCGAAGACCATCCTGGGTGGAACGGCATCTGGATCGAATACCCATCCCGCCGGATAACGAGTCTCCATCGGTACGTGTTTGAGCGAGATGGGGAAATGGATCAAATACAAATCCAAATAGTCGACTCGCAGATCTGATAGCGATTTTCGAATCGCTGGCAAAACATGTTCGGGATGATGGTTGGTATTCCAAAGCTTGCTCGTAATCCAAAGGTCGTCTCTCGAGCAGAGTCCATTGGATAGGGCACGTTCGATCCCCAACCCAACCTCCTTTTCATTTCCGTAATCGGAGGCGCAATCGATGTGCCGATATCCCATCTTGATGGCTTCGACCGCTAATGCTGCTGCGTCCTGGTTATCCACTTTCCAAAAACCATAACCGACGGCTGGCATGGGTTTGTAATCAGATACAGGAACGGAAAGACTCATAGGATTAAGACCTTTAGGGTGGGTTGGTTAGGGGCGTACGAAAAAGGGACTCGATTCGACGAAATGGTTCTTCATCCGCAGGTTTTGAAAGTCTTAGGAATCTGAGAGCATTCGTTCGGCCGCGGAGTTGCACTCCAGCCTATGCCCGCTCTCGCGGACAGGGACTATCGTTTTGGAAGGTATCCTTTTGAATGCATCCTACCTGACGCAATCGATCCAAATTCCTAAGAAACCTGTGGAGCATTCATGGCTGGCGTTGGTTAGTGGATATGGTCAATGAGCGGAGTACTTTAACGAAAATGATCGTTCGTTCACAGAACTCTCGCCATAATGCATTTAAGATAGTCGGTCTCTGGACAGCTCAGGCAGCTCGGGTGATCCGGTGCCGCAGCCCGTTCTTCGAGGACTTGAACCTCTCGTCTGGCTCGGCTCGCGACACCTTTGAGAACCTCGCGAAACTCGGGGCGAGAGACGCGCCCAGAGCAGCTGCAAGTGATCAGGGTACCCCCTTCGCGAAGAAGCCGAATAGCAAGGTAATTGAGTCGATGGTACGCAGCCAAGGCTCGCTGTAGATGCTCGCGCGAACTGGCGAGTCGGGGTGGGTCGAGTACGATCGCATCGTAAGTATGCCCACCATCAACTTGATCCGACAGAAAATCGAAAAAGTCTGCTTGGATGAATTCCAAACGTTCTGCGAGACCATTCATCTCAGCGTGTTTCTGGGCTGCCTGGAGGGCTTTTTCGCTGCTGTCAACGGCGATTATGGATGCCGTTTCACAATACCTCGCAATGGTCAGTGCGAATCCACCAACATAGGTGCACACGTCGAGGACACGAGCATTTTTAGGAATCCAACGCGTAGCTGCCAGACGATTCTCTCGCTGGTCCAAGTAATACCCGGTTTTTTGGCCACCCGCCAAGTCTACGGTCCAACGAAGTCCGTTCTCCTGGATTTCCACGTGTTCTTCGGAGGATCGTCCCACCAAAAATCGATGCTGGGCTTCCAGTCCCTCCGTTTTGGCGGATCGCTCATCCATCAACAGGGAAATCGTAAGCGGACGGTAGAGCTCAAAAAGCCGATCCGCAATCGCCGGAATAAACGGTTGCAAAGCCGCACTGGTCAATTGAATGACCAGGTGTTCGGCATATCGATCAACAACGAGACCACTGAGCTGGTCCGCTTCGCTGAACACCAATCGAATAGCATTGGTGGCGTCTGTCAGACCGATTCTCCCTCGATGCTCGATCGCGCGATCCAATCGTTTCAGGATCAATCCCTCATCGAGCGACTCCTCAGGGTTCCACGTAAATAATCGAATTCGGATTCGACTGTGCGGATTGTAGAAACCTCGGCCAACAAATTTTCCGTCTTCGCGGACCAGGTCGACTACCTCACCGACTTGGGGTTTGGTTCCAGGTTCATGAATTGAGTGTTCCAAGATCCATGGATGATTGCCGTGGAAGGAGCGTTTTCCGGACTGTTTGAGAATGATCTTTCGGACCATCCGACTCCCAATCGTCATTGGCTGAATCCCATCGACTGTTCGATGCTCGGCCTTTGCTGAACCAGACCAACCTCCTCAGTGAGTCTCCCCCAAAGTTGGGAGCATTCGGCGAGTCGATCTCTTGAGGATTCGGGGTCTCTTAGGATTCCTACCAGAGCATCCGCTAGCAAATTACGATACCGGCGTTCATGGGCAAATCGAATCGTCAGGTTGAGGGGCTCAACTCGTGCATCGCGGTTATTTAGATTTTGGTAGAGCCGATTGTCGTCTTGGCTGGAGCCTCCGGGTTGTCCGGGCCATCGTTCGACACCTGGATCAACCGCGCTGAAAGCACCTCGTTGTTCAGCATCCGACAGCCAAGCAATCAGTTGAGAAGCAACCGCGGTTTGCCGAGTCCTCTTCCCGACGGATGCTACGAGCCCAATCGCAGGATTGAAAACAACTTTGCCGATTTGAATTTGATTTTGAATGTCGCCAGCGGCTTCCTTTTGCGATGCAATTCCGATCGTCATGGCCGATGATTCCGATTGCAGGACTCGATTCCATCCATCGGCATGTTCGGCTAACATGACATCAGGGAATCTCTCGCAAAGCTGGGCCAGGATATCCGCAGCTAAAACAAAATCGGGAGTCGGCAGTCGCGATTGGAGGTTTGTCAGATCAAATAAACCTCTGCGTTTGGCATTGGTCGTCGATGCGATAAATAGAAATCGGTCTACAAGCGCATCTTTTTGTTTATCCGAAAGCGACGGCAGTAACTTTTGAAACTTCGCGATTTCTTCGTCGGAATTCTCCGCTGCGAGCAGCAATTCCTTCCAGGCGTTTGCAGCGAGATTGGTTCGGTCCTGTGTGGTGCCGGTGTCGGAGTCGAGTTTCGTCAAAGGCTCCAAAGAAATTTTCCTCGAGAGGATCGCTAATTGAGGGGCGCCGAGAGGCAAAGCCCAAGTTTTACCTCCGAATCGACTGACACTTCTCCAGCGCGCAGGCCATAGTTCCGAAACCATGCCCGTTCCGACCGTACTCTCGGCGCCGGTTTCATAAAGCTTACCTGCCGCTGCAGTTGGCAAGGGAATGATCCAGTCCCGCTGGACCAAGTCACCGAGGAGCCTTCCCGGGTAAATCAGCACATCGGAGCTATCTGTGGACCGGCCGCTTAATTGTTCGGAGCCAATCGACTCGATCGCAATCGGTTGCTCGGAAAACGATTTCCAACGCACCTCGAGTTCGGAGACGAAGCCTACGTCGATCGCGACAATCCTGAGGGCTGGCCTGTCCTTGGGAGCGATCGATGGTGTACCAGGTTGAGTCGTCTCCTTGTTGCCAGACTGGCACCCAATCATTCCTATCAACAGGCACAATAATAGGCCTCGGCCTCTATGGTTTTTTGAGGTAGAGCAAGGAATGGCCATCGAAGAAGCCGATAGAACGAGTTTGGGGAGGTACAGCGAATCGCCTGCGAACAGTATAGTATCGGGTGGTTCGAAATTCCTAGGGCTCCGGTTCGGCGAAAACAATTGGTTCTGCCCGAAATTCTCTAGGTCATTTTGCGCTGCTTTGAATGTATTTTTTTCTCTGGGATGAGCCTGAGGATACTGACTTGGGGAACTCGATGGTTGGCCGGAAATAGCGGATGTATCCAGGCCGGAGTCCTTCAGACGACTAAGATCCGCATCGAATGATCTACATCACGTTGTCTCTAAACATAATGAATGAATTCGAATGGGTTACTACATAGGAATTGATATCGGTACCTCTGGCACCAAGAGTTTACTCATCGATGAAAGCGGTAGGATCCATGCGGAATCGTCCGCGGAATATGGAGTGCAAATGCCCAAACCGCTTTGGACGGAGCAGGATCCTGAGGATTGGTGGCAGGCCGTCAAGAAAACGGTCAAGGCAGTTGTGAAGCTGGGCAAGGTCAAGAAAGCGGACGTGAAAGCGATCGGGCTTTCAGGGCAGATGCATGGTTCTGTCTTCCTCAACAAAAGTGGAAAGGTCATTCGGAAGGCATTGCTATGGAACGATCAAAGAACTGCTCAGGAGTGCGATGAAATCACGAGAAGGGCCGGTGGAAGAGAGGCCTTGATCGACATGGTAGCCAACCCCGCTCTCACCGGTTTTACGGCTCCGAAACTCCTATGGCTCCGCAATCACGAACCAAGAAACTACGACGCTCTCAAGCATTTGTTGCTTCCCAAAGATGATGTGAGGCGTAGGCTGACGGGTCAGTTCGCGACCGACGCCAGCGATGCGAGCGGAATGCTCCTGCTCGATGTGAAGAACCGGCGATGGTCCAAGGAACTTCTCAGTAAATTGGAGATCGACTCTTCGATCCTCGCCAAAGTCTACGAATCAGAGGAGGTGACTGGGACGCTTCTTCCTGAGATTGCTGACGAGCTGGGACTCTCCGCAACTTGCAAGGTGGTCGGTGGGGCCGGCGATTGCGCCGCGGGAGCCGTTGGGAATGGGGTCGTCAAACAAGGGATACTCACCGTGTCGCTGGGAACCTCGGGAGTCGTTTTTTGTCATAGCGATCAGCCACAGTATGACAAGCTAGGTAGGCTTCATACCTTTTGTCATGCCGTACATGGAAAATGGCACATGATGGGAGTCACCCTTTCCGCAGCAGGTTCGCTCCAGTGGATGGTTCAGCAGTTATGCGCCGAACTGCTCGCCAAGCGAGGCGTAGATCCCTATGCGGTCATCAATTCGGAGGCACTGGGGGTTCCCCCCGGGTCCGAGGGATTGTTTTTCCTACCCTATTTGGCCGGTGAACGAACACCCCATGCCGATCCTCATGCGCGCGGTTGCTTTGTGGGGCTAACCAATAAACACTCTCGCGGACATTTAGCGCGCGCTGTGATGGAGGGTGTGGCGTACTCCTTGCGCGAGAGTCTTGAAATTCTCGGACAACTGAATGTTCCCGTCAAGCAAATACGAGTGAGTGGAGGAGGTGCCAAGAGTATGCTGTGGAAGCAGATCATGGCAGATACGTTTGGTCAGAAGGCATGTACGATCAATGCGGAACAAGGTCCTGCATTTGGAGTTGCATTGCTAGCAGCGGTAGGAGATGGCGCCTATCGAGATATTGAGGAAGCCTGCAAAGCAACGATTCATGTCGTCGAGAAAGTAGCTCCCACTAAATCCGCAGCGAGGATTTACAACAAGAGTTTCCCCATCTATCAGTCGCTTTATTCTTCCCTGAAAGAAAATTTTGCAGCCATTGGAGATTTATGATGATGGATCGAGCGCCGGGACGTATCGAAAAGGCTCCATGGCGGTGAGTTGCCGAAGCGCTCGCAGGTGTCGGCTATGACAATCCATCGTTTTTACGTGAAATCGCTAGTCGATTCTCCTGTACGACTGGAGGGTACCGAGGCTCATCATGCAATCCGAGTCCTTCGGCTACGGGTCGGAGATGAACTCGAAATCTTTGACGGCTATGGACAGGTTGGACGCGCGAGGATTGCAGCGATCGGAAAGCGGGATTTGATACTCGATCTCCTCGCTAGTTGTTATGCGCCGAATGATCATCACAACAAACTCCATTTTGCGGTCGGCCTCCCCAAAGGAGAACGACAACGAAGTACCCTTGAAAAATTGGTCGAACTGGGGGTCGATTCGCTCATTCCTCTCCATTCAAAATATTCCGTCGCGGAAATCGACGATAGCAACCAAGAGAGGCTCCATCGTACGATCCTCGAAACATGCAAACAGTGTGAGCGCAACCGTTTCCTGCACGTGCATCCTCCCCAGACCTTTGAGGAGTTATCGAAAACGATCCAAAACAACACGCTTGACCTGCAAATCTGGGTTTTGCATCCAGACCCCATCCCCAACCGAAAGGTCGATTTCGATTTAGCGACGGATTCCTCACCCCCCGTTTCGGCAGCAACAGGCTTTTTATTTGTCATTGGTCCGGAAGGAGGATTCTCCACCGCGGAAGCGGAAAGTCTATGCGACTATGGTGCGAAGCAAATGATGCTGGGAAGTCGGATTTTAAAGGTAGAAACGGCCGTGGCCGCTGCAGCGACCCTCGGGCAATTATGGCTCCACCGCAGTGACCCGAAGAACCTATAGGATTTTGCGATTCAACCTAGCGTTAGCTAAGATGGGGACGCTCATGGCAGACGCTCCAGGCGTTGCTGGAAGTCAACGACTCGTCAGTCAA
>JBBAXA010000004.1:101268-175483 GCA_040396935.1 Pirellula sp.
AGTCAACGACTCGTCAGTCAACGACTCGTCAGTCAACGGCTCAGATGCAAAGAAGAAGAAACAGAACGGATTTTGTTGGGGTTAGAGCTGGAACCCAGCGCGAGTATGGATGTCTCTTGATTAAGCACCCGGGAGAAGGGAGTTCGGCCAAGCAGTTGAAAGAAAATGGCAGTGAGATGCTCGAGGACACAAATCGTTCATCCAAGCGACGTTCGATCTTCGCGCTCGCGAGTTCATTGCGATTCGCGATGCGTCTTTTTGGTATTTGGTTGTCTGCTCCGATACTGGTCATGGCGATCTCACCCTCGAGGGGCCTAGGCGACTTCGTCATCTACACTTTGCCGGGAACGCACACCTCCATCATCTTGGAGGGAAAATCCAGGATGCATGCGGGGCAATTGCTTGAATTTTCTTACCCCGGCTTCCCTTCGATCACCATGGCTGCTGAGGATACCATTCTCGTGAAAGCTCCGACTCGCCAAGAGGAATACAAAAGACTTTTCAACATCGCAGCGAAATCGGGTAGCGTCGCGGATTATCTGGAAGCAGCGAATCAAGCTTTGCAGCACGGAATGCTCAGGAATTTTTACGAGTGCTGTAGCGCTGCCTATAAAGAGCAGCCAGATCATCCGGTAATTCAGCGTTTGCTACTAGCTCGCAAACGGATCAAGCAGCCGTTGGGGCAAGTATCGGAAACGGAGGAACGACTACGTCAGCAAACAAAACTTAGCGCGATGAAAGTTGCGGTAAGCGATCACTATGTCATGTTGCATGATACAAGCAACGAAAAGGTTGGCCGCAGGGGGCAGACTCGCGCAGAAACCCGACTAGCGTTACTGGAAACAGTTTATGAGTCTTATTTCATGAAATTTGCTCTGAATGGAATTGTATTGGATCCACCCAAGGAACATTTGATGGCGATTCTTTTTGCGGAGGAGAGTGATTTTTTCCGTTATGCAGAGTCGCTGGACCCCCAACTTAGAATGGCTGCCGGATTTTGGTCTCCCGAGGATAACATCAGCGTCTTCTACGATCAGGGGACGACCGACAACATGAAACTCCTGCAAGGCCTATCGAACAATCTCCAACAAGCGAAGATCAAAGCTAGAGGCACGTACGCTTCGAGAGATACCGCACAATTGGCCAATGCTTTCGATCTGCTCCTAAAGATTTCCAGGGAGGAAGCAGACACCGAGGTAGTCTCGCATGAAGCAACGCATCAACTGGCCGGAAATACAGGCTTGATGCCTCGGGAGAAGATCGGCTTGAAATGGGCGCATGAGGGATTGGCCAGCTATTTCGAGACTCCGGCCGGCACAGGCTGGGTGGGAGTGGGAGCTGTTAACGCAACAAGGCTCAAGGGGTTTCGAAACCTTCTTCGAGACCCACGACGTATTCCCCTGGAGTTACTGATATCCGATACCTTATTCGATGAAGCGAGAAACAGAGAAGAGATTCTCGATGCCTACGGTGAGGCTTGGGGACTGACCCATTACCTGATGACGAAACACTTCGAAAAATTGGTTCTGTACTACCGCGGAATTTCTAATCTGGACTTGGATGAAGAGGGTGGAATTTCCCGTGCAAAAGTGATCTCTATTTTTAGAGAAACATTTGGCGACCTACGCGTCCTCGAACAGGATTTCCATGCGTACGCGAACGCACTCAAGACCGATGTGCAACGAATGTCGGATGCCAGTCGATGAACGAGAGACTTTCAAATTGGAGCGAATAGAAATAGCAACGGCTGATTGTTCCGGTCAGAAACAATCAGCCATTGCTTGAGGAGAGGACGGTTGGAATGAGACGAAGCACATACCACCTGACGATCTCCAGTCCGACACCCGCTCGGGATTCAAAGCCCCAAAAGAATACCCAAGTGGAGTGTCAGGCATAAACATCGATACTGTCGGAGTTGCTGCCAGTTGTCTGAACAGCCATCGATCGCGTGAAACCGTTTCTAAGTTGGTCAATTGCATTTCGAATCGGATCCTCCTCGTCAGCCTGCTTTTGCTTCGCATTCTCGTGTGTGTCAAGGTCTCGAGCATGCGGCCTCTCTGTGGCAGCATCCTCATCTTTAACACCGATTTGAACCTGGACCGCTGGTTCAATTTTGGGAACCAATGGATTAGGTGGACTTGCGCGTAGCAAATCAGAAAACTCCTTCCAGCTCACCGGCAGTCGGGGAAAAGAATCGACGGAATGCATGAGAACGTCTCGCCAAAACAAGGTGAAAACGACCCGAAACGGGTTACCTCACGTCGCGTTTACGTGCACGCTAGGCAACTTAAAACGTAGGTTACAAAAACATCGAGTGCAAAAAACAAGACGATTTTTTTCGGAATTCTCAGGATTTCCCAGTGGATTCGCACTCCAGCATGCCGCCGATACCCCCTGAGTGGGTCGTGAGCTTCGCCGTTTCTTGGTCTGCTCCGAAAGGGAAGTCGTTGGTGGACATTGTCCCATCCGGGGGTGGGGGTTCCCGCACGCTACTTTCTTTGAGGGCGGGGTGTAGCGACATGTCGGTGATTGAAGTATCTTTGGTGCAGTAAATTGTTCGTTCAAAGGTGCATGGGTAGTTGTCATGGCGAAGTCGATTAAGGGAATTACGCGAATTGAATATGAAGGAGTCAC
This sequence comes from Pirellula sp., assembly GCA_040396935.1. Lineage (GTDB taxonomy): Bacteria > Planctomycetota > Planctomycetia > Pirellulales > Pirellulaceae > JBKCUI01. Next base: position 103,903 of record JBBAXA010000004.1, read on the forward strand.
GACACGAGGCTGGATGGTTCGGTTGACACGCAATGGAGAGCGTCAGCAGGAGTTCTTTAATGACAAGACCTATGGAGGGAAATCGAAGTCCCTAACGGCTGCAAAAGCTCGATATAAGGAATGGGTAGACAAGGCACCGCCGATCCAGACCTCAAAGAACGTCAAGTCAGCCCGTAATTCGAGTGGAAAGGTTGGAGTCCATACCGTCCGCAATATTGACCCTCGATGGAAGAATGCCGAGTCCTTTGGGTACTGCGCCATGTGGACCGATGAATTAGGGAAGCGACGGAAGGTAAGCTTCGCCTGGAACACGTACGGCAAGAAAAAAGCCTGGGAGCTCGCTTGCTTGGCTCGCGATCAGGAGTCCACGGACAGGACTGCGCTTTTGGAGCAATTGGAGAAGTCTCGTAAAAAGAAGAAGTAAGCAACATGGATGAGCTCGAAAGAGAAACGAGCTTGCAGGAGACGGATGACTTCATTGTCGACTCTTTGTCCCGCCCGATCCAGTTGCTCTATCAAGATGAGTTTTTTGTAGCCGCATTCAAGCCTGCAGGTTTGATCACTCATCGGAGTAAGCTCACGCTCCCTCATGAGCCCGTACTCCTGCAATCCGTCAGAGATCAGCTCAATCAATTCGTTTACCCGATCCATAGGCTAGATCGGCCGACGGCTGGAATCGTACTATTCGCGCTCAGCAGTGAAGCTGCGGCAAGATTCACCCGACTTTTCGCGAGTCGGGAGATTTCCAAATACTACCAGGCAATGGTAAGAGGATTCACAGAGTCAAAATTTGTCGTGGATCGTCCTCTGCAGGATAAATTCGGCGAAGAATGGGATGAAGGAAGTACGACGAACCACCCTATGCAATCAGCCGAGACGGAATTCGTTCGTCTCGAGACATTTGAAATGGCTTGGCCTATGAACCAATTCCCGACGAGCCGCTATTCCCTTCTAGAAATCAAACCGATAACCGGTCGCTGGCACCAAATTCGAAGGCATCTGAATCATGTTTCCAATCCAGTGATCGGTGATCATCGGCACGGTGATCACCGCCACAATCAACTCGTCTACTCAAAAACAGGCATCTACCGGATGCTCTTGACTGCCCTAAGACTCGATTTTCGGCATCCGTTCACAGATCAGCTCATCACCATCCGTTCCGGACGAGGATCTGAATTTGACCATGCTGTCGGTTACATGCGAACTCATAATATGAGTGGTGGGGCAACATGATTGATTAGGACCCCCCAACGGATCATTCTATGCCTGGCCGTTCCAACGATCATCTTTGATTTATCGCCCGGCGGCCCATCGGATTCCATTGACCACGGCATTCAGGAAAACCGTGTCGGTAAACGTTTCGCTGGAGTGGCCGTACGTCGTTCCGAAAACCCTTCCCTTGCCGTATTGATTGGTCCAGTAGACGGCGTGATCGTCTCCACTTTTTTCGCTTTTTGAAGTTGCCAAGACAGTCGTGTTGGGCCAAACCTTTTCGATGATATACAACTCATCTTTTGCCGACCGATAGCCCGTCGTCGGAAAATCCTTCATGATTGGATGGTCTCCTTTTACGACCGTCACTGGATAATTGCTCTGGTGATCGTGACGACGGGAAGTCACTCCCAGGAATTCGCGCCAATCATCGAACTCAGCCGATCGATAGGTGTGCATGGCGCAGTGAATGACCACGGCATTGGTTCCCTCAAAGTGAGGCTTGGTAATGCTGCGTACATACGCTGGGTCGTTGGTGTTGGCGAAACATTCGTTGTGGATGACGACATCGAAACCATCTGCCCATTTGGGATTCTTGTAGAGGTCGATCATCGCGGAAGTTCCTTTTCCTCCTTCGTTGACGATCGTCCAGTCGATAGCCAATCCCCGCTCCTTGGCAGCGAGTTGCAGAGCTTTGCTCTGAAAATCGTAGTCATGGCAGCAGCCCCCTGTAACCAACAGCACGGAAATGGGCTTACCGGCATCCTTTTTCTCCGCCTGGGCGAGCAAAGTGGTGCTACTGGAGACGAGGCACACGACCGTTAAAACCCGAGAAAAATTGGCGAATTGCTTGAAAATGGCGAACATAGGGGATCCTTTTTAGGTTCTTCCGGCGAGCTTGAGAGGGATAAATAGCAGCGAATTCAATCATTTTGAGGCCGGCGACGTATTCTACACCGATTTTTAAAGGTGGTTCGCGGCACCCACGAATATGTTGACATTGGATTTGACCCCCAGCTAGAATTCTCCAGCGTTCTACGACGTTAGAGTCTGTTGGTCCTTTCCGAATCGAATATTGGAGAAATAAGGTTATGAAGAATGTTTTTGTCGGAATGGTTGCTTTTGCCATCGCTTTCGCTGGAGTGACCTATGCGTTCGAAGGTGTCGATCTTAAGGACATCAAGTGCTTGATGAACCCCAAGGCTGCAGCAAAAGCTGACAAGTCGAGCGATTGGAAAGACGGTAAGGTTTACTTCTGCTGCGGTAACTGCCTCAGCAAGTTCGAGGGCGACAAGAAGGCTAAGGCTGCTCTGGCAAACCATCAGCTGATTGCTTCGAAGCAAGTTGAGCAACAAGCCTGCCCATTCTCGGGTGGCAAGCTCAATGCTGACCAAAAGGTCGAATTCAAGGGCGCGACCGTCACCTTCTGCTGCGGAAACTGCAAAGGCAAGGCCGAGAAAATGTCGGACGACGACAAGGTTGCCAAGCTCTTCGGCGACGAAGCTTATGACAAGGCTAAGTTCAAGAAGGTTGCTGCAAAGTAGTTTGCAAGCTTACCGATCAGTATAAATATTTGGAGAGGTCTCGCCTTTGGCGAGACCTTTTTTTATCTCCTAAGGTTTGAACTTTCACGAGCTTTGAGCGACCGATGGACGATCGGTTCCAATGCGACTAGCGATCTCGACCGACATCTCACCATCGATCGCATTCTTTGTCCGTAGAATACCACCCAAAATGGACTAAACTGGTTAGGGGTCTGATAGATACTCATCGCCCACGTTTGGTCTTCTTCCTGCAATGACTCTTTACTGAGAGAAAAGTTCTCGACTCATGTCAACGGTCCATACCACACCGAATGCTAACCTCTCTGACGACGATGTTCGATTTATCGATCGATTGAGGGACTCCTATCGAAGGTTCTCGGGTGAGCTTGGAAAAGTGATTGTCGGGCAGAAAGAGACGATCGAACAACTGGCTACGTGTATGTTTGCCAGGCGTCATGCCTTGTTGATGGGAGTACCCGGGCTCGCAAAGACTCTGTTGGTGAGCAAAGTTGCCGAGACGATGTCCCTCGGGTTCAATCGGATTCAGTTCACTCCAGACTTGATGCCTATGGATATTACCGGCACAGATATCCTTCAGGAGACCAAAGAGGGGCGACGCGAATTCCAGTTCATTCATGGTCCGATCTTTGCGAACATCATTCTCGCGGATGAGATCAACCGAGCGCCCCCAAAAACCCAGGCAGCTCTTCTAGAGGCGATGCAGGAGCAGAGGGTGACGGTTCTGGGTAAAACCTTTGAATTGGATTCTCCCTTTATGGTTCTAGCCACTCAGAACCCTGTCGAGCAAGAGGGGACGTATCCACTTCCGGAAGCTCAGTTGGATCGATTCATGTTTTTGATTGAGTTGGATTATCCCACGGAAGAAGAGGAAATCCAAATCGCTAGAACGACGACCGGCGACGAGTCGATACAGTTAGAACCTATCATGACTGGTGCGGAGATTGTCGACTATCAACGGCTTGTAAGACGCGTTCCCGTTCCCGACCATATCTACGACTATGCGGCAAAGCTGGTTAGGAAGACCCGACCGCAGGGGAACACAGCTCCAGGATGGCTCAAACCTTATGTGAGTTGGGGAGCAGGACCGCGGGCCGTACAGAATCTTATTTTGGGTGCGAAAAGCCGTGCGGCCCTGCAAGGTAGCTACATGGTTCGTCTCGAGGATCTGCAAGCCGTCGCGAAGCCGGTACTCGTACACCGCATCATCACAACCTTCGCTGCTCAAGCTGAAGGAATGTCAGCGCAGCAAATCGTTCAACGACTCGTCGACGAAATGGAATAGTGCAGAGATATGTTTCCTGTCACTCGTTCCTTCCTGGACCCGCAGGTTTTATCTCGGCTGTCTGCGATTCCTCTGCACGCTCGTTTTGCCATGCAAGGAAACGTCTCCGGCAGGCACGCCTCACCCCATCGCGGTTCCAGCGTCGAGTTTGCGGAGTATCGCAAGTACGTTCCAGGAGATGACCTTCGTCGATTGGACTGGCGGGCTTTTGGGCGAACCGATCGTTACTACGTCAAGGAATTCGAGGCCGATACGAATCTGCGATGCTGCATCATTCTCGATACGAGCGGTTCCATGGCCTTTTGTTCCAAAGGCAATCCGGCAAAGCTTCAATACGCTCGGTGTTTGGCTGGTACGCTAGCCTACCTTGCAACCCAGCAGGGAGATGCTATCGGCGTGGCATGCGCGGCTGACCAGGTGGTCAGCAATATCCCCCCTAGGAGATCACCTGCCCATTTGAAAGTGGTCTTGGACACTCTGGAGAATGCAAAAGCCCACGGCGATACACAACTCCCTTCGATCCTGCATGAAGTTGCGGAAACAGTTCGCCAGAGGGCGCTAGTAGTTATCGTTTCTGACTTGTTTGTCGATCCCGTCGAACTGCGTTCGTGTTTTGAACATCTTCGCTTCCGAAAGCACGATGTCGTCGCATTCCATCTACTGGATCCGCAGGAAGTGCAGTTTGAGTTTCAACGCCCGGTCCGATTCCTAGACATGGAGGGGGGATCATCGATTTTTATCGATCCCTCCGAGATCACCGATCGTTATCTTCGTGCCTTGCAGGAGTATTTGAACGCGCTGAAGACGATTACCGTCGAAACCGGCGTGGATTACCATCGTGTGATCACTAGCGAACATTACGAGCAACCGCTTATGCGATGCCTCATCGGTAGAACTCGTTCGCGAGGTGTTCGATGACATTTCTTCAGCCTTGGTTGCTCTTCGCACTGCCGCTGTTGACCATCCCGATCATTATTCACTTGGTCCATTTGCGAAGGTATCGAACCCTACCATGGGCCGCGATGCGATTTCTATTAGCGGCGACCAAAATGTCGAGCGGCTATAGCAAGTTGAGACAGTGGCTCATCCTGGCGATGCGCGCTCTGGCTATCGCCGCGTTGGTATTCTTCACAGCGCGCCCCTTGGCGAGTGGCATTGCTGGTTGGTTCGCCGGTGATTCCGACCAACTCGTCATGTTGGTGCTCGATCGATCTCCAAGCATGCAGCAACGCATCAACGGCGCAGGACAGACCAAACTAGAGCTCGCGGTTCAAAGGTTCTCCGAATGGACCTCTGCCGCAGGTCCACAACGGTTGGTCGCTTTTTCTGCAGGTTGGGAGAAACCGTTGGAGTTCCGAGACAGTTCACAACTTCAGGGAGATCCCAATTTTGGTCCTTCTGCTCTCGCCGGTGACATCCCAGGGTGTCTCGAACGAGCGAGAGAGTATTTAGAGCAAAATAGTATCGCAAGAGCCTCGATTTGGATTTGCTCGGATATCCGAGAAAGCGATTGGAAGTCGAATGAAAGCTCGTGGCCAGCTTTGAGGGAGGGATTTTCGCGTTTGAATACCGACCTGAGATTTCAACTGCTCGATCTCAATCAGACGGACTCCAATCGAGCGATCGAACTTGTAGAAGCCAAGGAGATTCGCGGAGAGACGAATCAGGAGCTTTCATTGAGTTTTCGGGTGGTGCAGCCAGCGGGTAACCGAAATGAGTCATCCGAGGAATTGCCAGTAGAGATTCAACTCGGTGATGCGAGGACTGTCGTCTCGGTCGAGCTAGTCAACGGAAATGGCGAAGTGAAAGGCTTGCGCATTCCGCTCGAAGGACTCGGTGTATCCGGTCGGGATGAAAAACCAATCAATCGATGGGGTGCGATCCGACTTCCTGCCGATAGCAATAGTGCAGACAACGTAGCTTATTTCACCTCGGAACCACCCGTTAAGAGAAAAACCGTTGTTGTGAGCGATAACCCCGAGCGCATCGAAGCCATTGCATTATGCGCTTCCATTCCCTCGGATCTGTCGATGGTCTGCGAAGTAGAGCAAACGGCTTTTCAGCAGTTGGATTTGGTCGATTGGTCAACCGTTTCGCTGGTGGTATGGCATGAACAGCTCCCAGACCTCCAGTCGGTCCCGGCTCTGGAGCAATTCGTTCACACTGGAGGCCAAATCCTTTTTATTCCTCCAGAGATACCGAATAGCAATGAAGCGTTCGGAATGAGATGGAAAAAATGGACCGACTTGGAGAATCCTCCGCAAGGATCAGAACCCAATTCCGGTAATTTGAATTTGTCTCGTGTCGAACAATGGAGAAACGATTCCATGTTGCTCGGCAACACGATGAGTGGCTCCGCTCTACCTCTCGGCGAGCTCGGAATCGCTAGAGTTTGCCGGTTGGAATGCCAAGGAACCGAATTAGCCTCGATTCGCGGCGACATTCCCTTACTCGTCAGATCGGATGCATTGGCAGAGTCAGCAAAAGGAGGAGTCTACGCATTGTGTACAACATCTGCATCAACCGATTCTACCTTCGCAAAGGATGGTATCGCACTCTACGTCATGATTCAGAGACTGATACAGGCCGGTGTTTCTCGTGTCGGATCGGCTAAAATCCTGGAGGCCTCCACCGAGAGTATTCCACTCCTCGCTGGCAGTACGATGTTGATGGGAGAGGAATCTGTTCTCTCCAACACGTATGGGGAACAGCCAGGTGTGTTTCAAATAGACAATTATACTATTGCGCAAAATCGACCTGAATCCGAGGATGATGCGAGGATCGTCTCATCCGAATCCTTGTCCAGCATGTTCGGATCATTAAGGTGGTATCGAGTCGACGCGATCACGACCGATTCAGGACTAGTGCAAGAAATTTGGCGTTGGTTTGTGATCGTGATGCTTGTCGCCTTGTTGCTAGAGGCGCTTCTTTCAGTTCCCACATTGCATCGCAGGATCTCCTCTGTGAGCGTGAGCTCCTAGAACATTGTCGACACCAACGGCCGTGAGGATTGTTTAAATCCAACTCGTTCTGTGTGGGGGGAATTGGTATTTTCTCAGGAATGTCGCTTGGTCTTTCACTGCCGCACGCATGCTAAAATGGTGGGTAACAAAAACCATTCTCTCAAACCTGATGCAGACATGCTCAAGCGATTTCTCTTTCTAACTCTTTGTGTTTTCTTGGCGTCTTCTATTGATGCGGATGAGTTTGATCTCTACTTCCTCGGGGGACAATCCAATATGGAGGGATTCGGAAATGTTGAGCACTTATCCGAGTCTGACCGATCAATAGTGCCTGGAGCTTGGATTTTCCAATCGACTCCAACTCCTGACCAGCGTCCACTCGATGGAAAAGGTGTTTGGTCTCAAGTGCAACCCGGACATGGAACGAGTTTCGCTTTCGATGGAACCCGCAATCGATTATCGAATCGATTTGGTGTGGAGCTGTCTTTTGCCAAAGCGATGCGTGAGCGGCGACCAGGTCGTAAATTGGCTATCATCAAATACGCGCGTAATGGTTCTTCGATCGATCCGAGAGCGGCTGGGAACTGGGGCTGCTGGGAGCCAGATTTTTTGGCAACCTCGGGAGAGTACCGAGATATCAATCAATACGATCAATTCCTCTCGACAGTACGGAATGCACTAGCCATCGAAGATATCGATGGTGACGGTGAGCGAGATCGATTGCGACCGGCAGGAATACTCTGGATGCAGGGAGAGAGCGATGCTGCCTTCTCTGAAGCTGTGGCGGACGACTACGAAAAGAACCTCAAGCGATTGATGGATCTCGTGCGGGCTGCGCTTAGGTCGGATGGACTGCCAGTTGCGATCGGCAAAATCTCCGATTCTAAAAAGAACACGAATGACAAGGTATGGAAGTATGGGGATCGAGTGCGCGAAGCCCAGCTTCAGTTCACCCAGCGCGATCGCGCCGCACGACTCATCCAGGACACAGACGAATATCAATATTCCGATCCATGGCATTACGACTCCAAAGGTTATCTTGCTCTCGGAAGACGTTTTGCCGAAGGATTGCTTGCCATCCCGAAACTTCCAGCCGGGGAAATGTTTGAGGCAGGCTCCAAGTTGACTGTGGAGGTCGGTGACGGAGTCGGCGGTGAAGGACCGGCATGGGATGCGGAGTGGGGAGTGCTCTCTAGCGGGAACGGTCATATTCAACGATGGTCACGCGAGCGGGTATCCACGATCTTTCGAGAGGGCGCGGGAACTAATGGGCTCTTGTTTGATCCCCAAGGAAGACTTCTCGCATGCGAGCCTAAGTTACGCCGCGTGACCAGAACGGATCGACTTGGAAATGTTACCGTTTTGACAGAGCGATTTGATGGTAAGAAATACAATACGCCCAATGATATTGCGATCGATTCTAAGGGACGCATCTATTTCTCTGATCCTCGCTACGGTGACAGGGAATCGATGGAGATGAGCGACAGCACAGGTAGTCTCGTTGAAGGCGTTTATCGGATCGATCTGGATGGAACGGTCCATCGAGTGATCGGACGCGAGGTCGATCGTGCGAATGGTGTTCTCGTAACTAAAGACGATCGCTATCTGCTGGTCGCAGATAATAATAACAACACATTGTCTGGAAGCCGAAAACTTTGGCGATTTGAATTGCTACCCGATGGTTCTGTTGTCAAGGAATCCGCAAAAAACCTTTTTGATTGGGGAAAGGGGAGAGGCCCCGATGGTCTCAAGCAAGACGAAGAAGGTAATCTCTACATAGCCGCTGGTCTGAATCGGAGCCATCCCCCATTTGAACCAGATGATCAGGTGAGAGCAGGAATCTATGTCTTCACGCTCGATGGGGAACTACTGGATTTTCTTTCGGTTCCAACCGACGAAGTGACCAATTGCGCTTTCGGCGGCGACGATGGGAAGACTCTTTACATCACCGGTGGTGGAACGCTTTACAGCATTCGAACCAAGTATGCAGGTAGAAACGTTCGCAAGAAATGACGGTTTGTTTGAGAATATTCCAACATGTCGGCTTGGGATGACGAGTGACGTGTCACACGTCAATGTCTTCGGCCTCTTCGGCACGCTCCATGATGAAGCGAAAACGGGCAGAGGCATCTCGTCCCATCAGATCGCTGATGATGCGATCTGTTTCCAATTGATCATCGATTTCGACTCGTAGCAAACGACGAGTTGCTGGATTCAAGGTGGTTTGCCACAAAACGTCTGGCATCATCTCCCCGAGACCCTTGAATCGCGTAATGTCAGGTTTGGATCGTTTATCGCTAGTTGCGATGATTCGATCCCGATCACGATCATCCGCTGCCCAAAAGGTTTCTTTGCCAATATCGATTCGGTAAAGTGGAGGTACAGCGATAAAGATACGACTATCGGCAATCAAACCCGGCATATGTCGATAGAAGAACGTGAGCAGCAGCGTTGTTATGTGATGACCGTCGGAATCCGCATCGGCTAACAGGATGACTCGATCGTATCTCATTTTGGATAAATCGAAAGACTTGCCGATTCCGCAACCTAGCGCGGTAACCATATCCTGGACTTCTTTATTCTCAAGAGCTTTTGCCAGCGTGACACATTCCGTATTGAGAACCTTGCCTCGCAGGGGCAAGATCGCTTGATGATTTCGATCCCGACCTTGCTTGGCGCTGCCGCCTGCGGAATCCCCTTCAACGATAAAGAGTTCGGATTTGCCTCTTCCCGTCGACACACAGTCGCTCAGTTTCCCTGGCAGCATCGCTCTTGATGTGGCTGTCTTTCTAGAGACCGACTCCGAAGCGGCGCGCGATGCGGCGCGAGCTCGCGCTGATGCGATGATACGGGCAACAATCGAATCCGCCGTCGAACGATTGCTATTGAGCCATTGTTCGAATACCGGACGGACAGCGTTATCAACGGAAGTCTGAACCTCCGGGTTATTGAGCCGATCCTTCGTTTGCCCTTGGAACTGTGGCTCGGAGATAAATACCGAGACAACAGCCACCAAACCTTCTCGAATATCCTCGTGACCAATTTTTACTCCGCGAGGAATCAGGTTGTGCGTTTCGAAGTAGTTCCGCACGGCTTTAGAAATACCCGATCGGAAACCATTTTCATGGGTTCCTCCCACAGGGGTGGGAATTCCATTGCAGTAGGATCGGACATGTTCATCGGTCGATTCTGTCCATTGCATAGCGATCTCGATCCGTTCCTCTCCCTCCTTCCGCAAAGTAAATGCGATGTCATGGATCGATCTGGCTTGTCGTTCCTGCAGTACCTTGCCTAGGTAATCGACAATGCCTTGCTCATGAAAATAGGTTAGTTTATTTCCCGAGTTTTCATCGACGAAGTGGACCTTCACTCCTCGGTGAAGGAAACTGGTTATCTCCAATCGCTGCCGGATGATTTCTGGATCGAATTCCGTCTTCGGAAAGATCGTGGCATCGGGTGTGAATGTAATTGAGGTGCCTGTTCCTCGACTGGATGATGCTGCCTTCTGGAGTTTGGTCTTCGGTTTGCCTTGAGAAAACTCCATCTTGTATTGAGCGCCGTCACGTCGCACCAGGGCGATGAGCTCTTTGGAGAGCGCATTGACGACGGAGGCTCCAACACCGTGTAAGCCTCCAGAGGTCTTATAATTTTTCCCCTCGAACTTCCCTCCTGCATGCAACACAGTGAGAACGATTTCCAGGGCGCTTTTGCCTGTCTTTGCATGTTTGTCTACCGGGATACCTCGACCATTATCCGCGATCGTCACGGTACTACGATTTTTATGGAGTATGACCGTGATTTCACTCGCATGGCCATTCATGGCCTCATCGACTGAGTTGTCGAGTATTTCCCAAACCAAATGATGGAGCCCAGCAGACCCGACCCCACCGATGTACATCGCTGGGCGTTTTCGAACAGGTTCGAGACCTTCGAGCGCTACAATGTCTGCGGCTGTGTAAGAACTGGATGTTGTACTCATTCTGTCTCCAACGATGCAGGGGCAGCTATGGGTGGTACGATGATACTGGAAATCTTGCCATTCTTCTGAATCTCGATACCGCGGCCTCCCCGCGATGTCACTTTATACTTCGCTGTCGAGATCGTCTTCTGCGCACCTCGGTTGGTTTCGACGACCAGAAGATCTCGATCTCCTCTGGAAGACTTGAAACCAATCAAGCGATCGGTCTTGGAAAGCTTGATCAAAGTGACACCTTTTCCTGCACCCGAAAGATAATTGACATCTTCCGCTGCGCAAACCATGGCTCGACATTCCTGACTAATTGCGAGAACAACCTCGGTCCCATGAATAGATTCCACGCCGATGATTTCGTGTTCCGGCGCGACACGTGCAAAACGGCGTCCAGAGCGCGTCGAGGGCTCTACGAATTGCTGTAGGCCGAACCGCAACGCATAGCCGTTGCTCGAAGCCGCAAAACCATGAACCTCTGGACAATAATCCGGATGCTTGGGATCGTCTGCAATATTACCAATCACTCGCGGATCAAGTGATAGCAAACTAACAATCCTCTCACCATCCTTCAACTTGAATAGCTTCTGAATCGGTTCTCCATGGCCTGTCGATGGTGGGATATCGATGAAACGAGTTGTATAGCATACGCCAAGGGAGGAAAAGAATGCGATGCTTGCACGCGTCGAACCCGCGACTACAGCAAGGACACTGTCGCCTTCCCGCAGACGGCTCTTCGAGGGATCGGTAATCGCTTTTTGACGCTTGACCCAGCCATCTTTGGTGAGCAAAACATGGCAATCTTCCGCTAGGATGAAATCCTCTTCGCTGTATTCAGGCTCAGCATCGACCGTGATGATTTCCGTACGCCTCGAGTTCTCCTTGAGCTTTCCATACTTCCCAATAAGACTCTCGATCTCTTCGCGCACGATCGCCCAACGGCCTGACTTGTTGGTGTCATCGGTTTTTTCCTTCAGCAAGCGCTGAATCTCGCGGGAACGCTTCTGCTTCTCCCTCAGCTCCTCCTGGATCAAATTGATTTCTAGGCGGGCCAATCGATAGAGTTTCAATTCGAGGATCGCGTCGGTTTGCTCTTCATCAAGCCCACCTTTCGCAGCTGGAAAACGTTGCATGATCTTCTGAGCAGCATCCGATTTACCTTCGGATTTTCGTATGATCCGAATGATCTCATCCAGCGCATCAAAGATCAGTACAAATCCCTCCAGGATATGCATTCTTTTGAGGAGCACGTCGAGTTCGTGTTCCAAACGCCGAGTTACAACCTCCAATCGAAATTGAAGGAAGAACCAAAGGATCTCTTTCAGACCTAGTCGACTGGGCGCCCCAACATTGGGGTTCTCTGTCGGAACTAGACATGTCATGTTGACTGCGAAGTTCGTTTGAAGAGGAGTGTGTTTGTATAAATACGCTAACACCTTGGATTCGTCGGCGTCCTTGCGGAGTTGTAAATCGATTCGAATATCCTTCGTCGATAGATCGCGGACATCTTCGATGAGCGGCATCTTGCCGCTGAGTACAATTTCCGCAATCCTTTCCACCAAGGAGGCTTTATTGACGCCGTAGGGAATCGATGTGACCTGAAGAATTTTGCTCCCTTTATGCTCACCACCAGCGGCGGTAGTTCCTCGCACTTTCAATGAGCCCTGACCGGTTCGATAAATCTCTCGCAGCTCTTCTTTGGAATTGATCACCATTCCGCCGGTGGGAAAATCTGGTCCTTGAATCGCATCATTCGCGACTAGCTGGTAATCCTTGATTTCCGGGTCCGCCAAAAGCTTCAGTAACGCACGGCATACTTCCCCGAGATTATGGGGAGGCATATTGGTTGCCATACCAACCGCGATGCCCGTCGTGCCGTTGACCAGTAAGTTGGGGACGCGACTCGGAAGTACAACCGGCTCTTGGCGAGTTCCGTCATAGTTTGGTTTGTAGGGGACGATCGTGGTGCCCAAATCGGTCAGGACTTCAGACGCAACTGCTGACATCCGGCACTCGGTGTAACGCATAGCGGCCGCATTATCGCCATCGATCGAACCGAAATTCCCACTACCATCCACCAGGGGAATTCGGAGCGAAAATGGCTGCGCCATACGGACCAAAGCTTCGTAAATGGCATCGTTGCTGTGCGGATGAAAATTCCCCATCACATCACCAACGACCTTGGCACACTTTCGATGCTTCGAATTGAAGTTCATCCCCTCCTGGTCCATCTGAAACAAGATGCGCCTCTGAACCGGCTTCAGTCCGTCCCGCACATCGGGAAGAGCTCGGCTGGTAATCACCGAGAGGGAATAATTCAAGTAACGCTCTTGGGCTGCATCCCGTAGAGAGACTCTCTGGATCGAGTCGACCATGTCGTCGTCAAAGAGCCCCGGTTGCTGCGTGCTTTTACGTCTCGTCTTTTTCGACCGCGATGCATCTAGATCGGTGTCTTGGTCACCATCGTCTGAATTTACGGCAGTACTCCGTTTCGCCATCCTGATACCTTTTCCATTCTTCCATTTTTCCAAGTTGTGTAGTCTTGATGCCTACCCGCTTGCCAATGCAATCGGCTTTTCTCTTCAGGTTGTCAACCAAAGAACTTGCTACGGGAGCAAAATCAATCTTTACCAAACGTCAGAAGTTAAACTATAGGGGTTGGGAGGTCTACGCTAGAATCCTCGTCACGAAATGATTTCCCGTCGTTGCCTGCACATGCCCCAACGAAAAACAGACGCACTCTGGCAATTCCTTCGACGAATGACCGTTCGAAATCCGAAGTTCCCGAGGGTGGAACGTCCCACCGTATGGAGATCGTCAAGAAGGAGACATGCGAATGCTACGGAAGGTTTCGACAACACTTGCAATGGCAATCGGGATAACCGTAGCACATGCCGGATTGTCCCATGGACAATGCTACAACGGCTCATGCGGCCCGATGGCAGGTAGCTACGTTCCTGGAGGTGCTGGAGCGACTGACAGTTTCGGAAATATGCTCGGAAAGGGTACCCAACCTTTGTTCGATAATTATTTCACTCGTGGTAATGCGAACCAAGCCGAAGCTGGAATGTATATCTCCCCGATCGGCGTTCCTGGCTGGGTGGGTCACACCTACAACACCTACCAGCCTCTATATCCGCATCAGTTCTTGTATGCTCACACGGATCGATATCATTCCTATTACGATCAAGGTATGGGATTGAATCGAACGCATGCTCACTACTACTCGCCACCTGTTCGCACAGCTGGCAAAAAACTGTACAAGATGATCGAGATTCCGCGCTGAACTCGACTCATTGATTAGGCTGTGTCGGAGACCGGTCGAAAAAAATTGACAACTCCACCGATCATGGATTGATTGGAGGAGTATTCGATGGATCACCCAACACAGGACCTGATGTCCATGATTCGAATATCGTTCTTGCTTGCCATGGCTACATCGGCCATGGTACTGGTTCCCGGGACAGTCTCTGCTCAAAACTGTCCCGAGTGCTCCCCCGGTGGCCAGTTGGGAGCAATTGGTAGTCATTTTGCAGGCGGAAGCCCGAACGTTGACGGTTTCGGAAGTCGAGCTGGCTGGATTTGGCATTCCACCTGGGGCGATTACTGGGCTTACAATCAGTCCATGCAGCAGCCGTGGCATGGTCAATATTATTGGCTTCGAACCGGTCAGCCGACCGCATTGGTTGTTCCCCCAACCATCACGATGCAGTCGAACTATTCGTGGGGTGTATCGCAAAACACGATGACTCCTGTCTGGCACCAATTCAGCGGTCGTGCTCCCAGCGGAGGGGGCGGTGGTGTGTTCCGAGCAACTCCTTACTGGCCTAGCCATACCGATCAATTCGGTGTCTACCCTGTTCGCGGCCCTTGGTAAAGCGGCTCTGCCATTGATCGGAATCGCTCCGAAACATTCGTTGCCTCGCTTTCCGTCCAGGAATCAGCGAGGCATTCTTTGTTTCCATACGAAAGGCTGGCTTGCTATGCCTAGCGAACAGATCTCCGAGCTTCTCTCAATCGGATGGTGCCATGTCCAATCTCTGTATTCGGATCGATGAACGACTGGAATCTGCGCGCATCGGGATTGCTCAGATCGAAGCGATCCATCGCTTGCAAGCTCATCCAGCCTTCGAAAACTGGTTCGCCGATCAGCTTGAGATTGCAAAGGATCGGGTATCCGACTCAACGTGGAACGCACGACGCGAGTCGGTTCGAGAGATGCTTCGAACCGCGCATTTCAAACCGACTGGCCGCAGCAAACCCGCGCAGGAATACCTCTTGCGCTGTCTCTTGGAACCACCTTTTCCACGCGTGAATATTCCGGTGGATTGCTTGAACCTCTTTTCGGTAACCCACGGTATTCCGATTAGCTTGCTTCGCCGAGATCGTTTCCTTGATTCAGTGAATATTCGACTCGGTCGGGAATCCGAGCAGTATGTATTCAATCGTGCGGGGCAAGCGTTGGATCTGCACGGACTTCTCTGCGTTTGTGGTGGGCTTTCCGCCGACCAGCCGCTGGGTTCACCTGTCAAGGATTCCATGGAGGGCAAAGTGGACGATCCATCGCAAGATATGATTGCGTTTCTTTATGGACCATCGAAGTACTTCCAGCAAGCAGAGCTGGACGACATGGCCCAAGAACTGAGCGATAGGATCCGTAGTTGGGGAGACTGAGTTCACTCTGGAATTAGTCAAGCGATCAGCTCGGGCTGAGTCTCATCCATTTGAGAACAATCCATGGGTGGATCTATCCGATGGAAAGATCGTTACCAAACGAGCCATTGGCATTAGATCGTTCCTTGGTAGTGAGAGAATCCTGGATTCGAATTCGGGGTTGAATTCTCGGTCCATCCGGATCAAGGCTTTCTAGCTTGCCGACGAGATTCGCCTAGAATGCGATAGTAGGCTTGGATGGCTTCATCGTACTCAGGGTCAAAGATTTCGCGCTTCCCCTCTAGAACATCCTCGGCACTTTGGCGACGGAGTTTACCCCAATCCCTCAGGTGCTCGACTGACTCGTTATTCATAAAGTACTCTTCCGCCGTCAGTGCGGTTTCACCTGAAAAGGAAAGACCCGTGGAAATCGATGCGCTTTGCTTCTCCCGAACATGGGTCTGACCTACTGGATTACGGTCGCGTTGTTGAGCGCGCTGCTGGGACATTTCCGAGGCTAAGCGTTGGGAGCTTAACTCGAGTTGAGCTTGGATAGCATTCGAAGGATTCCTGTTTTCTCTGCGAGATTCCGGAGGATCGACCGAACGGTTGGTTTGACCCGCTTCACTTGAACGCCCATCTTCAGAATTCATTGCTTCTTCGGATACGATCGGAGTATAGACTGCTCGGTCAAGTTGATCCAGCAATTGAGCCATATCCACGGCTGTGCGGATTTGAGCCTCGCGATCCTTTGCGGAACGACCCTGCGCGCCAACTTTAGAGCTCCCTACCTTGCCATCCGGCGAACCCGTTGACTGGTTTGAGGCATCTCTTTGTGTAGCTTCATGACTCTTTGTATTGGAGGAATTACCTGCTGGACTCGAAGGGGGATCGGTTGAGGAATGCCCCCCTGGACCCGAAATGGATTCGAGATTTTGAGCGTGTTGCTCAAGCTCTTTCTGAGATTGCAGGAGAGATTGATTCGATCCTCCTATCTCTGGTCGTACGAGCTCGGGTGCTGTCGAATCGGCTTTATTTGCGTTTAGAAACGATTGTTCAGCCTCTCGAGCTTTCTCAGCGTCGTTGGCGAGTTGCCGTTCAGCATCGGTGAGAGCATTCGCCGCAGTCGCTCGAATGTCTTTCGAACTCTGCTCGAATCGATCACTTCCGTTCTTATTCCCCAATCGTTCTTCGTGACGGGCACTGCGTTCTAAATTCTGCGAGATCCGTTCGATTTCCTTCTTCATTCGAGATTGCCGACTCGCAGCATTGGCAGTCGCATCGGAGGTTGGTCGTGCTGCTCGAGGCTCCCGATGCCGATGGAGTTGCTCGGACTCTTTCAGCAGTTCTACAAGAAGCTCGTCCGCCTGCTGCAGTTGTTCTAGCGCGAGAGCGGAATAAGGATTTGGCTTATTGAGATCGGCTCGTTGCTGGTTTGCTATTCTTTCGATTCGTTTATTGTAACGTTCCAGGAAACCTTGGATCTGATCCAGCTCTGCTCGAGTTCCGGATCTTTGCTTGAGGAGTACATCATTCGAAAGAAGCAGATCTCTGAGTTTGGAGTCGAGAGCCGGTCGGTTGTCGTTTGTGACAGAGGCTCCGAGGGCTTGCTGCAGCGTTTCCAATTCGCCATCAATCTTTTCCTCGCGCTTCTTGATATGGTTCCACTCATCGGTTACTGCTTTGAGTATCTGTTGGTATTGCTGCAGAAATTCATTTCGAATCGAGCTTTGAGCATTCCTCGCTTCGCTGACTCGTTGTAGTCGGCGAGGTTCATCTCTTTCTTTGGGCACGCCAACTTGCTGCGAGATGGCAGACTGGAGTTGCTGCCCCAGGAGGTGTGCCTCGTTGAGTGCATCAAGAAACGCGACTAATGATGATTGAAGAGAGTCCGAGGTCGACTGTTCAGACAAATCTCGTATCGATTTTGTTTCATGAAGTAATTGATTGGCCAACTGCTGGAGCTCATGTTGGGTTTCGAGTTCGTTCGCCCTCTGCGACATTTGCGCCGACTTGTCAATCACACGAGCAACCAGTTTCTCCACTTCATCGGATAACCGCCGTAGCTTATCGATCTGCAATTTCTTCTCCCATGCGAGTTCGATATCGCTAGTCTCTAATTCCAGACTCAACTCCTTTTCCAACGCAGATGCATTTCGCAATTCACGTTTTGCATGGGACACCGAATCCTTGGCAATGCGCGATAGCTCGGATTGCATGAGTTCATTTCTGAGGAGTTCCTCTTCCAACTGCTTGAGCGTTTCCTCCGGGTTCCTTTGCTTCGTCTGACTTAACTGATTTGCACGATCGTAAAGGTTTTGCAAGTCGCGATCATAGGATGATTGTGGATGCGGACGATCGGCGTCTCTACTTTCGAGCACTTGACTCCCGAACCCGGCGCTCGTTTCTCGCTTATGCCCATTCGAGGGATCAAAATGTTCTGCGATATTTTCGAAAGCCTTCGTTGCTAAGGATTCGCTCTTCAGCGCTTCTTCGATTGCATCTACCTTTTCACCAAGACTCGAGCGGGATTCAGATTCGATTCCCTTCAAAGCTTGATCGATCGAAAGATTCATACTCTCAAGTAATCGATTCAGAGATTCGATTGCAAAGTCACTGCTTTGCGCCAGCATCCGCTGTTGATCGTCTAATAGGTTCATTCGACTCGCTTGTTCGATTAGGGCATCTCGAAGATCACTCGCGATTTTATTTGTTTCTTGACGGGGAATCTCGATCTTACTGACAATGGTTGGTGATTGTGATTCCAAGTCCCTTCGGATTTCGTCGGTATTTTCCTCGAGAATCCTGGACTCCCGCGCGGCGCGACGCGCTATTTCAGAAATACTGGGAGCGAGGCGTGAGAGCAATGCTCTCGCTTCATCGACTGAGGGTTGCAATAGAGCTTCCACTACCGAGTAGGCGTGTAGTAATTCATCGATCTCCGCGGCAGCGGAGACGAAGTTCTGATTTTTGGAATTCCCACGTGTCGCTAGTTTTTGTTGTGCGCGTTGGCAGGTATCGCTCCGAAGCATGGAGTGGATCTGATTGCAGATATCCGGTCTCACATTCGCATCGCGGAGCCATTGACAAGACGATTCCAATCGTGATGGAAACATCTCCCAAATGCGGTAATGCGAGCGATGAACATCCGTTGATGTATAGTCGTATCTCTCGGGCTTTTGCAATGCAACAAGAGGTAATTTGGATTGCTGGAACTCGTGAACCGCCTCAAGCAATTGCAAAGCTGCGAGAATCGACACCAGGTCGTCCGAATGATATTCCGAGTCGGTCGGATTTTCCTTCCATTTCCGATAGACTTCGTTCCATGCCCGCCAGGCGAGTCCCATGTCCGAAACATACATGGGATCCTGATACGATCGGAGTTGATGCATTTCCTTTCGGTCTTGAATTTGAGTCAATCGTTTCGTTACGAGTTGTTCACTCAATCGAATGATTGATTGCAATCCCATCGCTTGCTCCGTAGATGTAGGCGTTTCAGCAGACTGTTTGATACGTTGAGCATTCAGACTGGAAAAAAAGATGGATACGGGTGACGAATTACCTGCACGCCGAAGCAATTCCTGGCCGAACTGGTCCGTTGGTTTGGAGAGACTACCTGTGTATTGATCGATTCCACCATAATTCTCTAAATTGTGAGAGACCTGGCCGATTTTTGACTTCCACACCTGGTCATTGAGAGCATCTCTATCCTGCAGATCACGTAATTCCTTGCGCAATCCTTCGACATACTGATGCCATCTTTGGAGTCCCTCTCGGGTGACCGGGTCTAGGAACGCAATCCATCGATCGTAAAATCGAGACATCGACTCCCAATTTTTCAAAGTTACGTCCAGAGATCTTTGCAAACGTTCCGTCTCATCAATTTGAAGGGGCAGACCGCTTATTTTTCCCTTCAGACTTTGTATGTCCTTCATCAAACAGGACTGAAACTCGAATCCGATCATTTCCCGATAGAGGTCAAATGCACGTGTTACATCCTCTCGAGCTTGATCAAAAGCCTCTACGGTTTCCTTCATCAAGCCTAAATGGAATCGCGTGGTCCTCTCAGGAACCATTTGCACACCCTGCGAAAACAGCTTCGCCGTTTCGACTCCGCTATTGAGAAATGCCATGGAGTGTCTTCGTATCTTGGATAGAAGGCGCATCAAGAGCTCTACTTCGGCTTGATCACGACAATCCGATAAAACCGGCATTAACTGCGATGCGATATTCTGTATCTCTGTGAACTGCTGTTGTGTTTCCGCCAGCCATTCGATCGTTCTGTCTAGGGTTTTCGAATCCGCTTCCTGGGGATGGAGAACATGGAGGGTCTCGAAATGGGGTCGAACCTGGGCAGACGCTTCTGTAAATCGCTCCGTCATTTTCTGAAGGGCGATCAGCAACTCGACACGCCCAGGAAAAGAGGTATGTCGATTCTCCGTGAGTCCTTTTTTGGAAACCCCAAACCGCAATTCGATACTTTGCGCAGCGTTCTCTGCCTTATCGACTACGCTGCAGCGAATCGAAACAATATCATCGGTTTCGATTTGATACTTCATCAAGTCCCATTTCCAAGTCAAATGGGTACGGAATGCACCATCGAGCTCAGGCTCTTGTGTGCGATCGAACTCGATGTCGCGAGGCTCTGCAACAACCGTCCAGGGGCCTTGGTTGATGGACATCTCCATTCTCGCATCATCGATGAGCGCATTATCAACAACTGCGATTGGCAGACGAACACAAGATTCTTCGGAGACGATCCATAAGTCATTAGCAATCGGCGGTTCATGCCATTCCGTTTCCTCGAGGACCCTCCACTGCACCAGCGGACTCGTATCATCTTGAACTGTTAGCTGATGCCATCGACTAAACGTGTTCCGTATTGGCTCGTTTTGAAAAGACTTCATCGATTCCAGGTGGACTTGAAATCGAGCGCTCGATTGTGCTGGAAGCGATGTCTCCCAGCGCTCTTCCCCGAGGCCGATCAATTCCGTTATGGACTCCTGATTTACTTTGGTCAAAGGCAGCGTGTTGGATCGCCCGGTGATCGTGTCTTCGAGCAGGATAAACGCATTCCGCAATGGTTCAGTCGCTTGAATCGACAGGCGGACTCGACTATTGCTTAGGACGTTCAGATCACCATCGTTCGACGAATAGTACTGGATTGCCTGATCCATGTAGGATGGTGGTTGCACCTCCCAATGAAACTGTACGACATCTGGACGTTTGAGCGGCGTCACGAAGCGGTAGAGGGTCTTAGCCTTGTCGAATCGGAAACGATATCGGACCCGATTTCGACCAATAGGCGCCTTCGCAACATAAAGGTCGGCATCGGAGAATTGCCGCTCCATACGGATCTTGTGGATTTCTCCTTGGATTTGTGTGTTTCCCGACTCGATCTCTTCGATTTCGAGAAATGCCTCATCCGGCGCTGTCCATTGCCCATGCAGTGAGCGCGCAAACAATTCAAATTGCAGAGTTTGGTCGGCTGGTATTTCAATTTCCCTGTCCGAAGGATATTTGATGTCCAAAAACCAAGGCGTTGGAGTTTCCAATTCCACAAAAGGAACCAGGGCGCGGACTAATCGCATCGGGAATCGAAGGGATGGAATTCCTGCTAAGACGGCGAACAGCAGCAGCAAGATCGCCAAAATCACGGTACGAGATCTTAATACCGACCAAGGAAGCAATTGGGAAACGTCGACGAAGGAAAGTTCGCGTAGAGTTTGTCTTTCAATTGCCTCGACCAAACAATCCGCGCCATTTCTGGGAAAGCCATCGGAGTCTCGTAGTTGAACCGAGGTTAAGAGAAGCTCAGAAAAGTGTGGATGCAAGTGCTCTACTTCGCGAGCTAAATCGACTACTGGTACCTTTTTAAAGCACGTTCGAAGTCCTGCTAGCCACCCGATGATTCCGGCAGCCGAGTACATGCATAACGACAGAAACCATCGAAGCTGGTCTGATAGCCATTCTCCGGCATCGAGCAAAATGATTGCATAGGTACAGACGAGGAGGGCTAACGCACCAGCCAAAGAACCTTTGCAAAGCAAAATACAATTACGCTGATGTCCAAAGCATTGAATCGCTTTGAGCAACGAATCGGGAGCGATAGGGTGAGCGATCGATTCGCGGACTACGTGACTCAACGGTGGCTCCACAATAGGGACGACGGACTCTATCTATTGTGACCCGCAGCGTTGCATTTCGCTATCGCTGAGCATCTAATCCAAGCAAGAAGTATTGTCGGTGACAACCTCCTGGGATTGTTGCCACTGCTGCACCAACAGATGATATCTGACCAAATCAGGGAGGCTTTCCAGCCCTAATTTTTTCATCGCCCTGGATCGTCTTGATTCGACAGTCCGCTCAGCGATTTGCAGTTTACGCGCAATAACTTTGTTCATGTCGCCTGATACAACCAGCCCGACAACATCCCTTTCCGCTTGTGTAAGGGAATTCCAGAGGCCCATGAGTGACGGGCCATCCAGACTGGTTTGGAGCATCGACTCTGCGGCTCGAAAGTAGCTCAACACCGACGGTAACTTTCTCGCAATACCGATCACGCCCACGAGTGCACCCTCGAACAGAATGATCTGCCGCCGCACTTCTAATTGAATCCTCTTTCCTGAGTCGCCGAAAATTTCGCAACGTACCAGCTGGATCTGGTTGGGAACCAAGTCCTGATCCGACAGATTGCGGTAGTACTCGTTCCATGGATGATCCGTAAACATCAATTCGAAGTTGCGACGTTTCCACAGGGAAAAACTCAAATCGCACACAGAAGTTGCTGAATCACTCATATAGGTAACATTTCTACCCATGTCATGTGTGTACAGCACCATGTCCGAGTTTCTGCATGCAAAAAACCCGGGGAGAATACTCTGTGGTGACTCGAGTAAAAAATCGACGTGAGTACCCCTCGCGTCGGATGAATGCGATAGGTCCGGGATGTTCATCGAGGGTGGGATGATGATAGGTGGGATTCGCGCAAGTTGACCCTGCGGACCACGTCATTGAATGAAAAGAAGCTCTCTTTGTCAAGTAAAAGAATTCATGAGGCGGGTGGCAGGTAACGACGGAACTGGCCGCTCGGGCTACACCTCTCAAAATAGTAGAGCCAAGCGCGCGTGCACGACGGTGTGCTGGTAAATTGATTTGCACGCCTCGCCATCATTTGACGGTCGTCGTGTCGGTGGAGGCAGTCTTCACACCTCCGGAGTCTTGAGTCCCAGCGAAAATTCGATTCGCGAAGAGGAAACGCTTTCGATGATCGACACCATTGGTTTGTTCAGCGACCAATGAGGAGTCAGCCAGGGATCCTTGTTTGCGAAGCCTTTTCCCCGCGAAACGTGTTCCACTATAAATCGTCCCATATTGCAACGGTCCGATCCCCAGAATCCAAGTATCCCGGGCGCTACTCCCGGCCTGAGCAATGCCTGACTGCCAAACCGGTTCACGGGTTTCGCGGTCGTAGGCAAAAACGGCAACCTTCGCCGCCGCGCTCTTCATTTCACGTTTAGCAACAGAGATCTCAGGAATCGTGGGGAGCATCGGCGAACCAGGAATGACCGATGTCGCGGTAGCCAAGAAATTGTTCGCCGGTAGTCCATAGGTCACGCTATGCCCATCCGTTCCCAAAGCACCGCATCGCGCTTCGCAGATAATCTCCGCAGTCTCCTTCGAGTCCACAATCATGCAACCGGCGGCTGTCAGCTGCTGTCGGAGTCCACTGATGATGTAGTCGGATGTGACCAAGTTGGCTGGCATAGGAACACCCGGGATAACTTTTCCAGCAGCGGTCACATAGGTCGTGTCGAGAAAAACTTTTCTGCCTGAAAGTGGTCGAAAGTCCATTTTCGAGATGGTCGAATCGACGGCATCTGACATGAGCAGTTGCTCGGTCGCCGTGAAGGATTTCGTAGCGCCACAACCACTACCCAAAATTAGAAGCGCGATGAGGCACAAAAAAAATGGAAAGGAACTCTGCAAGGTTTGAACGCTGAGAAACATCGGAGGGTCTAGTCGATCTTGAAGGTTGCAGAAGAATAGCCAGCAGCCAGAACACTCAAAAGACAAATTGGAAAAACCTGGCAATCTGCGTCAAATAATAGAGATCTCTTGACGTCCGATCTTTCTTTCCAGGTCAACAAACGACTACTCTCGAACTAAACTAGTGGAGGATTGCTAGAGTTTGGATACTCCTGACCCTCGCCTTTCGCGCTCCCTACGCCTCCGCGTATATCCCTCTAATCCTAGAATAAGCATGCGTGTAATTCATCACGGTGGTCATACGGGTGTCACCGGTTCTTGCCACGAGTTGATTTTGAATGACCAGCGGTCTTTATTGATCGACTGTGGAATGTTCCAAGGCATCGATGCAAAAGAAAATGGCGATATGTCGATCGACTTTGCCCTCGATGGCATTGATGCTCTCCTGGTGACGCATGTGCACATCGATCACATAGGACGAATTCCCTATCTCCTCGAAGCTGGCTTTAATAAGCCCATCTATTGCACACGCCCAACAGCCAAAATGATGCCGATCATGTTGGAAGACGCGATGCGTTTGGGCATAACGAGGAACCGGAAAGTCATCAAGCAATTTCTAGACGATCTAAAGCGGCTGATCCGACCTTGCAAATACCATGAATGGACGAAACTAGGCGGCGACCTTCGTTTTCGATTCCAACCTGCGGGGCACATTCTCGGTTCCGCATATGTCGAAATCGATCATGCGGAGGAACGGTTTGTTTTCAGCGGAGACATCGGCTCGCGATGCACTCCTATTTTGACGGCCCCCACCAGTCCAGAGAGGGCCGATTTCCTGGTCCTAGAAAGTACGTATGGAGACAGGATCCACGAAGGTCGTGAAACCCGATTGAGCCGTCTTGAGTCGATCCTTTGTGAGACGATGTCCAATCATGGAGTCACGATCATTCCCGCGTTTAGTTTGGGACGCACTCAAGAATTGCTCTACGAACTAAACATGATTCTTGAAGAATTGGGTCATAAAATGAATTGTACGATGCTGAAGCAGATCGACATCATCGTGGATTCACCCCTGGCAATTAAGCTCACGGATATCTACGACTCGATGCAAGAGTTCTGGGATGAGGAAGCCAACCAGATTCTGTCTGTCGACAATCAGCCGTTCATCTTTGAAAACCTCGTCCAAATCGATTCGGGGAGTGATCATCAAGAAGTAGTCAAATACCTTCTGAAATCTGGAAAACCGGCGATCGTGATCGCAGGAAGTGGCATGTGTACCGGCGGTCGCGTCGTCGATTACTTGAAAGCATTTTTGGGACGGGAAAATACGGACGTACTGTTTGTTGGATATCAAGGGCTGGGAACCCCAGGTCGAGCGATCCAGGAGTGCGCTCAAGGAAAGTGTCTCGTACGACTCGATAACATGGAAATTCAGGTCAAGGCAAAAACCTATACCTTGACTGGATACTCCGCCCATGCAGACCAATCCGACCTCATTCGATTCGTCCAGGGTATCCCAAACCCTCCTCGAGAGATTCGCTTAGTACACGGCGAAGAACCAGCCAAATCCGTACTAGCAGAAAAACTAACTGCTTTGGGTCACCAAGTGACTTGGCAGGACAAAGCCAACTAGCACGCTATTCGAAGAAGTCGAATTCCGTGCTACTACGATTCACGACCGAGCCATACAGATGTAGTCCGATGCTGTAGGGCTCACAAAAGATCCTCGTACGCGCGAAAATAGGCATGGGTATTGATGCCCACGTGCTTTATCCGAGGACCTGGGTACCGTTAGGTCGCGATTGTGAATCCATCTCGACTTTTTCTCGCAAGAAATGAATTTGCTTGATCATCACCGATAATTTCGCGCCGCACAGGATCCCATCGTACCTCTCTGGAGAGCCGCATTGCGATATTCGAAAGGTGGCAGATTTCTAGCATTCGATTGTGCGACCAAACATCGGAAATCGGTTGTTTTCTAGAGCGCATCGCATCGATGAAATTCGCCGTGTGATTTTCGCTTACTTTACCCCCATAGATTTCTTCGATCGCTCCATCCGGCAGAGGCTTGTCTTTCAAATCCTCGACAGGTTTACCTGTTATTTTTCCTCGATTGACGAAAAATCTCCCTTCGGTCCCTTCAAACAAAATTCCATTATCGCCTTCGCTAGTAATGATCATTTCAATCTCATTGGGCATCTGCACGCGGATATTGAACTCGGTCGCGGCATTGTACTGATCGGCAACTAAGGGATGTCCATCTTTGTACTCAACTGGTAGCTTGAACGAAACGGGTGTCACCTTGCTCGGACCTGTATCGCTCGCTCCTATCGCCCAGCAAGCGATGTCCACGTGATGCGCCCCCCAATCGGTCAATTTACCGCCGGAATATTCATGCCAATTCCGAAACGAATAATGCGCATTGCTGTAGAGAGGTACACCTCCACCATAACCTTCTCGAAGCTTTGGTAACGCTCGATAAGATACCTTGGGTGCTGGACCTAGCCAAAAGTCCCAATCCAGTCCCTCAGGAACAGAAGCCTCGGGGATGACTGGAGAGGCTTCCATACCATTGATACCGCAGGTAACTTTCGTGACCTTCCCGATGCGTCCATGCTTGATCAACGCGACGGCTAACAAGAACCGTTGATCGGATTCCGTTCGTTGCATAGTACCCACCTGAAATACTCGACCGGTTTCCTTCACCACCTGCTCGATCAATTTCCCTTCAGAGATCGTTAGAGTTAAAGGTTTCTCGCAATAGACATCCTTACCAGCTCGCATCGCCTCGACAGCGATCTTGGTATGCCAGTGATCAGGCGTTGCTATCATGACTGCATCGATATCCTTACGCGCGAGGACATCGCGGTAGTCTTTGTAAGCATCCGGCTTCTTCTTTTGGTTCTTTTCAACCTTCGCAACATTTTCAGAAAGTACATTCGAATCGACATCTGCAAGAGCGACGAAATCAGCAAACTTGAAAGATTTACTTGTGATGTGCCAACCCTGGTTTCGCAAGCCGATCGTTGCGAAAACTGGACGCTCGTTTACCGAGGAGTAAGCGGATGCAGCACGTGTCGATAACGCAACCCCCGCTGCTGTACACGCACTGGTCATCAAAAAATGTCTACGATTGGAACGAATCGGATCGATCATGGGAAAGCCTATTACGAGTAGCGAGAGGAAACGATGCAATCCATTTGCAAGCCGAACTAGTCTGCGAGATAAGCATGCGCGAACAAAATAGCTTATCTGAAACGTCTTCCCCATGATAACAGTTGCACAGATCGATGTCGAAAATTACTCGGACGATCGATGAAACCGCCTCGATTCGGCCTAGGATTTGTCACCGGATGCTCCGATCTGTCTCATGGGATGGAGAGAGTAACGAGCCATAAGGCATCTATCCATTCTCATCCTAAGGCTGATGGAACAAACGGGCGATCCTTCGAGCGACTGTTGGAATTCCTGCGGTAAATCTCCGTACACTTCTCGCGCCCGGATTGTGCGGCAAAGTTCCGTACAACAAACCGCTACCGGAGTTTATCATTGTTTCTGGGCAACGACACACGCCCGATGAGGAATCGCTTATCCGCATAGGGTGGCGGGGGTGATTCATCCTCGAACGCATCCCTCCGAGCACGCTCCAACATCCGCATGGGATCATTCGGAATTCCAGAGCTTCGAGCAAGTACGTTTACCGAATCGTCTTTTGATTTCCCGTGAGATGAACATCTTGTCGCGGCAAAGAATTGGGGAGCATACGAACCAAGGATGTCTGGTTCTCAATGACCCTCTCTCGAGACAAACCTTGCTGAATCGCCCCCAACCACTCGTGCACGAGAGGAATCGAGAGGACGGAACCACTTCCCCTCGAAAAGCACTGCTTTCCCTGAGCAACCAGCCCGAGCGAGTACTTTTGACCATCGTAGGGATAGGGTTTTCCAGTCCCACTTAATACGATACCTCCACTGCTTATATCAAATGCGATCCCACACTCATCAACGATTGCAAATCCATCTGATAGATCGTCGAGCGGATTCGATACCCAACCAAATCGTTTGATGCTCTCGCGCAAACAGTCGCCCTTGATTTGCGAGATCCCACCCATCGCTCCCGTTGCAGTCAGAAGTTGGCCATTCATCCAGGTGGAACGAGCAATCTGCAATTGACCTTTCCCTTGTATCGGAGAACCGAACGTATGTGTCGCTATTCCTAGGTCGATTTGCTCTACCCTGCCGTCTCGAATTTCACAACCGAAATTCCGATTGTCTTGCCACCAATAAGCCTCGCCCTGAAACCATGCATTGGCCCCACAGGAGGTCACTGCAGGGAAGCAGGAAGAAAAGAATCGGCACGGTATTCGGCAGAATCCTGTCCGCAGAGCCCAGTGGGTTGTCGGATTTTCCGAGGAATGATCTCGAGAGATGTGTAGGAGGGCAGGTGCAGACCGAGTATTCTGAGCGAGCGAGAATTGTACTTTCAGTTGGGAACGTACCAAAGAAGGCTCGTACTCGACTTCGACCTGGTGGAATTCCTGATCGTGTCCTGTAGATCGAGACTCCTCAGCAGCGATTGGCTCATCGGATTGGAGAATGGCTCGGCGAAGTGAAAGCTTGAGCAGTGGTACGAGATTGTGAGGTCGACACAGAAACGAATCATGGACCAATCGAATGGCTAATTCGGACTGCGTACCGCGTATTTCGGCCTCTTCGATTTGGATGGACCAGCCGGAGCTCGACATCCACCCATCCAACTGTGAAGCGTAGAGAATGGGAGCTTTTGTTTCGGGATCCGCACAGACAAGCTCCCGGATTCGAAACCGATTGGGTGCCGGAAATTCGATCCTCGAAAACACGATGTCCATGCCGAGGTTGTTACGAATGCGTTCCCGCCAATAAGCAGCTTCCCGCAGTTGATACCAGCCTGTTTTGGAGACAGCAACGAAGACGAAGCACGAGCAGAGAGGCAGAATCGCGAACAAAAACAGCGAGAATCGACACAGCCGGCGCTGCGTGGATTCGTGCAGCCATAGATGCTTTCGTCGTCGATGGAAAACCACGTTAACTCTTTGCGACATGCGTATTTGAGACCACTCCAACCAGGTTTCGATAGCAAATCTGCTTTTTCGTCGCAAGCTTGCTTCGATTCAGGATGCAGGTTTCAGACCAAATCGTTCCTTGGTATAAATGCAGTCAATCTGAGGAGTGGCGGACCATAACGAATCGCGCAGGAAAACCCAGGTTCATGAATGCTCGCGAGAGAGAGGATTTTTTGAACCAGTCGTGCGAGCGGGAAATCTCCGTCGTTCCAGGATTGCAGCTGATGGCAAAGGTCAGGCACATGGACGATGGTTGGTTTTCGTCGGTGGAAAGAGCCATCGTCCCTGGAGAGACAATCGGGCGAGGTAAGATCGTCTACACCTCTTACCAGTCAGCTGCTCCCACCTTCAACATTCGAACAGCCCACGTCGAATCACTCGTAGCAATGCCTTCATTATGCCGATTGAACCTGCTTGGCGTCGCGAAAACCGACCTCCCCGAGTCCTTATCGTCGATGACGACTACGAAATCGCCGAGCCTGTGAAGTACGGACTAGAGGGACTCGGATATCACGTAACCCATGTTCCGGATGGTAACCAAGGGGTCGAATCCCTCGATACCGTAAATCCGGATTTGATGATTCTGGATATGATGATGCCTGGGAGAAGTGGTTTTTTAGTCTTAGAGCATTTGCGCCGCATCAAACGATCCAATATCCGCGTGATCATGGTAACGGGCAATGAAGGGGAAAGACACCAAACCTATGCGCGGATGCTCGGCGCGGACGATTATATGCATAAGCCTTTCGCAATGGATAAGCTTCTGGACCGAGCCAAGCAGTTGTTGCAGCAACCATTTCCAGATGATGATAATAACGGGGCGGAGGGTTCGTCTTGAGCAGGATTGCATCCTTGGTGTGGACTGGGGACATCGATGGTCAGCTTGAACTACTAGACCAGACTCGATTACCTCTACAAGTGGAAATCGTATCATGTCGTGATACGGCTACCCTTTTCGAAGCGATTGTCTCCTTGCGAGTGCGCGGTGCTCCTGCGATTGGAATCGCGGCCGCGTACGGAGTGGTACTAGGTGCTCAAGCGACATGGGGTCAGCCCCTGGCAGAAGCTCGTAAGACGATCCTCGCCACTTGTGAATATCTGGCACGTAGTCGACCCACCGCAGTCAATCTATTTTGGGCACTGGATCGAATGAGAGATCTGGTGCAGCGAAATCCGTCTGTCGCTGACTCCAAGTCGCTTGCGCAGCTACTTCTAAGGGAGGCGCGGTTGATCCATGATGAAGATCGTCGAATGTGTCACACCATTGGAGAATACGGTGCTTCGTTGCTCAGTGATGCGACAGGCGTTCTTACGCATTGCAACACGGGTGGATTGGCAACATCCGAGTATGGAACAGCGCTCTCCGCTATCTTCACGGCGCAAGATCAGGGACATACCTTACAGGTTTATGCCGATGAGACCCGCCCGCTCCTTCAAGGTGCGAGACTCACGGCTTGGGAATTGCAGCAACGTGGAATACCTTGCACTGTGATTTGCGATTCCATGGCTGCACAGGTGATGCGAGAAGAAAAAGTTCAGGCGGTGATTGTCGGTGCAGATAGGATCACAGCGCGAGGTGATACGGCGAACAAAATTGGTACCTATGGACTCGCGATTCTCGCCAAGTACCACGGGATTCCATTTTACGTAGCTGCTCCTACGAGCACGTTCGACCTATCGATCGACTCCGGCACGGACATTCCCATCGAACAAAGAAAATCTACCGAAATCACCCATAGTTTTGGATCTCAGACCGCACCGAGTGGGATCGATGTCTACAACCCAGCGTTCGATGTGACACCTGCTGAATTGATTACAGCCATCATTACGGAACGAGGTGTCATCGCACCTGTCCTGGAAGAGAATGTCCGCTCTACGGTTGGCTAACCGACAGTGGTAGGACGGTTGAAAACAGAAGAGTCGTCAACAAACCTGCTAGAGACAAACAGCAGAGAAGTAGACTCCAGGACTGAAGAGTTTCTTTTTGAGTGAATCCGCCTAGGCGACTGACAACCCAGAAACCGCTATCGTTCATCCAAGACCCGAACATCGCGCCCCAGCCGATGGCTAGGAAAATATAGACGGGATGAAATCCCATCTGGGCGGTGATCATTTCCTTGACCATAGCAGCTGTTGTCAAAATAGAAACGGTGGCGCTTCCCTGGGCGACACGAATCACGGATGCAACCAGCCATGCGAGGATGATGAGATTGATCTGTCTTCCCTCAGCGATTGATTTAACGGCGTTACCCACGCCGGACTCACGTAACATATAGCCGAATGCGCCACCGGCACTGGTAATCAAAATGATCATGCCGGCTGTTTCTAAAGGTGGGCCGACGAGTTTCTCGAGATTCTCCAAAGTGAAACCGCGATGTTGGGCGAGCACGACCAAAGAGATCAGTGCTCCTATCAAAAGCGCAATATTCTTGTGGCCTACGAAGTCGATACTATTTTTTAATTGCAGGAATTGCGATTCCCCGAGCATGTTGTAGATCTGTTCGCACCAATCCATCCGAACCGTCTTGGTCGCGCCATCGTAGATGACCTGCATCAAGGATGCAAAACCGATCAGCACAATGGGGAGAATCACAGGCAGTATCGACCAAAAGAATTGGGGTAGCTCGTCTTCTGATACTTCCTGAAAGCCGCTACTGTCTGGTCCGGAGGGAACCACAGGCAGTCGAGTATTCGCCCACACACATACGAAGTAACCGACGATTGCAGGAATCAAACCTCCGAGCAGACCCGCGACCAAGCTGAATCCGGTATCGATCCCCAACTCATCTACCATCGCAATCGGACCTGGATGCGGAACCGTCAAGGAGTGTGTCACCACTCCACCACAACACACACACATGGCAAACAGTGTGTAATCCTTGCCGGTTCGCTGCGCTAGGGCTTTGGCCAGCGGGGCCATCAGCATAAACATCGTGTCGAAGAAAATCGGAATACTCAGAATGTAGGTCGACCAAAGAAGGGCCCATCCCGCATTTTTTT
The DNA here is from genome assembly GCA_040396935.1 of Pirellula sp. Lineage (GTDB taxonomy): Bacteria > Planctomycetota > Planctomycetia > Pirellulales > Pirellulaceae > JBKCUI01. The sequence goes on from JBBAXA010000004.1 coordinate 135,635, forward strand.
TTCCGAACAAGGCCAAGAACCGGCGCACCACCTTGTCTGCTGCTCCACTTTCCATCAGGCACATTCCGATGATCGAAGCAAACGCGATCGAGATGGCAATATCCCTGGCAGTATCGCCAAGCCCCTTCGCGGTCATCTCAACCGTCCCTACCAATCCAGAAAGCTGTTTGACCTTGCCATCCTTTTGAACGACAGACCAAGAATCCTTATCGGCAAGGACACCCGCGAGCAAAGCTGCCCCGATCAACGCCACAAACGCATGCATACGAAAAAATGCAATCGCGACGATAATGAAGGAGACACTCGCGATCAAAACAACAAATGGCCAATACGTACTCGATTCGGAGAAAGCCAAAAGCGGATGCATAGAAAACTCAAGAGAAGTGTGGGGGGACGGGAGGGCGAGGGAAGCGAGAAGCCTCCCAGGCAAGGCTCACCGCGATCATCAGTTTAGCCGCAATTGGTCCACACTTCACGCCCCGGGGCGGCAGGACGATGCAAGTGCAACTTCCAATCGTTTCGTTATACTTCTTCCAGTAAACCTGGAGTGCAACTCAATAACCATCGAGACTACGTTATGAAAAGGGTGACTGTTTTTCGCGATTTTCTCGTTTGCCTGGCCTGGACTAGCGTGCTTGGATCAGGAATTGGCAGCTCCGGCTTATTCGGGCAAGGTATCCGTCCATTGGCCGATGGTGTTACCGAAGCGAAGCTGCACGGGCACATACAGTTCTTAGCGGATGATCTGCTTGAGGGTCGGGGACCCGCTTCGAACGGAGACAAGCTCACGCAGCTCTATCTCGAAACGCAATTTAGGCAGCTAGGACTCCAGCCTCTCACTTCGTTGAAAGGTTATCGCCAGCCGGTTCCTATGCTGGGCCTGACATCCGATGCAGAGAAGCAGTGGGTGTTTAAAAAGAATGGAGCGGAAAGCATCTCCTTCAAGTACTTCGACGATTACATCGCAGTCGCAGGAAAACCCGCTAGCAACATCGAAATCCAAAATGCGGAAATCGTGTTTGTTGGTTATGGAATCCAGGCTCCTGAATACCAATGGGATGATTACAAAGGAAAAGATCTCAAAGGAAAGATTCTCTTAATGTTGAACAACGATCCCGAGGGAGATCCTGAATTGTTTGCGGGTTCGCGTCGACTCTACTACGGTCGATGGGACTACAAGTATGAAAGCGCAGCCAGACAGGGTGCGGCAGGTGCCATCATCATTCACACCGACCATTCAGCGGGATACCCTTTCACAGTGATTCAAACCTCCTGGACAGGAGAGGAATTCGAGCTTCGGGAAAGTGATTCGCCACGTATGGATATGAAAGCCTGGATGACGGAGTCCGCCACCAGGCAATTGCTGGATGCCAGTGGTTTCAAGATGAGCGAATTATTGCAGCGAGCAGAAAAAAGGGATTTCGAACCCATTCCCCTTGGGGTCACTCTGTCGACCAAAATTCGTTGCGATATCCGAGAGAGCTTGACATCGAATATTGTCTCACTGTTGCCAGGGCAGGATCCACAACTGGCAAACGAGTACGTCATTTTTATGGCGCATCATGATCATATTGGTATAGCGGCGACGCGCGATGAGAATGGAGACACGATCTACAATGGAGCGATCGATAATGCGTCCGGGACAGCTGCACTGCTCACGATTGCCGACGCGATGGTCGCGAGTGGCATGAAGAGTCGTCGATCGATTGTATTCGCAGCTGTCGGGGCGGAAGAGCAGGGATTGCTCGGATCCAAGTATTTCGCGGAACATCCACCGGTTCCAAACGGCAAACAATCCGCTGTCATCAACATCGATGGAATTAACTTTTTGGGCCCAACACGCGATGTGCATGTCATCGGATATGGAAAGAGCTCTCTCGACAAACTCGTAAGCGCTGCAGCCCAGCGACAGGGACGAGTGGTCGTCGGCGATCGCGAACCCAGCAAAGGTTACTATTACCGGTCCGATCAGTTTTCCCTCGCCAAAGTGGGTGTCCCCGGCGTGTATCTTCATTCCGGTCATGAAGTGATCGGGAAACCAGAAGGTTGGGGGAAGCAGCAACTCGATGCGTGGACAAAGAAAGACTACCACCAGCGTTCTGATGAGTACGACCCAAACTGGAATTTAGAGGGAGCCGTTCGGGATGTTCAACTGCTCCTCGAGGTAGGATGGGAAGCAGCCAATCAAGATCAAATGCAGGCTTGGAATCCTGGAGATGAATTCGAGTCCCCAAGAAAGGCGGCTTTACGGGCCGCGCTCGATACGAAATGAGCTCTCCCCTCGAGGTATCAGAGGCCTACGCTTTCTGTCCGAAATGTGGGACCAAACGTGAAGTTTCGGGGAAATCCCGCCCGTTCCGTTGTCACGAATGCGGACATACCTGTTTTTTTGGACCGGTAGCTGCCGTTGGCGGAATCGTTCGTGACAAACAAGGGTTGGTATTGCTCCTCGAGCGCGCTCGAGATCCCGGGAGGGGAAAGCTGGGCATGCCAGGTGGATTTGTCGATCCCTACGAATCCGCAGAACATGCTCTTCACCGTGAGGTCAAAGAAGAGGTAGGAATCTCGATCGAGAATGTCCAATTCCTGATGACCTATCCCAATCGTTACATCTATCAGGATATTCTCAATCCTGTACTGGATGTGTTCTTTGTGGCTGACGCATGCGAGGCACATGCCATCGCTCCCGAAGAAGCGGAAGTTACCGGCTGGATATGGTCCGACCTAAAGCCCGATACTCTCGCATCGATGGCGTTCGAGTCGAATCGACTGGCCCTGGAGGTTTATCTCAGAAACCAACGTAATGGTTAATCGCCAACCACCCTTGATACCTTTCCTCAGGAATGCCATCGAGATCGGTCTGATTATCGGATGGTGGGGCATTCTCTTGAAAGTCGTCGCAAGTGGCCTCTTTAGCGAAAATTGGATGAGTTTCATCATCGTCGTTAGTTGCTGGTGCAAGACGGCTTTTTTTGGAACAGAAAACCTACAGCAGCTTTGGTATGCAGCCCGCCATAATGTCTCCCATCATCAATTCCTGATTTGGATGGGAATCAATATGTTTCAAATGATTATGTCCTTTGCGTTTGATTTTCACTGTCTGTATCGTCTCAATGCCAAAAGCTTTGCTGGGATAGCGAGTAACATCGATCCGAATGAGGCTCTTTTCGACTGCTTCTACTTGAGTACGCTCAACTTTTCATTTTTTGGCTATAGCGATATTCTGCCGCAAACGATCGCTGCCAAGACCGTCAATCTCACAGAGATCCTCATCGCTTTCATCACAGTGATCTTCCTGCTGTCCGACTTTATGAGTTTGAAGGATTCGCTAGTTCGACGGGAAAACGAAAGAAAGCCCTGAGGATCGAAACGGTCGACAGGACTTATTTGACGGCAATGATTTGACCCACCGTGTCATTCGTTCTTCAATCGCTCGATCAGGTTTGCATAGATTGTTTCGTCTTCATTGGAGACTTTAGGAAACTCGAGATCGAGTGACTCCAAGTGCCCGGCGATAATATCCGCGATCGCAGCTCGAGCGTACCACTTATCATCGGCTGGAATAATGAACCAAGGAGCTCGCTTGGTGCTCGTCGCTTCCAATGCATCTTCGATGGCCTCCTGATAGTCATCCCAAAGATTTCGTTCGTCGAGATCCCGCTCATTGAACTTCCATCGCTTTTCTTTGTCCATCAGTCGCTCGAGCAGACGTGCCTTCTGTTCCTCTTTGGAAACATGCAAAAAGAATTTCAATACCGAGGTGCCACTGGTCACCAGGGTCTTTTCAAAAGCGAGGATTTCGTTGTAACGACGCTTCCAAACCTCCGACAATTTTTTGTAGGGTGGCAATCTTTGAGGTGTTAGAAACTCGGGGTGGACTCGAACGACCATCACCTCTTCATAATAGGATCGATTGAAAATCGTAATCATTCCACGTTCTGGCAGATACCGCATCGGCCGCCACAAGAAGTGATGAAGAACCTCCTCGCTGTTCGGAGCGCGAAAACTGAAAATACGACATCCCTGCGGATTCACTCCACTCATCACGTGTCGAATGGTCCCATCCTTACCTGCAGCATCCATTCCCTGAAGAATCACCAGGAGGGAACGGCGGCCTGAGGCAAATAATTTTGCTTGTGCTAACTGGAGCAACGCGTTGTCATGCCGTAAGGCCTCTAGGCCTTCTTCTTTCTGATTGAATTCCTGCCCTGCTTTGGTCGACCGCTTGGAAAGATGGATGGATTCCCCCTCTTTCACACGGAATTTTTTGGCATCAAATCGGTGTTTCTTCATGGTGTTTCACTCGCCTGGGTTTAAGATTCGCACCCATAATAATCCGCAGCACAAAGGAATGCAGCGATTTCCGTTGTTGGAGGCAAACAATCGATCTGTTTTCGGATTCCTGAAAACAAACAACACCTTCTCAGTGAGGAAACCGGTCAGGGTTTTCTTGGTGGCTCATCGATCCAGCGGATCGGGACATTCGGAATCGGTTTTGTAATGGTTCACAGCTTGAGTTCATCGGCGGATCGAGTGGGACGGTTCTTATACGGGGCTACCCACGTCAAGGTTATTTTGAGATCATGAGCGACAGTCGGTGCCAAGACGTTCGTCCTGTTCTCGATAGGTGCAGTTTCTCCTTTTTCGGATTCCTCTATGACTATCTATTTTGCACGTGGCTCCCGTCAGCACGAACTGGGAATGGAAGATTACATCGAGGCGATCGAAACGACTCTCGCAGCACGTGGAAATGTCCGCAAAGTACTGGCGATACCACCTGACCACACGCGTCTCGATTCGAACGCTGGACCAATTACGCATGCTGCATTGAGAGTGCTCGGGAGCAAACTGACGGATGTTATGCCAGCTCTGGGTACACACTCAGAGATGAACGAAGAGGAGCTGACCAAAATGTATGGTGACTTTCCTCGAAACCTGATTCGAGTTCACCACTACAAAACAGATGTGGACACATTAGGGTACGTCGATGCTGAATTTGTGAGCCATGCTACCGAGGGTTGTTATCAAGAAGCCTGGCCTGCACAGGTGAACAAGATCATTTCGCGTGGCGACCATGACTTGATCCTGTCTATCGGCCAAGTCGTGCCGCACGAAGTGATCGGAATGGCTAACTACACGAAGAATATCTTTGTTGGCACGGGAGGTAACGCTGGAATCGATGGCAGTCATTATCTCAGCGCGCTTTATGGGATGGAGCGTATTATGGGCAGGTGCGATACTCCCCTTCGGAAAATACTGAATCGAGGCGCAGATCTTTATCTGACCCACCGACCGATCGTGTACGTCTTGACTGTAGTCGAATCCACGCCAGATCGTGGACCTGTCGTCCGAGGGTTGTATGTAGGAGACGATCATTCTGTTTTTACTATAGCCGGTGAGTTAGCATCCCAAGTAAATTGTTTTAGGATCCCGGAGGCGGCGAAAAAAATCGTCGTCTGGATGGATCCAAACAAATACAAGAAAACTTGGGTAGCCAACAAATCCATCTATCGGACTCGTATGGCCATCGCTGATGGTGGGACACTCGTCGTCATCGCACCGGGCGTCTCTCGATTCGGTGAGCACGATGATGTCGATCATTTGATCCGCAAGTATGGTTACCGGACGACTCCTGAGGTGAAGGAGCTTGTTTCGAACCACGCGGATTTGAGATCGAATCTTTCGGTGGCTGCCCATTTGATTCACGCTTCGCCAGAGAATCGGTTCCGCGTGGAGTACTGCACGAATCGCTTGAGCGCCGAAGAGATTGAATCGGTAGGTTACTCTCATGGCGGAGATCCCGACCGAGCAAGTCAGGAATATCGACTCAGTGAAGTTCAGGACGGATGGAACACCAGTTGCGGCGGAGAACCATTCTATTTCATCCGAAATGCCGGACTCGGTTTATGGATGCATAGCCATCATCCCCATGCATTTTGAGCGAAGGTCGTTCCCTGTCTCATGATCGAAGCAAAAAACACACAGAGAGCCATCGTTCGTATTGGATACGATGGTCGCGTGTACAAGCAATTTCAAGGGCCCGAGGCACAGGCTCGGTTTGAAAATGAGTGTCGCGCGCTGATCTATCTGGAAGAGCGCAAATGTCCCTTTGTACCTCGATTGCTAAGCACCGACCGGAATCGCCTGGAGATTGTCACTTCGAATTGTGGGGCTCGTGTAGAACACATGGGCGAAGAGAGAATCAAGGAAATCTTTTCGGAATTGGAAGCCTATGGTGTCCGGCACGATGATCCCTTTCTCCGCAATATCACCTACCGAGCTTCCGATGGCCGTTTCTGTGTCATCGATTTTGAGTTTTCAACCATCCTCGAGGAATCACCGACTCAACCATCGACGTCCGAAATAGCCCAGCAAGCGGGCCCTCGCGATATTCAATGGTCAGCCATGACACACCCAGGAACGTATCGGGCGAACAACGAAGATCGATTCCTGGCCATGCTGATCGATCAACGCGGAGTTCGCTATCTTGGGAAAATTGGAAGCATGAATACTCGCGATGCAGATCTATTGTTCGCGGTTGCGGATGGCATGGGGGGCGAGAGGTCCGGAGAATTAGCTGGCAAAATTGCGTTGGAAAATATCACTCGCCTCTTGCCGAGAGCCTACCTCCTAAGCGACCGGCATCTCGAGGATTCATCCCCGACCATTCTCAAGGGATTGTATGCTGCCATTCATCAGGAATTGGTCAAATTAGGTTCCTTCGATCCGTTATGTATCAATATGGGCGCGACGCTCACGCTGGTTTGGATCCACCGATCCCTCGTGATGTATGCACACATCGGGGATACACGTCTTTACCGAGTTTCAAAGTCTGACGATGGCGCGAGATGCATGCAGCAAGTCTCCGAGGATCATACATTCGTTGGCTGGCTGCGAAGAACAGGACAGATCAATGAAAGGGAAGCGCGCTTTCATCCTCGCAAAAACATTTTGGCCAAGGCGCTCGGGGCTGGGAATCAATTTGCAGAACCGCAGGTCGGAAGCTTTCAACTCACGCCAGGAGACACCCTGATCCTTTGTACCGATGGTGTCACCGATGGATTATGGGACCGCGCCATTGAGGATCTAATCCTATGCCCTGAATCCTCGGTGGTCGATCTCAGTCCAGCGCAGAGACTGGTTCAAGCTGCAGTCTCCGAGTCCGGTAAGGACAACACAACCGCGATTGTGATCGAAGGCTAGTCGGTCGATACTTAAATTCCCAACCGAGATCTGGAATCTGCCTTGATCAATCGTTCATCACGGTCACGCAACGTTTTGATGCAGTACCCTTTGAATCCGTGCAATCGCGCGTTGTTTTCCAAAGATGGTGAGGTAGTCAAATAGAGTCAGACCTGTCGTCTTACCGGTCAGGGCAATTCGGAGTCCTGCCATAAAATTGCCCAACTTGATCCCACGCTGTTCGACAAAAGATTTCAAGACAGGTTCAAATTCCGACTGCCCCAAATTTTCAGAGTCATGAATCACGTTACAAAAATCCCTCACAGCCTCCACAACCGACGGGTCCGCTTTGCATTTTTTGGCATAAGCCTCTTGATCGATCGCAAACGAATTGTCGTCTGAAAAAAGCTCATCAAACTGGAGGATATCACCAGCGACTTTGATTCTGTCACCCGCCGCTACAACGATCTGATTCAAATAATTCGCAATGTCACATGGTGGTGGTTGCGATACCCAGCCTGCTTTCTGAAGATATGGTAAGACCATCGCGACCTTCTTCTTGGTATCGAGCTGATTCATCCATCGCGTTTGAAATGCAAGTAGTTTTTGTGGATCGAACGAGGCGGGCGCTTTATTCACTCGCTCCAATGTAAAATCCCTGATCGCATCATCGAGTGTGAAATGCTCGGTACTGTCATCTAAAGACCACCCCAGAAGAAGCAAATAATTAAGGATGGCTTCGGGTAGAAAACCCGTCTCTCGATAAAAGTCGACGACGACAGGATTGAATGTCTCGGGTGTCGTCTGCAAATTGGCTCGCTCGGCAATCGTTGCTCCCAATAAATTCAACGCTGCAAAGTCCTTCTGCTTGAGATACTTGTCTAGTTTGCGCTTACTGAGTTTCGCAGTACCACCTGGTTCCGCCACAAAAGGTAAGTGTGCGAAGATGGGGAGTGGATAGTTGAGCGATTGGGCGATGAATATCTGACGCGGGGTATTTGGGAGATGCTCCACCGCACGGACCACATGGGTGATTTTGAAATCGTAATCGTCAACCACACTAGCGAGATGGTAGAGACAGGTTCCGTCCCCCCGCTGAATCACATGATCCTGCTCATCAGCCCATGCAAAGGAACAATTTCCACGAACAACATCGTTGAACTGGCAAAACCCTGTTCGGGGCATCTTCAGTCGGACGACCGCCTCACGTCCTTCGCTTCGAAAATGTGCGATCTTCCTAGGAGTATCCGCCATAAAAGAACGGTCATAGATGAACGGCTTGCCACTTGCTTCTGCAGCAGTGCGTTGCTGGGCAAGTTCCTCAGCGCTAGCAAAATCATAGTACGCAAATCCCGTATCGATCAGCTTTGAAACAGCCGCCTGATACTGCTCCGATCGCTTCGATTGATAGTACGGAGCATAGGGCCCGTCGACTTCTGGCCCTTCGTCCCAATCGAGTCCTAGCCATCGGAACCCGTCCAGAATGGGCTGCAAGGCAGCCTGAACGTTCCGGTTCTGATCCGTATCGTCGATGCGTAGCAAGAACTGACCACCCGCCTGCTTTGCTAGCAAATAGTTGAATAGTGCGGTTCGAACTCCACCGATATGTAAGTAACCCGTTGGACTGGGAGCGAATCGTGTGCGAACTGTCATTTGGCAATTGTCGAAAAAGGTCAAATTTCGTATATCGAACGAAAAGGATGGTGCGGAGGGATTCCCTTAAGTATTTCCCTCTCCTATTCACTCGCCGGCATCGACACCTGATCCTGGAACGGAGCGCTGTACTTGATAACGTACCTCGCCGCTTTCACAAGATCGGTTGAATATGTGATACCAGAGGTGAAGGGTCTGGACGAGTGCATCTTTTCGATGGAACGACACTATTTCAAATGGATGGTTCGGAATGATTCGTTTCTTGGTGAGAGCATTGGGTCTCAGGCAAATGTCTCAAGTTCGCATCATCGGGTGCATCTCTTTTGTACTATTGTTCGGAAACCCCATTCGGATTTTCGCGCAAATCCCGTCGGTTGGGACCGAGGGATCGATTCCTACATTCGCTGGTTCGCCGATCACGTCGGATACCGACGGCAATCCTTCGATCAGCGCCTATCCTGCCCCTAGTGTCCCTTCCCCGGGGCTTGAATTAGGGAACGGATTTATTGCATTGACCTCCGAGGAGGCCATCCACGTCTCGGTTTATGATCGCTGCAACCGAGGTGTCGTGAATATCTCCACAACCAGCCTGAGGCCGGAAAGCCTGCTTTTGAGCGCCGAAGTAGAAGGGAATGGAAGCGGTATCATTCTCAACAAGCAGGGGCACATCTTGACGAATTATCACGTGATTAGCGGTTCCCAAAAAATAACAGTAAAGCTATTCAATCTAGAATCGTATCCGGCGGCCCTCGTCGGTCAGGATCCTGATAACGACATCGCTGTTTTACAAATCGATGCACCCGAAACGGTGTTGTTCCCAATACCGTGGGGAGATTCAGGAAACCTCAGGGTAGGCCAGCACATCATCGCTATCGGTAATCCTTTTGGATTGGAGCGAACGATGACCACAGGGATCATCTCCAGCCTCAACCGGGAGATTACCTCGAAGACCAAACGAAGGATTCACTCGATCATTCAAATCGACGCGGCACTCAATCAGGGTAACTCCGGCGGCCCTCTCCTTAACCTGCGAGGTGAACTCATCGGGATGAATACGGCGATTGCGACTCGCAGCGGAGACAATGCTGGGATCGGATTCGCGATTCCCATCAACACGATCAATCGCGTGGTGACCCAACTCCTGACGACGGGCCGCGTAAGCCGACCGACCATCGGAATCGGACAAGCTTTTGAGACAGATCGTGGATTGCTCGTTGTAAGTGTTACGCCAGATGGGCCCGCTGCAAGAGCTGGAATCCGGGGCTCCAAAATAGCGCGTCGCAAAGGTCGTGTTGGTATGATCCCTGTTGAAACTTCGGTCGTCGATCACAGTGAAGCGGATTTGATCATCGGGATCGATGGACAAAAAGTCCGCACACGAGACGATCTACTCAGTATCATCGAGGCCAAAAAACCTGGAGATCAAGTCCTACTCAGCCTCGCTCGAAATGGTCAAATCGCGCAGATTCCAGTCCTATTGGGTGGGAATGACTAACAGCCACTTCCCGTCCCCACTTTTTCGTCGCAACCGCTTGCGATACTGCTTCAATTGGTTCAGACTACTGACCATCAGAAATGCGATCCAACACGTTGCGTTGAGAAATGACCATGAGTTCGGCGACACTTGCTTCTGTTCAGCTATTGCCAGCCAAGACCATTGATGGCCGCAAACCCAAGCGGGAAGATGTGCCCGCGGGCGAAGTCCTCTGCGCGTACTGCACGGCGAAATGCTGTCGGTATTTCGCAATGCCTATTGAAACTCCGAGCACCGAGCAGGATCTGGATTTTATTCGCTGGTACCTTTTGCATGATCGCGCGACTGTTTTTATTGAAGACGATACCTGGTACCTTCTCGTCCACACGGACTGTAAACACCTGCAGTCTGACCATCGCTGTGGGATCTATGAAACGAGACCTCAGATTTGTCGAGACTATTCGACCGATAACTGCGAGTTTGATGAGGATGCAGTCTACGAAATGTACTTCGAGACAGCGGAACAAGTGGGAGAGTATATGGAAGCTCGCTTCCATTCATCAGACCTCAACTCGATTCGGAGCAAAGAACCTCCCATTCTGCCCATTCTGCATTGAAACTCGCGATTCTCGCCTTTTTCATTCCTGCTATCGCTAAGCCTTCTTTAGGTTGGTTGCGGTGGATCATGACTCTTCCATTCCACTTTCAAAAAGTCTGTCATGGCACTCATTGAACCACGTACGTTGAAGGGATTCCGAGACTTTCTACCTGCCGCGATGATTCCACGCGAAAAGCTCATGGAAACGGCCAGGGTGGTTTATCGTCGTTATGGGTTCGTACCCATCGACACGCCGACTCTCGAGCTCTTGGAGATCCTCACGGGAAAAGGATCCGAGGAGACCGACCGGCAAATGTATCACTTCGTTGATAATGGTGGCCGAGCGGTGGGGATGCGATTCGATCTAACGGTTCCGTTCGCCAGGTTTGCAGCCCAGCACATTCACGAACTCGGCACTCCTTTCAAGCGGTATCACATTGCGCCCGTCTGGAGAGGCGAAACGCCTCAAGCAGGACGATTTCGTGAGTTCGTACAATGCGACTTCGACACCATTGGAACGACAGGTGTTGTATCGGATATCGAGACAGCTCTAGTAATCCATGAGCTGATGCAATCCATCGGAATCGATCGATTCCAGATACGCATCAACAATCGTCAGGTCCTGAGTGCCTTCTTGCAGTCCATGGGTTTGGAACACTTGTCGACACATGTTTTGAGGGCTTTGGATAAGTACGAAAAGATTGGAGCGGCCCAGGTCCAGCGGGAACTGGAGCAGGCCGGCTTGTCCAATTCTCAATCGGATCGAGTACTCGCGTTGGCATCAACCCGAGGCTCTAACGAAGAGATCCTTTCGCAACTCGATCGATGGTTGGGGAGTACCGAATTAGGTGAACAGGGCATCGGCCGATTGAAGGAGATTCACGGTGCTCTCCTGGCCGCAGGTGTTTCCGAGGAACGGTTTCGCATCGATATCTCGATTGCCCGCGGACTGGACTACTACACCGGTGTTGTCTTTGAAACGATCCTGAATGATCTACCAACGATTGGGAGTGTATGCAGCGGTGGCCGCTACGATAATCTCGCCGGACTGTACACCAAGCAACACCTGCCTGGAATCGGAGCCTCTCTGGGCTTAGATCGCCTATTAGCAGCACTGGAACAACTGGGGCGGATCTCTAAGACCTATAGCGCTGCAGACGTTTTTATTCCCCTATTCGACCCTGCTCATCTCAACGACTACTTCGCCTTGGCATCCTTTGTACGGCAATTGGGTTGGTCCGCGGAGGTCTACCCTGAAGGGAAAAAACTAGCACAGCAGCTGAAATATGCCGATCAGCGTGGGTTCCGTGTTGCGCTCATCGCCGGTAGCGATGAGTTGTCCCGCGGAGCTGTACAGGTCAAGAATTTAAGCCATAAGATCAGCACCGAAGTTTCATGGCGCGACGACCCTGCAGCGTTGGAAAATGCACTACGAACAATCTTTCGACTGGGAACCGACCCTCTACTCTAGCATTCGATTCAGGCTACCAAGCAGTGGATCGAGCAACGAAGCGTTGCTCGATTTCTAGAAAGTTACCCTTTGATTATGAAATTTCGGTTTTGATTCTCATCGAGTAGAACGATCTCCAGAAGAAAAAGGCTGCGATCGCACAGAAGACAATAGCTAACCCGAGAGTTAAGGAAGCCCCTTGTTTCCTTTGCATCAATACAGCTAGTTCGACGGCGAGCAGTCCAAACAAAGTGGTGAACTTGATCACAGGATTCATCGCTACGCTGGATGTATCTTTGAACGGATCACCGACGGTATCACCGACAACGGTTGCATCGTGCAATGGTGTACCTTTCTTCTTCAACTCGACCTCAACAACCTTTTTGGCATTGTCCCAAGCCCCACCCGCATTGGCCATGAAGATGGCTTGATAAAGACCAAAAATAGCGATGGAGAAGAGGTAGCCGACGAAGAAATAGGGTTCGATGAACGCAAAACCCAACGTGATAAAAAAGACGGCCATAAAGATGTTGAACATCCCCAATTGAGCAAATTGGGTGCAGATTTCGACCACTTTTTTACTATCTTCGACCGACGCTTTGACTACCCCATCCAATTTGATGTTTTTCTTGATGAACTCGACAGCTCGGTAGGCACCTGTGGTCACCGCTTGAATCGATGCACCCGTAAACCAATAGATGATCGCTCCGCCCGAAATCAGCCCCAGCACGAACGGTGCATGGAGCAACGACAGGTTCTGTTGGCCTGTCTGGAGGCCGTCTGTCAAAGACATAATGATTGAGAAAATCATCGTGGTAGCTCCCACCACAGCCGTTCCGATCAACACGGGTTTCGCGGTCGCTTTGAAGGTGTTCCCAGCACCATCGTTTTCTTCTAGCAAGTGCTTGGCTGCATCGAATCGAACGTTGAGATTAAAGTCTCGCTTCAGCTCTTCCTCGATGCCGTCTACCTGTTCGATCAGAGAAAGCTCGAACACGCTTTGTGCGTTATCTGTCACCGGTCCGTAGGAATCCACCGCAATGGTGACCGGGCCCATACCTAGGAATCCAAAAGCGACCAAACCAAACGCAAAAACAGCCGGGGCGAGCATCAACGCACCGAGCCCCTGTAGGGCCATGCCGTACGAAATTGCCATCAACCCTACGATGCTAAGTCCGAGCCATAGACACGAAAAGTTTCCGGCCACCAAACCCGAAAGAATGTTCAGCGATGCACCACCCTCCTGACTGGAGGTAACGACTTCCCTTACGTGCTTCGAAGAGGTCGACGTGAAGATCTTTACCAATTCGGGAATAATCGCTCCCGCGAGCGTACCGCATGAAATGATCGTTGAGAGCTGCCACCATAAATCACTGTTTCCACCCAGCGATGGGATCATTAAGTACGAAACCAAATAGGTCAGTACGATTGAAACAAGGCTCGTGATCCAAACCAATCGAGTCAGTGGCATTTCGAAGTTCATTTTTTCTGAGAACTCGTACTTCGACTTCGTCAGGAATTCATTGAGATAGTAGGATCCAAAGGAAGCGACGACCATCATGACTCGCATCACAAAAAGCCAGACCAAGAGCTGAACTTGAATGATCTGGTAGTCTGCGCCCGCTGAGTTTTTGTTGATGGCCAAAAGGATATAGGTGATCAGCGCTACGCCGGTCACACCATACGTCTCAAAACCATCGGCGCTGGGACCGACAGAATCCCCTGCATTGTCACCAGTGCAGTCGGCGATCACACCAGGATTCCGAGCATCGTCCTCTTTGATCTTGAATTCGATCTTCATCAAGTCTGAGCCGATATCTGCGATCTTTGTGAAAATCCCTCCAGCGATTCGGAGAGCTGCAGCTCCGAGGCTTTCGCCGATCGCAAAACCAACAAAACAGGCCCCGGCATAATCGGGTGGCACGACCAGAAGGATGAAGAGCATGATCAGCAACTCAACGCTGATTAGCATCATCCCGATACTCATCCCAGCCTTGAGGGGAATGGCGTACACGGGATAGGGTAGCCCCCTTAGGCTCGCAAACGCGGTACGCGAGTTCGCAAATGTATTCACTCGGATCCCGAACCAAGCGACAATGTAGCTACCGAGAATACCAACGATACTGAACCCGACGATGATCGCGACCACTCCAGGAGCCATCTGCGATAACCATCCAAAGTACATCACGATCACCAGGGCGATAATTCCCCAGAGAACGGCCAAAAATTTACCTTGGGTGACCAGATACGTTTTGCACGTCTCGTAAATGAGCTCCGAAACCTCTTTCATGCTTCGATGCACCGGCAGGGCTTGGAGCTCACGATAGATTCGAATCCCGAAGAAGAGCCCAGCAGCACTTACGATCAATCCTCCAAGCAAAAGCATTTTGCCTGAGATTCCAAAAAAACTCGCCGAATTCAGGTCGGGCAGCGGAAGATTCGCTTCCCCCCCCAGTTGATGGTCGGTTTCGGACTCCTGAGCAAAGGTTACACCGCTCATCAGGAGGGGTAACGTCAAAATCGTTACGAACAAAAATCGTACCATCTTTGAGTAGATAGGATTCATGTAATAGCTTTCTAATCCTTTTGGGGGTTCCATGAACAAGGTTCGAAACTTATCGACTTTGCTAATGGAGATCAACGAGGGGTCAGGACTTTTTTGCGCCTTTTTTGCTTTTAATCGACCTTAAGGACGGTCAAGATACCATTCGTAGCCATCGAGTAGACTTCCCTTCAGCTTACTTCAGACTCGCCCCGCGTGCAAACGTAAGAACGTCCACTTCTTGAACTCCGACCGAACGTAGGGCCCTGGCTGCATCGCTAGCCGTTGCTCCGCTGGTCAGGATGTCGTCAACGAGAAGTACGGAACAATCCTTCAGATGGACATTCGACCGACAGGCAAAGGAACCTCGGACGGACCGAAGCCGTTCCTCGATAGTCTTGGTTCCCTGCTTCTCAGTCCACCTCGTACGAACCAACAGATCGTTTCGTAAGGGGATTCCCGTCGCCTTCGAGATTGGACTGGCCAGGGTGACGGCCTGATTGTAACGACGCCAACACCGACGCATCCAATGCTGCGGTATGCCGATGAGGAATTGGTACTTCCCGCAATCCAGGGTATCAGCGGCCCATGCCCCCAACCGATGACCGATTTCCAGGGTCAATGCTTCATGCTTTTCTGATTTCATGAGCCGAGCTGCTCTCGCGGCTTTTCCTTGGTAGGTACAAAAGCAATAGGCCTTAGAGAAGTTCCAATCGCTTTTACAAAGTCTACAGTCTTTGGTTGTCTGGGCCTTTGCCGAGATTGGGGCGCTACATCGGGAACAGCAATACTGCTCGGGAGCGATTTCCGACATGCATGACTCACAAATCGCTTCGTGAAACGGAACGAGGAGCGCTTGCTCGCACAACAGACAAGACCTGGGAAAAAACAAATCCGCCAGAGGGCGAAATTTTCTCAGCCAGTTTCTGTCCGATGCGACGGGACTATTTCGTGTGTACGAGTTTCTTGAATGCGTCGAGCAATCGCTTTGTGACTGGCCCGACTTCACCGTTTCCGATACTTCTGCCATCGATTGTCACCACAGGAATCACCTCCGCAGCGCTTCCGGTGAGGAAGCATTCATCTGCCGTGTAAACGTCATGTCGAGTCATGGTTTGTTCGAATGCAACGATATTTAAATTTTTTGCAATATCAAGCACAGCATTCCTTGTAATACCCTCGAGGATTCCTGCGTCTTTTGGAGGCGTTAGCAACACACCTCGTTTGACGATGAAGATATTATCGCCTGTACATTCGGCCACTTCTCCCTTATGGTTCAACATGAGGGCTTCGATGCAACCTGCTTGCAAACCTTCAATCTTCGCCATGATGTTGTTGAGGTAGTTCAGCGATTTGATGCGAGGACTCAGGGCAGCGGGGTGACTACGGACGGTTGACGCGGTGATAATTTTCAATCCCTTTTCGTAGAATTCTTCCGGATAAAGAGATATCAGATCTGCGATAATAATGACCTGCGGATTGCTCGTTCGGTTGGGGTCCAGACCGAGAGAGCCGGCACCGCGTGTGACGACCAGTCGGATGTACGCATCGGTGAGCGAATTCTTTTGGAGCGTTTCATAGACCGCTTGCTCCATTTCCCGCTTTCCAATGGGAATGGTAAGACAGATCGCATTGGCGGATTCGTACAATCGATCCAAATGCTCTTTGAGACGAAAGACCGTCCCTGAATAACTTCTCATCCCTTCAAACACACCATCTCCATAGAGAAGCCCATGGTCATAAACGCTGATCTTCGCACTCTCTTTATCGTAATACTTGCCTGAGATATAGATTTGGAGCGCCATATGCTTTAGAAGAAAACAGGAGAATGGATAGTGGTGTTAAGGAGGAGGATTCCTCGGACGCTCGATCCGTAGATTCGATGGATCGCGAATATCCGAGCGACAGCGGAACAAACCAGGGGAAAGCTCCTCGTCCCATCGCCCCTCCACGGCTAGTGAATGTACCAAAGCATTAATCCTTTGTCAGGACACACTCACCGCCGATGAAGACCGAATGCACCTCGAGTTGGTTCGTCAAAATCAGCAGATCCGCAGCTTTTCCAAATGCAATACTGCCGAAGGAGTCGGAGATCCCCGTCCGTTCGGCTGGAGTCAGAGAGGCCATCCGCACAATTTCATGTAATGGTACGGAGGTCAAACGCTTCATCGTCTGAACCATTGTGTCCATGCCCACGACGGAACTCGCCAAAGCTCCGTTGCTACCGCGGCCCACTTTGCCATCGCTGACCAACCATTGCGCATCCTCCAGATCACCAAAAGCGTACTTGCCCGGCGGCATATCCAAAGCACGGTTGCAATCACTGACTAAACACAATCGCTTTGAGGATTTCATCTGCCAAGCGAATTGAAGCAGTTCACCGGAAAGATGGCATCCATCGGCGATGATTTCAGTACTCATCTCGGGATTCGCCAGAACGAACTCAGCCATACTCCCCTGCATAGGAGTTCCGAAGCGAGTACGAACCGAAGGCACAGAACTCATGGCACACCAAAAGTGATCGACGTGTCGCATGCCATGCTCGAATGCACTTGCCATTTCACTCCAGCTGGCATTCGAGTGTCCGCAAGTAATCAAACAGTTGTGCTGTCGAGCCGTCTTGTAGAACGCAACGGCTCCCGGAAGCTCGGCGGCGCAGGTCGCGATTCGAATAACGCCCGTTCGAAAGTAAGCATTCGTTTCCTTCTTAGTTGGATTGCGGCAGCCTTTCTTGTTATGACATCCGGCTTTCTCTGGGGCAAAGTAGGGTCCGTAGAGGTGTACGCCGGCGATACGAGGAATCGGATTTGGATGCGACCGTTTGCGAATCGTCCCCTTGACAGCTTTCAACATCGCCATGACTTGAGCAGGCTGTCCAGTTGTGGATGTTGGAAAGATCGTGGTCACTCCATGCCGCAAGTGTGCATGACAGCCCAGTTGGATCGCTTCGACCGTCCCATCCATAAAGTCATGTCCGAGACCACCATGGACGTGGATGTCAATGAAACCCGGGGAAAGGAATTTCCCATCGAGCTCGACGACTTCCACATCCTTTCCTATCCGTTTTGGAATTCTACCTACATGGGTAATGATTCCTTCTTCGCAGACCACCGCAATGTCAGGTTCTACACTGCCATCGAGGATGACTTGTCCATCAACAAAGATGCGCTTCATTTGTTTGCCACCAATCGTACATGTCGAACAAGGATTCCCGCAGGTTATCCTTGTGTCGAATTCGCGAGGATCTCCAAGCTTCCGATTGTAGGATACGGTCGACTACACTCGGGGAATGCTTCGCAAGCAATTGCGATAAAACCCATTGCTCGGTTTGCCTATCTATTTTCGTCTCCCACAAAATGGTACATCCCCTCATCTTTTTGTGTGATGTCACAACCAACGGAAGAAGGTGCTTCCTGCAAAATGCGATCGCGAGCCAACGATTCCAAAGTCGGATCTGCTCGAATCCGTCGATAATAACCGCTCCATGAGCAGGCCATGTTTTCCACGATACCTTGAGTGCCCGGTTCGCATGCCCGCCCGATTTCAACTGCAGCAAGATCACTCGGGAGTCCAATTCCTGCTCCAAAGCATTGGCGAGAGAGCGAACAAACGTCGATTTACCAGTCCCGTGGGGTCCAACAACCGAGTGGCAACCATGTGATGCTAAGACACGAACCGCCGTTTGCTCAATGTTTCCGCCATGAAGGAATGCGTAGGGCATCGCACCGGGTTGGAAAAAACGTGTTGAAAACGGATTGCTTCGCATACGTTCGTCATTCAACCCCGCATCGACTCACGCCGTGAATTTCCATCCCAAATGTCCTGGCGATTCTCCCCTCCCATTTCCGTGAATGCCAGCCAAACGAAAAGTCCAGATGGCGGATCTCGGAAAGGGGTGTTTCGAGCCGTACCCGATGCCTGGGGAACTGTCGGACGCGCCGCAGACCGTGCTGCCAAGCATCCGGTTTTGAAAAGTCGGAATATGTGCAAAAAACCTGCATGCTGTTCGTTTTCGAAACCCGATCAACCATTCCCGTTTCCCGGGGAGAGGCCAATCCGGTCGCCACAGACGAGGATCTATCGCGTCAGATAATGGGACAAACATCAAACCAATTTCGCCCCTGTTCGTTCATCCACTCGGATGATTGTGTCGGTCCCCACATCGCCGGTTCGTAGTTGTAGAGCGTTGGGGCTGCGGGGCTCTTCCAAGCAGAGATGATCGGATCGATAATCCGCCAAGCCTGCTCGACCTCGTCGCTCCGCGCGAATAACCCCGGGTCACCCGTCAATGCGTCGAGCAAGAGTCGTTGGTAAGCATCCGGAAGTTCTTTCCCGTTCGAATCGAACTGGAAATCCAATTCGCTGAGTCTCAGTTTCATATCGGAATCCGGAACCTTGGACTGAAAGTGCAACTGCATCCCCTCCGCAGGTTGTATTTGGATCACCAACCGATTCGCTTCTGGACGATAGGACTTCGAATCGCCAAAGAGCATATGGGGTGGTTCCCGGAATTGAATCACGATCTGAGTCGTGCGGCAGGACATTGCCTTACCACTTCGCAAATAAAACGGCACTCCTCTCCAACGCCAGTTATCGATGTAAAGCTTCAGGGCAGCGAACGTCTCGGTCTGGCTTTCCTCCGGTATACCCTCCTCACTTCGGTAACCATCGTATTGACCGCGAACGCCGAACTCTGCGAAATCGCTTCCTTTGTAAGGTCTCACCGCTTGAAGTAACTTCACTTTTTCGTCTCGTACAAATTCGCCCGTGTACCGGACCGGTGCCTCCATCGCTGTCACCATCATCAACTGAAAGAGATGATTTTGAAACATGTCTCGGAGTACGCCTGACTTGTCATAGTAATCCCCGCGACGCCCTACCTTCACCTCTTCAGCGACTGTAATCTGAACATGATCGATGTAGTTCCTGTTCCAAAGTGGCTCAAAGATGGTGTTCCCGAATCGCAGGACCAACATGTTTTGGACCGTTTCCTTGCCTAGATAATGATCGATCCGATAAATCTGATCTTCTCGAAAGGTTTGATGGATCGCCTCGTTGAGGTGTCGCGCCGTCGCCAAATCGGTACCAAATGGTTTTTCAATAACGACCCGCCGACGACCATGTGTATCGATGTTCAAGCCGGCTTTACCCAGTTGCGAAATGGCGACAGCATAAAGTTGTGGCATGGTCGACAGGTAATAGACGCGATCTGTCGTTTGACTCTCCTCAATCTCCGTGAGTTTTTCCGCGAGCTGATGAAAGTCTTGTTCGTTACCGATGTCTCCTGGTTGGTAATGGATTTGATCCGCAAACGCATTCCAGGCGTCGTTTTCGAAATCACCCTTCACGTACTTGGAGGTCGTTTCGGCCAACTGAGACCTCCATTGCTCGGAGGAAAATACACTCCTGGCTACCCCCACAATGCGTGTGGGTTTAGGAAGTCTGCCACGATGAAACTGACGGTAGAGGGCCGGAATCAATTTGCGGCTGGTAAGGTCCCCAGACGCACCGAAAATCACCATCGTGTGAGACATAAACGGCCTGTTAGTTTCGTCGGACGTTGAGGCGGCTCTCAATGCTGCGCAGCAAAGGCCCAATCGCTTGTTGGCTTTCCCGCATGATCAACGAATTCAACGATTGCGTCGGTGCACGTTGGAAACGTTCCAGTAACTCCTCATCGGGTGTTAGTTGTTGCACCTGGACCACATAAAACTCCGATTTGACACGATCCGAGACAACGACCGTATCCCCGGGCTTCGCTGCGAAAACAGTCTCCATGAACGAAGCATCCACGCGCTTCAATGGAAAAACCATACTGACTTCATCGGTTGCCATGAATTGAAACATTGGATTCACGGCGGTGAACTCCGCAGGTTCCACGATCATTTTCTTCTCTTCTTCCGTCGCGAGCACCTCCTCCAGCTTTCCTTTTCCTACACGGGAAGCCAGTTCGCGGGCTTTTTCCTCAGCGAGCTTCAATGCCTGTTGCCACTTCCAGGTTTCCTCAACTTGCTCGCGAGCTGTCTCGAACGACGGAGTCATCGGCTGAACAACTTCCGTTTTCCAAAAAACAAATCGCATGTTGTTATTGAAGGTTCCGGTCGCTACCAACGGCGTAAACGCTGTCGCCCCTTCGCCGATAGTCGCCTGCACGATGGCCGACATGGGAACAGGACGTCGCATCGACATATTGACACTAGTCCGGCCGATCTCGGTGTTCAAAACCGAGCGAGCATCCACGAGCCCTGTCTTTCCGTAGCCCAAATCCAGTTCTTTGGCTCGCAGGGCGATATCGGGCCGTTTTGGTTCCTCGATGTTTTTGATCTTTTCCTCGAGAGCTCTTTGAAACGCCATCAATTCGGCTTGATAGATGTTCATTTCACTAAAGATTTGATTGATCAAATCCTCGACGATCTGGCTAGCGGAGGCCGATGCCAATTCATTGGCAATACGATCCTTCACCTCGTCAAAAGTTTGAGTCCTCATCGGAACCGTTTCTGTGCTGCCGGCGGTCGCGGGTTGCTCGCCGATGTTCAATCCGGTTCCCTGAGGTAGCTGCAACAGATTGGCAGGGAGGGTAGGAGCATTCGCCGCATCATTCGTCTTTGGCGCATCTTTTTGTTCTGCATTTTGGTTTTCACCAGAGGATGTTGGGGTGGTGTTAGCCGAGGGCGCTTCGTTGACTGCGGTTGTTGCTGCCGGCTTATCACCCTGAGTCGAGGGTTCCTGAAAGCCGACCAATTTCACGGACCCATTCCTTCGAAGCGAACTGGTCGGCTTGGGAGCTTCCAGAACAGGAGGGCGAGGGCTTTCTTCACCTGTTTGCGACTTTTCGGGCTCTTTGGCTGCGGGCTCTTGGGATGGGGGAGCGGGCTCCTTGGAGTCCGCTGGCGCATTGCCCGTGGTGGGTTGTGGACCGACCGCTGGATCGGATGGAGCGCTGGGTTTGTTGTCTGTCCCGGGTGTCCCTTCCGCAGGGTTGGCCGGGTCTAACGGAGACTCTTTTTTGGTTTCGATCGGAACCCGGAACTGATTTTCAGCCACGCGCCGTTCGTATTCCTTTCGCAGCGTCTCTTCCGGAATCTTGGCTATCTCCTGCTGAGTGATCTTTTGGGCATCGATAGCGACGAATTCGATGTCCGCCTTGGCGGGCGACATGTAGGCAGGAATCGATGCAACATACGATTCCGGGTCGCTCGATGGAATCACCTCTTTCCCAGCATTGTACAAATCTTGGAGTTCTTTTTTGTATTTCGTGTCGCCTTTATCGGGGGCTTCAACTTTCTCCAGGTAGTCGAGCACTCGTACCGGGTATGCCTTGATTTTCGCACCGCGATTGAGACGCAAAAACTCGCGCCAGTTTTTGCTCGGTGTCGTCAGCGGTGGGACCGAGACGATCCGAGAGTCTTTAACATCGACGAACATGAGTCCGGCCCGAAACAACTTCATCATCGCTTGATAGGATAGCTCTTCCCGGATAACCCTTGAAAAGTGCGACATGGTCATTCGGCGTTCGGTGGACTTCGTGAGAAGCTTTTGGATCGAATCGCCATCGAGCTTGCCATCGACAAAGCTCTTGAGAAACTGCTTTACCGAATTGTCGTTGAATTGAATCCCGAGACGCTCCGCTTCGGTTTGAATGATCCGACGGGTGATCACATCCTCATCGTTCATCAGCGAGGTAATTCCTAGAGAGCCGATTTCCGGTTGGAAGCCTGGGACTCGAGGAATGCCTCCTTTCTCTTGCACGGCAACGGCCAGTTCGCGTAGAAATTGATTCGCCAGTTGCAAATCGTATTGATCCATGCCGAGTTGCTGCTGGCGTACTGCACCACCGGACCAGGAAGCGACGACAGGGTTCGGCCCTTGCCGGCCACCTCCTCCGCGTGCACCTCCGAAATAGTCGAATAATGGAGCGATAACGAACGCGATGATCGCCACGAGTACGGCGGCTGCCATCCACATTCGTTGGTTCTTTCTGAAAATTTCGAAGGGACTCGCCATACCCGTAAGATTCCTTTGGATCGCTTAAAAACCAATTTGCCCCCAATAAATTATCGGAGATCGCAGGATTGTAGGGTTTCCCCGGCTACACGCAATTGCATTGGCAACATTGACTCGGGGGCTTGACAAACGATGAGTCATCTGGCCAAAACCGCAAAGGAAGGAACTGGAACATGCCCGGGCAAAACCGGACAAGGTTCGTAATTCAGCAAATCGAATGATTGCAAAAGGTCATGAGCGAAAAGAAGTCACTCGTTATCGTCGAATCCCCCGCCAAGGCGAAAACCATCTCGAAATACCTGGGGAGCGCTTTTCAGGTAGAGGCGTCCATCGGGCACATTCGAGACCTTCCTGGCGGTGCCAAGGAAGTTCCAGCGGAGTACAAATCCGAGTCTTGGGCGTCCCTGGGTGTCAACGTGGATGCTGGTTTTGAACCACTCTACGTTGTTCCATCCGACAAAAAGAAGCATATCACCTTTCTGAAATCCGCTCTGAAGGACGCGAAAGACCTGTATTTGGCGACGGACGAGGATCGCGAGGGAGAAGCCATTTCCTGGCATTTGAAGGAGGTCCTCAAGCCCAAGGTGCCAGTCCACCGCATGGTCTTCCACGAGATCACCAAGGAAGCGATTCAAAACGCGCTCAAAAGCACCCGGAACATCGACGAAGGGCTCGTGAAAGCCCAGGAAACCCGACGCATTCTCGATCGTCTCTACGGGTACGACGTCTCTCCGCTCCTCTGGAAAAAGGTGAGGCCAGGCCTCTCTGCAGGGCGGGTCCAAAGCGTCGCGGTGCGCCTGATTGTCGAACGGGAACGGGAGCGAATGGCTTTTCATTCGGCTACCTATTTCGATCTCGATGTTTTGCTGGAAACCCAGAGCAAGGAACGCTTTACGGCCACGCTGGTCAGCGTCGGGAATCGACGAATTCCGTCCGGAAAAGACTTTGATGCTTCCACTGGAAAACTCAAAGACCCCCAGCTTCTGCTCCTCACAGAACCGGATGCAAAGGCGCTGAAAAACCGTCTGGAACGATCGCAGTTCTCGGTCGCTAATATCGAGGTAAAACCGTACGTCGAACGTCCGAAAGCGCCATTCACCACGAGCACCCTGCAACAGGAATCTAATCGTAAACTCGGTTTGACGGCAAAGGATACGATGCGAATCGCCCAGAGCCTGTACGAAAACGGTTACATCACCTACATGAGAACCGATTCGACCACGCTTTCCAAAGAAGCGATCCACGCGGCCCGCGACCTCGTTCGATCGCAATACGGCGAAAATTTTCTGTACCCCTCGGAACGAACGTACGCGACGAAAGTCAAGAATGCGCAGGAAGCTCACGAGGCTATTCGCCCAGCAGGACACCCGTTCCAGCTGCCGGAAAAGCTTCGATCCGAGCTAAGCTACGACCAATTCCGACTTTTCGAATTGATATGGAAGCGTACGATCGCCTCCCAAATGGCGGATGCCCGCAAACGACGGGTTGTAGTCACCATCGAAGCCGAGGATGCGGTGTTTCAAGCCACCGGAACCTCGATCGAGTTCGAAGGGTTTCTTCGGGCGTACGTCGAGGGTAGCGACGACCCAGCCGCGGAATTGGCGGAAAAAGAAAAACTGCTTCCCTCGATGCTCCCTAGAGATAGGCTGCAGCCCAAAGAGTTAGATGTCGCCTCGCACACGACCCAGCCCCCTGCGAGATTCACCGAAGCCTCGCTCACTGGAGCTTTGGAAGAAAGGGGAATCGGACGGCCGAGTACCTATGCCTCCATTATCGAAACCATACTTCGGCGCGACTATGTGTTTAAAAAAGGCAATGCACTCGTTCCGAGTTGGACAGCCTTTGCGGTGATCCGACTGATGGAAGAGCACTTTTCCTCCCTGGTCGATTACCAATTCACTGCCGAGATGGAGGATTATCTCGATCAGATCAGTCGCAACGAGCGTGAAAACCTGGCTTATCTCCAGGAATTCTATTTTGGCAACGATAGTATCGCTGAAAATCTCGCTCCAGGTGGGGTGGGGCTCAAGCCGCTTTTAGAGCAGAAAGTAGCCGAAATCGATCCGCGCTCTGCTTGCTCCTATCCTATTCACTGTGACCAGTCCGCGGAACCTGTCGTCGTTCGAGTCGGAAGATACGGACCGTATATCGAACGCGGAGAACAGCGTGCGAGTTTGCCAGAGGATATGGCTCCAGATGAATTAACGATCGAGCGCGCAGAGGAGTTGTTAGCCAAACAGCAGCTCAGCGAGGAACCGTTAGGGTTTCATCCAGAGACCAACAAACCGATCTACATCAAACAAGGGCGTTTCGGCCCTTATGTTCAGATGGGATCTCCCGATGATGAAGAGAAAAAGAATGCCTCGCTTCTCAAAGGAATGTCCGCCGAGTCAATCGATTTACCCACAGCACTGAAGCTGTTGTCGTTGCCTCGTCATTTGGGAAACCATCCCAGCGACGGAGAGCCGGTGATCGCGACCCAAGGCCGATTCGGCCCCTTCCTGAAACATGGATCCGAGTCCCGATCTATTCCAGCTGGGATTAGTCTTCTCGAAGTCACTCTCGATGAAGCCATCGCCATTCTCGCCCAGCCAAAGGCAGCTGGTCGAGGACGCGGCGTTGCTGCGCCTCCGTTGAAAACGTTTGAGGATTCTCCAGTGACAGGTAAGAAGGTGGAGCTTCGCGATGGGCGCTACGGTCTCTACGTTACCGATGGCGAAACGAATGCTTCCTTACCTAAAGATGCCAATGGCGATTCGCTGACATTTGAGCAAGCTCTAGAATTGCTAGCAGCCCGCGCTGCTGCGGGGGGGGCCAAGAAAAAGAAAACCGTCAAGAAAGCTACAAAGAAAAAAGCTGCGAAGAAGAAGACTGGAACAACCAAATCAAAAGCATCCAAAGTCGCAAAAAAGAAAGCTGCCAAGAAGGAAGTTTCTTAACCTTTGGTTGATGCGATGAATCGTCGGGGGAAAGTAAGGGTAGTCGCATGGGATTTCAGTGTCATCGGCAGATCCACCGGCTCCCTCCGATACCCAAGTCCCAATTTCGTTGGGTAGGATTTGCGCAGGAATGATATGGTTTTTTGAAGGTCGATCCACTGTTTCCAAAACCTGGTTGCCGAATCTCCGCTACCCATCCCCGTCCGCCTGATGAAGGATACAAACAAGCAGCGCTGCCGCAATTAAATCGGCCGTGGTACCCGGATTCGCAATTCTTTTTCCTCGTGCATCGACCTGTTGGCGCATCCAACGATCGAGCTCGTTCCATGCGTCCCACCAAACGGGATCATTCTCGAATCGCAATCGATACAAACAGGACGCCCGTTCGCGAACCTCATCTGCCAACAAATCCCCTCCCTTACGACGTATCAAACTATCTTTTCGAGTGGCAAGCAATTCCAGTTGCAAATCCCGGATTGCATCCAAAATGGAATTCCCCGAGATTCGATGGTAATGCACCAATCGCTCCTCCATCTGAAAGACCAACTCAAAGCCTGATGCATACTGCAAAGCTACGTCATCTACGCCCGACGCGTAGGACATAGCCTCCAGCAAGCATGAAGGGGGGCTATCGGAAAGATCCATACGATCGCTCGTTCCTAGCCCACCGGGGTTGGCTAAAGCAATCGATTCGTAGACGAGTTTGGAATCCGCTGCGCTCATTTCGGAGAGAGTCTTCGCAACGTGAGAGGAATCGATTTCTCGATGCCCCTCTCGAAACGCTGCCACGAGCAGCGGCGCAAAGAGCAGAATGGTTCCCAAGCTCGTATTGCAACCCGCTGCCTGCATCATGGCTGAAGTCGAGTGATGCACCAATCCTCCAACACTTGGCCCGCGATCACCCATCGACTGGTCGATCGCATTTCCTATGGCTCGAGAAGCGCTCAGGAACGATGCATGGTTCATCTCTAGAAAAGCGGCGTAAGGATGAACGTTACCGAGTTTGATCGCTGTGCATTCCAGTTCGATCGCAAGGCTCGCGCACTGGCCCAAGGTACGATGACTGAATTCCTTCTGAGGACTCAATTTCTGGCTCATCGAATGGTAAAGGTTGCCATCACTGGATGATGATCACTGATATCCCTCTCGCTGCGATCTTTGGTGAATCGGGTATCCCAATGGTCCTTGTCAGCCTCTTTCCCTCGAATATTGAAGCGGCTTAGTACCTCGATCGACTCAAAGCGGATGCCGGTTTCAGAAGGTTCGAGGAAGGGCTTGGAGACGAGAATACGATCGAATTGCTTATCCAGGATCAAATGCGTTCGCCTCTGATCGGCAGGGATCTGCTCTAACAAATCCCTCAGATCGTCAGTTTGTTCTTGGGTCTCGCGTCCCAGCAAAACATGCATCCCGTCCCCGTTAGGAGATGCTGCACCGGCTGGTTCCTCGACATTGAGATCTCCCAAAAGCACAATATTTTCGCCGGCCAAAAGCTTCTTTCGGAGCCACGTGTGGGCCAAACGACACTGACGTTTGCGAATATCGGCAGCCTCCGCGGTCGCTCGCAAGTGGAGGTTCAGTATTGTCAGAGTTTCGGTCCTATCGCCAACTTGCCACTCGAATGTTGCGAATAGATGCTTCGACAGGTTGTAGTAATCATTCGATGCAAACATCTCGAAGGTTTGCTCCCTGCGTGAGAACTCCACCAGTCCGGACCGATAGAGAATGGCGACGTCCTGTTCCGTGCCGGAATCGAACCCTTCGATGTAGGCAACGCGATAAGACAAATTGTGTTTCTCTTTCAACAGTCGCGTTACCGACTGCATCACAGCGCGATCTTCAATCTCTTGGACGGCTAGGATCGTCGGCCTGAAAGCGGCAATCGCATCGACAGTGACCTGCAGTTTCCATTCCCATTCCTCTTTGCTCGGTGGTGACTGCTGGATAGCTGTGTCACTTCGATTGTTATTCTTCTGATCATCGAAGAACCACTCGAGATTCCACGTAGCTATTGTGAGTTTTTCCGGCGCTTTGTCTGCGTAGGCTCTTCCGCCTAGAAAAAAAAGGATCCAGACAGCAAACCCTACTAGCTTCGTCGTATACATCTTAAATTCCCGAGTGGAAACATTCTCTCAGATCGCCGCACCTTACAAGCTACAGCCCCTGTCAAGCCTGGTCCAGGCAATGGTATCTGCATTCGAATGGATCGAAGGCCGGGCGGAAGCTATTCGCCTTCCCTATTGCCAGTCCAGCGGAGCACGCCACTGATCTCGAAGAGTGGACCAAGGCATACTCACCAGATCGGTTTGATCACACCTCACCACGACGATATCGTCCGACATGACTTCGCCGATGCGGTAGCACGGTAGACCGGTCATCGCTGCCTCAAAGTCCTTTATTTTCTCCAGCGGGACTTCGCAAATCAACCTGCTATTTGATTCTGAGAAAAGAAGCGCTTCCGCATTGACGAAAGATGCCTCTCGGACTCTAGAAACGTCGACTCGGACCCCTAATTCCCCTGCGAAAGCCATTTCTGCGAGCGACACGATGAGGCCGCCTTCGCTGAGGTCGTGACAGGCTGCGATCAAACGACTCATCATTGCTCGATGCAACTGTTGGTAGATCCGCATGGCAAGCTTCGCATCCACCTTCGGTGCCGTTCCACCTGATAAACCGAGAACCTTTGCAACTTGCGACCCACCCAATTCGTCTCGAGTGACCCCGACCAGATAGAGGGCGTTCCCAGGACGTTTCAGGTCCATCGTCACTGCCACCGAGCAGTCATCGATTTGTCCCATCGCGCTGATCAGCAAAGAGCAGGGAATAGCGATTGTTTGCTTTTCCCCATCATCGGTCGTGAAGGAGAATTCGTTGTTCAAGCTATCTTTGCCACTGATGAAAGGCGTCTGCCAGGCAACGGCGAGATCGTGGCATGCGATCGCAGCTCGGACCAGTGTTCCTAGCGTTTCAGGCTTTTCCGTGTTCCCCCAGCAAAAATTGTCGAGCACCGCTAGCCGCGATGGATTGGCACCGACCGCGACAGCGTTCCTCACGGCCTCATCCATGGCTGACGTCGCCATATCATACGGATCAAAATCACCAAAGTTCGGATTCATCCCGCATGCCAGGACGATCCCTTTTTGACTCGTCAACTTAGGTCGAACAACCGCCGCGTCACTGGGGCCCGAGCAGGATGGGCCGACAAGTGGTTTGATCACGCTACCCGCTTGGACCTCGTGATCGTATTGACGGATGATCCAATGCTTGCTGGCTACGGTGGGCAAAGCGAGGATCTTGAGGAGGGTCTCTTGCACTTCGATTTGGTTCATCAAGCCGAGAGAAAGAGGTTGGATGGAGGGAGGGTGGTAGACTGCTTGACGAACAACGGGCGGTCGACCGCCATGAAGAAACTTCATGCTGACGCAACCGACCTCCTGGTCTTTGTACATCAATCGCAGCATACCGGTGGGGGCATAGACCCCTAACACCGCGGATTCGACTCCCTCGCTGCTGCAAAGCGATCGTAAGCGATCGATCTTCTCGGGTGGAACTGCGAGCACCATCCGTTCTTGAGCTTCACT
Source organism: Pirellula sp. (assembly GCA_040396935.1). Lineage (GTDB taxonomy): Bacteria > Planctomycetota > Planctomycetia > Pirellulales > Pirellulaceae > JBKCUI01. The sequence continues at coordinate 165,058 of JBBAXA010000004.1, forward strand.
AATCCAGATTTCGGTATAGCTTAGCCCTTCATACTTGAGCGGCGCTTGGTCCAACCAAACCTCGGCACCAATCTCCTCACCCATTTCGCCAATCGCACTGCTAAATCCGCCAGCGCCGCAATCGGTGACGGCGTTGTACAAACCCTGATCGCGGGCCGCCAACAGTACGTCGAGAACCATTTTTTCCGTGATCGCATTCCCGATTTGGACAGCCCCTCCCGAAATCGATTCGCTCTCTTCGGTGAGCTCAACACTACTGAAGGTCGCACCATGTATTCCATCGCGTCCTGTGCGTCCTCCGATGGCGACAATTAGATCTCCAGGCTTTGCCTGTTTCTCCACCTTGGATCGGGGAATCAATCCGACATTCCCACAGTAAACCAGCGGATTACCCAAATACCGATCATCAAAATAAACGGCACCGTTGACCGTGGGGATTCCCATTCGATTGCCATAGTCGCGAACGCCTGACACAACGCCGGCCATGACCCTGCGAGGATGCAGTACACCAGGAGGCAATCGATCTGGAGGATAGTCGGGAGATGCGAAACAGAACACATCTGTGCTACAAACCGGTTTTGCACCTAGCCCCGTTCCTAAAGGATCTCGAATCACTCCACCCAAGCCAGTATTCGCACCACCATAAGGTTCAATCGCAGAGGGATGATTGTGCGTTTCCACTTTGAAGACAACGCAATCCTCATGATCAAACGTAACAACACCCGCGTTGTCTTTGAAAACACTCACGCACCAGTCTTCCGAACCGAGAGACTTTCGGATCTGCATCGTCGCTGCAAAGATCGTTTCTTTGAGCATCGATTCGAATTGCCTGGTCCCATGCTCGTCCGTGTAAGCGATCTTTCCGCCTAATGTTTTGTGACTGCAATGTTCGCTCCAGGTTTGAGCGATCGTTTCCAATTCGATATCCGTGGGTTCGCGCCCCAAATCACGGTAGTATGCTTGAACCGTTTTCATCTCGGCTAGAGACATATAGAGCTGACCGCTTTTGCTCAGCGAGAGCAACTGCGGATCTTCCAGACCGAGAATAGGTAGATAGACCTTTCGGAATTGGTAGGCATTTCCGATCGCGAGCTCGCGAATATCCAAAGGTCCCACGTTGATCTGCTCGATGGAATCATTGGCGAGAACCTTTTGGCACAGACGATTGACGACCCCCGGGTCGACAGGTCCTTTACGACCACGGATCCAATACTTGCGAAAGGTTCGAACCTCATCGACTTTCAGTCCGATGTCGTTCAGCATTTTCCGCGTGCTTTGGGCAACAGGATCCATCACTCCGGGCTTTGGGAGTGCGTACACCAAAACGGACTCTCCAGCAGGTGACCTGGATAGTTCCTGAGAGCCCACGCGCCCCGTCAGGCACCTCTGAGCGATCGAGTCGGATAAGAGTTCTCGAGCAACTCGATGGATCTCATCGTCATCAGCATTCCCCTGCAGCAAGAAGCCGTACGCACCATGAACTACGAGGTCCGTTGCAATCCCGAGTTCCGAGGCAGAGTTGGCAGCGGAGGTACCTAAAGAATCCGGCTGGCCCTCAGCCGGATAGATGTCGACTTGCCACAGCGTCACGAGTTGCTTTTCCTGCTTGAAGTAGTGATTCGACGCGATCGAAGTCACCCCGTTCTAGCGCATCGATCCATGTTCCGCAGATTGTGGCAAAGTTCTTCAAGGCTTGAAGGGCTGGAGCGTGGTTTTCCTCCAAGATCTGTCGCCACAATTGCGAGTTGCTGGCCGCGATTCTCGTCGAGTCCATCCATCCCTTCCCAACGAATTGCAAGAATTCTGGGGGGGTCGCACCGGCCAGGACCGAGGAAACCATGTGCGGCAAATGACTGGAGACGGCGAGAGCTTCATCATGCTCCCGCGGCGTTAAGACGCAAGTTCGGGAACCCATCGACTCCCAAAACCGAATCATCGACTCCAGAAGTTCAGGCGGGTTGTTTGTCGAAGGAGTGATCACCACGAGAGCACCGTCGAGCAAAGTCCCCACCGCATGCTCAACACCGCTGTGATGACCGCCTGCAATCGGGTGACTGCCGATGAACTGAGAAGGAGATAAACGCCCTTCAGCGGCCTTAATAATGCTCTGCTTGGTACTCCCAACATCCGTTAAGAGTGCGTTGGGCAGGGCTACGCCGGCTGCCACGACGAGGGAATCGACAATCGATTTCACCGGAGTACACGCAATGACCAAATCCGCGTCCAAAGCTCCTTTGACAATATCATCCGTCGCGATGTCGATGGCGCCTCGGGACAGCGCAGTATCCAGCTTGGTAATTGTCCGTCCTACCCCGACCACTTGTTTTGCAAGCCGCTTTCGTTTCAGGGCCAATCCGATGGATCCACCCAAAAGCCCCACTCCGATGATGCAAACTCGCTGCCAAACCATATTCGACTTCAATAACCCAAATTGGACGTGCGAGAATCCTGGCTCTATCAGCCGCCAAATAAGGGACTCACCCGTTCGCACTCCTCGACGCGAACGTAGTTTACCTCGCGAGAGCGATCTTGCGAACAGGGAGTGCCGAACTTTGATCGCCACCTCTCTCTTTGATGCAAGTTTGATAGACATCAGCGAAATCCTATGGAACCGGTCTCGATCGCCCGAGGAACCAGCTCCATCATGATTTACTTCATGATTTACTGGATGGATTCGGGAATCGACCAACTTTGACTCACGAGACTACCACCATAGGGTCCCGCTCCAGGCCCTACTTCCACGAGATAATCGGCAGCCTCCAACAGTTGCTCATTATGCTCGATCACGACAATCGTGTTACCTCGATCGATCAGGACTCCCAGGCAATCAATCAAACGATCGACATCGAGAAAATGCAAACCCGTGGTAGGTTCATCCAATACGATCAACTCGCCTCTTTTATTCGTCTTTGAATCCGCTAGGACCGATGCGAGTTTCAGACGCGTCGACTCGCCTGCAGACAAAGTTGCCAGACTCTGACCGAGAGGTAGATAGCCTAAACCGATCTCTCGAAGAAGCCCGAGTCGTATTTGAACATCCGACTCTCCTCGGAAAAAATCGATCGCCTCATCAATACTCAACTGCAGGATCTCGTAGATCGAAAGGTTGCGAACCCGAATCGCGAGTACTTCAGGTCGATACCGCTGACCCTGGCAATCAGGACATGTTAGCGAGATGTCTGCCATGAATTGCATCTCGACCACCGTGTAACCGAGCCCTTCGCACGCAGGGCAACGACCGGCCTCACTATTGAAACTAAAGTGGCTAGCTGTCATCTGCAGGGATCTCGCATCCTGGGTGGCGGCGAAAACATCGCGAATGGCATCCATTGCTTTACAGTAGGTCGCTGGCGTGCTTCGAGTCGATCGCGGGATAGGGCTTTGGTCGATCGCACGGCAGCCCGATATCGCAGCCACTCCTTTCAAACGATGAAACGCTAACCCATCGCTCGACTCACCCAACTCAAACGCTTTCAGGGCGGGTACCAGCGTGTCCAAGATCAAAGAGCTTTTGCCAGCACCGCTGGGGCCCCGGACTGCCGTCATGCAACCGACCGGGAGTCGAAGGTCGATATTTTTTAAATTGCGTCCACAGGCACCATGCAATTCGAGCCATAGGTCACTTCGACGTCTTTGGTAGGTTCTTCCCTTTTGACCAGCGAGGTATTTACCGGTGAGGCAATCGGAAACTCTTATCTCACTGGGTGTTCCATCAAATGTCACTTCCCCGCCGTGCGATCCAGCCGATGGTCCAATCTCGATAATTCGATCCGCAATCTCCATCATCTTCGGCTCATGCTCAACCAGGATGACTGTATTGCCTCGATCGCGTATCGCCAAAATAGCATTCGCGACACGTTGCACATCCGCCGGATGCAATCCGACAGTCGGCTCATCGAAAACATACAACATGTCGACTAGACTCGAGCCGAGGAGGGTCGTCAGATTGACTCGCTGCGATTCCCCGCTGCTAAGAGTATGCATGGGACGATCCAACGAGAGATAACCGAGCCCGACGTTTTGCAAATAACGTAGCCGCGAACAGACTTGCCGTGCGGGTTCTGACGCGTTGTACGTCGCATGATTCTCAGCAGCCATACTCCGCGCAGGATTCGACGAGCGCTCCGTCTCCTGCAATCCTTCCCCAGACCCACCGTAGGGAATGACCATCTCCAACAGCCTGTCGATCGGTAACGAACATAATTCAGCGAAAGAATACTCATTCAATCGATAGGCTAGCGCTTTCTGATGAAGACGTTTTCCAGAGCACTTTTCGCATTTTGCGTAACTTCTCCATCGCGATAGAAAAACGCGAACGTGCATTTTGTATTTGTGCCGTTCCAGCCACGCAAAGAATCCACGCAGACCGCCAAATTTTTTCTTGGGAACTCCCTCTTCTACCATTTTCCATTGGTTGGATGTCAACTTGGATACAGGCACATCGAGCGGTAGCCCCTGATCCTTAGCTAACGCGATAAGCTCATCCAGTTCATGGGAATAGCTCGGCGTCCGCCAAGGTGCTATGGCGCCTTCTCGAAGCGATAAAGATCGGTCCGGTACAATCTTGTTCTGGTCGAGCGAGACGGTTTCCCCAAATCCTTCGCAAAGTGGACAGGCTCCGCTGGGGTGATTGAAATTGAAAAGGCTAGGATCCGCCGTCGGATAGTCTATGTCGCAGTAAGGACATCGAAGCTGGAAGAGGAATCGATCGATTTCGAAATGCCTTCCGTCGACCGATGTTTCCGCCTGCTCAACCTCTCGCCAAATGACTACTTCGTTGGGTTCATAAATCATCGCTTGATCGGCCGCAACGGTTATAGACTGATTCCATCGACTATCGATTGTCCCCGTCCAACTCAAACGATCGACAACGACGACGAACGATTCCTGTCCTTTGAAGGCGGTAGCTAACTCGTCCTTGGTTGAGTTACTCAGATGGAGCATGGAGTTGTTCGAAATGAGTCTGAGGAAGCCACTGCTCTGAAGGGTGGCGAGGGTCGAGGCCAATTCACCCATATCACTCCATCGGACGACAAAGCCAATCAAACAACGAGTTCCGTTCTCGTAGTCCGCGAGCGTCCCTTGGATGGTTTCTTTCGTGTGCGCGATCACAGGCCGATTGCACTCATAGCAATAGAGTTTGGCATGGTTTGCGAAAAACACCCGGAGGTATTCCATCATTTCGCTGGCCGTACCAACAGTGCTACGGTTATTTCGAGATCTCGCATCGCGAGTAACAGCGATCGAGGGGGGTAACGGTTCTAGGCTTTCAAATCGAGGTTTGTCGATTCGTTGCAGAAACTGACGCGTATACGCAGAGAAACTCTCGATGTAGCGGCGTTGCCCTTCGGCAAATAGAGTATCAAACGCCAGCGAAGACTTACCGCTACCACTCACGCCGCAAATTACAGAGAGTTGATGTAGCGGAAAATCGATATCCAGATTCTTGAGATTGTGTTGGCATGCTCCTCGCAATCGAATGCAGTTACTGGGTACAGGAGCTTTCGATCGAATCGATTTACTTCGATCGGTGGAATTCGATCGCGAAAATGCTCGGGATGATTTTTTCATAGACTACGGTCTTTGCTCCATCGGTCTATTCTCGAACCACTTCTCTCATAGAGGTCCTCGGGCATGCAGATGCTCACGGGAATTGGAAGACATGGGTTTACTAACCATCGAGCGATTCGATATTCAACTCATTCGCAGGTCGATCCAATCCCGAGCCATGGGACATGGGTTGGTCTGTTTCACTCCCGCGTACTGCCAAAACAACCAGTCTGCCGACATCTAGCCGAATGACTTTCACCCGCATTCCAATCTCGATCGGCCCAGACTCGCTGAAGGCTTCGAAGGTTTGCTCACCGATTCGCACCTGTCCACTAGGCAGCATTTCGCTGATCGCGATCCCGGTTGCTCCTAATAATGCATTTGGATCACTCGTTTTCGCAGCGTCAGACCAAACAAATGAATCCGCAGGCTTTGGTTCGACAATCAAACGCTTTCCCATCGGGGTGCGAGGCCATATCTCGATGAAAGCCCAGAACATCAAAGGAATCGCAAGAAATGTTGCGATAACCATCCAAATGCCCGTCATCGTGCTGTAGCGAAACGCAACCACAATCGATGCCAGTGCTAGCAGTCCGGTTACTGCAATCAAAACACCCCCGCTAGGTATCAATAGATCGATCGCAAAAACGATCAACGCCATCACGAATAGGCCGAGAGCTAGCGCCAACAAAGACACAAACGAATCCCTTTTGAAAAAAACAACCCGACCCAACCTGAGACCAAACTCCATCGTACGCGAGAATGCCGTACGTGTCGTCAACAATTCGTCTATTCAAAGAAACTGGACCTGTACAGAGCTTCCTACGATCCAAGGAGGAATCTTCGATCCTGCGGAAAAAGCATCGCTACTCGCCAAGAATAAAAGAATTTACTTTCCGACGAACTGACTCAAGTATCGATAGCTTTGGGCGAGCGACTCGGTTCGATCCTCCAACGACCCCTCGTAGGTGCGATCCTCAACCTCGACGCAAACGGGCCCACGATATCCGGCGTCACCCAAAACGGAAAAGAATTGCCCCCAATCAATCTCACCAAGTCCAGGCAACTTCGGGGTATGGTAGAGCTTGGGATGAGCAAAGATGCCGACATCATCCAATCGATGCCGATCGATTCGAACATCTTTGGCATGCACGTGGTAGATACGATCAATGAAATCTCTCATGGGTTTGAGATAATCCATAGATTGCCAGACCATGTGGGAAGGGTCGTAATTCAATCCGAGATTGGGGCTCCCCAAATCGGCAAACAAACGACGCCATATCGCAGGGGAGGTTGCAATATTTTTACCACCGGGCCATTCGTCTTCGGTGAACAACATGGGACAGTTCTCGATCCCGATCCTCACTCCGCAATTCTCGGCGAGTTCTACGATTGGCTTCCAGGTCTCCATCAGCCGCGGCCAATTGGCATCCACGCTTTTGGTGTAATCGCGACCGATAAATGTATTGACCTGAGTCAGCCCCAGTTTCGGGGCTGCTGCAATAACATGCTTCAAATGCTCAACACTACGATTGGCCTCTTCCTGGTTGGGTGAAAGGCAATTCGGATAGTATCCCAGACCACTGATTTTCACCCCGGTACGCTCTTGGAGAGCGGCGATGGAATGTATATGACTCGTCGATAACTCGTTCACGTTGATATGAGTGATTCCAGCGTAACGACGTTCCGCTTTGCTAAGCGGCCAACACATCACCTCGACGTATCGGTAGCCGATCTTCGCGGCAACCTCGAAAACCTGCTCGAGAGATAACTCGGGAAGAATCGCGCTTACAAAACCTAATTGCATCATGATCGACAGTCTCACTACCGAGGGATCGGGATGTTTAAATTCAACTTGAAAACCGTCCCGAGAAACGACAGCTGTCTTGGTCCGCGCTACGGTCTCTGAGGTTTTCGGATAGGTTGTTAGACGGACAGGATCGAACGGCAGGTCGAATCCGAGGATGCTCTACCCAATCGCAACTTTTAAATCTCTAAAAACAATCGCGATGGATCTTCGATGACTTCCTTGATCGTCTTCAGAAACGTGACGGCCTCACGTCCGTCGATGATTCGATGATCGTATGTTAGCGCGATATACATCATCGGTCGTATTACGACCTGGCCGTTGAGTGCGATCGGACGCTCTTGAATCGAATGCAACCCGAGAATTCCACTCTGAGGAGGATTGACGATCGGCGTAGAAAGCAAGGAACCATAGATTCCACCATTGCTGATCGTGAAGGTTCCACCCTCGAGATCCTGAGGCAGCAGTTTGTTGGCCATCGCCCTCGATGCAAACTCGCCAATCGTCCTTTCTATTTCGGCAAAACCCATTTTTTCAACGTTACGTAGGACCGGGACAACGAGCCCCTTGCCGCCCCCGATCGCGATCCCAATATCAAAGTAGTTTCGATAAACAATATTGCTCCCGCGGATCTCGGCGTTCACAGATGGGAAACGTTTCAGGGCTTCGCAACAGGCCTTGGCAAAAAATGACATAAAGCCCAGCTTGACACCATGCTTCTCCTGAAAGGCATCCTTGTACTTCGTTCGAAGTGCCATCACGGGCTGCATGTCCACTTCATTGAAAGTCGTCAAAAGAGCTGCGGTTTGCTGCGCCTGCACCAATCGAGAAGCAATCGTTTTACGGATCATACTCATCGGTTTGATCTCTTCCGAGCGATTCGGCGAGCCGCTTTGGACGATCGAAGTCGAAGAGCTGCTAGCGGCCGGAGGACTCAAGGTGGCAGCCACTGTCTTGGCTGCCATGACCGTCGCCTGCGTCGCCGCGGCGCCCACGGACGCGATCGATGAACCGATGCTATTGGTAGCTTGTGCAACGTATCGGCTGACGTCCTCTTTCAGCACACGACCTCCAGGTCCAGTCGCCGGCACTTGAGACGCTGATATTTGGTGATCTTCGAGCATGCGTCGAGCCGCTGGCATCACGCGTGGATCGGTGCCCGATTGGCTGGCAGTGGCTGAAGCAGCCGACGCTGGTGGAGCTGGCGCGACCGACGGAGTTGGAGCTTCTGCTCCCTTGGCCGCAGGTTGGAACGTCGCAATGACATCCCCGACCGTCGCGAATTCCTCATTTTTTTTGAGGATCTTTAACAGGATTCCGTCTTCGGGCGCCGAGATTTGAACCGACGCTTTTTCGGTTTCCAAGTCGACCAAATCCGTGCCTGCGGCAACCCACTCACCTTCCTTTTTCAGCCAACGGCTGACTTGAACTTCCGTAATGCTTTCACCGACCGAAGGTACAACAATATCTAGCATGGAACCGCGGAGAATTGAGAGTTGGCGTTCTACCGCTCTCGGCAAGGGCTAATCGCCCAGGTAAATAAGTTGCCAAATACAAAGTCTGCCTCGAGCCCGTATGAGCATATAGCAACAGGCCGAGGATGTCAGCCGCTCCCGCTCCCTTTTTGCCTCAAGCAGGACAGCTTCCCTGACACGAAGTCGTTTCATGTTTTAGCTTCTGTCGCTGGCTTCGGAACGAGGAATCAACCAGCCTATTCAAAAGCCATCGACGGACAAACACTCCAGTTTGGCAACGGAAAACCCTTGGAGCTAGTTCGTTATCTTTTGAAAGGTTTCGAATGGCGCCTTGGAATTGCTTGGACGTTCAACCATACGAGGAATCCAGAAATCTCTGGGATACGAAAAGAATAGCGAATTTCAGGCACAGGTATCGGCACATCTTCTCGGTGCGCTGCTATCCAGATTCCTACCCACTTTGTTCCTCTCGAAGGGTTCCTTCCAAAAACCTACGACTTCCGATTCCAAGCCCCAACAATTCGCGGCTCGGGAGATGGCCTCCCTCCGCAAGGAGGCTCCTTCTTCCAATCCTGAAATTTTCAACGTTTACGCACCAAATTTGATTGCAAGCGGACTTTAGGGGGCTTTACAATCACTTTGGGTTCGCCCGTTACAGGGCGAAACTTTCTTGTCTACTTTTTCAATTGAATCTTTTCTGGAGCACCCAAATCATGGATTTATCTCGTCGTCGAAAGGGCTTCACCCTGGTGGAGCTATTGGTGGTCATCGCCATCATTGGAATTTTAGTCGGTCTCTTGCTACCCGCAGTTCAGTCCGCTCGCGAAGCCGCACGGCGGATGCAGTGTACCAACAACCTGAAGCAACAGGTGTTATCGATCCACAATGCGCACGACACCCACCGGCGATTTCCACCGCAAGGTGGCAACTATGGCGGGGCTTGGTACGCGCCCCTCTACTTCCACATGTTGCCGTTCCTCGAACAGTCTGCCGTGTTCAACATGGCAGGGAATTGCGACCTCGCTGCAGCCGTTGGTCAGGCCACCCCGGGGGCTTCCTGGACCAACTTAGGTTACATTTGGCCGACATGGGGATCGGTCAACACGGGAAATCGGACATGGTTGCGACAGACGCGGATGTCTGCATTCCAATGCCCCAGCGACAATACTTTAGGGAATGGTCTCGACTGGACACCGGGCGATTCCTCCTACGCCGGAAATTTCCTTGTCTTCGGAGGTGAAAGCAATAGGACCGTCACCTGCGGCAGCGCTGGGAACCCATGGGAAACCTGTTGGGACGCTAAGGCAAAATTTGGAACGATGTCCGATGGGACTTCCAACACGATTCTCTTTGCGGAAAAGCTTTCTCGATGCAATGGTACAGGCGATCCTGGCGGAACCTGGTGGATGCGAGGAGTCTTTCGCATCGGTAGTTCAGGCGGCTCGTCACCCAGCTCAGGGGTTCCAGCAGACAGTTACCCGGGAGACCGACTATCCGCCGTTTTTGGAGGTGGGAGAGGTCGGGATGGGGTCATCTTCACCTACGGGATCAATTCCAAATTTCAGGTTCAACCCCGGCGTCCACTTTCGAACTC
>JBBAXA010000004.1:175583-248789 GCA_040396935.1 Pirellula sp.
CCTACGGGATCAATTCCAAATTTCAGGTTCAACCCCGGCGTCCACTTTCGAACTCCGCGAACGGGGGGCAATGCGATCGCCGTCTCGCGTCCACTCCCCACATCACGATGCAGGTCGCGTTGGGAGACGGTAGTGTGCGCTCACTCTCAGGGAACATGACTGGCCAGACATGGTTTGCCATGCTAACTCCCAGCAGCGGCGAAGTTCTCGGGTCGGATGCAGAATAAACGAATTCACATCCCCTAATTTTTTCTTTCGTTCCACTTCGCGGAATGAATCGGCGGAGTGGATGGGCGTGGTTTTGTCAGCATCGACATCCTTTACGGGAAAGAATCCCTCTTATGAAATCCATGACATTCCTGCTGAGCTTGCTCGTTTGCATCGCTGGTTGCGGACCTCGGTTTGGCGAGGTATCCGGAGAGGTAACCTATCAAGGGAAACCGGTTCCAGGAGGACTCTTGACGTTTCGACCCCAAGACGAGTCTATGAATTCCGTGGCCTACGTTTTGGAAAGAGACGGGAAATTCAAGGTGACTTTGCCGGTCGGGGAAGTGCGTGTCAGCATTGATAATCGCGAGTTTGAACCCCGCCCCGCGACGATGCCTGCATTGGCACCGGGTCTAAATCTGCCTCCGGAAGTTAGCAAATCCATGCAGGAATCGAGCAAGGAATCGAGCCGAGTTTCCGATCGCTGGGTGAAATTACCAACTCGCTACTACGAGCTCGAGACAAGTGATCTTAAGTTCGAGGTCAAAGGCGGAGAGCAAACCCAGACAATTGATCTCAAACAATAAATCCCTACGAATCAAAAACTCTTACAATGGTCACTCGCCTTCCTTCCATTCATGTGACCCTCTGAGGCTTTGATGTCGACTCACCTCCGCGATCACCGCGCCTGGACCAATCTCTTCCCAAAATCGACCATCGTTCGATGGTGCCTCTTCTTGTTCGCGGGTTTTTACCCTTTAACCGAGTGCTCGGCGTGGCAAAAGGACTTCAGCCACCCACCCGCGTTATTCCTTTGGAAAAATGGTGCGCCGGGATTTGAAAACAAGGCGAACGTGCCAGAGAACGCGGATGTAGGTCCCGGCAAATGCAATGTCACCAACATCCACAATCCATCGATCGTTCCCTACTTGCCGACTGCGGGATCATCCCCACGTACAGCGATCCTCATTGCGCCCGGAGGAGGACATCGCATGCTCTGCATGGGCCACGAGGGTTACGCGTTGGGAGAGTGGTTTGCCAAACAGGGAATAGCCGCTTTCGTTTTGAAGTATCGACTGGCGCGCGAAGCCGGATCCGTATATACCGTGGACGATCATGCTCTGGAGGATACGCGTCGGGCCATCCGACTCATCCGTTCCAAAGCAGTTCAGTGGGATATCCATCCAGAGCGCATTGGAGTTCTGGGATTCTCCGCGGGTGGTGAGTTGGCCGCTCTGAGCGCCATGAAAAATGATCCAGGCAATCCCAACGCCAGCGATGAGATCGAACGAGTATCGAGTCGTCCGGATTTCCAGGTGCTCATTTATCCAGGAACCTCCAATCGATTCACCGTAGATCCCGGAATGCCCCCTGTCTTTATCGCTCTGGGTTATAAGGATCGCGATGATATTTCCATCGGAATGGGAGAGCTCTACCTCAAGTACAAGAAAGCTGGAATTCCGGCTGAACTACACGTCTATTCAAACGCCGGGCACGGCTTTGGCTACCGACCAGGGACCTCGTCCGGTTACGGAGATTGGCCATTCCGATTGGTCGAATGGCTTGAGGATAGCCAACTAAAACCAAATCTGAATTCGAAGGGTAAGCCTTAGCAACCTGGTAAGGTCAGCCGCCTTGCGGAATGGACGAACGATCCAAATGGCTCGATTCCATTCACTCGTCGGCAGTTCTAGCAACTCTAAGCTTTCGTCGCCGATAGCTGGGCGCGATTGTAGAGATAGGGGTTCAGGGATGGATCGTTGTACATCTTGAATTGGCGATAGGTGCGATGCTTGTTTCTGCCTGCGTAGATATTCTCCAATAATTCCCGAAGTGACTGGCTGAGCTCCGCGTGTTGAAGCCGGCAAATCGCTATTCGGTGCTTCACCTTCTCTCGGTGAGACTCATCAACATCCGTTCGCTGTAATTGCTCTTCGAGGTGGTAGATGCGAAGCGAGATGATGGACAGCCGATCGATGGCGCTGCCCGGTGTTTCGGTGGCGAGCTTTGCATCCCTTTGAACCTGCACCTGATGCGATACGAGATCTTCGGTAATCCAATCGTCAACCTTTTCAATCCAATCGTTCCGCAATTGATTGTATCGATCGATATTCCGCTTCACGTTTGCGATTTGGGAATCGGTCACATCGGGGCTGCGAGCAATATCCTCCTCATGCCACAGCAGATAGTTGTATTGGTGCTGCTGACAAGCAATCGCGACCAACGAATGGAGTTCTTTCTCGACAGCATACGGATTGGTAATTGGCTCAAGGTGCCACCGAGCCACGGTACGAATCTGCATGGCCAGGATTTCATCTAGATCAAACATGTTTTCTGTTCGTTCCGCTGGAAGCCCGGATGTTTTTCGTTGAAGGGGATGGGGATTCGAACGCTAGGCTGCCCGAAAGGCTCGGCAATTTTGTGCCCAGTGTATCCAGTCCTGAACCTCGTCTCGGCTTGGGACTTCTGTTCCTCGCAGGATCCGTAGTCCCGCTTTACTACTGGCGAATTGAACGACCTTCTCAAAGTAGTTTGCTACATTCTGACTCGCCAGCTCTTCGGCGGTATGCAATCCCGTGCCGACAATCAACTGCGCATCGTGACCTCTCAGATTCGGAACTCGGCACACCATCATCGCTTGCCATTGCCATTCCGCGACCTGTTGTTCCGTCACGTTCTTGTCGGCCAAGCGAGTGGCGATGGCATCTGCCTTGCCGCCGAGCAATCCGCCGACGGTATGGATACCGATCGTTTCCAGCTTGGCCGCCATCTTAGGACCGATCGTGGGAGCATCCACGACAGGACTATCAATGTCGAGATGGAACTTCCATTGCGAAGGTCCTCGAGCGGAATCGCGACGCGATCGCTGCTTCATTTCCACAGGGACCGCAGGTTCCTCAGGTTCATAAGCTCGTAAACGAGCCTTCTTACGGCGACGCTTTCTCGTTTGATCGTCTGGGCTCAGACGGGATCCTCGATCGTTGGTCCGATCATGCGGCGCATAGGTTTTCCTACGCATCGAATCGAGCCACTCGCGAATACGGGCAGCCTCAAAGGGCGTTGCATTTGCAAGCAACTCAAGTCCTTCGGAGCTTCGAAGATATCGGTCCACACGATCCACGAGTTGATAGGGACCGAGATCGCGGAGCATATGCGATCGCGTGATTCCGCACCCGACCAAAACACGCGCATCAAAGGCTCGTAATTGCGGTGTCGAAGTCATGAGTTCGGCCACACATTGCAGGTAATGGATCAGGTCTGCATCCACATGCATCGCCGCGCTCAACGATTCAGAAGTATTACGAATCAAATCCCCAACTCGGTGTACCCCGGCATGCTGGAATCGCGCCGCCAATGCGTTGTCGACCGTCGGCACATCATCGATCGAGCTATCGAGATGGAGATGGAATTTATTTCTTCGATGGCTGACAGAAACGGGGCGAACGACTGGACGTGGAGGCTGGGATTCCGGCGACCACCAAGAGCCATTGGCTTCCTGTTCATTTGCTAAAGCATTCAGCTGATGATTGATATCGGAATACTCCCCTGAGACAACCCCCGACCGGCTCAGTGGACCATAGTACGGACCTTCGCCGGCGAAACCCGTATTCGGTTGGGAAACAAGACTCGGATGGATTCCCAGCGATGAAGTGCTATCCATAACGTATCCCGGCCGGGCATATCGCAAGATCTCATGCATCCGACTGACGGTTCCACCATGGGCTGCAATCCGTCTCGCTATGAATTCATCGTTGGTAGCTAGCAGTATTTGTCGACCATCACGCGCGAAGCCTGCCAAAACGTGCAGTACCTGCTCGAGAGATTCACCACGAAAGATCTCCAGCGAGTTATCAAACAAGAACGGGATCCTGCCGATACGATGGACGGCAGATTCTGCAATCGCTAGACGAATCGCCATATCGACCAATCGACGTTGTCGTGACTCCGCAGAGGGTAAACGCCGATCGGAGTAGCTGCCGCGATTACCGTATTGGTTGGACGGACAATCGAAATCAACGGGTATCTCATGCCCGCGAAGATAGGAAGCTTCTACCGCCCAGGGTGGTAATTGCCGCGCTGCTCCAGCCGTCAGTTCCCGCAAATATTTTTCAACCAGAGGAATCAGTGATCCTTCCGAAGTCCGGCGATAAGGCGAACGTGTTTTTAGATGGGACTGTACCTCTGCCAAACGTCGATGCCATTGCGATCTCCTATCCCACCGTCTCAGCATTTCCTCGGCGTGCGACAATTGCTGACGCAACTGGCTATCGTCCCATCGATGGGACGATTCCAACACCGGCACGACAGTCGCTGACTTCATCTGACTTTCGACGTCCGCTTGCTCAGCGACCAATTTCTCGATTCGACTTCGAACTCGATGGATCTCGTTTGCCAAATCAATACGCACCGGTCGCTCCGTTCGCAACCGCGGCATCGAATCAGGATCGCGCTTTGCTCCATAGACAGAGACATGTTCCGAGAGCGAGCAGTCGCTCGCAGCATCGAGCTTTGAGTTCGCTTCTGCTACCAATAAATCCTGATGCATCGTGCGGAGATTCGAAAGCTCGACCTGGATCGAAGCGTATCGCTCTCTAATTCCAGACAGCACGGACTGAGTCGTTTTCTCATTAGCGTGATTCTTTGGTTGATTTCCATGCACGACATGGTGGATCTCCGCCAGGATCCGATCCCGCTCCAACGCCCACCAAGCTCGATCGTGGTCGACAGCATCCGCATTGCGTAGACGATCTAGCAACTCCTGCTCTTCGGACTTCAGTCTCTGATAGCCTTCATCCAATTCATTGCGCGCGGGTGAGTGAACACCCAATCGACTCGCCGACCACCAGAGTTTTTCGGGAGATACACTTCCCAGTGGACTGCAAAAAATCATTCCGAGAATATCCGCTCGGAGTTCGTCCCACCGTGCGTCTGCGTCGTCACCCTCCCAAAAAATGTTTCCGAGTCCGCGAATCCGATCGGAATCCTCGCGATGCAGGGGGCGCTGCGATGGATGCAACGGGGAATGGACGAATCCACCTGGCAGCATCGCTGATCCGCCTGCGAAAGACATCATGCGGACATGTCCGGACGAATCTACCCATTGCATCGATCCGTCGATCGTTTCGCCTTCGTCTGTCTCAAAGACTTCATTTACGTAGTTTCCGCGGAATAGAACGCTTCGAACGAAGCGAGACATGGTTGAACTGCCGCCGTGAATCGGTGCGTAGACCGCGTTGAGGCCACCGCCGAATGGACCGGCCTGCAGGTGTGCTGGCGAATTCTTGCGATCGATATCCAATCGAATTAAATGCATCGTTGGGCTCCTCCCTGAATTATCCTTTCGAAGCGACCATCCTTGGAACGCATCATGGGTCCTTGAGAACCCTAGCATAGGCAGGAGGTTTGGGTAAAGATCAATCCATTGCGGGAATTCGCAGAAAGTTGAGAGGTTACGAACTCTAAGGGGATTGGTATACTCTGGCAGCTTTTTTGCTGTGATGGAACAGACCCGGATTGAATCAAATCGAATGGCTAGCAGCTCCTCCACTCCCATTCCAAAACACTACGAAGTGCTAGAGGCAAACGATTCGATCCAGCCCTTACAATCGTTTGGCAAAAGCCCGAGCGGTCGTGGTCGGCTAGGTACCTGCCCCGGAATTCGAATAGCCGGCACGGGTTCCTACATCCCGCAACAGGTGGTTACCAACGAAGATCTCGCGGAACTCGGTTGCGATAGCGATTGGATCGTCCAGCGGACCGGAATCCGTGAGCGTCGGCGGGCCACAAAAAATCAAGCGACCAGCGACTTGGCCTTCGAGGCTGCGAACGATTGTCTCCGAGATGCTGGCGTTTCCGCCGCGGATGTCGATCTGCTCATCTGTGCGACCATCACTCCTGACTATATGACCCCCAGCACCGCATGCATTCTCCAAAATCGGCTCGGCTGCGTCGCTCCCGCATTTGACGTCAACGCTGCATGCGCAGGATTTATGGTGGGACTCGTAACCGCAGCCCAATACGTCCGTTCCGGCATGGCGACCAACGCTCTCGTCGTCGGTAGTGAAATCATGAGCCGAACGGTCGATACATCCGACGTGAAAACGTACCCGCTTTTCGGTGACGGTGCGGGAGCTGCATTGTTACAGCCGTGCGGTCCAACAAACTCGAATGGATTGATCCGTTTCACGTTGGGAGCTGAGGGAGATGTTCACGCGCTATGCATCCCAGGAGGTGGATCCAGAGAACCTCTCACGGCTCAGACGCTCGCCACGGGCAGACAATTCCTGCAAATGGACGGACGGACTGTGTTCAAGTGGGCCGTCCGCGTCGTGGAGGATAGTGTCAATGATGTTTTGCAAACGGCTGGTCTGCAGGCAAAGGACATCGACCTGGTAATCCTTCATCAGGCCAACATCCGAATTCTCGACGCCGCCATCAGTCACTTTGCCATTCCCCGAGAACGAATGTTCGTCAACCTCGACCGATTTGGTAATACATCGGCCGCCAGTATTCCCCTCGCACTCGATCAAGCGAATCGAGAAGGTAGACTGAACCGAGGCGACTTGGTCCTGTTGTCAGGATTCGGAGCCGGACTCTCTTGGGGAACTTGCCTCCTTCGCTGGTAATCCCTATTCCGACAGCCTAACGGGCCAGCCTTGGTGACATATTCGGCCGGTCGAATCTTCACACCGTCTTCCCAGTACCGAACGTCAATGACAACCGAGGTGAAGACCAATCCACGCACCGACGCGTTTGGTCCACGGAACACACGTAACCGGAGACACGTTGGATGTTTCAATCATCCTAGGATCCTCGCCCTGGATGGCCAGATTCTCAAGCTGTTTCGCAATCTTGCAAATCACCCCTTGGACACTCTCGTCGAGCTGTTCCAGTTCGATCCTGTCTCGGTTCGCAAATCGGACGGAGACCTGACAAAACTTGTCGATCCCTCCCAGACCGGGTCCGTTGATATCGACCAGGGAGATACGGAGCTGTTCGATATTTTGATCGATTCCCGCCGCCGCTTGCTCAATCCTCGCTGTGGATGCCTCACGGTTGCATCGGCTCCAGTCGATCCCATGCGTGTGAATGATTGTCTGCATGACAAAACCCCAAAAACAATCTGTTACTGCCAACACAAATCAATCGTAGGAGTCTGCACCCCGGAAAACAGCGATAAGTTCGGCATCCATCGTTTGATTTTGCTAAAGATTCCTGAAATCGAATTGAGGTTCGCTGCCGAGCAGCCGTCGTGTGTTCTTTTGGATCAGCGGAAACGTCAGAAAACTGCTGTGAGAGATTCCTCGGCTTCATGCCGGCGATCCATGGGCCAAAAGAGGGGGTGTTTTCGAAGAGTTGACAGAAGTTGGTACGATTTGAGCGAACAGGCGCTCGATGAAGTAGAGCGCAGAGAATAGGCTCCACTCGTTTTTGATCACTGTGGCCCATCGATGGGCGATTCCTCGTCTGGGATGTCCAGGCGAGTCATCTTGTCCGATTTGTGCCTGATATGGTCCAGGCATGTAAAAGCAGTCGACGTCAACAGCAGGACACTCTGATTAGAAAACCGAGAGATAACGTAAGAACTGACCGTCGTTTCTAAGAGTAAATCGCGAGACCGAGTCGAGCCTCTAGCCCCGTCATGCATCTTTAGAGTAACGAAGATACTCCCGGGTCGTTTTTGTCGCACTCGGTTCTAAATCGAACGAAATCGCTGGGAAAACATTGACGATTTACTGAAAGAGTTGTTACATTTCTGCGTCTTCTCCAAAGATCCTTTTTCTCTATTTTCTTTTCAAGGTTTGAGGTGTTCTATGCGCAGACGAAAAGCGCCGTCTGGTTTTACGCTCGTGGAGCTTTTGGTTGTAATTGCCATTATCGGTGTGTTGGTTGGATTGTTACTGCCAGCTGTTCAAGCTGCCCGCGAGGCGGCTCGAAGGATGCAGTGCTCAAACAATCTCAAGCAATTGGGGCTGGCTCTTCACAATTATCTGGATGCACAAAAGACGATACCCTCCGGCTTCATCACGAATTATCCTGCCAGCGCTTGGAATACGGCTGCCATGATGAGCGTGACCCAACGGACTCACTGGTCGTGGGGCGCCTTCATTCTCCCCTACATCGAGCAAACAGCTCTTTACAATACGGTCAGCCCTGGACCGCTTGAAATGCATCAAGTGCTGGCAACCGCAGCAGGCCGGGCAGCACTGACAACACCTCTGGCTTCGTTTGTCTGTCCTTCCGATAGTGGTCCCGCATTGAATAACTTCAATGAAACACAATCGGATGCTCCTACCAACTCGAACGCGCCGTGGTACAACCGATTTGTGACATCGACCGGATCAGACCGAATCGCTATTGCAAAATCGAATTATGTGATGTCCGCTTGTAGTAGCGTCAGCACGACACCGCCGATTTGGCCACAGTATGGCCCAGCCACTGGGATTGGGTGGGTGAATTCGCGTTGCAGGCTCGGCGAAATCTCCGATGGTACCAGTAATACGATTGCTTTTGGGGAACGCGCATATCGGTTCGCAAATTTAACGGTAGGTGCTGGGAATGCCCTCGGATTCAGCTCGACCGTCTGCACACCAGGTACCAGTGCAGGTATCAAGGCAGCGATGACGGCGGTCCTCGGTTTGGCTTACGACGGTATCAATTGGAGTGCTACCAATCGGATCCATCAGCCGCGTGGATACAGCAGTAACCACCCCGGTGGTGCGATGTTCGCTTTGTGTGATGGATCTGTCCACTTCCTCAGCAACAACATCGACTACAACAAGCAAACTATCCCTGGGACGTTAACCAATGGTGCGTGGATCGACAGTACATTCGAGCGATTGATCGGCAAGAGTGATGGTCAGGTAACTGGCTGGGACCCTCAGTGATCGAGACCTCGAATTGCAGTAGCTTTCCTCTCAGACCCTCACGCATGCGAGGGTCTGTATTCGGCGAATAAACCCTGTTTCTCATCCACTCATCGATGGAGTACTCTGGATGGTTAGAATTGTCTATGTAGCAATCGTGGCATTTCTGGTCGGATGTACCCCGAGCGATCGTCCGCCGCTCGGTCGCGTGACAGGCACGGTAACCATGGATGGCAAGCCCCTGGAGGGAGTGATCATCAATTTCCGTCCAGACCAAGGTAGAACCTCGACATGCGAGACAGACACTAAGGGCTACTACGATCTCATCTATGAGTATCAGGTGAACGGAGCGAAGGTTGGACCCCATACGGTGAGCTTCGTCTGGCCGACTGGAGCTGAAGGAAAGAAGGGCATACCGGCCAAATATGGTGACAAATCCGATATCCAGGTAGAAGTGAAAAAGGGGAGCAATAAGTTTGATTTTGACATCCAAACTGCCTCGAAATAACTAACTTCCATGGATAGAGAATCTTGGCGAACGAGCCTCTGGATGCGATCGTTTTGTCCCACCGCATGGTGTTTGTGGCTAGCGTGCATAGGACTCTGCTCTGCTCAGGAATTAGATTTTCGTGTCTATCCCTACCTTCAAAATCCCACAGAGTCCGCCATTTCGATTCGTTGGTTTGCCAACGAATCTGAGCAGGCGACCGTCGAGGTGAAAGGAACCAGCTACAGCAAGACCTTCACCAGCATTCCTCAAGTGGCAGAGAGCCTTCGAAACAATCCTTGGGCTCCTGAGGCTGCAGACCGTTTTGAAAAGGCACCCTACATTCACTCGGTTAGGGTGGAAGGCTTGGCAACTGACACCGTTTATCAGTACACCGTCAAGCAATCGGGCAACGACTTTACGAGCCAGTTCCGAACCAGTCCCAACGCCGACCAACCCATTCGCTTTATGGTTTTCGCCGATAGCGAGACCGAACCCGAATCGAGTATGTCTGGTCCGATCGACTGGCCGCGAGGGGAAGACTCCAACCGGCCAGAGGGTATGACAAAATATCTGGTCGACCAAACGATAGGTTTCCAGAAGAATCTTCTCATCATGGCTGATCGTCAGCCAAACTTTGTTTGCATATCTGGTGATCTGGTGGAGTCCGGTGGAGAGCAGAGAGACTGGGATGAATTCTGGCGACATCTGTCCGGAAAGTACGGCAGAATCGGCTCGAGTGTTCCCGTCTTTCCTGCAATTGGTAACCATGAAAATTTTGGAGGACCGAGTGGTTTTGGAGGTTACTCCGCGGAAGCTGCGAATTTCGGTGTGGACAAATATCTGACCTACTTCGAGGTTCCATCGAATTCAGCAACCAATCCAAAACACCGCGGTCGATATTACCGCGTCGATTATGGTCCCGTCGCGTTGATCACTTTGGATTCGAGCGATGGTGAGCCAGCCAATACTGGGGCGGACACCAATCACAACCTTCTGGGTAGCAACGCTCCCGATTTCAATCCCGGCTCGGAGCAATACCAATGGCTTGAGCAGCAGTTAAAGGATGCGCAGCAAACGCGTCGTTTCACCTTTGTGCAGTTCCATCATGTGCCTTACGGCTCGGGCCCGCATAGCATCCCATTCGGTCAGAAGAATTTCTCCGGACAATCGGGCATCGCCATGCGCGTTTTGATGCCTCTATTTCATCAGTATGGTGTGGACGCTTTGTTCTGTGGTCACGATGAGATGTTAGAACTCTCCATCGTTTCAGGAAACGAGCAATTACAGGATGGTACGCAGCGAGCAAGGCAGCTCTACGTTTACGACATAGGGATTGGTGGTGATGGCCTGCGAGGCCCCTCAGCTGGCTTTGAAAATCCTTTTCGACTTTTCCTGGCACATGACGATTTTGTGGAAAAGTGGGAAGGAAATCGGCTTGTTTCGGGTGGGAAACATTACGGACATGTCGAGGTGAATGTGATGAAAAGTGACGATGGTGTTTGGCGAGCATCGTTGGAAATGGTCCACGCTTTTCCCGTCACAGATGATCGAGGTGACGTGATATCCTGGGAACGACGCGTCCTCCCAAACGCGGTGCTCATCTCTAATTAGACTCTAGGCTGCCATCCTGTGAAAAACGCTTAGAGAAACTTGGGAAAACGAGGTAGGACTGCTTTATGGAGGAGAGAATCAGCCGCACATGACGTGCGAGGATTCACCCTTTTCAAAATGTGCAAAGCATTCTTTGAAAAACGCAAGACCGAGAGCCATCGCTACCGATGCAATGCGTGGTACCCATTTTTCAGGATGGACGGGTCCCACAGTAGAACCTCGTGTGCAGGGAAGATCCTTTGTACTGATCGCTCAAGGACTTAATCTCGATCATGCCCTAGTCGTTGGTAAAGTTTGTATCAACGCGAAGCGATTCCGGAATCCCGCGGTTAGTGCATACGTCAACGACCTAGCTCGCTTGGGCACAAAAAAACCCAGCGTTCGCTGGGTTTGTGCGGGTTGAGAACGGTTTGAAAGTCGCTCTAGTGCCCCCGCAAGGACTCGAACCTTGGACCCGCTGATTAAGAGTCAGCTGCTCTACCGACTGAGCTACGAGGGCAATGGTAAGAGAACGTCCCGTCAAACAGCAAAATCTACTGTATTCGATCGTTCCCAATACTGCATCGATCGGTAGTTTTAGCTGCGAATTTCGGACTTGCAAGATCAACTGGAACCGAAGAATTTGATATGATTCTTCTCCCTGAAATGATTTTCTCCAAAGTTCTGTTGACCATAGCTACGATCTTTGGAGATACTTTAGGCAAAATAAGTCGGTACGGTAAAAAATCCGTGATCGAAGAAGTTCCCCGAATAGTCGCTGGGAACAGTGGTCGTTTCGTAGTTTTTGTGTGAGGGTTTTTGCAATCGAACGCATTCAGACGAGAGTGAACAATCAAATCCGCATTTCTCCCGTGCGAGTGATTGGTCCTGATGGCACGCAGTATGGCGTTATCCCAACCGAAGAGGCACTGAGTCGTGCTCGCGACGTGGGGTTGGACCTGGTGGAAGTTGCCCCCAATGAAAAGCCTCCCGTTTGCCGGATCATGGATTTCGGTAAATACAAGTATGAGAAAAGTAAAAAGGCAGGGCACAAGACACATCAAACGAAAACCAAAGAAATTCGTTTGCGCCCCAAAACCGGGGAACACGACGTAGAAACGAAAGTTCGCCAGGCGATTGGATTTCTCAAACACAAAGACAAAGTACAGGTCTCCGTGATCTTTCGGGGTAGAGAAATGGCTCACGTCGATGAGGGGCGACGCGTCATGGAAAGCGTACTCCAAGAGTTGGCGGAATATTCCAAAGTGGAACAACCTCCACTTCAGCAAGGCAAGAAGATGATCGCAACGCTCGCCCCGAAGTAGACGACCGCGGCATCCATAATAGTTGGAAATCATCCATGCGTATTGTAAGGTTCGCGCGTCCCGATGAATCCCTCGGTTGGGGACTGCAACTCAATTACGGTATCCAAGATCTGACGTTGGCCGATCCCAGTTTGCCCAACTCGACGATGGAGTTGATTCGCAAGTGGAAGAACCTGCTGCCCCGCATTCAGAGTTTGGCAAAAAAATTGGGTACGAGCGACCAGCCTTTGAGGCTTCTTTGCCCGCTGGATCAGCCTGGGAAGATCCTCTGTATCGGCCTTAATTACAGAGACCATGCGATCGAAACCCAGGCTCCTATTCCCGACGAACCGATCGTGTTTTGCAAGATGCCGACATCGATGATCGGGCCCGGTGCCCCTATCGTTTTGCCAAAAGTGAGTTCCGAGGTCGACTATGAGGCAGAGCTTGTCGTCGTGGTTGGGAAACAGATGAGGAACGTAACCGCTGACGAAGCGATCGGCGGCGTCTTTGGTTATTCGATAGGTCATGACGTTTCCGCACGCGATTGGCAGAAAGGGAAACCGGGCAAGCAGTGGTTTCTGGGAAAATCCTTTGACACCTTCGCCCCGTTAGGCCCATCGATTGTCACTGTCGACGAAGTGCCTAGTACTTCGAATCTCCGAGTGCAGTGCCGAATCAATGGACAAACAATGCAAGATTCCACGACCAAGGAATTGATTTTTTCCCCGGCTCACTTGCTCGCCTACATCTCGCAAGTGATGACTCTGGAGCCGGGTGATGTTGTTTACACAGGCACTCCACCGGGGGTCGGGGTAGCTCGAAATCCCCCTCGGTTTTTAGCCGCAGGAGATGTTGTAGAGATCGAAATCGAATCGTTGGGAATTCTCACGAACCCCGTGATCGCCGAGCGTTGAGGCGGCGTTTCTCGTACCGTCATTGAGAATGCTATTTCGATCTCTTTCCCACCGGAGCCGCAAATAACGACCTGGCATCGGTCGTTCAGTAAACTTTGGCCGGATATTGCTTTTTCTTGTCGCTGCGGTGGCCTTTTTCTGAGGTATGATTACCTTTCGTCGAACTGACGAAATAAGAGGTGGGTCTTCTGCTAGAGCGGGAATCGCCCCTGGTGTCGGCCGCCCTCGCAATTCACACGCGCTTGATAGACATTCCTATGGATTCCAGCAAATTAGAAACCAATTTTGAGCGGGAACGCAAAACGCCGATTGCCGATTCGATCGCTATCTTGGCACTGCGAATCATCTTTATCACCGTTGCGGGTGGAGTTGGCACCATTTGGGCGCAGTCTCAGGACTTCGATGGCTTTGGAGCGCTAACTCCGTTCTTAGTATTCAGCGGGGTTCTGCTGGTGGCCTTTGGCGTTGTCGCAGTCGACATGCTTTTTCCTAGAAAGCGTATCGAGGTCATCTCGGGGATCTACTTCGGCCTGCTCGTTGGGTTGATGCTATCGAACCTATTGACAGTCGCACTGGCACCCTTTTTGACAGAGAATCGATTTAAGCCTTATATCAATTTGGGAATCCTCACGGTTCTTTGCTACATCTGCATAAGTCTTTTGCTGCAAACCAAAGACGATTTCCGCTTCGTTGTCCCCTATGTTGAGTTTTCAAGAGACCTGAAGGGGCTCAAGCCACTGATTTTGGATACCAGTAGCGTTATCGATGGTCGACTGGCGGAATTAGCCGAGACGGGGATACTCGACAGTCAATTGGTGATGCCCCGATTCGTGTTGATGGAACTACAAAATATTGCAGACAGTTCCGATAAGCTAAGGCGAGTTCGAGGAAGACGTGGGCTGGATATCTTGAACCGACTACGATCTAGCGAAAAACTGGATTTCATGATCTACGACCGGGAGCTTCCGGAATTCGCCGGCCAACCAGTCGATATGAAGCTAGTCCTGCTCGCCAAGCATTTAGATGGAAAACTCGTCACGGGCGACTTCAATCTGAATAAGGTTGCCAAGCTGCACAATGTCCCCGTCATCGACTTGAACCAGATCGCCAGCGCTTTGCGGCCACAATTCTTGCCTGGAGAAGGATTTCAGATTCGAGTTGTCAAACCTGGCGAGGGTCATGATCAAGGAATTGGATATCTTGATGATGGGACGATGGTGGTTGTCGAGGGAGGACGCGATCGACTCAATCAAACCGTCGGAGTTGTTGTGACGAGTACACTGCAGACTCAAGCGGGCCGAATGATCTTCACCAAATACGATGGACCGAATTGAGATCCGAATAGATTTCACGGTAAACATGGGATGGAGCGCTTCGTTGAGCGTGGTAGCTGCATTGAGACTCGGGGAAAACTTCTGATTCTCGATCGTCCCAACCCTTCGGCCGGGATTTTCATAATCGTTTCCAGGATGGACTTATGATCTTTAGGTATTGCTTTCAGGAGGGTTAGGATGGCAGAGCAAGTTGGACGGATCGTTATCCCAGCTCGATTGGCCTCAACGAGGTTACCGGAAAAACTCCTTCTATCGGAAACCGGTATGAGTGTTTTGGAGCATACCTATCGCGCATGTCTCCGTGCGAGATTACCGAGTGGAGTGACCATCGCTGTCGATGATCCCAAAACCCTCGACATCGTGCGCGGGTTTGGCGGGGAAGGCATCATGACGGACATCCATGCCCAAAGCGGAACCGATCGGATCGCGGAGGTCGCGAGCGAACGAAAGACCGTCGATATCTTCATCAATGTTCAGGGGGATGAGCCGGAAATATCTGGAGACGCCATAGACCAGGTGATGCAACTCCTGATCGAAAATCCGTCGGCTTCTGTTGCAACTCTTGCCACCCCGATCCGTACCAAGGCAAATCTGGAGGATGCCGCGTGCGTGAAAGTGGTCTGCACTCATGACGGAAGCGCTTTGTACTTCAGCCGCTCCCCGATACCTCATCCTCGACAGTGGTCGGACGAACTGTTGCTGTGCGAACCGCCTCTTTTCTTGCAGCATATTGGGATTTACGCCTACCGCAGGGAATTCCTTTTGCAACTCGGGAAACTGGCACCCAGCGCACTCGAACAAACCGAGAAACTAGAGCAGCTTCGATTTCTTCAGGCGGGACATCGAATCGTGGTCGGACAAATAGCAGCCTCGCATCGAGGAATCGACACTCGAGCTGACTATGACGCCTTTAAAGCGCGTTGGCTTCAAAAAACAGCGGGAAATCCGAAAAACTAGCCCTCCTCGCGAGTTGCTGGCTTCCCGGTTCCTGAATACGATTTCTACCTTCCTGCAATGGATCTCGCTTGTCTAGACAGCGATTCCCCAATTGCCAATTCGGTCCTCTCAGCAACGTTCCTACCGCAAAAAGTCATGGCATCTGCAACACCTATTACTGTCGCCCACGGAGATGGAATCGGCCCCGAAATCATGGCGGCCACGCTCAAAATCATTCTGGAAGCTGGCGCGAAGCTCGACATTCAAACTATCGAAATCGGGGAGAAGCAATATCTCAAAGGCAACATGGCGGGTATCGAGCCTAGCGCTTTCCAAAGCCTCCGCGAGACGAAGGTATTTTTGAAGGCACCGATCACGACACCCCAAGGGGGTGGCTTCAAATCCCTCAATGTCACGACGCGCAAAGCATTCGGTCTCTATGCGAATATCCGACCGTGCCTGAGTTATTCGCCGTTCATCGAGACGAAACATCCCAAGATGGATGTCGTGATCGTTCGGGAAAACGAGGAGGATCTTTACGCAGGGATTGAGCATCGGCACACCATCGACGTGATGCAGGCCATCAAGCTCATCAGTCGGCCAGGCACAGAAAAGATCGTTCGCTACGCATTCGAATACGCTCGAGCATACGGCCGAAAAAAGGTCACCTGTTTCACGAAAGATAATATCATGAAACTCACCGATGGTTTGTTTCATAAAGTCTTTGATGAAATTGCTGCGGAATACGCGGATATCGAGAACGAGCATTGGATTGTCGACATCGGTGCTGCCAAACTAGCGGATACGCCCGAGGTCTTTGACGTCATCGTCATGCCTAATCTTTATGGAGACATTCTCTCGGACGTAGCTGCTCAGATCGCAGGCTCGGTCGGTTTAGCTGGCAGTGCCAATATCGGAGATGGATGTGCAATGTTCGAGGCCATCCACGGCTCCGCGCCGCGGCGAGCTGGACAAAACCTGGCCAACCCCTCAGGTTTGTTCCTCGGCGCGATCCAAATGCTAGTACACATTGGACAGGCCAGCGTCGCCGAGCTTGCTCACAATGCTTGGCTAAAGACGATCGAGGATGGTGTTCACACCTACGATATCTTTGACGAAACGGTTTCTAAGCAGAAGGTAGGCACCAAAGAGTTTGCCCAAGCCGTGGTGGACCGTTTGGGCAAGAAGCCTGAAGTTCTCAAGCCCGTAGACTACTCACGAGCACCGACGAAACCGTTAACCTCGCGACCTCCCTACAACCGCTCAACGGAAAAACGGGAACTGGTTGGAGTCGATTTATTCGTAGCATTTACCGGCAAACCAAACGAACTCGCTGCCAAGCTACAGCCATTGGCAGGCGATGGGATGGTTCTGGAGATGCTCAGTAATCGGGGTATGAAAGTCTGGCCTGGTGGACTCGAAGAGACCTTTACTGTCGATGTCTACCGTTGCCGTTTTCAAATACCTGAAGGGACACCGGGAGTGGTCGCTCCGAAAGCGATCACGGCTCTGATGGATCGAGTCACCGACGCGGGGGTTGAGTTCGTCAAATCCGAAGGTTTGTATAATTTCGACGGGAAACCAGGATTCTCTCGAGGTCAAGGTCAGTAGGAAATCTGCTGAAGGCTCGATGGAGCGGGCACAGGAAGAACTTCAGTTGGTAAACGTAAGACGGCACGGCATTGGCGATAAGAGTCGCAACAGACATGCCAAGCCGTGCTACCGAATGCCGTCAGCAGCGATGGAATGCCGAAACAACTGAAGCGGAATTGGAAACGAAGAATCGACCGCCATTGAAGGAGGGAACGATGGTACGGGAACGTAAGATCACGGTCGACGATGTCGACTCGGATAGCGAGGTTTCCAAAACAGAACCCGACGCTCCAGTCCTCTTTGCAGGAACGGATACATCAGGTCTCCCTGCGAACGAGAACGACTCTGTACTGCGTCCGAAACGGATCGCCGATATGGTGGGACAACAGGATGTGATGGACGTTCTGATGATCGCCATCGATGCTGCGAAGAAAAGGGGCGAGCAACTCGGCCATATTCTTTTCGATGGGCCGCCGGGATTGGGGAAGACTACCTTTGCAACGTGCATTCCCCGGGAAATGGATGTGGCAATTGAAATGACAACGGGGCCGAGTCTCAAAGCCCCCAAGGAACTCATTCCGTATCTTACGAATCTGGAGCGTGGCTCGGTTCTCTTTATCGACGAAATCCACCGACTACCCAAGCCCGTCGAGGAATTCCTTTATACGGCCATGGAAGATTTTAGAATTGATATCGTAGTAGGTGAGGGAGTGAATGCTCGGACTCTTAATCTGTCGCTCCAACCCTTCACCCTCATTGGGGCTACGACCCGAGCTGGGATGCTAAGTGGACCTTTGCGGGATCGTTTTCATATTCGGCAACACTTGGGATACTATTCGATTGACGATTTGGTCGAAATACTTCGAAGAAACGCCTTGAAACTTCGGGTGGAACTCAAGAAGGATGCCGCGGAGGAAATTGCGAATCGATCTCGGGGTACGCCTCGAATTGCGAACAATCGATTCCTGTGGGTTCGAGACTACGCGATGAGCAAGGCGGATGGTATCGTCACGAAGAACATCACCCAACGAGCTCTGGAGATGATGGGAATCGACGATGCAGGCCTAGACCGGCAGGATCGACGCTACCTGGAGACACTGATCCGTGTTTTCCATGGTGGACCAGCCGGATTAGAGGCGATAGGACATACCATGAGTGTTTCGGCAGACACGCTGGAGGACGAAGTGGAGCCTTTTCTGCTACGAAGCGAATTCATCATCCGTACACAGCGTGGTCGGTGTGCCACACCCAAAGCCTTTGCGATGTTCAAATAAGAGACTCTAGAACTCCTGACTTCGGAATTCCCAGGGCTGCCAACCACCAAGATGTTTTCTTTGGAGGCGACAAATCCCTATCTATTCGAATAAGATACAAGAAATGAAGGTTCCTTAATCCTATTTGGCAGGTTGAAATGCCTTACCTGGACGCAATCACAGGTCCCGCGATGGGACGAAGATATAGTTTGGATGCAGATCAATATATTCTGGGAAGACACCCAGATTGTGGCATTGTTTTGGAAAGTGGATCCGTTTCCCGCCAGCATGCAAAGCTGGTCAAAAACGGTATCCATTATCTTCTGGAGGATCTCAAGAGTCGAAATGGGACGTTCGTCAATGGCCGTCTCATCGGAGAACCGACAAAACTGGTCGATGGTGATGCGATTCGAATCTGCGATATCGAACTCGCCTTCCATGAAGAAGGTCAAAGCTCGGAATTGACCGTTGGAGGTAACGAAGGTTCGGCACTAGGTATCATGATGGTAGATGATGCCGAAGACGAAGCTCCGAGCAGATCGGTTACCGCGAAACTGGATGTTCGTGGAAGCCAATTCGGAGTTCAACTGAACGCCTCACCGGAAGCCAAACTCGCCGCCGTACTCGAAATCATGAAGAGCCTCGGCAAAGCCGTCTCTCTGGATGAAGTTTTGCCCAAGGTGCTCGATTCCTTGTTCAATATTTTCATCCAAGCAGACCGAGGCTTTATCATCCTAAAAGATGACCGGGGGCAACTAACACCGCGCTGGGTCAAAACACGCAGACCGGATCAAGAAGAAATGGTCCGCGTCTCAAGAACGATTCTTCGGGAAGTCATGCAAACGCGAGAAGCCATAATTTCACTCGATGCGGGAAGTGATTCTCGCTTTGAAATGAGCCAGAGTATTGCCGATTTTAGAATTCGCTCCATGATTGTCGCCCCACTTCTAAACAGCGAAGGCGAGCCGATTGGTGCAATTCAAATCGATACCGTTCAGCAAAAGGGTGGTTTCGAGAACAAAGATTTAGAGATCCTCGTCGGCGTAGCCAATCAAGCGGGAATCGCGATTGAGAACGCTCAGCTCCATGAACAAGTTGTTGCCAAGAAATTGGTAGAACAAGACCTCGAGTTGGCGAAGCAGGTGCAGATGGCTTTCCTGCCGAAATCCTCGCCTGAGATTCCCGGCTATTCCTTTTTCCAATATTACAATCCAGCGAATCAGATCGGTGGCGATTATTTTGATTACATCGAATTAGGGAATAACCGCTTGGCCATCGTGCTCGCTGATGTGGTCGGGCACGGTGTAGCAGCCGCAATGTTTATGGCAAAGCTATCCGCGGAAACGAGGTTCGCCTTTGCTTCTATCGACGATCCATGCCAGGCAATGGCAACGTTAAATGATCGGATTACAGCGCTGGGGGCTGAACGATTTATCACCATGACCGCAATCATCCTCGACTACGTCGCGAATAAGGCGAGTATCGTGATCGCCGGCCACATGCCACCGATCATGTGGACACAAAAGAAGGCGCTTGAAGAACCTGGAGCTGACACCGGCGGCCCTCCGCTGGGTATCATGTCCGATATCCCGTTCGACAAGGTTGAGGTCGATATACTACCCGGCGAATCGATGACCCTTTACACCGATGGGATCTTTGAAGCACCCAACGCAGGTGGCGAACAGTTTTCCATCGAACGCGTTCGGAAGCAAGTCGCCAAAAGCGCTTCTGATATTCAGGTCACTGGAAATGAAATCATTTCCCAAGTCCAACAGCATATCGTTGGATGCGATCAGGAGGACGATATGTGCCTCGTTATCCTGGGACGCTCCTAACCACTTCACACGAAGGATTCCCGCAACATCGAGATTCTGAGTGATTATTCACGTCGACATGGATGCGTACTATGCATCGATTGAACAAAGGGACAATCCGAAACTGCGAGGACTTCCTGTTGTAGTCGGTGGCTCACCGGATGGAAGAGGAGTCGTAGCCGCGGCCAGCTATGAAGCAAGAAAGTTTGGAATTCATAGCGCGATGTCGATGCGAAAGGCCATCGGTCTTTGCCCCCAACTCACCATCATCAAGTCTCGGATTGACTACTACGCAGCGCTTTCGAAACAGATCCAGCGAATTTTCTTTGAATTCACTCCGATCGTCGAGCCGCTGTCTCTCGATGAAGCATTTCTCGATGTTACCCACACAGCGCATCTGTTTGGCGATGCCGAGTCCATCGGTAGGAAAATCAAATCCCGCATCGAGAACGAACTCGGGCTGATCGCTTCGGTCGGCATCGCACCAAACAAATTTTTGGCTAAGGTAGCGAGTGATCTTCGTAAACCCGATGCATTCGTAGTGGTCGAACCCATGACCCTGGAGACATTCCTCGACCCTTTGCCAATCGAACGCATATGGGGCGTCGGTCAAGTGACTGCGAATGTCTTTCGGAAGCATTCGATCCATACTATCGGTGACCTAAGGCGATGGAACCTCCCGGAGCTTCAGGTACTATTCGGGAAGTCCGCACAGCATTACTGGGAACTCGCTCGTGGTATCGATAAACGCGCCGTTGTTCCAGAGCGAGAGGCCAAATCGATTTCTAGTGAGACTACCTTTTCAAAAGATATCCATGAAAGAGAAGTCCTCGACGGTTGGCTCGCTCTACTCGTCGAAGTTGTTTCGCGCCGATTGAGAAACAATGCTTACCAGGGAAAGGGAGTTGAACTGAAAGTCCGCTATCACGATTTCCAGTCGACGACACGATCGATGATGCTTTCCGACCCCACCGATCGAACAGATGCTTTTCTCCAGTCGGCCAATTCACTGCTAGATCGAATCCCTTTCGACGGCCGTCCCATCCGCTTGTTAGGATTTGGAATTCACCATCTTTCGCAGAATTCCTTACGCCAATTATCTCTCTGGGACCAAAGTGACTGCGATAAACAGCGAGACTTGGATGCTGTCTCTGATGAAATCACCGACAAATTCGGCCGTGGTGCTATCCAACGTGGCATCGCTAAAGCCAGGCATACCCAATGAACAGGAAACCTCATCAGAAACACCACAATCCAATGCACTGTGGCTGGCTTTAAAACAAATCAGCGGTCGAGCATACATCATGCTTAGACAGAATGACAAATCCATAATTCCGTTATGTAGGAACCGCTAACGTTTCCGAATCCGAGACTCCAATGCATCAGCTTCCCGCGTAGCCTCCTCGAGGGCCTTTCCTTTTGGCACACCCGGTCGACTATGCCCACAAAAGGTGAGATAAGCGTCTCGCAGCACTTTTTGCCGTTCCGTGACTAGTTTCATCATCTCTGCATCAAAAGACAAATCCGTCTTAACTCCAAGCGCTTCCAAAACCGTCTTCGCGACGAGCCGATGCCCATCGTGATTGTAGTGGATACCATCTCCGGCCAAGGTGAAAGAGGGATCGCTAGCACGTGCCATCGTCACTGCTTTCTTCATCGGTGTGTGGATATCGATCACCAGGTCAGCTAATCGAGTCTGACCGGTAATCCAGTTGGCATATTGCGAGACAACCTCGTCATACTCATCGGAAACAAGCTCCCAAGAGTATCGCTCAGCACCTGGCTTTTGCAATTTCCCTTTCGCTCGGACCGGTAGCGGATCAAAGATGGGAGGAGTTATCAACACAACCAATGCGCCGGTCTTTTTGACCTTGGTGACAACCTCGCGAATTCCAGTTTGGTAAGCCTGGAAGCGCTCTTCGCTCTGAGGATGATAGATACCATCATTCATACCATAGCAAATGAATACTACGTCTGGTTTGGTTTTTTCCAGAATACTATCGATTCGCGTCTTCACATCGGGACGAGGGAATGGATGCGTTGGCTCCGATAGTCCGCTGGTTGTCTCACTGCTGAGTCCCAAATTCAACAATCGTAACTGGGCCGTAGGAATCTCGTTCATCTGCCATGCATCCAGCAAAGAAACCCATGTCCCAGTATAAGTGTTGGAGTCCCCGAGAAATACAATCGTCGCTCCCTGCCTGCTCGCTCCCAGGCCGATTGATCCCAAAGGTTTTCCCTGAATCTCTTGTGCCAAACTGAACGACACTCCCAACCAAACAGAAAAAAAAGCGAGAATCGCATTCAGCCTAGGTTTCATAATTCACCGTCTCCATGTCAAAGCTCACCCGCCATCGCGCCTTCCATTGCATTCGTCCGAAGTAATCCATGGAAGCTTCGAGAAATTTCCATGTGAAACTCTAT
Organism: Pirellula sp.; assembly: GCA_040396935.1. Lineage (GTDB taxonomy): Bacteria > Planctomycetota > Planctomycetia > Pirellulales > Pirellulaceae > JBKCUI01. Next base: position 198,313 of record JBBAXA010000004.1, read on the forward strand.
TCTTGCCATCCCTTACCGCCAATCGCTGCAGATTCCATGATAACCTGCTAACGATTTGGTATCATCGTAGCTACGAACTCTGTGGTTCATTCTTTTGTGAGATACGATAGATACTTGTCGCGAGGTGATTTATGAAGCGATGGATAATGGGTTATGTGGCATTTGGAGCTTTGCTAACTCCTGTCTTCGGAAACAATTCCCCGACAACGATGAAGAAGGGGGATATCCAATTAACGAGCGCTGGACAGATCGCATTCGCTCCAAATGGTGTTCTTTTGGCAGCCGATCCCAAGGCAGCGACGATCGCAGCAATTTCTACCGGCGATGTTTCTCCACCTCAGGGCAGTACAAGCTACTCGATCGAGAAGATCGATGAGAAAATCGCAGCAGCCTTGGGAACGACAGCGAAGGATATCCAAATCATCGATATCGCGACCAATCCCATTAGCCAAAATGTTTACGTTTCGATCGCTCGTGGACGAGGGCCAGATGCGATTCCCGTCTTGCTCCGGATTACCCCAAGCGGAAAAATCGACGAGGTCAAGCTTCGAGACGTAGAACACAGCATAGCGACGTTGCCTAATCCAGCAGATAGCAAAGAGGGTGGCCGAACCAATCCCCGCACCGAATCGATTACCGATATCGCTTACGTAAATGGGCGGGTCATTGTTGCAGGTCTTTCCAATGAAGAATTTGCATCGAACCTTCGCTCCTTGGAGTTTCCGTTTCAAAGCGCCGACCGAGGTGCAAGTGTCGAAATGTACCATGGTGCTCACGGTGCTGTAGAAACACGATCTCCAGTGAGAACCTTTGCTGCTTACAACATCGATGGCCAGGAATATCTTTTAGCTGCTTATACATGCACCCCACTCGTGAAGATACCCGTAGATGCTTTGCAGTCGGGTCAAAAAGTACGAGGTGTCACCGTCGCCGAATTAGGAAACCGCAATCGGCCTTTAGATATGGTCGTCTACAAAAAAGAGGGAAGGAATTATGTCCTGATGGCTAATAGTTCCCGTGGGGTGATGAAGATATCGACTGAGAAGATCAAAGATATCGAAGGTATCGAGACAAAGATTGCGGATAAAGCAGGACTGCCCTACGAGACGATTGATAATCTGAAGGGTGTTGAGCAACTAGATCGACTCAACGATTCCCAGGCTGTTATCTTGTCTCGACCTAGTCCTGATGCACCTGCGACTTTGATTAGTATCCAATTACCCTAGGAATCCTTTCTGAATCCTCGATGGAGGGCCGTTCGCAAGATCGGTTACCGACCTCTGATTTCCCGATACGTTACCCTTTGTTTCGATACCCTACGGGTAGATGAAGCAACCGATCGTATTGGGAAAAGCAGCATGAGCCTTCGGCGGTTTCGTACAGGTAACGCTCTCAAAAGAGCGTTCGTCGATCAAGTTTAAAAACAAAGGTGATCTAGGCACATTGAATCACTGCGATTTAAAAAGCGTATGCCTTTTTTCTTTAAGAGTCACAGGTATCCACGGGATTGGTAATTTGACTCTATCGTTACGAGGTGGAAAATCAGTGAAATGTGACCATCCTAGGATCACTTTTGCAGTGGATCACTTGGCCACGTGTGGATCGAACATGCTTCTTCGTTTGATTTTGCTAATCCCGCTGGTGATGACACCGGTTTTTGCGGAGGATCCAATCTTTGGTTTAGTTTCCAACGATGGCAAATCGAGCATAACACTTCGCGGGCTATCCGTCCGTGAGTACCAGTTCCTAAAACAACTACAATCCGAGGAGCTCGATTCCGCATTAAGACTTTATGTGGATGAATCTCTCAAAGACAAAGAGACGACCAAAACAATCCCAGTGATGGGCCGGACCGAACTCCGTGGTGATGCCCTGGTATTCGTCCCTCGTTTTCCATTGGTGCCAGGCCAAGCGTACGTTTCCATTTATCATTCTCCTTTGTCTGACCGCCTCGTACGGAGTCCGCCTCTCCGACTTGAAAAACAAAGGGAGTCTGACCCAGAGATCGTTGGAGTCTTTCCGAGTGATCCTAGACTACCTCGAAACCTTCTTAGACTGTATGTCCACTTTTCAAAACCCATGAAACAAGGGGACGTATACCAGCATTTGGAGATCATCCAAAATGACGGTAGGAAGCTCGATCTCCCGTTTTTAGAGATCGCAGAGGAATTGTGGGATCCCAGTGGAACACGACTCACACTTCTGTTGGATCCAGGACGCATCAAGCGTGGACTGGTACCGAATCGAGAAGTGGGTCCCATTTTTTCCATCGACCAAAATTATCAGTTGATTATCAAACGTACATGGCTCGATCTAAATGGAACTCCACTAAAACACGATTACCAAAAGAGGTTCTCGATCATCCCTGACTTCACGGATCGTATTGACCCTCATAGTTGGGAACTCCGCGCGCCCAAAAACCGCAAATCATCAAATCCCCTGGACGCTTCATCAGATGACGCGATTCATCTCCTTTTTCCAATTCCCATGGATCACGCGTTGCTAGCTCGCTGCATTCGAGTTCGCTCCGAAAACGGAACAGAGATCGTCGGGGATATTCAGATTTTTCGTACGGAACACCAATGGTCGTTTCGTCCGGTAAAGGGGTGGCAAACTGGAACGTACCGAATTGAGATCGACCCGATCTTGGAGGATATCGCGGGAAACAATATCCTTCGCCCGTTTGAAGTCGAATTACGAAACCCCCCATTGGCCCCACTGCCGACCCGACTGCAATTTGGCGTTCCGTAGTCTTGTTGGCAACTACTAGTCTTGCATGGAAAACGAACTATTTCCTTTTTACAAGCCAATCGATGAGGTTCTTCCAGAAGCTGTTGTAGTTTTTCCAGAAGACGAAATTGAGTCCCCAATGGGGAGCAGGATCCGATGTGAATGCTGCGGTTCGTCCCTCGCCGTACTGACCAACTGCTAAAAGGGGATGCCCAGTACCTGCCCATTGAGCGACGACCAATGCGTCTTCACAAGGCTTTACTTCGTTGTAACCCAGTATCGGAGGGAGGCTAGCGAAATCCAACCCGGAAATGGTTGGATGCATCGGGAGTAGGACATCCGCCGTATAGCCTTCGGTGCTTTCGATCAAATCCTCGTAGTCTAAACATTTGACGGGAAGCAATTCTTTCAGGCCACAGCGTCCCCAACCACCCATTCCACGGTGGCCTGTAAAGCTCTGCCACCCTCCCAAAAATAGAACACCCAATCCTCGCGATACAGCTTCTTTTGTCAGGCGGATTCGATCGGGGAATGTAATGACTCGCTGCCCAAATTCCTCTCGCTTGAAGAACGAAGGAGCTAATTGGAAGTTCTGAGCCTCGACATCGGAAAAAATGAGAGCGTCGTACTGCTCCAGAATACGTTCATACTCTCCGGGGCCCAGCATATAAAAATCCCAACTCGGAACGCTGGTCACCGAGTGCTCCCCTGAAGACTCGATGGCCTCTTTCAGCCACTTCCCATAGTTGACGATCTCCGTTCCCTTCACAGCATGATGGAAAGGTGACTCGGCATAAAATGGACCGTACTGGATTGCCCAATCGCCCACATAATAGATACGTGCCATTGCTTGTATGCTACCGATCGAATTCGTGGTTTGAATCTGAGTACTCATTCCCTTCGAGGACTTTCAGCATTTTGAAGATATCCGCATATCCTTTGAATGCAATGTACAGGGTAATCGTCGAATACCACAGAAGCGCCGCTGCTGCCAGGAGCGTCCAGAACCATCGATAGAATTCCATTGAGATCTTCCTTACGGTTGCGAATGCACCGATACCGAACCCGTACGCGTTGGTTTCAACAAAGAAAATACGACCATGGCAACGGCTGCCGCCAAGAACGCAGCCAGTTTAATCCGGTCTTGATTCAATCCCATCGACTCCATGGCAGCTTTGCCACGAATCTGCTCCAACGCGAGGTAAACAATCGGCAATACCGATCCCGTTACGATGGCTGCCGCCGCTCCCCAGTTATTGGCTCTACGCCAGTAACAGCAAGCAACCAACAAGACGGACATACTGGAAAGGTAGACCGTTCCCGTCGTCGTGAGATAGTCCCACAAACTACCCTCGAGCTTGTAGAACAAACCGTAAAAGAAAAGAAAGACACCGATCAGAGCGACGATCATTCGACTTAATAGCAATCCTCGCTGCTCGGTAATTCGTTTCCGAAACGGTGCCAAGATATCGTTGTAGATAACACTAGCCCAAGTCACCATGTACGAAGAATCCGTAGACATGTCCGCAGCGAGCATGGCAGCAATCAATAAACCCATAAGCCCCATCGGCAGGATCGTTCCCAAAACATAGGGCATCGCGTAAAGCGATAGCGAAGATTTCATAGCTCCTGGAAGTTCGCTCACTGCAACCTGGGCTTTGGCTTCAGTGGGAAGGTCCGCTAATGTCAATTCCTTAAGCTCCTCAGGTGAACGCTGGGCAATCCTGAAAGCTTCTTTCGTTGAAATGGCGACCGCGGGATCTTTATCGATACCGGACAGGCTCAATTTCGCCTGAAGCGCTTGCGGTAGTGCTTCCACCGTCGAAGGGGCCAATACCATCAGCGCCGTCAATCCCCAAATACCTGGGATCAAAAAACGGCAAACGAAAAAGAAACTGGTACCCATGTAGACTCGCTGTCCAGTCTTTGTATCCTTCGCCGCCAAAAGCCGGGCTATCGTCGTTTGCCACGTTAGGGTTGCAGCTGTCTGGACAAGCAATTGTCCCATGACGAACTCCCACCCACCCGCACGAGCAAATGGATTGAAGCCCGCCGCCCCGTGGGTCTTCTCAACCGTATCGACGATCGATGTCCATCCATATTGGTATAGGATCAAGAAGGTGACGGCTAACATTCCTACACTCATCACGATGAACTGCAAAAAATCCGTCACCAACACGGAAAGCATGCCTCCGAGAATCGTATAGATGGAAACCATGATCAATAGAATAGTCATGGTTGGTACTAAATACCCTTCATTCATGCCACTCACAAGTACCAAAAACTCGCCGCCAATTCGCAGGAATACCCCCATATTGAGCAACCCACCCAAAACAATGACGACACCCGATAACCATCGAATCGTTAGTCCAAATCGCTGCTCAAACAACTCTGGAATCGTCATTGCACCTGAATCCCGCAGTGGTTTGACGCAGAACCCAGTCCAGCCGATGAGTAACATGGCTATCGCTTGAAGAATTCCAGGAGTCGCGCCAGCAAACCCCTGGTCATATCCCGCCTGCGCGGTGTACATACAAGTGACAATTCCAAACTCAGTCGCTGCCAACGAAGCGATTCCGAGAAATAGATTCATCTCTCGGCCTGCGACCAGGAAATGCTCTACTTTCCCGACGTAGCGTCTGACTGCAACGCCAGCGATCATGGTGATAAGCAGGTAAAGTCCAACGATTCCACCATCGAGGAACCAATTAAAATTTGACGAAGCTAACAAGGCTATTCCTATCAACTGAGCATTGCTCCAAAAATCGAGAATCCTGCATATCATCTCATATTAGCATACAAGAAATGCCACCCGATCGGACGTTTAACCGCGCCGCGTGGATTCTACGTATCCCACCATTTGCTGTTGCAATGATCGATTTTATTGTAACGAAAATGGTTCTCTGGGATCGAGCTACGACAAAGAACGATTTTGGATTTCGTTTCGAGATGCTCCTGATGCCTATTTGCTCAACACAAATTCCCTCAGAGCGAAACGTACGAATTGATGTACAATTCCGTTCAAGAAAAGATGCCGCATTCCCCTGTCAATTGGAGCTGAGATTTTGAATTCCCTGTCGCGAAATTGCCTGACTAATCTTTCGTACGCGAAGAAAATCCTGGACGATGTAGATGAATCCCGCTTTGCAGATCGTCCCGTCGGCTTGAACCCTCCAGCCTGGATACTACTCCATCTCGCGAGTGCCGCCGATTATGCTGCCAATTTACTCGGTGGGAGCCCAGTCTGCCCCGCGAACTGGAACGAAATGGCTGACACAAAGAAACCAGTCTCCAGCAATCTCGACGACTATCCACCTCCAGGTGAGTTGAAGAAATATCTTGGGTTGTCCTACGAGAATGTTTCCCAACTCTTGGAACGAGCCACTCCTGAACAACTCAATGCACCTCAGAAGCTTGGCTTCTATGAGGAAGAGCTCCCGACCGTAAGCGATATCGTCGGCTTCCTAATGGTCAGTCATTTTGCAATCCATTTGGGACAGCTGTCCGCATGGCGCCGTGCGATCGGCAGGCCACCTATCTTCTAAATCGCTAGGAACGCGTTGCAAAACAGACAAAAAACGATCGCGCGGACGGGCAGCCCCTGCTCTCGACCACCCGAACGTCCGCCGACGGATCGATCTGGAGTTCGTTCTGTCCATCGCGGAACAGGATCCCCTCGTACTCGTACTCAGGACGCGAAAGCGTACGGTACTCGTACTCCTACTCGATGGCTCGTCGTCGATCGCGGCATCTCGATTGTCCGACACAGTGAATCCGCACGCTGCAATGCGTTTTCCCTCCTCGGCCTTCGATTCAACTTCCATCTCGAAATTCCAACGCCGACAAGTGCGTTGACTAGGACGCAGAGGTACAATTCAAAGATCCAAAACCAAGTACGAGCACCGTCCTGTTGGACTGAGTTCGAGCACGAGTACGAAGAGCAGCCAGAACAAGCCGATGCACCGAAAGACTCGGTCGGCTCGATTGCTTGTGGTGACGTTGCTTCTCGTCCTCGGTGATCGTTTTCGATATCTCTATTCAAAGAAAGCGACTCTGTTCCTGGTTACTGACGTATTCCTAGCTGTGCACTTACCCTCCCCGGTGAACCCTGTATCGTGGACCCGCTGCGGTGAAGTGCATAAGCAATTTCCGTGATGACCGTCAGTAGATAAGCCATCGTCGGAGACCATCGAGATCGCAGATGCCGAAGAAAAGATCCCGTCAAGTTCGCCCTCCCGAGATCGGCTGCCATCAACATCGCATGGTAATTTTACTGTGTGGCTTTTTCCTCATTAAAAACGAACTTCACCGAGCTTTGCCTATCGAGCAGAGGCACTTCTGAAGGTCATCAGAAAATATCATCCTTCAGCTATGAGGAATGGCGATTAGGAATACTTCCTAGCAGCGCGTGGAATCGCGTCGAATTTGTAGTGGTGCAGCGCAAGCTGCCCTGTTTTTCTTTATGGAACGAGCGTTACCGTACGGCTCGCACTGTACCGCCTCCATTTTTCAACCGTCTGCTGGTACGACACTTCGGATAGCCATGTTCGGATGGTCGCCTCGCAATCGCTCGAGTCGTGTCCCGATTCATCGAACCATCGCGGAATTCACGGACGAGCGGAAGCCCCGTGAAATGATCTCGACAGGTGGGATGATTCATGACGATTCTTCCTTTTTTGCTGAGTGGGAAATTCAAGGGGTTGTAAAGAAACGGGCTCAAGAACATGGAGCCTGGAACCGATAGCCAAGCAATAAGTGTTGCCAGAAGGAACTTGGCTCTCAAATCATCGATGATGCGTCGTCGATTCCATGGATGGTTCTCAGTCTCCCTTGAAAAGGTCCATCCGATGAAGCTATTTCTTCTATCTTTCATGGTTTCGGCCGTGCTTACCGTAACAGCCGCATACGCACAGGAAACCGACCCAAGCACAGCGAATGAACCACTCACTAGCGGTTCGCCATCCGATTCGAAGCTCACGCCTGGCTGGGCACGTTTCGAACCTTCTCCTGCGCAGCCTTTTCTTGTCGCTCGAGCCCGTGAGGATATGGCTCACCGACTGGCCATCGCACGATCTTACCAAGCGATCGGCTTCGACTTGAGCCGGCCTCAGCTCAATGCGACTCCATTCATGCTCGCAGCTCCGCCCCTCCGAGTCCGATATTACATCGGAGGTCCTGGTTACTTTGTAAACTTGCACGGAAGTGGATATTAGGCGCGGAGATCAACCCGCGTGGCAAAGTAGGCCAGGAAATGCGTCCAACTAAGCGAATTGATTTCCGGTCTTGACCAGGACGAATTAACCTTTGAAGGTGAACGCCGTTAGTAGGATTTGTTCACCTAATACAGTAGCGGAGGGTCAAAGACCAGTCGCCTCAGAATAAAAAAGAGAACAGGTCGATTTCTACTTTTTCTTACCCGGTTCTAGCAGCTTCTCATTAGAGTTCGAAGACGTTTTGGCATCTGCCTTCTTCGACTCCTCCGAAACCTCCTCGTTCCCCTTCTCGTCGGATCGAACGACCTCTGGCAAAGGTTGATCCTTGGCGACAAACTTCATGGATACACCGTTCACGCAGTGCCTTGTGTTTTTCGCGGTGAACCCTTCGCCTTCAAATACGTGCCCGAGGTGCCCTCCGCAGTTCTTGCATACGATTTCGATACGTCCTGTTCCATCGGATTCCAATTGGCGAAGAACAGCCCCTTTGATCTCTTGATCAAAACTTGGCCACCCACACCCACTATGGAATTTGTCATCGGATTTGTAGAGCGGTGCGTTGCATCGACGGCAAAGATAGGTTCCCTCGACCTTGTAATCGGTGAATTTACTTGAAAATGGTCGCTCTGTTCCCTTGTACAGAATGACCTTTTGCTCTTCAAAAGATAGTTTGTTGTACTGAGGGCCTGTCATTTTTTTTGAACTGGATTTCGAGGACTTTCGTTCAGATGAATCTTGTTGACCTAACTCCGTTTTGGATTTGGTAGAACTGCTGGTTCCGTCCAACGTCAGCGTTTTATTCGTACTAGCCTCCTCTTTTTTCCCTTGAGAACCCTCCTTGGGTGGATCGTAAGCAGCGAAAAGGGTGGCACCGAAACCGATGGCTAGAAGACCTGCGATAGATTTTTTTCGATTCATTCTCTGCCTCCTAAGACGGATCGCATTTTCGAGGAAGGACCGGGCGGGTGGAATTCTGCAAAACTGGTTAAGAATCCTTTTCATTATAGGAGATCGGAACCCCCAATCCAGCAGTTTGTTGCGACATTGGTAATTGGTAGCATTCGCCGGGCTGGGAAAGGTCGCTAAACCTAGCTTCGATTTGCTAAGTCTTGACCAAACGTTGGGTTACGGATAATTTTCTACTTGGAATGCGATTGGATTTGCCTACCAATAGTTTGTAATGCGGATGTGGCGGAATTGGCAGACGCGCTAGACTCAGGATCTAGTGGCCTAATACATATGGCCGTGGAGGTTCGATTCCTCTCATCCGCACTGGTTCGTCAGGTGGTATTTCCCCCCGAGTTTTGCGGCTTGGCTAGTCGGAATAATTCAGGCGCAGTGAGTTCTGACTAACAAGCAAGCTTCTTAGAGATTTATGCCAAAAGATTTCCTCGCAGGCGTCTTGCCTGAATATGACGTCGTCGTGATCGGTAGTGGGCTAGCAGGGATGACCGCTGCCAACATACTCGGACGCGCCGGCCACCGTGTTTTGCTGCTTGAACAGCATTACAAGTTGGGAGGGCTGGCGACTTGGTTCAAGCGACCTGGTAGTCATACCTTTGATATCTCTCTACACGGATTTCCCTTCGGCATGATCAAGAGTTGCCGTCGCTACTGGAATGAGGAAATCGCGAGCAACATTGTTCAGCTCAAGAACATTCGATTCGACAACCCGATGTTCTCCCTCACCACAACGTTCAATCGAGAGGACTTCACCAAGCTCCTAACGGATCGTTTCGGGTTGAAAGTGGAGAAAGTCAAAGATTTTTTTGACACGGCTCGTGGAATGAATTTTTATGACGACCAGTCGATGACGACTCGCGAATTATTCGAAAAGTTCTTTCCAGGAAGAGAAGATGTCGTTCGCTTGCTGATGGAACCCATCACGTACGCCAATGGTTCCACCCTGGAGGACCCAGCGATTACCTACGGCATCGTATTCTCGAATTTTATGGCGAAAGGGGTTTTCATTTACGAAGGAGGGACGGACGACCTCGTCGGAAAGATGCAAGCAGAACTGACGAGAAATGGAGTGGATACTCGAATCCGATGCGATGTATCAAAAATCCTAGTCGGCGAACGTGGAGTGCGTGGAGTAGTTGTGAACGGCCGCGAGGTCAAGTGCAGGGCCGTTGTCAGCAATTCCAATCTTAAGTCAACCATCTTTCAGATGGTCGGTGAGGAAAATTTTGATCCTCAGTTCATTCAGGATGCCTCCTCGGTCAGGCTGAACAATAGCAGTACGCAGGTTTATATGGCACTGAAGCCCGGGTGCACAGTAGACGAATCTACGGGTGACCTTCTATTCTGCTCAACGGCCGAACTATTTCGAACCGAACTTCTGCTTGCGCGCAAAATCACTTCTCGTACCTTCAGCTTCTACTACCCCAGAACACGCCCACACGCAAAAGAACGATTTGCGATTGTCAGTAGCACCAATGCGAATTGGGATGACTGGAATAAACTCAATGCCGAGGAATACGAAGCCAGCAAACAAGAGCTTATCGAAACGACGCTCGATGCTCTCGAAAAGTATGTACCCGGTTGCAGAGACAAGATCGAACACGTCGAGGCAGCTACCCCAAGGACTTTTCATCACTACACAAAGCATCAACTGGGAGCGAGCTTTGGTACGAAGTTCGAAGGCCTGGCCGTCTCGCGAGGTTTGCCCCAGCAGATTAAGGGGCTCTATCACGCGGGGAGTGTTGGAATCATCATGTCAGGTTGGCTGGGCGCCATCAATTACGGTGTGATTGTTTCCAACGAGGTAGACCAAATGCTGACAAAGTCGTATCCAAGCGTAACTGTTTGACACCATCGATTCCGTACCTCCAATTCACCCGGTTATTCCCCAATGATCTCTGCCGCGATCATTTGTCGCTTGACGGAAGCGATTCGGGAGAGAATCATGGTACAGTGATATTCCCTGACTCTGATCTTTTGTAATCCGACAACATGACGACACGTCGACGTGCACGCGAAGTAACGCTCCAGGTTCTGTACGAAGAAGACATAAATCCATTACGAGAGTTAAGCACTGCCGACCAGTTCGTCGCTAAACGAATGCTTCAAAATAAACCACTTGTCGCATTCGCTAAGGAATTATTGTACGGCGTCCGCAATCATCGGCAGGAAATAGACAAGCTATTGTCGAAACACGCCGCGAATTGGTCCATCAAGAGGATGACAACGATCGATCGGAATATCCTTAGGATTTCCACGTACGAGATTGTATTCGGGGATATACCTGGGCGAGTCTCTATCAACGAAGCCATTGAATTGGCCAAACGCTACGGACACCGGAATTCGCCTCTTTTTGTGAATGGAATCTTGGACCGTATCTTGAAGGAACATGAAAAATCTGACGACGCAGATGCTCGTGCGTCGAAGGAGCTTACGACCTCCTAAGATTCCCATCAACTTGGGCGGATCGCTAGCACCTTACGATCGGACTGTAGCGGTTCACCGTCATCCCATCAGCAATAGAGCAAATAGAACCGAAAAACCGAATATCGCTGAAAGCATCACGATACCGGCCACGAAATAATTTCCTTTCCATGTGAATACGATTGCAATCAGTGCATCCGTACCAAGGACGAGACAAGCAATTGCAGCGATAAGATAATTTTTGTTGGAGCCCACCAGAGCAGGTTGAGCCTCCGCGGCGATCACCTCACGCTCCGTCGATTCACCAGAACCGGACATCAACAGCACGATTGCGGCTGAAATACTTAAGAGAAAAAGTGCGATGGATGCAAACCACAGGAGTGGGATCAGCCAGGGCACCTGAGCAGAAATTTTGGAATTGATTTCTGCGCCATTCGATTTCATAGAGTGTACTCAGCTTGCGAACTTTTTACGTGTGACAACTGTAGAAATGTACCTGAGTTCCCGAGTGTACAAAACCTGAGTTGGACCAAGCTTGACCCCCATTCTATTGCTACTCAACCGGATCCTATCATTTCCCAAGCCGCCCAACGACTGTACGTCCTAGATACATCCGTCTTTCCCTTTCGAACCAAACCACTCAGAATGATCGGGAACTATGTGATTGGTTTCCGACTCGATTCATTGTGAGGCATTTATGAAAATCACTGCGTCCTGTGGAATTATTGCTTTGTTCGGCACCTATTTCCTTGCATCGAATCAGCAATCATGGTCCGCAAAAAAACTGTTGCAAGAGATTCAGCGATCCGAGGTAACAACAGATCCGGATTGGGTTAGAGCGTTGGGAGCCGACAAAATAGGCATGCGCCGCTATGTCATGGCTTTCTTGAAACGAGGCCCAAAACGAGACCAGAGTTCCGACGAAGCTGCCGAGATTCAACGCGGTCATATGGAAAACATTGCTCGCATGGCCAAGGAGGGAAAGCTCGTAGTGGCTGGACCCTTTATGGACGATGGGGATATTCGCGGGATCTATATCTTCAATGTCGAGAGCATAGACGAAGCAAAACAGTTGACTGCTACAGACCCAGCTATCCAAGCAGGCAGGCTCGAAATGGATCTCCACCCCTGGTATGGTTCCGCAGCCTTACAGCTGGTCACACCACTGCATCAGCGAGTTGCCCCATCGCAGCCCTAGCCTCGAGCAAGACCGCCTCGGGCAGCCGCTACGACGAAGGTCCGAGGTACGAAGCAAGTATTTTTCAACCGAATCGCAACGAGATTCCTAGGACCATAAGCATTGATTCGAGTCGCGAAATCGATGCAGAAAATTCGTGGAACGAGGCTCCTTATCGGAAAGACCTGCAAACTTGAGTAAAAAGATACATTTTCCGTTTGGACGGACATGTGTCGATCGTTACGTCGAATGCTTCAGAATCTTAGTGAATCCCAACACTCTGCGCTAGCTCGGTGCGAAACAAAGCGCATGAGAAAATGTAGGAACCTATCGTTTGGGCCTCCCGCCAGTAATGAGACCAATTCTTGAACGATTGGTAGGAAAGGATTGGGGAGCCTTCTCTCGTTCTGTGTACGGAGCCGGAACTCGAGCACAGGAAAATGGGTTTCCTAATGTCTCCTTGACTGCCCCCGATTCAGATCATGACCGAGGTTCAAAATACTTAAACAGTCCGTCGAGAAAGGTGCTCTAGCGAGCAGCGGATACGCGATGAACATTGATACCCCGGCAAGCCGATGGATCTTTCGTATTTTGCTGGTCGTATCCTGTCTATTGAATGTAAGCGAGAACGCTTGGTGTGCTTCCTTGAGGTTGCTCAGTGGCGAAGTTGAATCGCTTCAGCAGAGAATTGATCTGATTCAGCAAGCCAATTCCAGCATTGACTTGGCCTATTTCCAGATTCGGGATGACTTATCCTCAGGACAACTACTTGCAGCATTGGTTGATGCAGTCCAGCGGGGTGTCACGGTACGCATACTTGTCGATGGTCACGCTGGCTCGAACAGTCTTCCAAAACCTCTCGTCGACTATTTGATTCGCACCGGTGTCCTGGTTCGGGAACGCCACGTCGATGTGCGATACAAGATCGACTTAGGGCGATCGCGATTGCATGACAAACTCTTCATCGTCGATCGCAGTTTCCTCATCATCGGCGGTCGCAACATCGAAGAAGATTACTTCGGCTTAGGTAAACGTCTCTATGTAGACCATGACTGCCTGGTCATCGGCTCTATCGTAAAGGACGCGTCGTCCTATTTCGAATGCCGATGGCAGGAATCAGGTACTGGTACCCCCAGACTCTTTGGTGAGGAACCTCAAAAAATGATTCGCAAGCAGGTTCATCCTGAATGGAACCAAATACCACGCGAGAAAGCCTACGGATTGATTGCATGTTGGTTGGAGGATTGCAAGCAGAAACCATTGGCTGCGAGGGATTTAGCGTGTCGCAGTCTCGATGACCAGAGCTTGGAAATTGAAGATTGCGCAATCACTTTTTTGCGCGACAGGGTAGGCGGTAGCAAGAAGGAACCGGGATCCATCACCTCTCAAATCTATGCTGCTCTCAAGTCCGCAAAGAGATCGATCGAAATATCAACTCCTTACTGCGTGATTACGCCCGAACTGAAGAGTATTCTGACGGATGCGAGAAATCGTGGTATCTTCGTGTCGATTCTTACGAATTCACTGGAGTCTACGGACCAAATTGTTGCCCAAGCCGGGTTCGCGAATGAACGGCGATGGATGCTTCGTTCGGGAATTCAGCTTTTCGAATACCAAGGAAATCGAGTTCTTCACGCCAAGCTCATTGTGATCGATGGTACAGCGGCGATCATGGGAAGTCATAACCTGGACTACCTCTCAGACCGAAAAAACTCCGAAGTCGGAATACTGGTTCGTGACGCCGCTTTTGCCCAAAATGTTCGCGCAGTACTACTCCTAGACCAATCCAATGCAGATCTGATTCAGCGAGGTAACCTGTGGCGATACGACCTTCGCGAAAGCGATGCGTCCTCTCAGGAGTTACGGGAATTTCGTCGGTTGCGGTTGGTTGCCCCCTGGATTCAGAGATATCTATAACTAGGCTTTTGTCGAGTTCCCTCAGGGCGGATTTCATTAGACCGAACACCTTTACCGGATGAACTCGAGCGCATTTCTATCTAGAAACCATTCCGCTGTCTCTGTGCCCCATCGATTCAATGCTCGAATAGCCGGGACCGAACTACGCAATACGGTCGGGAAATCAACTAACCTGGAAACGACCCTAAATCGAAAAGTAGCTCGTGCCATTAGCCGAGTCCGAGTACTCTAATCAAACAAGGGTAAGACAGAGCAATTTCAGGACTTCCATCAGAAAGTCCTCGTCGACGAATGGAGATCAATTACGCTCCGAGATGCAAAATAAATGCTCTTTACTTCGCAACAAGAGCTTTTGGCCAACAAAAACGGGGGAAGCATCGACTTCCTCACCCAGTTCATTGGTCGACAACAACTCAGGCGAGTCGCCAGCTTTTAAAACGACCGTTACTCCGGAGCGGTCTGTGATATACAATCGATCATCGGCGGCTCCAATCGAGGAGTAAATGACCCCTAAACCACTGAGACGTTTCGCTGCATAAATCGGTTCGCCATTTTTCGCATTTAAGCACGTCAAGATCGCACGATTCTCAGCTAGGAAATAGATTCGATCTTTGTATAGAGCAGCAGACGGCACGTAGGGCGTATTTTGGTTATATTTCCAACGGATAGACGACTCGCTGTTCGTAACATCTCCTTGAGAGTTCAAAGGGATTGCGTAACAAGCGGCACCACGAAAACCAGTTGTGGCTATGACGGTATCTCCAAATACGATCGGAGTCGGGATCGGATTTTCAGTTTGACCTCCGCATTCCCACAAAATGGAGCCATCTTTTAAGTCGTAACTTCTCACTCTGGTACCGTTTGTCACTACTTGTGTTCGCTCCCCTTCACTAACAATAAGTGGGGTGGACCAGGTTGTTCTCTCTTCGCGAGATGTTTTCCACTTGAGATCTCCCGTTCTGGTATCGAGTGCCGCAATAAAAGACTCTCCCTCGTGATCCCAAGGAACAACCAGTGCACTTTCTGCTAGAGCAGCCGAAGAACCTTCTCCAAACCCTGCTCTGGTTGTCTGTTGACCCAAATCGACATTCCACAGTTTTTTGCCCTGCATATCCAAGCAAAAGACACCTCGGGACCCCCAGAAAATGTAGATTCGAGCCCCGTCGGTGATGGGGGATGCTGAGGCAAAGGTGTTCGTCGAGTGTCCTCCCTCATGCGGAACCTCTTCCGCAATGGTCGATTGCCAGAGCTTGTTACCGGTATTCAGATCGTACGAAGTAATTTTGAACTCGTAGATGTTCTGGGGTGGCGGGTTGGACATTCTGCCCCCACCCCGACCATTCAATCTCTCGGGTCCACGCCCGCGCTCGCTCGGAGGGGGCTGGTTCCCTGGATTGCTACCTTCTTGGGATCCCAGACCTTCGTCTCGAATGGCTCCACGAATCTGCGGTCTGCCACGTCGTTCTGTTTCCTCACGGGAGGCCTGAACTGCTGACTTGGCTGGAACATTCTCAACACGTTCCGTCTTCAGAGCGGTAAGAATGAAAACCTGATTTAGCCAAACCACCGGCGTAGAACTGCCTGACCCTTCCAGAGCTACCTTCCACTCGATGTTCTTTTCCGGATTCCAGATCACGGGTGGACGGGCTGAGTCAGAAGAACCGTTGTAGTTGGGTCCTCGCCAATTAGACCATTCGTTTTGTGCACAAACTTTCGGTGTCCATACGACGCATGATAGGATCAGTAAATAAATCGCATGACTTGTTTGCCGGTTGCTGGGGGCTCGTTCCTCAAAGCTTTGCATGGTTATTCTCGCCAAACTCCCGTAACCTAGTTAGGATAGCCTCAATATACCCTGGAAAAGAAAGTCAAAGGGAACCACCGCGAGAGCCCTTAGTTTGATCGAATGTACCAACTCGTTGGTGTCATTCCCTCATTCTAAAGTGTCGAACACGAAGTTCACTTTGACATAACTCTCAGGAATAGGAATCATACGAAATATTATGAAGAATCCGAAGGAGAAACCTTCGAGAGTGGAAAAACTCAATGGCTGGATCGCGCTGGACAGAGTTCATGAATCGATATGAGTATGACGTCATAGTTGTGGGAGCAGGGCACGCAGGTACCGAAGCGGCTTCCGCGGCCGCACGTCTGGGAGCTAGGGTTGCGTTGTTGACGAGCAATCTCGACACCGTCGGTCAGATGAGCTGTAATCCAGCGATTGGAGGAGTTGCCAAGGGACAAATCGTCAGAGAGATTGACGCTTTAGGCGGACTCATGGGGCAGACGATCGACAAAACTGGAATTCAGTTTCGATTGCTCAACAGTCGAAAAGGCCCCGCGATGCACTCGCCGCGAGCCCAGGCAGATAAAAAAGCATACCAATTCGAGATAAAGCGAACCATCGAAGAGACTCCAGATCTCGATTTGCGTCAGGAATTAGTAGAGGAATTGGTTACTGAAAAAATAGATGGGAATCGACTGCGAGTTGTCGGTGTCAAGGTTCGCGGAGATGCGTTGTACTTGGCTCGATCAGTTGTCTTGACCACCGGAACCTTCCTCCAGGCAATTATGCATACGGGGGAATCCAAGACAGCGGGCGGGCGCGCTGGCGAAGGAACCAGCGCGGGGATAAGCCACTCACTAGTCTCCCTCGGTTTCCGAATCGAACGATTCAAGACAGGTACACCAGCTCGACTCAACAGCCGGACAATCGATTACACGAAAACGGAGATTCAACCAGGCGACGAGAAACCACAGCCGTTTTCTTACCTGACCGATGAGTTGACAGCCCAACAACTGCCATGCTGGATCACCTACACCAACGAATCCGTTCACCAACTCATTCGAGCGAATTTGCATCGTGCACCGATGTACTCCGGACAAATCAAATCAACAGGGCCACGCTACTGTCCATCGATTGAGGACAAAGTCGTTCGCTTCGCAGATAAAGAGCGCCATCAGCTGTTCCTCGAACCCGAGGGCAGATCCACCAATGAAGTTTACGTGAATGGTATCTCGACATCCTTGCCCCGCGATGTCCAAGACCAAATGCTTCGAATGATTCCCGGTTTAGAACGCGCTCAGATCATGCGCTACGGCTATGCTGTGGAATACGATTTTTGCCCACCGGATCAGTTAGAACCCTGGTTAGAAACCAAGACGGTGAAAGGACTCTTCTTTGCTGGTCAGCTGAATGGAACGACAGGTTACGAGGAAGCCGCCGCCCAAGGTTTGATAGCTGGTGCCAGCGCGGCGCTCGTGCAAAAGGGTTTCGACGGTCTTGTTTTGACTCGAGACTCGGCTTACATGGGGGTTCTTGTCGATGACTTGGTCACCTGTGGCGTCGACGAACCCTACCGCATGTTCACCAGTCGAGCCGAATATCGAATGATGCTTCGGCAGGACAATGCCGATCGCCGACTTACTGACTTGGGATACAAGCTAGGGTTGGTGGATTCCCATCGTTACCGAAAGTATCAGAGTAAACTGCGGGAAATTGAACATGCGACCAAAACACTATGCTCTCTGCGAGTTGGAGATACTCTCGGTGACAAGTACTTACGTCGACCTGAGGTAACATGGCTCGATATGAAGCAGCTTTTTCCGAATGAACTAGGAAGCTTTTCCCAGGAAGTGTCTGCCCAAGTGGAGCACGACATCAAGTACTCAGGTTATGTTGCACGTCAACAAATACAAGTCGAACGCCAAAACCGCATGGCTGACAAAGTCATTCCACGTGATTTCAACTACGACAAAATAGTCAGCCTCCGCGCAGAAGCCAGACAAAAGCTCAACCGAATCCGCCCGGTCAATTTAGATCAAGCAGGCCGGATTAGCGGAATCACTCCAGCTGACATTAGCCTCGTATTGGCCTACATCGAAAATCCTAAACTTCGCGCTCGTTCCTTGGATCCCAAAAACGAAACGCTCAACACCATGGAACGGTTCGAATGAAGGTTCTTCATCCGAGATTCAGCTGAAAAGGCATCTTGTTGCATTCGGGGAGATGGGCAACCAAGACCTTTTGGGTATCGACGAGTTGCATCGCAGAAGACAATTCCAAAGCGCTGACCTTGAAACTCTGTTTACTCATGCGATTTGGAGCAACTGTCCCGACGATGGGTTCTATCGACGATTTTCAAGGCACGGTTAGCATTGCTAAAGACAAAGAGGGTCCTGTAGTTTACAGGACCCTCTGAGTCGCTTCCTGAATTTCGATTCCGTCCGATTAGGAAACGGTATAAGCCGTTTCGGCGTGATCGCTCAAATCTAGACCCATCTTCTCCGCATCCTCGGTGCAGCGAAGACCGATCGTAAGATCGATTGCTTTAAGGATCACAAACGATAAAGCACCGGAGTAGAGCACGGTGACAAGAACAGCCCATGCTTGCCACGAGACTTGGGCTACATTGCCGTACAGCAATCCACCTCCTCGTCCTACTCCGTAACCTTGCAATGCAAAGATCCCAGTTGCGATCGCCCCCCAGATGCCTGCCATCCCGTGCACACCGAAGACATCGAGGGAGTCGTCGTACTTTAGGGCTGGCTTCACGAACGCGACAAAGATGTAGCTGATAATCGTTCCACCCGCACCGATCGCGATTGCGGATGCGGGGCTAACGAAGCCGGCCGCAGGAGTGATTGCTACAAGTCCGGCCACAGCTCCAGTAATCATGCCGAGTGCTGTTGCTCGACCGCTTCGAATCAATTCGATCAAACTCCAACAGAATCCTGCCGTAGCGGCTGCAATTTGAGTGGTTACGAATGCCCTGACGGCTTGATTGCTGGCACCAAAAGCACTGCCACCGTTGAATCCAAACCAGCCAAACCATAGGAGGCCTGCCCCGAGAACTGCAAATGGCAAATTGTGGGGCGGGGTGATCTGTGCAGGATATCCACGTCGTGGTCCGAGAACCAAACAGCAAACTAGTGCAGCAATCCCTGCATTGATGTGAACGACCGTCCCACCTGCAAAGTCAAGCGCGGCCTCCGGAGTAGCATCGCTCGCAGCGAAACTCCCTAATCCGAAGATGGGATTGGTCGGGCCATACCAAACCCAGTGAGCTACTGGACAGTAGACGAGAAGGGACCACAGCCCTGTAAATAATAGAAATGCGATGAATTTCATTCGTTCAGCAAACGCACCGATAATCAATCCAGGAGTGATAATTGCAAACATCATCTGGAAAACCATGAAAGTTTGCTGGCTGATACCGAGCTTGACCTCACCGGCTGGAATGAAACTCTTGTCGTCCGCAACACCATTGAGCATGAAGTGCGTCATCGGATTCCCAATGAACGGTCCGCCTGGACCAGGTAACTCTGTTCCAGAGAATGCGATACTATAACCACACACCACCCAAAGAATCGTGACCAAGCACATGCACATGAAACACTGCATGAGGACGCTCAAGACATTCTTGCGGCCGACGAGTCCACCGTAAAAGAAAGCCAAACCAGGCGTCATCAAAAGCACCAAAGCAGAGCTGGCCAACAGCCATGCTTGGTCTCCCGTGTTCAGCGGTTCGGGAACTGCAGGGGCTGACACGGCCACTTCTACCGGGGCGGCTGCCGCGTCTGCAGGGGGCGCCTCCTGTGCTAGGAGGCAACTGTTGACCAGTACCACCATTACAAAAACCACGCTTAAAATCATCCGAAACATTTACATCTCCGCCTAAGAAGATTCGTTCTCTCATCTGTGACGATCACCCGGGCAATGGTTGCGGAGAGATTACGCAATCAAGTCCCCTTTGAACGAGTTGCAAATGTCAGGCCACAGATCGGGGGATAAGGCACCGTCATTGATAATCCCAATCGAATGCTTGCGCGGATTTAAAGTAGACATTTTGTCGCAGATCTTTACTTGCGATGCTGCTTAGAAATCGCGCAATTTCGAATCGCGAACGCCCGGCATTCGACGAAACAAATCCAAAGCTAAGGAATTTTTCCTTAAGAATGTTTAAAGGCAAAGAAGCCTCCGAAACGTGCAGTCCACTTTGTACTGCCAAGAGTTTGCGCAACAGCTTTGGGGTCTTGACGCTTGCTTCCGGATAGTGAACCGTCGTCCTTTGCGCTTGGCACGAGTTTGGCTTAAACGCATAGTCTTTTTTTCAGGAATTTATCTCCCGCCACTAGAAGTCTGTCGTTATCATCTTCACTCCCAATAGTCGTTTAATGGAGATGAGATTCAGTGTCGGTTCGTATTCGAATGAAGCGTTTGGGCAGAAAAAATCGCCCGTTTTATCGGTTGTGCGCAATTGATCAGCGAAGTCCTAGGGATGGACGGGTTCTTGAGGAGTTGGGCCATTACGACCCCATGTGCAAGGAAGTTGATGCTCGCGCCATATTGAACGGCGAGAGGATTGAATATTGGGTCAGCGTGGGTGCTCAACCCAGTGAGAACGCAACTGTATTGATTGGCAAGTATGGGAAGAACGGTACTCACCTCGAAAAGCAGGCTGAGGCACTACAGAGGCTAGGCCGCGTTCCAACGACCTCTAAAGCTTAGTCAACCTACTTTAGGAATTCGAAAAGAAGAGCTTTTTTCGAAGCAACTCCTTCAAAAGGTGCCAGGCACCTTTTGAAGAGCCGGAATGGTTTCTTATCTCAAATTCAAAGGAAACTGTTGATGCCCCGTCCACCTCGCTGTGATCAGTTCTCGCCAGAACAGATCTCTTATTGCCATCTTATCCAACGCTGCGTTCGTCGTGCTTATCTTGCAGGCTTCGATCCCGTTTCCGGAAAGAATTATGACTTCCGTCGACAATGGATCCGCACGCGAATGGAGCGTCTAGCCTCGGTCTTCGGAATCGACCTACTCGCCTATGCGATCCTCTCAAACCATATGCACCTCGTTGTCCGAACTCGACCCGATGTCGTTGAGAGCTGGTCTGACAAAGAGGTCTCACTTCGATGGCTTAGGCTGTTTCCAGGCAGAAGACTCGACGAACAACTCGGGGAGCCAACCATGGCCGATGTAGAAGCGTTGGCAAGTGATACAACCAAAATCAAAGAGATTCGATCGCGGCTTTCAAATCCTTCCTGGTTTATGAAGGCCCTATGTGAACCAATTGCGCGGCTGGCGAACCGACAGGACGAAGTCACTGGCCATTTTTGGGAAGGTCGCTTCAAAGCGATCGCCCTCATTGATGAGGCTGCTCTCTTGGCATGCAGCATGTATGTCGATTTAAATCCAATCCAAGCGGCCATGGCAGAAACGATTGAGAAATCCGTGCATTCCTCTGGCTACGACCGATACCATGCTTCGCGTGGTGCTACCATCCCATCTGCAGCAGCGGAGCTGGTTGCGATGGATACCGAACAGGCAGGTAAGATCATTCGCAATAGCACCCCAGAAGAACTCCGAACACGCCGTCAGAAAAGCAGATACCGCCGGGGTCCCTCGATAGCACAAGACGCTTGGTTAGCGCCGATTCCACTAGGACTTGCAAACGAAGGACTGCAAACGAGCAAGACCGGCGTTCGGGCGAGCGATCGAGGATTTTTATCTTTGGACTGGGCTGAGTATTTCAAGTTGCTAGTGTGGACTGCAAAGAGTCGCAGTCGTACATCGGATAGCAGTAAGATCCCAAACGATCTAGCACCGATTCTCAATCGAGTGGGTATTGATGGTGGAATGCTATGCGAGTTGGTGTGGGGATTTATGAAGTACTTCGGACGGGCCTCGGCGGCCGGATCTCCAAAGAGCTTGAAGGAACGAGCTAGCAGCCTTCAACGATGTTTCTGTCCAGGTCAACGGTTGGCTGCTGAGTGCTTTGCTAATTGACCGTTTGATGTTGGGACCAAAAGCACCCGAGTAAAAAATCTTGAAGATGGATCTTCATTGAACCCGAGTGTTATGACTCGTACTGATCGGCTCGGATTGATTGCGACTCCTTGCTGTCGCTTCGATTACCTGCGATCCTGACTCCTCGTGCCTCAGCTGAATTGAGTAAAGAAAGGAATCCCTTGATCGAAAAAACTGAATTGGGGACATCTCAACCGACCTTCCGTCTGGACTCAAGTGATAGTCAAGCCCCAAGGCTTTTACTGCAATCACCTTGCTTCCTTTAGGTACTGAGACTAGTAGTTCCACTTTCTGGTCCGGTTTAGCGACCAAATTATCAATCCGAATTTCGTACGTCACGGTATCGCCTGTTTTGATCAGGTTTGTGAGCGGTTGAATTCTGACACCTAAACGATCAGATGATGGATCCCCGAGATTTAGTTCCGGTCTGAAGTTGGTGCCAGGCACTAAAGATGGGTTGACGTTACCCCCTGATGGTATCGCTGATCCAACACCGGGCACTGAGTTGCTAGAGGGTGGATTTGACAATCCCTCTATGGATGCCCTCTGAGTTGCCATCGCTTGCTCATTTGCAAAAGCGGTAGCCGTCACGTTAAGAATACCCGGTCGTTCCACTCGAAAGACGGCGTTCAGAGGAATCGATTCCCCTGGGCGAATGGAAGGGATTGGAAGCGACACATCGTTGGACCTACCCTCAGGTGATTCGTGAATCAAACCAGGGTCGCTGACGAGCTGAACCCGCACGTTATTGACTGTTTGGGTTCCCGTGTTCGAAACGACGCAAGTGAACGTCGCACGTTCATTGATTGGAACCCGTTGAACTCCTTGAGCAGGCGAAATTTGAACACTCAGCGAATTTTGCTGAACGCGAATAGGAATTGATTTCAATTGTTTTCGGTCGTTGGCGGCAGACAATTCAAATACGACATTGCCATCGAAACCAGACGATGCTGTGACATTGACTGAGACCTCAAATACGCGATGGGCAGGTAGTGGTCCCAGTTCCCAAATCAATGTGTCATTTGTCTCCCGCTGTGGCTGTAGGGATTTGCTTATCACGCGCATGGTCGCTGGGAAGCGAGCGGTAACAATTACATTTTCGCCCGCCAAGTCACCGACATTGGACACCTTGGCAATGTACTGCAACGATTGCCCGGGACTTGCGAGATCGGGGCCTACAGCATCCAGTACCAAGTTAGGTGCACTCCAGGTGACCGTCGTTGTTCCACGAGCCAAAGGGAGTTCCGGCATGTTCTCAGCCGGTTGAACCGGACGAATGATCTCAACTTCGATGAGAGCGCTTCCATTTCTCGGTAGGTTTTGTTCATTACCGCTAAGCGCGCCTCTGCGAAGAACAGCCGAAGCGACTCCATTCTCGTCGACTCTCACATCGGCAGTCTCTTTGAACTGAGTTCTTGGATCATTCGGATTGGTACTGCGGTACTCGAATTGCGCAAACTCTGGGTTCAGAGATCGGTAGCGAACAATCCATCCCGTGGCGGGTAAGATCCCCTCCCGGCGCATGACTTTTGTAATCAATGTCGCAGGTTCGTCTCCGGTCAAAACCTGAGGCATTGGAAAGTCCCAAGATGAATCGACCCAGTAGATTGTGGCTGTTTGTCTCCTCTTGTCCCATACATCGCTCGCAGGTGCGAGCACGGTCACTTTGGACGTGCCCTCGCTCGGACTAGTCACACTAATCCATGTCTGTCCTCTCCTAATCGGCAAATCATCCGCTCGATCGGCAGTACCTTTTGTTATGACACCCGCATCTTGACTGGTTCGTCCTCTCGCGAAATCCACATCGAGTTTTTCGACCAGTGGGTTATTGGATGACCTCCAGAAAAAACTCTGTCGCTTACCTTTCGCATCGTCCCCTACTTCAACAAATTGCCCAACGCTCTCTGGGGCCAACATCCATTCGATTGGCTCATTCGTAACGAGGTGCTCATCCTTACCGCATATCCCTGCTAGAAGGATGACCTCACCACCTACGGGTGCAACAATCCGGTTCGGTGTGATCAGGAGCTGGCCACATCGACCACGCCAATCGTCTTCCTTCTTTTTGTTGAACAAACATCCTTTTCCAGCAAGGCATCCAGCGCATGGCTTACCACCCCCATGCGTGCATTTGGGTGGATTGGGTGGATCGCGATAAGCAGGAGCTGTACTTGGGTAGCCGTTATTTGGATCATGTGGATTGACGACCGAGGTCGATTGATTTGGAGCGAAAAGTCGATTTCCGCTTTGATCGATGGCTGGAAGACTGAGCGTATGGCATCCCGTTAGGCTCGACAACCCGATCGCTGCAATCGCGCATGCGAGCGCGAAACAGGCCATGTGTGACCCTCGTTGGCTTTCATGATGATCGCGATTGCCTTTGAACATCCGTTGTTTCCTATCTTCGACCCAACTGCGGGTAGAGTGCTCCCGAGGGAATGTACCTCTTGATGTATGCTGTGCAGAAGAAAAGTGCACCGAAGTTCAAACATACGAGATAGGCGGAGGGGATGTATCAATAAAGAAAGGCCGAGGGGTTCTCGGCCTATGAGTGTATAGATGTCCTTTTCAAACCTTCCGATCAAGCGCTCTCTTTGCGTTGAGGGACACTCTTGAAATAGCGAACCTTGCCATCCGTAGCATCAACATCGATCGTGTAAGAGGTGCCAGCCTCCTGGTCTGGAAGCTCGAACATCACATCCAGCATGATCTCCTCGACGATACCTCGCAGTCCGCGTGCCCCCACGTTTTTGGTGAGTGCCTTTTGTGCGATTGACTTGAGTGCAGCTTCGGTGAAGTGCAATTCGCAATCCTCCATTCCGAAAAGTGCCTGGTATTGTTTCACCAGAGCATTTTTTGGTTCGCTGAGCACTTTGATCAACCCAGGTACATCCAAAGGTGCTAACGCGGTAACCACTGGTAAGCGGCCGATCAGTTCTGGGATCATACCGAATTCGAGGATATCATCTGAATGAACCTGCGAGAGCAGTGCAGCGACATCGCCTTCTTCCTTCACCGAAGAGCCAGGTCCGAAGCCGAGTGACTTTTTACCGAGACGCTTGCGAATAATCTCATCGACACCAACAAACGTTCCTCCGCAAATGAAGAGGATGTTGGTTGTATCGATTTGGATATACTGCTGCTCTGGATGCTTTCGACCACCCTGAGGTGGAACGTTTGCAACGGTTCCTTCGAGCATCTTCAAAAGGGCTTGCTGCACTCCTTCACCCGAGACGTCACGGGTGATCGAAACGTTTTGACTCGTCTTCCCTATCTTGTCGATTTCATCAATGTAAAGAATACCTCGCTGAGCCGCCTCGATATCAAAGTCTGCAGCATGCAATAACTTCAAGAGAAGGTTCTCGACATCTTCACCGACGTACCCGGCCTCGGTTAACGTGGTCGCGTCACCGATCGCAAAGGGCACATTTAGCATTTTCGCCAGGCTACGTGCCAGCAAGGTTTTACCGCTCCCAGTGGGTCCGACCAGGAGAATATTTGACTTTTCAATTTCGACGTCGTGGCCATCCCACGATGCGCTGAGACGTTTGTAATGGTTGTGAACTGCAACGGCCAGAGTCCTTTTGGTGCCGGTTTGACCGATCACGTATTCGTCGAGATGTGAGACAATTTCACGAGGGCTAGGAATCTCATTAAAGAGTTTTTTCTGCGGCTTTCGTTTCTGCTCTTGATCCAGGATCGATTGGCAAAGCTCGATACATTCGCCACAGATATAAACATCTCCTGGACCCTCGACGAGCGGGCCCACGTCTCGATAGCTTTTGCGACAAAAAGAGCAAAAGGCATTGCGACGATTGCTGGTTCCGCCACCACTTCCTCCGACGCTGCGACGACCCGGCACAACATCCTTACCTTGGGGCATTATCGACTCCTTGCTGATCTCGATCCCCTGTTAGGCGATCAAGAAATGAATTGGGACACTGGATATGTAGAAGCTCGATCCGTCGTTAGACTGTCGCGACAAATGTCGGGAGCGTCTTCCGAAGAGGGCATCCGTGTCCACCTATTCGAGCCGATTCGTATCAATTCCGTTGGATTCCGATTATGTGTGAATCGGTCAGGCAACGGCCTCAGCCTCCCAGGCTGAAATGCACTTTCGATTTTCAGTCTAACACAACAAACCACTTGAAGCATCTTTTTCGCGAGTCGACTCGATCGCGTTTCGAAGCTTACCCATGTTTGTATCGCTAGTTGGTGTTGGAGCCTGGAGGTTTGGGCGCAACCCTAGCATCCTCTATCACCGAGCTAATTCTTCGGAATTCCGTTTCACTAATGTCACCTTCACTACGCATTTCTTCAAAATTCTTTTGAAGGGCTTCGTGCAAACCATGGTCCTGGTTGGTGGAACCGCGCAACTTTGCCAATGCACAATACGCAGCAAACGAAACGATCAGCAAAATCAGAACCCCCAGCAACGCTTGAAAGGCAGGATGAAGTAACCAATCCCCAATGACTATTCCCGCACTGCTGTTGGTTGTCGTGTTCATCACTTTGAAGAATCAAGTTGGAATAGGTTCCGTCGTCCGACCGACGAGCATACTTCATTCAACCTCGGGATCCCTCCCTCTGCAACATCTGAATAGTACGCTCCGTCCGATCGCGAAGGCTAGCTGGAGACCTGTATTTTGCAAAGAAAAATTGGTTGGAACAAGATTGCGTGGAACAAATCGCTGTGGAACATCGAGGGTGCTATTCTCCGTCGCTCGTTTGTTCCTTCACAAGGGAACTTCGAGCCAACGCTCGCCAGAGCTACTCGATCGAAGATGCACCGCACGCAGACATGATGCCTTATGTGTTCTCGATCCATAGAAAGGATAGCTTCCTTTTGCCAGGGAAAGAGATTGCATTCACGCCAGTCCGATTGGGGATAAGATCACCTCGGGGCCGCCGAGAGCGAACGGATCCATCAAATCCCGACTTCCCGAGTTCGATTGGAAGGCTCTCTGATCTAGGCTGGTCGGGATCCGATTTGAATACACCGAAGCATTTGATCTGCCAGCGAGGAACTCGAAGCGGTAAGAACCTCTCCCGACCACAAGTCAAAGGCATTCCCCGAGAGGTCCTGAAGGCTCGCCCCAGCCTCGGATGCGATGAGAGCGCCAGCGGCAACATCCCATGGTTTGAGCCGGTTGGCCCAATAGGCATCCAAGCGACCGTGCCCAACATAGCAAAGATTGAGGGCAGCCGAACCCAACCTCCTCACGCTCTGACTGTGCACCAAAACCTCGAGAAATTGGCCGACCTCGGGTGAATCTTTCCTGACGATCGGTGGGAAGCTTACAGCGACCATGGCCTCCCGGAGATTCTCACAGCGCGAAACTCTTATGGGTTGACCATTCAGGGTGGCTCCCATCCCCTCGATCGCTGAATAAAGCTCCTCAGCAATGGGATCGTAAACAACACCGAGTCTCGTTTTCGATCCCGAGACAAGTGCGATGGAGACTGCAAAGTTAGGCAGCCGATGCACGTAATTGGCAGTTCCGTCCAGAGGATCAACCAACCATGTCCAATGCCGCGAATGCATGATCTCCCGAAAATCACCAGGACTTTCTTCACCGATAAACCCATGAGATGGAAAAGCTGTTAGAAGATGAGCTTCGATGATTCGCTGGGCGGCAATATCCGCATCGGTCACGAGATCTTTTGGCGCTTTTTCACGGACCGAAGCCGTGTTCAGCATCTCGCGGAGAATGGTCCCCGCCGCCTTGGCCGCGGTATGGGCGATCGCCAGCGCTTCTTCGAGTGATGAATCCATCGTCTGATTTGGTCTTAGTTTGTGCTTGGTTTCTTGTTCGGTTCGATCATGCAAGTTATGGTAACGGGGAATGAAGTTTAATTGGATACGATGCGAAAGGTTGTAGAGGCAAGCCGATGGAATGGAACCTTCAAGATAGGGTCGCAAATTGGCAGCATGGTGATTGGCGAGTACGAGTCGATCTCGCTTCGAATCCGAAGGTCGTTCTCTCGAAGGATCGAAGCGATCAGTTTCTGCAATTCTCGATCTCGCCAGCAGACGCGATCCGATCGAATCCAGCAACCCATGGGCTGACTGTAGATGATTTTTATGTCCGACAATCCGACTTGATCGTGACGTGCCCGGAGCGGAAGCCTTATCCATTCGGCTACCAGGTTTACTTTCGCATAACCCCCGGCGAAGGCGATACGGTCGCGTTGGAACTCTGGCTGAGCGTTCAGACATCCACGCTAGAATCGCACCCGCAGTTGAGATTGAATTTCGACGAGAATTTTTGGTGTCCGGATGATCGAGAACATCAGCCTATTTCGAAGCACAACCAGCATTTTGGGATCATGGTCCATCCTTTGGATCAATCCGATACACGATGGCAGAACGCGAAACATTTTCAATCCCTTCTGGTATTTGGTCGCTTTATGGAAAAGGGTGTTATCCGTAGAATGCGGATTCGCATCATTGGAAGTGGAACGTCCATTCCCTCTTCTGGCTGGCTAGAGTTGTTTAATGACTTTGCCGCCAGCCCTCTTCCGTTGACCGCATAGAAGCATGCCTTCTGGGTTTGTCACGCGACTTCCATACATCCAATCAAGTTTTTACGCGAAACTACCATCTGCGCCTTTCTTACGGAGTAAACACTGCTTATGGCAAATTCCTCGGCCGCGCTAAAGAAGAAATCCCCATCGAAATCAACATCCGAAGCGAATTCGAAACCCACCCAGAAAAAAACCAAAATCAAATCGGAAAAAATTCGTTCCTGGTATGACCATCCCGAATTGTACGAATTGGGTTTTTTGAAAGAGACACCGAAAGAAGCGGCCTTCCTCGAGGATGTCTTTTCTAAGTACGTCCCCCATCCTGTGAAAAGAGTCCTGGAAACCGGCTGTGGATCGGGACGGCTCATTTGCGAAATGGCTCGTCGCGGCTACGAGATGACCGGTCTCGATTTGAACCCAACATCGTTGGAATATTGCAAGAAAAAATTGAGAAGCGATAAGACCAAGGGGGATTTGGTGGTCGGCGATATGACCAACTTCCATTTCAAAGAGCCCTTCGATGCGGTCATCAACGCCATCAATACCTTCAGGCATCTGGAAACCGAGGACTCAGCATTAGCGCACCTAAACTGCGTAGCCGACCATCTCAAACCGGGAGGCGTTTTCGTTTTGTCTTTGCATTTATTACCAAAAGACGGCGATCTTTGGGGCACTGAGCGATGGTCGGCGAAAAAAGGGGATCTATCCGTTTATTATGCACTGACTGTTGTCGAGACAAGTATGAAGACGCGTTTGGAAAAGCTGCGGATATCGATGCTGGTTAAGACGAAAGAAGAAGCATTTCGACTCTCAGACCATATCACCCTACGCATTTATACGGCCCCTCAACTCAAAAGCTTGCTTGCGAAATGCACAAAACTGAAATTGGTCGGTGTCCATGATTTCTGGTGCGATATCGAGTCGACGCAAAAACTGAATAGTGAAGCATGTGATACTGTGCTCGTATTGCAACGCGTTTGATGGTCCGACTGCGGCGGAACGCACGTTCCCTTTTGAAACGCTGAGATCAAGGGGAGAGGAACCCATGTCGACTTCGAGAAACGGCCAAGCTGAGCAGGATCAGTCTCGACATGTGCCATCCCTTGGAAATTTTTCTTTCATTCATCAACTGACCGCGGTCATGGGGCTCGGTGTTACGATTTCTTTGGTCTTGCCTTGGGTGTTTTATCTCGCTGGAATTCGGGATGCCCATTTTCATGGTTTGACGGCTGTCTGGCTGTGTGCCGGAGTGACCATGATGCCCGCGGTTTGGTCGTTTGGCCCGTTTGCCAATCGCTATCCAGTAGCATCGACGCTGATGACCACTACCTGGAGAATTTCAGCCATCGCGGGAATTGCACTTGTCGCAACTGCGACAAAATGGCCGGAATACAATTTATTTTCCCTGTGTCTGGTGGGCTGTTATTTTCTTTTCATCACATTAGAATCCTGGCTTTCCATCAGGAAACTTTACCTCTCGCGGCGTTAAGCTTTGCAGCATGTCAAACCTTCTGCTCCACATCAAAGACGCGTATTACTTTGAAGTGCCGAGGGCATTCTGGACAAGTCGTAGGGAAAAGCCTGAGCAGTTCCCCGATTGGTTGGTTCGAAATGACGCCGATTTCCAATCCAAGGAGGCGGATAGCCTCATTGGAACCCTGAATTCCTTCTTGGGCGGGGCAGGTAGTACTGCCAACTTAAAGGAGAAGTGGGAGGCTTGGAAAGAAGCTCCAGCCAATTTCGCGAGACCGCTGGACGTTTATTTGGAGATGGAGGCTGATGCGCTCGTTTCTCGTGCCAACAAGTGGGCGAGCAAGAACGCGAAAGGAGCCTCTGATAAATTAAAAGCTTATTTAGCGGAGTCGGACTCAGGCGCTTCAGAAGAGTTCGGTTGGTTTGCTGATCTTCGCGGTAATAGCGAATTCATGAAAAAATGGGCTGAAGCGAAGGCTAGTCAGAACTCTTCGAAAACGGTTTCGGATTACTTGAAAACAGCCAAGTGGGACGAGAGTAAAGTCGCCGAATACAACGACGCATTGTCGGGTAAGGTGTTGATACCTCAGCCGTTCGGAACTCTACGCAATGCGTACGAACCGGAATCTGGCTTCTGTATATCTAAGTACATGATTATCGAGTTGGGAGTTGCCCTGCTTTTAGTGGCGGCGTTTTCCTGGCTTGGAAAACGGGTTGGTTCGGGCGAGGCTCCGAAAGGGAAGGTTTGGAATCTTCTCGAGGGCTTGATGGAATACGTTCGGGTCCAGGTTTTTGAGCCTGCGATGGGCAAAGAGGATTCCCGCCGATTTATGCCCCTTTTGGCTTCATTGTTTGTGTTTATCTTCGGGCTGAATTTAGCTGGAATGATTCCGTTTTTAGGCTCGCCAACGGCAACCCTGGCATGTACCGGTGCCCTCGCATTGGTCGTGTTTGTCGTCGGGCTTGTTTGGGGTCTCCGAGCGATGGGTCCTGTTGGATATTTGAAGAACTTGTGTCCGAGCATGGGTCTGCCTCCTGCATTGTCCGTCATCATCGTGCCGATGTTGTGGACGATTGAGTTCATTTCCTTGTTCATGAAGCACGGGATTCTGGCTCTGCGGCTGCTGGCCAATATGGTTGCTGGGCACGCTGTTTTGCTCGGCTTGATGGGTCTTGCGGTCGGAGCGCACGCATTGGCTATGCATTTCGGATTGTGGGGTCTTTTGGCTGGCGCGACCGGTGCAAGCATGGTTGCGATGAGTTTGCTAGAGTTGTTCATCGCATTCCTTCAGGCTGCGATGTTTACCTTTTTAGCTGGTTTATTCATCTCTTCCTCGATTCATCATCACTAGTTCAGTAGATAAGCTGGCATCGCCGAGACGACGCGTGTCGTCGAGGTTCCAGCTCGCTAATCGTTAATAAGTCCACTTCATTACGTAACCTGTTGGGAGATTGAAAGTGTTTTCAGTGATTAAAACTGCTGTTTATTCCTTGGGCCTTCTAGCCGTTTTGGCAGCGCCCGCTGCAGCTGCCGATGGCGGCGGAGTACCTGGAGCGATCGGAGCAGGGTTGGCTGTTCTGGGCGCTGGTATTGGTATCGGTTTGCTCGCGAAGGGTGCTGTTGAGGCGATCGCTCGTCAGCCGGAAGCGGCTGGAACGATCCAGATCAACATGATCATTGCGGCGGTCTTCATCGAAGGGGCGACTCTGTTCGCGATCATCGTTGGCTTGTTGCAAAATCCATTCGGTGGCTAGTCGGGAATGCTCGATCAGGCGGGTCGTTTGGCCAGTTGATCGATGTCCCTTCTCTTTCGGTATCGAACGTATTGAGGTCAATAATGTTTCAATGGTTGCGAAGCAAAGTTTTTTTGGTCGCGTTGGTGCTAACGCTGGTCGCTGGTTTTGCCGGTGGACTGCAAGCCAGCAGCGGAGGGCATGGCCCGGAAGCGACTCAAGGCAATGCGTCCAAGAATCTCAGCAATCCATTGGAGCTGCGAACGGACTTCGCCATCTTTACCTTGATCGTCTTCCTTGCTTTGATGGCGGTGCTCTACGGTGTTGCCTGGAAGCCATTGATGGCAGGTTTGGAGTTGCGGGAGAAGACGATTGCGAACCAGCTCGCTGATGCGAAATCGGCGTCTGAGACAGCGGCGGCAAAGTTAAAGGAATACGAAGCCAAACTTTCCGAAGCCGCGGTGCAGGCTCAGGATTTGGTAACGCAAGCTCGCAAGGATGCCGAGGCTGTCGCTAACCGGATCAAAGCCGACGCTCAAGGGGAAGCGGCCCGATCGCGTGACCGAGCACTTGCTGAGATTGAATCCGCCAAGCATGCCGCGCTGGCGGACTTGACGAGCAAGAGCACAGACATGGCTTTTGCGTTAGCCAGACGCGTGGTTGGCCGCGAACTGAAGGCCGAGGATCATCAGAAGTTAATTTCTGATGCGATAGGTAATTTACCGAGCAAGAACTAATCGTCCCCTTTCGTCTGCGGTCATTTCATGTCAGAGCAAGCAAACCACATTCCCACCGTCTTCGACAGCGAAGAGCAGCACGTGGGCCAGGTGTATGCGAAAGCGTTGCTGCAAGCGGCCACTGGTTCGAACAAGGTTGATGTCGCAGTCGACCAATTGGAATCCCTGGTCCGGGATGTCATGGATAAATCGAAAGGTTTCGAAGCCGTTCTGTTTAGTCCCAAGATGTCCGTCGAAGACAAGTCTGAATTTTTGGACAGGGTCTTTGGAGCCAAGATGGATCCACTGTTGTTGAGTTTTTTGAAAGTCCTAAACCGGCGTCATCGTTTGCCGTTTGTCAGAGCGATTTCGCAGTCGGCAAATGCCCTTCGCGATGAGATGGCAGGGCGAATGCAGGTTCAAGTGTCCACGAGTAGTCCGCTCGATGCAGCATCCGCTGACGCACTGCGGAAGAAACTATCCGCCAGCTTCGGCAAGGATATTCGCTTGGTCACAAAGATCGATCCGTCCATTCTTGGTGGATTGGTCGTTCGTATCGGCGATACAGTTTACGATGGTTCCGTCGACGGTCAGCTCAAGTCGCTCAGGCGAGATGCTGGAGCCAGGGCGGACGCATCGGTGCGTACCCTTGCGGGGCAACTCGCAAGTTAACGAATCTCAGATCGTTCCCACGGTCCGAGTCAATAAATCCATACATAACCACAATCCTTCATTTCAGATAGATAATGCGTCGCAGACGCTCCAAGAGGTTTGACTCATGAAGTTCAACTCGGATGAAATAGCAGCCGTCATTCAAAAAGAGATTGAGACTTTCGGCAGCCAGGTCGATGTCCGAGAGGTCGGTACCGTGCTGGAGGTTGGGGACGGGATTGCTCGAGTCTACGGGCTCTCCAATGTGATGTCTGGGGAAATGGTTGAGTTTCCGAACGGCGCGATCGGCCTCGCATTTAATCTCGAAGAAAAGAGCGTTGGGGTGATCATTCTGGGTGATTACCTGAGCATCAGTGAAGGAGACGAAGTCAAGGCTCTGGGCACACTGCTTTCGGTGCCAGCCGGGGATGCAGTGATTGGTCGAGTCCTCGATCCGCTGGGGAACCCGATCGACGGAAAAGGGCCAGTCAACGCGACGATCTCTCGTCCTGTAGAAATCATTGCAACAGGGGTGGCTGAGCGACAGCCCGTTCATGAGCCAATGCAGACGGGGATCAAAGCGATTGACGCTATGACTCCGATTGGTCGTGGACAGCGAGAGCTGATCATCGGTGACCGAAAAACGGGCAAGACCGCGGTTGCGATTGATGCGATCATCAATCAAAAAGGCAAGGGTGTGAAGTGCTTCTACGTCGCTATTGGCCAAAAGGATTCGTCGGTTGCTTTGGTGATCGATGCTTTGGAGAAAAATGGCGCGATGGATTACACCACGGTGATTGTTGCAGGTGCGTCGGCACCTGCTCCCCTCCAGTACGTGGCACCCTATGCCGGTACCGCGATGGCAGAGCATTTTATGTTCAATGGTGGTCACGCCTTGATTGTTTACGATGACTTGTCCAAGCAAGCGGTGGCTTATCGGCAATTGAGTTTGCTCATGCGTCGACCTCCGGGGCGTGAGGCGTTTCCTGGAGACGTCTTCTATTGTCATAGTCGATTGCTGGAACGATCCGCCAAACTCTCGAAAGATTTAGGTGGTGGATCCCTCACCAGTCTTCCGATCATCGAGACACTTGAGGGGGAGGTTTCGGCTTATATTCCGACGAATGTCATCTCGATCACCGATGGCCAGATTTATCTGCAACCAGACTTGTTTTTTGCCGGCATCCGCCCAGCGATGAACGTGGGTATTTCGGTTTCTCGGGTGGGAGGAAATGCACAGATCAAGGCGATGAAGAAAGTCGCGGGTGGTTTGCGACTTGACTTGGCAGCCTTCCGAGAACTGGAGGCATTCGCTCAGTTGGGAACTGAACTGGATCCAGCCACGCAGGCGAAGCTGGATCGTGGTTACCGAATGGTGGAGTTGCTCAAACAGTCTCAATACCAGCCGATGGACGTCGCGGAGCAAACCGTCAGCATCTATGCCGGCACGCGTGGGCATCTGGACGAAATCCCTGTAGGTAGGGTACGCGATTTTGAGGTAGGTCTGTTGAATTACGTTCGTGATCGCAAGCCTGAATTGCTGACAAAGATTCGGGAGGTCGGGGACATGACCGGTGAAATCGAAGAGATGATGAAGTCAGCCATTTCCTCGTTCAAAGCTTCCTTTAAATAATTGACGCCGAAAGGTTGTTTAGAAAATGGCGAACATTCGTCAGCTCGATAAACGACGCAAGTCGGTTAAAAACATTCGTAAGATTACCCGGACGATGGAGTTGATCGCTACGGCTCGTTTCAAGAAAGCCATGGATCGGGCTTCCGCAGCGACCGACTACACGAAGCGAATCACCCAGATTGTTCAGGATCTCGCCAAAAGTGGAACAGACGTGAGCCATCCTCTATTGGTAGCTCGAGACGAGGTTCAAACGGTCGACATGTTGGTTCTCACAGCGAATCGCGGATTGTGTGGCGGTTACAACGGAAACGTTGTGCGGGTCGCTACGGCCAGGCGTAACGAAATCAAAGAGCAAGCTTCTCGCGGTGAGCTGAGTGTCAGTGGCAAACGAGGTGTGGCCGCTTTGAAGTTTTCCGGAGTGCCCATTGAGAAAACCTACACGGAATTTGAAGATCAGCCATCCTACGATGCAGTTGCTCGCATCGCGGACGATTTAATCAGTCGATACATCACCGGAAAAGTTGACCGAGTGGATGTCGCGTACACGCGGTTCCTTAGCAGTTCACGACAGATCGCTTCCGTTGAGACACTTCTTCCGTTCGGAGGAGTTGATGTTTCCAACGCGGTTTCAGCGTCTACTTCCACAGACTCCGGTTACCGAGACGATTACGAGTTTTTGCCGGATGCGTCAGCAATTCTCGAAGAAGTGGTTCCTGCGAGCTTCCGAGCTCGCTTGTTCAAGTGCTTCCTAGATGCTGCAGTCAGTGAACAGATCGCTCGAATGGTTGCGATGAAGAGTGCGACAGAGAACGCAGGCGATTTGATCAAATCCCTTTCGCGTACTTACAATCGTGCCCGACAAAGTAAGATCACCGGCGAAATTATGGAAATCATCGGAGGAGTGGAAGCTCTCGGCTGATCCCGTTGAGTATCCGGTTCCTTTTGCCCTGACATCAACTGCTCGACCTACATCCAGGTGATATGGATGCGAGCGACCAGAATTGAATAACCGAAAACACGAATAGCAAACCCTTTTGCGACGAGATGAATTATGAGCGTTGCCACCGCGAAAAAAGTTGGTCGAATCAGCCAGGTGATTGGTTCGACATTTGATGCTGAGTTCCCAGAAGATGGTCTCCCTCCGATTTACAATGCCGTGAAAATCGAGAGTGAGAAGAAGGGAATCAAGATAAGTCTAACCGGTGAAGTACAGCAGCACCTCGGGGGCGGTAAAGTCCGCTGCGTCGCTCTCGGCAGTACCGACGGTTTGATGCGCGGACAAGACTGCGTTGACTTAGGAAAACCCGTGTCTGTTCCGGTTGGCAACGGCACACTCGGCCGAGTCTTTAATGTGTTAGGGGAACCAATTGACCAACGGGGGCCGGTCCCAACCAATGAATATTGGCCAATTCACCGCCCAGCGCCAGCCGTTTCGGAACTGTCGACCAATACCGAGGTGTTTGAAACCGGTATCAAAGTGATCGATTTGCTAACCCCGTTCGTCCGGGGAGGTAAGGCAGGATTGTTCGGTGGTGCAGGTCTCGGCAAGACGGTTATTCTCCAGGAACTTATTGCTCGGGTTGCAAGCACCCACGGCGGTTTCTCCGTATTCGCAGGAGTGGGCGAGAGAACTCGTGAAGGAACGGATCTTTGGCTGGAAATGCAGGAAGCGGAAATTGGTAAGACCGGTCGGAAAGTTATCGAGCAAACCTGCATGGTTTTCGGACAGATGAACGAGCCGCCTGGATCTCGGTTGCGCGTCGCGCTTTCAGCTCTAACCATGGCCGAGTATTTCCGCGATACGACCGGAAAGGATACCCTCCTGTTCGTCGATAACATTTTCCGATTCTCACAAGCAGGTTCGGAGGTATCGGCACTTCTCGGTCGAATGCCTTCTGCGGTGGGTTATCAGCCGACTCTCGCTACCGAGATGGGTGCTCTCCAAGAACGAATCACCTCGACCAAGCGTGGGGCAATCACATCGGTTCAAGCGGTTTACGTTCCGGCAGACGACCCAACCGATCCAGCTCCTGCGACAGCGTTCGGCCAGCTTGATGCATTTATCTATCTGGAGCGATCGATTTCGGAGAAGGGAATTTATCCTGCAATCGATCCTCTCGCATCGAACTCTCGGATTCTCGATCCAGCAATCGTGGGAGAGAGGCATTATGCAATCGCTAGACGCGTGCAGAAGACTCTGCAACGCTATCGGGAACTTCAAGATATCATCGCCATTCTTGGAGTGGACGAGTTGAGCGAGGAAGATAAGACAGTCGTCAAGCGAGCTCGGCGGATCGAGCGATTCCTTTCGCAGCCCTTCTTGGTTGCCGAAGTCTTCACCGGAAAGCCTGGTGAAATCACCTCCTTGGCCGATACGATTCGAAGCTTCGAGGAAATTTGCGATGGTAAGTGGGACCACTTGCCCGAGTCCGCTTTCATGTACGTCGGTCCCATTGAGCAAGTGGAAGAGCAGGCCAAGAAGATGGCAGCGCAAGGCAAGAAGTAAAATCTAGGCCCTGGAGGTTTCCTTCGTAAGGTTTCAACTAGCAAACACCGAACTACTGTTAAGTATCCAACCATGTCAGACAAGCAAGTACGTTGTGTGGTCGTTACGCCTGAAAAGACCGAATTGGATGCCTCGTGTGATGCTCTGACCATACCATTGTATGATGGAGAGGCTGGAATACTCCCCGGTCGTGCACCCATGGTTGGACGATTGGGCTTCGGTGTGCTCAAGATGCATTCCGCGGGAAGTACTACAGAATGGTTTGTCGACGGAGGATTTGTCCAGGTGACTCGCGATGGGGTCTACATTCTTACGGACCGATTGCTGAAGCGAGATCAGATCGACCGGAAATTGGCGGAAGACGATTTGGCCAAGGCAATGGCAATCAAGACAAGCTCACCCGAAACGCACGCCTTGAAGGAACGATCGGTGACGCAGGCTCGCGCGAAGATGCGACTTGCTCAATAGATAAACCTTTTTTGAAGCGATAGAAGTGGGAGTTGCCTAGCGCACTCTTGAGAACGCAGGGTTTCTCCCAGGTAGCTTTGGTTCTGCTGGACAAGAAAGGTTCTCCTGGACAGTTGGTATAGTCCTGGGAAATAGATCCCGATCATTTTTTGTATGCTCGGGAACTGGTTTCAGTCGCTCTACCCCGACGACCATCCATCCATTTGGTCGTCCGTCTTCCTCTTTGGCTGGTTGGTGGGAGGTTTAGTTCGTAGGACCGTCTCTCGGGTTTGGGTCGATCGCGTCCCCATCGGAAAAAAGACTTTTCAGGGATTCCGAAAAAAATACTGGACCGACCCTGGCAGCCTACTCATAATCCGAGCTAATAGCGACGGTTAACAGAGAGTCCGTCTATACGGATTAAGCTCTGAATAACGGGCGGTTTGTATTCCGTGCGGGTACTGGATGTTACCACTAGTACATTCGCAAAGATTGCTGACGTAGGTTTCGATCTCCGGGGACTCGACACTTGATTTGTTAAGATAGTGAAGATATTCCTTCTGGAACGCGTGTGTGTTTCACCGATGCATGCGCGGTGGTTTTTGTTGTCTATACCTTTTTGGAAAATCAGAATGAAACGGTATCGAGAATTGATGCTGCAGTTGAGTCTGCTCGCGATTGGAGCGACTGGTTTGCAGGGAGTCCTGAGCAGTTGGGCGTTCGGACAAGAAACACCTGGGCCATCTTCGATGCCCGCACCCGAGTATCCTCCCTTTGAGAAAGTGGTCGAGGGTTTCACCAAGTCCGAATCGAAGTCGCCTGACAAGGGCGCTTTATGCGGTGTTTGGACTCGTGAAAAAGACGGCCAAATGCTCCTGGAGATCCCGAAAGATTTCATGATGAAGAAGTACTTCATCGCGTTGACTGTCAGCAGTGGAGATCGTTTCGCAGGCTTGCAAGCGGGAGATTACTACGTCTATTGGAGGCAATACAACAAGCGGCTGGCATTGGTTCTACCCAACCTGGACATTCGATCCAATGGTGAGCCCGAATCCAAATCGTCTGTCAAGCGATTGTTTACAGACACAGTTCTTCTCGACGTGCCTATCGTAACCATGGCGCCTCGCGGTGGTCCGATCATTGACGCGGATGCTCTCTTCGTTGGCCAGGCATCCAAGTTCTTTGGACCCTCCGTTCGTATCCAAGATCCGCAGTTGACAAAGATCGTTAAGGCTAAAACCTTTTCCAAGAATGTGGAGTTAGCGTTCGAAGTCGTCACTGCGGGTGGGAAATTTCAAACGATCCATTATTCATTTAGCGAAGTGCCTGAGGATACGGGTTATCGTCCTCGCAAAGCCGACCAGCGTGTCGGGTACTTTGTTACGAACTTCACGGATCTCGGTAGCTATGACGACGACAAGAAGCGAGTTCGTTACATCACCCGTTGGCGTCTCGAAAAGCGAGATCCTAGCCTGAAAGTAAGTCCTCCTGTCAAACCGATTCGCTTTTACGTCGAGCACACGACTCCAGTGCGTTATCGAAGATGGGTTAAGCAGGGGATCGAGTATTGGAATAAGGCTTACGAAGCAGTCGGTTTTTCCGATGCGATCGAAGTTCTTTACCAAGACCCGAGATCTCCTGACACGATGGACTTGGACCCAGAAGACGTCCAATACAACTTTGTTCGTTGGCTCAACAATGATATTGGTACAGCTATCGGACCTAGCCGCGTTCATCCGATCACGGGAGAAATCCTGGATGCGGATATTGTGCTCACGGATGGTTGGATACGGCATTTCAATTTCCAATATCACGACTTGATGCCTGAGCTCGCGATGGAAGGTATGAGTCCCGAAACCTTGAGTTGGCTCGGAGCCCACCCAAATTGGGACCCCCGCGTTCGCTTAGCTCCCATGGCCAATCAACAGCACCTCAAGACTGTTCTCGCGCAACAAGCCAAGCTCCCGTTCGGCGGTCATCCGATGACCAAGGTCGATGGGAAGTTGCTCGGAGACCAATTATTTGATGGACTGGTTGGTCGAACGAGTCAAACCAATGGCTTCTGCAATGTCGCGTTGGGCAAGCAGATGGATATGGCGATGGCACGGATGAGCTTGGAGCTGCTCGATGAACTCGACGACCAAGAGAAGCCAGCCGAGGCGGCCAAGCCTGACGATAAAAAACCAGAAGATAAGAAACCTGACGAAAAGAAAAAGGACAAGCCAAAAGAGGATCTCCTGGATGGCATGCCCGAGTCGTTCATCGGCCCCCTTTTGGCGGAACTCGTCGCGCATGAGGTCGGCCATACTCTCGGCCTACGCCATAACTTCAAGGCATCGAGTGTTTACACGTTGAACGAAATCAATTCGGAGAATGTCAAAGGTAAGAAGACGTTAGCGTCTTCTGTTATGGATTATCTACCCATCAACATGCCCTATAAAGTGGAGGGATCAAACACGAAGGGTGATTGGACGATGACGGGTATCGGCCCCTACGATATGTGGGCGATCGAATATGGTTACTCCACCGACGAGTCCAAGTTACCAGAGCTCCTCAAGAGGGTAGCCGAACCTGAACTGCAGTATGCAACGGACGAAGATACGGGTGGTCCTGATCCACTCGCACGACGCTATGACTATTCGAAAGATCCGCTCGACTATGCGGAGAACCAGATGCGACTAGTCAACCTCTATCGATCCCGATTGCTCGACAAGTTCGTAAAAGATGGAGACAGTTGGTCCAAGGCTCGTCGTGGCTACGAGTTGACTCTCGGCGAACAGATGAAGGCTGTCAGTATGATAGCCAACTGGATCGGTGGAGCGCATGTCAATCGCGACAAGAAAGGTGACCCGGGTAATCGGCAATCCTTGGTACCCGTTCCGGCTGACAAACAAAGAAAATCATTGGAGTTTGTCATTCGCAACGCCTTCCGTGACAACGCATTCGGGATCACGCCGCAGATCCTGGAACGACTGACCAATGATAAGTGGGCGGACGAAGGGGTCCGCTCCATGGGAGAGTCAACTTTCCCGATTCACGATCGAATTCTCGGGTATCAAGCATCAACGATGACCATGTTGATGAATCCAACCACGCTAAGACGTGTGTTCGATAATGAGCAGCTGGTACCTCAGGACCAGGATGCCTTGACGCTGCCGGAATTGATGTCCAAGATCTTCGCGGAAGTGTGGTCAGAGCTGGATGCCAAACCCGAGGGGGATGTATCCGCTCGCAAACCTCGAATCTCTTCGCTGAGGAGAAACCTGCAGCGAGAGCACCTCGAACGATTGATCGATCTGGCCATGCCGACCGACGGAAATGCAGTCAGCAAGCCGATAGGCTCGTTGGCGATGATGCAACTAAAGGATCTCAAGAGGAAGCTGGACGCGACCATTGACGCTCGCAATGCGTTGGATCCCTATTCAATCGCTCACCTCAACGAGGCACAGCAACGAATTGCCAAGGCGATCGACGCGATCTACGTTTACAACATGCCTAGTAGCTTGGGTGGCGGCGGCGGTGGCGTCTTCATTTTCGGCCAGGAGGAAAATGAGCTAAAGGTCAAAACTGTGGATGAAGGAATCCAGCCCTAGTTGTAGATCGATACCATAGACGTTAAAAAGGGATGCTGGTAGCAGTATCCCTTTTTTTATAAGTTGCCTTTTGGACGGGGAATAGGTCCATCGAGTGATTCAAGGAGATTTTATGGATTCGAACCCCTACGAACCGCAATTCAGTCCGGCTACCCTGTCGCCTGAGTCTGTGGACGAGAGCGAAGAGATTCGTCGAAAATATCTCAACCATGAGGCATCGGTCAAATCCATCGGGGTCTTGTATTTTCTTGGGGGATTTTTTGGTCTTATACTCACTCCGATTTATTTTGTCGGTGGCATAAATGCTTTCATGAATGCTCCTCCTGATAATCCTGCGATGCTAGGGAGTGCGGTCGCACTTCTTATCGTTGGTCTTATCGTTGCAGTCCTGACGATTCTTCAACTATGGTCTGGGTGGGGAGTGCGTCGATTGCAACCGTCTGCCCGAATCGGTGCGGGTATCGTCGCTGCTATAGGCTTGATTGGCTTTCCAATCGGGACTCTGATCAGCGCCTACTTTTTGTATCTTCTATTTTCCGAGAAAGGAAAGTTTGTTTTTTCGGATACGTACAAACAGGTGGTCGAGCAAACGCCACACATCCGTTACAAGACCTCCATCATTGTCTGGATCTTTTTGGCTATTCTGGTATTACTCCTTGGAATCGGAATCGTCGCGGCAGTTGTCGGAACTTCTCGGTAGAGCCGCTCGGCGTTCGTCATAGCTACTGTTCCAGAGTCTCTTAGCATTCATCGATATGGAAGATTGCGATCGAACCTTGGATCAGTGGTTGCATTAGGGACGCGACGACAGAAAATCGCTTAGGCCCGCTAGATGATCCGTATTGATTAGATCGACGTTTTCGTCGGCGAGTGTTTGCCATAGAGCTTTGGTATCCGGTGTTGCCCAAAAACGGAGGCGACGTTGCTTGCTATGAGCTCGCTCGACAATCGAACGCAATTTCATTTTTTCGGCTTCTGGAATATCTCCAACACCACGCCATCGAAAATGGATCGTCCAGTTGTCGCTGATCAATGGCATCAGCTCCGCAGACATATCGGAATCAAGATCCGTTAACCGACCGTCAATTCCTACAAAGCGACTTTTGTCATCCTGAATCAACTGAAAAGGGCGATTGCCGCTTACGATGGCGATGACTGGGCCATCCAGAAACTGACCGTTCACTGTTCTTTGGAAGAGTTCGCTGTATTGTTCAAGCAATCGATCGAGAGCATGGTAGGTTGAGACCGCTTCCGACTTAATATCGATGAGCAGGGTCAATTTCGAAGCGTCCTGGTGAACGTTGCCAGTATTTTTTCTCACGCGTTCCTTCAGTGGATCCAGATAAAGTGCCTGGAGTGTATGCATCGGTTTGATTTCAGCTTTTGTGTGCGCGACTACCAATTGGCCTTCGTGCAAGAAGATGTCTGCTTCGACACTACAAAAACCTTTCTCGATTGCGTCCTGCAATGGATTCGGATGCAAGTAGTCATTGTGGGCGTGCGCCTGTCGGTGAATTTTCGTTGTGATCTCCTGGGCTCGGCCATTTCTCGCCACCCCTAAGAGCCAACAAACACCGATGAGGATAAGGCAGCGTTTCGTGATAAGTTGCAGGATAGACATGAAAAACATTCACCAAGTCGAGGAGTTTTCCGGAAATGCACCCACATTGATTTTCTCATTCTACTGGCAGTCGACGGAACACGTGAACGACTATGGCGAAAGAATTCCCAATGCAACGATGTTGTTTGGGATCGACAGAATTTTTTTTGATAGCCAAGGATTTTTGGGTTACACAGGCGACAAACGAAGGAAAGCTCGTGTCTCTTCCGAGGTTGGAATAAAATATGGAATCATCAAGATAGATACCAATTTATGAGATACGATGCGTTGATTAGAAAACGCCCCATGTTTCTGGTCCGATCATTCGATCGCACATCGAACTTAGTCAAGAGATCTAGTCGAAATGACCATCGTAAAAACCGGTCTTGAAGTTCTCGTAGCTCGGAACTTCTCACCCATACGACATAAACGGGTTGGGCTCGTAACGCATGCGGCTGCAGTCGATTCCCAACTGCGATCCGCGACTGACCTTTTCGCGCAAGGTCCGATCCATCTCACGACTATTTTCGGACCGGAACATGGGTTGCATAGTCAAGCTCAGGATCTGATCGGTGTCTCTGCTGAAGAGTCTAGATCCACCGTACGAGTGGTCAGCCTCTATGGAAAAGACGCAGCAAGCTTAAAGCCAACGATGGAGCAGCTCCGTGAGTTGGACGTACTCGTCATTGATATGCAAGACATCGGTACCAGATTCTACACGTTTCAAGCAACCATGCTTTTTTGTTTGCAAGTAGCGTTACCGATAGGTCTACCCGTGTTTGTACTGGACCGACCGAATCCGATCGGAGGTGTGGATATCGAGGGGCCATCACTACAGAAAGGTTTCGAGAGCTTTGTTGGAGCCTACGATATCGCGGTCCGCCATGGCATGACGATGGGTGAGCTGGCCAGAATGTATTGCTCAGAACTGCAGCTCGGACCCGGGCTGCTCGAGGTCATACCCTGCGAAGGCTGGAAGCGACATGATTCTATCGAATCCACAGGACTTCCGTGGGTACTTCCGTCACCGAACATGCCGACGATCGAAACCGCATTGGTTTATCCAGGACAATGTTTACTGGAGGGGACGAATCTCAGTGAAGGACGAGGAACGACCAAACCTTTCGAGATCTGCGGTGCGCCCTGGATCGAAGCCGAGTCGTTGGCAAAACGCATGAACTCAATGAAGCTACCCGGTGTGATTTTTCGCCCGGTTTGGTTTCGCCCCACCTTTCAAAAACACTCTGGAATCGATTGCGGCGGCGTCCAACTGCACGTGCGAGATCGAACTGCTTTTCAGCCGGTACGAACGAGCCTGGCTTTGCTCCGGGCAATGCGGGAATTATCTGGTTCTCGATTCGCTTGGCGAACCGAAGTATACGAGTTCATCGAACGTCCTATCGCGATTGATTTGTTGTTCGGATCCGATCGCGAAAGGCTAGCCATCGAATCTGGACATTCCGACGATCCGATTCTTCGCGCTTGGGAACGAGAAGAAGAAATATTCAGGGATCGCCGTCGGCGATACCTCCTCTATTGACACTGGTTTCGTGAATCGACACCAACCGATCGAACGCAGCCTCTGCAGCAAACCTGTTTTGCTAGCCTATCGATTTCGTTCTAGTTGAATGCGAAATGCGAATCCCTCAGCAATTGATCTTTCCGAGGATTTGGCAAAATGATATCTCCGACGAATCAATCGGATTGATTTCCTAACCAAATACAACGTCGGATTCTATTCCACGCGATGTCCAGCGTACTAACCCCATCCCTGCTGTTGCGATCCGAATACCATTCGGACCGATTCATCACGAGGATTCTAGTATTCGTTCTTTGCGTCGGGGCAGCTGGGTGTCAGCGCT
This sequence comes from Pirellula sp., assembly GCA_040396935.1. Lineage (GTDB taxonomy): Bacteria > Planctomycetota > Planctomycetia > Pirellulales > Pirellulaceae > JBKCUI01. The sequence continues at coordinate 243,290 of JBBAXA010000004.1, forward strand.
GGCCCGGAGTCCAGCAGGCCCGTCAATTTCAAATTGATAGCGAAAGGCTTTTGGGGGAATTCCGAGCTCAGAAAAAACGAGCAGACGAATTAGCCGCTAAGAACCAATTGCTAGAGCAACGTCTGGCTGAGAGCGAAAAATCGCTTGCCAAACAAAATCTGACGACGAATCGCGCCCGGAACTCCCGGGGAGGATCGAATCTGAGTATTGGTGAATTACCACGAGATACCGACCGGCTATCTACGGACGGTTCCTCGAGAACCAATCCCCGCAACAGTCGAGATTTCGACAAGGGAGGATTACCGGATATTTCTCCAACAATCAATGGACTTCTTTCCTCCTCGCGTGGCAATGGGGATCCCGGTGATCCGTCGGTCGACCCGAATAAATTCCCTCAATGGCGACCTATCCAAAAACGATAGTGGAACGACGTTGAGCTCGTCCCTCTATGGCGAGATCCGCTAAGTGCAGCGGGCCGGTACACCCGCGATCCCTTCCCTCTCGGCTGAAGCTGCAAGCCTCAATTCCAAACATTTGTTTCGAGTGACAGCTCGCTCGCGCCAGCCCCATAGGAGAAACCGCGAGGCTCAGTCACACGATGCAGTGGATCTTTTTGAAGTTCCGTGGCATCTAGCCGACTTTTCTCGGCGTCAAAATACGAGGTATCAATCGTCCTCTTCTGGAACTTCCTCGAGCGATGCAGAAAGGGAGATCGTAGGTCCCTTTTTGAAATGGATAGGAATTGTGATTCCATCTCCGGGGAGGCCACTGCTAGCGAATTGGTCGGAAACCCGTTAAGCTCAAGGAAGATTTCTACACTTCAACGACCTCTCCTTCGGAGTATGAACTATGGCAACTGTTGTCGAGACGATTCGTCCACCGAAAATCAGGCACACTGAGTGCTTTATCGATGGTAAATGGCGACCATCTATCTCCGGTAAAACCTTCACTACCGTGAATCCGGCAACCGAAGAGGTGATCTGCGAGGTGTCGGAGGGGGATAAGGCGGATGTCGATGCTGCGGTCAAAGCAGCGCGTCATGCATTGGAAAGCGGCCCATGGAGTCGCATGGACGCGCGTGATCGGGGTAGATGTCTCTATCGTCTAGCGGATTTGATCGAGGAAGAAATCGATGAACTCGCAGCGCTAGAAACGCTCGATAACGGTAAACCGATTCGCGAGTCGCGTCATGGTGATCTTCCACTAGTTATCGATTGTCTCCGATACTATGCGGGTTACGCGGACAAAATTCATGGTTCGACCATACCCATTCGAGGCAATTATTTCACATACACTCGTCGTGAACCTGTCGGGGTTGCTGGTCAGATCATTCCCTGGAATTTCCCCATGCTGATGGTAGCTTGGAAATGGGGTCCAGCTTTAGCAGCGGGCTGCACGATCGTGATGAAACCTGCCGAGCAAACGCCATTGACTTGTTTGCGTATGGCGCAACTCGCTAAAGAAGCGGGTGTTCCCGATGGTGTCATCAATGTTGTCCCCGGTTATGGTCCAACGGCTGGTGCGGCTGTTGTCAAGCATCCCGGTGTCGACAAAATCGCATTCACGGGTGAACATCGAACAGCCCAAATCATCATGCGTGATGCTGCGGATACATTGAAGCGTCTAACGTTTGAGCTGGGAGGCAAAAGTCCGAATGTGGTTCTGGCCGATGCAGATCTAGAACGGGCAGCTCGGGGGGCTTACGTAGGATTATTCCTCAATCAAGGCCAGTGCTGTTGCGCTGGCTCACGGGTCTTTGTCCACAAAAGTGTTCATGCAGAGTTCGTTGCGAAAGTTCAAGCTTTTGCCAAGGAGAGAAAGGTAGGCAATCCGTTTGATCCACAAACGGAGCAAGGGCCCCAAGTCGACCAGGCTCAGTTTGACAAGATCATGAGCTATATCGACAAAGGGCACAACGAAGGTGCCAAGTGCTTGGCCGGCGGTGCTCGGTCAGGTGTCACTGGTTATTTTGTTCAACCGACGGTCTTTGATGGCGTCACCGATACGATGTCTATTGCTCAGGATGAGATCTTCGGACCGGTCATGTCCGTTCTCACATTTGATGACTGGGAGGACTTGATCCGACGAGCGAACAATACTTTCTATGGGTTAGCCGCTGCGGTTTGGACCAAAGACATTTCGAAAGCCCATGACTTTGCAAAACGAGTCCGTGCTGGAACGGTATGGGTCAATTGCTACGATGTCTTTGATGCCGGCGCCCCATTTGGTGGCTTCAAAATGAGTGGTCAAGGTCGCGAACTCGGCGAAGAAGGACTCAAGGCCTACACCGAGAGCAAGACCGTAACAGTCAGTCTCGACTGATTCACGAGACTTTCACGGGCAAGTACTGACGACCTGCGCGATTTCTCAAAGGATCGCGCAGGCAAAGGTTCGTTGGGTTCATTCCAGTGGTGAGTTATAGGGAGAGAACCGGAGACGGGGCAGCCCACCAATCGGTCGACGACCTCTCAGGCTCCATAGAGTCACTTGCCCTCGTTCGCCCACTGCTTCATCAACGCGATGTTCTTTTCGACCTCTGGATTTCCCCTCCCTAGGTATACCGTCATATCCGAGTCGTACATGGTATCGGATTCCGGTCCTTTGTCGTTCGTACGAGAAATCCACTCGTCGAGTTGCCGCCGCATTTCCACCAATCGATCAAGATGGGCTGGATCGTCTGCCAGATTGCGGATTTGCCAGATGTCTTCCTGCCACCGATAAAGCTCTTCTTTTGGACGGGTCGGTGAGAAAAGTAGTTTCTCGCTTAGATCATCCAGAGCATTCGACTGATGCTGTTTCCTCAAGGCTTGAAGAATCGACTTTCCATCCTTGTAGGCATTGGGCTGTAGATGGGGCCGTGATGGATAGAAATTTCGGATGTACAAATAATCTTTATCACGAACACTCCGAATACGCTCGACGGTTTCATCGCAGCGATCTCTCGCAGCAAAGATCTGCTTTTTAGGTTGATAGTCTTTGGCAAGTATGTCCTTGGCTTGCATCGACTTTGGTATTTCGATACCAGCTGCAGCAAGGGACAAGGCGGCTAGATCGATGTGTTCTACGAGATCGTCGCGGGTTTGACCTCCGTTGATGCCAGGACTCCTGATGACCAACGGGACATGGGTACCTTCGTTGTAGAGAAACTGCTTGCCCCGCGCGTGGCTGATACCATGATCCGTCATGAACGCAATCAGGGTTTTGTCTAGTAGTTTCTCCTCTTCCAGTCGGGCAATCACGTTACCCACGTGATCGTCCGTGAGGCGTACCGCGTCGAGGTAAGCCGCCCAATCCCGCAGCAGAACTGGATCGCGAGGATAGTAGGGAGGGAGAGCGACATCCTCAGGTGAGACAGCTTTACCGAAACGAATCTCTGCCTCGGCAGAAAGTTTTTTGGCCGATTCATCGGTACCTCCGCGTAGTTTCCCCCCAGCCAATTGTACCTGCATAAAGAATGGTTGGTTTTCTTCGCGACCAGACCAGTCGTTCGCATCATACATTGTTAGATCGTGTTCGAAATTGTAATCCGTCTTCCCTAATCCCTCTTTACGCCGAGTCGCTCTATTTACGTTTTTCAATCCAGAGCCGATACACGTGAAGTAACCAGCTCGCTGGAAAATCAATGGTAACGGTTCCACATCGGACGGAAGCTCGATTTTGACATCGCCGCGGCCGCTGCGATGGTGATGGGCACCGATCGTCGTTTGATACATTCCTGTGATGAGGGCTGAGCGACAGGGAGAGCATACGGGTGCCGTAACAAAAGCCTTCGTGAAACGAATTCCCTCGCGAGCCAGTCGATCGACATGAGGGGTTTGAATCAGCTTTTCCCCGTAACAGGAAAAGTTGGCCGACATATCGTCGACAATAAACCAAACGATATTTATTGGCTCTGCACTATGAACGCATTTAGCGATGTCGGCAACGATCAAGACAAGGATCGAACAGGTCCAGAACAGACATCGAATATAGTTTCTCATAAACTCTCTCCTAAAACCATAAAAGTTTAGTATAAGCTGTCCTCTCGTCTTGAGAGCGACTAGATGTTTTGCGGATCTTCGAATCCTGCAGGCTAGTCACCTGCGAGAGCGGAACACAGCGTCGAGTGGAATACGATCTCTAGACCCAGCGCCCGGAGCGATCAGCGCGAATCGTCTTGCCATCAAAATCCCATATTCTGGTGACGCTCCTCCGACTGAGGAGAGCGGCCTGCTAGACGGCAAGAGGCCGATTCGTATCGAGCCCTCCTATTTTCCTGTCTTAGGCAACCCGTTTCCGTCTTCTTTTCTAAGCTCTTCTTCCTCGTCCTCGTCCTCTTCATCCTCTTCTTCGTCGTCATCGTCTTTGGCGAAAACGAAGGCCGCTCGGACAGGGGCGGGCATGGGAGAGTTAGCACCGCGAACACTCCGCCAAACGATATCCCCCAACAAAAGGTCATCGGCTGCATCCTCTTTTGTAAAATCCATCTCCTCAGACATCTGAGCACCCCAAGCTAGTGCTGTATTTACCTCATAGAGATCGACTTTTGCTGGAATATGCGTGTACGGCTTGAGATCAGCCTTCCTGCCAAAGCTCGCATACATCGGCGTCGCTGCGGCATCGAATTGGGTCATGGGTTCCAATCCCAGAATCAGTTCCATCGTGCGGAGTAGGCTCGTCGTTGTGTAAAGAGTGGAATCGAGCATGCCTTTACGAATGTAGGGGCTGATTGCGAGGGCTACGGTTCGGTGCGCGTCCACATGGTCCGAACCGTTCTGCGCGTCGTCCTCGACAACAAAAATAGCGGATTCCGCCCAGTACTTGCTTTTGGAGATTGTCTCCACGATCATCCCCAGCGCAACATCGTTATCCGCTACCATCGCTGTCGGCGTCTTTTTGCCGACACGAGTCCCAGAAGTATGATCGTTCCCGACTCTCAGGACGATGAATTGCGGCAGATTGTTCTCTTTTTCAAACTGTGCAAATCTCTCGGTGAATCGCTTCGCACGATCGATATCCATATAGTCAAGGTCGTAGGCTCGATAAAGCGGATCGAAATGGCCCTCCAGGGTTGCGACTTTAGCTGTGGCAGGCAACCCCGGCAAAGCCCCGTTAGCGATGAATTGCCCAAAGCTAAAGTAGCTGACCCCAGCCTTCTTGCATTGGTCCCAAATGTATCCACTCGACGGGGCTGCGATCGCGTTGGCCCCCTCTGAGGGATAACCAATTTTTCTACGACCACCCCGGTAGCTCAGCGGCCATATCTTTTCAACAAAATCGGTTGCGTAGGCAGCCATCGACCATTCGTGGCCGTCAGCGCTCACTTCACCCTCGACATAAAAGTTATCCAGCAGAACAAATTCGTTTACGAGCGCGTGCTGGTTCGGGGTCACTTTCTCTGGAAAGATGCATAGAGAGGGATCACCGTTACCGCGGGGAATGTCGCCAAAGACTTGGTCGTACGTACGGTTCTCTTTGATGATGTAAAAGCAATGTTTGATAGGACTGGGATCGCCCAGCT
>JBBAXA010000005.1:0-7134 GCA_040396935.1 Pirellula sp.
GGCAATCATTGTATCGGCCCTACGGGCCTCAGCAGCCAGAGACCCAAGTCCCAAAGCCCAACGCAGCGAAAAGTGGGCAAGTGCCTGCCCCCAAGCGAAGCGACCGCCCAAGCGAAGCAACCGAATCAAGAGTCTTGAACGCACCAAAACGTACCGGGAATGTCGTAAAGTCAAGCGAGCGGCAGAGATCCCCGCACTTGTGGGCTAGGATTTAGAATTCGCGGCACTAGCGAGCTTGAGACCGGGCCTTAGCAAGCATTCTCGACAGAGTGCAGGTCCCTCCATTCTTCGTCTTCGGAAAAGGTTACCAGGATCTGTTAATCGGCACAGGAAGGAATAGCTGAATTCCTCTAGGCAGTTGGTCGATCCGAAACGCTAACGGGTTTTTTATTCAACGCGATACGTCGGAGTACCGTCTGTGCTGCGCCTCTCGATCATCGTCCCGCACCAAGATGACGATTCCCAACTAGAAACAACGCTTGTTTCGTTGCTTGAAAACCGGACGCGTTTTCATGAAGTGATTGTTGTTCATCGTGGCAGCTACTCCGATCCTTACGCTTTGGATCAAGATGAAATACTACTGTTGAGCGCACCTGGTAATGCCGGTCTGACTCAGCAACTGAATTTGGCTGTCTCCGCCGCATGCGCGCCAGTCGTTCAGATCCTATTTCCAGGAATGCAAGTATCAGAGGGATGGTGCGACGAAGCGATTGACGAGCTGATCAGCCAGAAACATCCCGTCGTATCGCAAGCGTGTCAAATCATCGGTAGCGGCGAAACGATACTCGGGCTGGATCGCGCCTCGATGCCCCACCGGCGACTCGCACACAGCGGTTGCCAATCCACAGCACCGATGATGAACGGTACTTATTTTCTAAAGAAGACGCTGCAGTTGATCGGCGGTTTTTTCGACCGAGTCCCTAGAGAGGGAGCCGAGGTCGAACTGGCCTTGCTCCTGGATGCTATGGATTTAGGTTTTGAAACGGCGACACGTAAGAGTTTGGTCGGAACTCGGCGCGCTATTTTGGGAAGTGAGTCCAGTTACGAGGTAGGGCGACTTTGCGGCTTGCTCGCCTGTGCTTATGGAGCTGTCGAAGGTAGCGGAGTCCAAGTCGATTCATTGGCAAAGCAGTTGGGTCACCTGGCGAGCGGACTGATTAGCCCCAAATCGGTAGCAGAGAGGTTGGGTTGGGTCATGGGTATTCGCGACCACTCCTGGGAAAGGGAGATTTGCGATCGATTGCATGCGGCTGCGGAAAGACTCGACAACGCCGAGGATTCTCAAGACTTCAATCAATACCGACGAGCAGCTTAGCTTTCGATTTGACCAAACAGCAGACTCCGGTCTGCTTGTTCGACCTCATGCGTCCGATTGTCTCTCTACGCTTTGCCTCGATCGAATACATGATCCGTTGCGGGGCTGATCGAACAGCTGAACACTCTACGACCATCCGTGCGGAGGTAAGGGACTTCACCCTTTTCGATTTACGAGACTCCGTTTCATCCAAACCGTACCATTTCGTGACGAGAGGCCTATGAGCCATCGACTCCGAAATCCAGGAAGGAAACCCTGCCAGACTGAGTTGCGGGAGGGAACTCGTTTTGTCACTTGGGGTTTTCGTAGAGCAGATACTTCTGTCTTCGCTTCAAAAAGTCCATCATCCCGACGGCTGATCGTTGCTGAATCTCCTCCCAGGACTTTTTATCGAGGATCGCTTCCTTGACAGCTTCGCTGCCCAAAAGTCGGTTCAGACTTTTTGTGTCCCATTGCTCGGGATGTAGGCTTCGGAGAGCGGTGGCTACCGTGAGTCCCGTCTGCAGTGGCTGGAATTGACTACGATCGGTCACGTCCATTTGAACGCCGCGGCACAGTTCATTTGCAAACTTACTCGAGGAAGGGGTGAATTCAACGGGAATGAAGCTAACACCCGGCAATCGGGATTCATTGAGATACCGTGCGAGGCTTTTGCCATCCATCCAGGGAGCTCCAATCCATTCAAAAGGGGTATCGGTTCCCCTGCCGACGGAGATATTCGTCGTTTCGAGCAACCCGATCCCCGGATAGATCAACGCTTGTTTCAACGATCGCATGTTGGGGGATGGATTGATCCACAGCAACCCCGTTTTATCCCACCATTGATCGCGCTTCCATCCTTCACAGGGTACGACTTGCAAATCGACCTCCAGTTTGAGTTCGTCGCGCAACATCATCGCTAATTCGCCAACGGTCATTCCATGACGTACCGGTAATTTATGAAAAGCGACAAACGATTCCGCTCGATCATCGAGCATGGGGCCTGCAACGTCGACGCCATTGATGGGATTCGGGCGGTCCAAAACGACGAATCGTTTTTTATTCTCTGCAGCAGCCTTTAACGCTTCTCCCATCGTCGAAATGTAGGTATAGAATCGACAGCCGATATCCTGAATGTCAAACACAACGGTATCGAGATCCTTCAGCATTTCAGCGGTCGGCTTTCGAGTTTCCCCGTAGAGGCTATGGATCTTCAAGCCGGTTTTCTCGTCTTTGCTGTCAGAAACCTTTTCGATGTCGAGTTTACCCTCGAACCCGTGTTCCGGACTGAACAACGATACGAGCTGGAAATTTTTTGCTTGGGCAAACAGACCTACGATCCCCTGTCCCTCTCGATTTCGAGCCGTATGGTTCGTGATGACCCCTACCTTCTGGCCATCCAAAACACGAAACGAATCTCGTTGTAAAACATCGAGACCCGTCAAAACAGAAAACGTCGTGGCCTCTTCGACTTCCGTCCTTGAGAGACTGCTCGCGATGACATTCAACAGCCGGCCTGCCAGCGGGTTGACGAGTCCTTTTCCATTCGGATGAACTCGATTGCTTAGAAACACAAAGAACAAGTCTTGGGCAGGATCGATCCAGAGCACGGTACCGGTAAAACCACCGTGTCCCACGGCAGAGTCGGTCAGCATATCTCCTTTATTGGTTGAGTAACCCGTCCTTTTGTCCCAACTCATTCCACGAACGCCTCCTGGAACCGGAACACCTTGCCCCATCAATCGGAGCGTAGAAGGTGCGAAGACATTCACCAGGGAGCCATCAACTCGCTGGGCGATTCCACCTCGGAGAAACATCTGGGCATACTTCGCGATATCTTGCGCTGTCGAAAACAAACCGGCATGCCCCGCAACTCCGCCCAAGGCAAAGGCCCTCGGATCATGAACCTCTCCGCGTATCCAACTCCCCTCTCGCTGCTCGGTCGGGGCTGCCCGCCGCCGAAGATCTTCCGAGGGAAGAAAACCGGTCTCCGACATCCCGATCGGTCCGAATACTGAGGATCGAGAGAACGCATTCAGATCCTTCCCACTCAATTTTTCGACAATCTTGCCGAGGACAATGAAATTCACATCGGAATACTTGAATGCCGCTCCGATCGGAGCGGTCAAGGAGAGCTCGCAGATCCGCTCCCACGATTTTTCTGGACCATCCTTATAATCCGCCAGCGGGTTGTCCGGAATCAAGCCACTTCGGTGCACGAGCAGATCCAGAACGGTAATCGCTTCCTTGCCGTTCTTACCGAATTCGGGAAAGATATCGATAACCTTATCACTTGGTCGTAATTTTCCCTGTTCGATCAATTTCATGATCGAAGATCCAGTCGCCACCGGCTTGGTAATCGATGCCATATCGAAAACGGTATCCAGGGTCATGGACGCGACTTCAGGCTCTACACTTTTATTACCGTAAGCTTCGAGGTGCAGAATTCGATCGCGTCTGCCGACGCAGAGAATACAACCAGGCATTTTCTTTTCCTCGATGGCCTGTTGTACCAACTCTGCGACTCTATCGCGGCACGACTGTTCCAAGCTCGAAGTAGCAGCGAGCTGCGCGATCGTATTTGCCGACAACAGAACCCAAAAAAACAAAAGCCCGAAGACTCGATACATAATTCGTTCCCTGACTGAATTCTTGAATGTTCCGTTCATGCCTTTACAAGATATCGTAAGCTAGACTGATGTTGATCGAAATGATGATGGGTCGGGTCCGTGGCACAAGCCCTCTAGCGTCAACGAGATCGCTTGGCTGGAAAAAGTTGCGACAACATCCATCCAGACGCCAAGCAGAGCGTCGAACCGACGACGGGCAACCACGTGAATGCGACTTTATATTCAGGATTCATCACGCGAGATAACCCATACTGCAGAAATAACATCGCGGACAATCCTATCAACGCCGCCCCGATCGCATGAATGCCGTTGGCTTCCTTGACAAATAGGGCTAACGCGAAGATCCCCAGCAGCATGCCTGCAGAAAACCCTGCTATCGTCAGTGCATTATCGATCACACTTTGCTGGAAACTGCCAGCCCAGATTCCGATCAAGATCTGCAGCAGACCAAAAGCAACCGTGAAGATTCGAGTCACTAGTACCTGCACGGAAGCAGACGGAGTTTTCGTGCAGTTGGGCAACCAAAGATCCGTTACGACGGACGACGCGGAAGCGCTGAGAGAACTCGATAGCGTCGACATCGCTGCCGCGAGAATCGCGGCCAGCATCAATCCGATCAACCCCGTGTTCTTCGGGAATGAGTTGACAAGGAAATGGGAGAAAATACGGTCGGCTTTCAATTCCGGAAGATTGCCCGCCGTGGAATAGAAACATTGAAGCAACATACCGATCAAGAGAAACAATGCGAACTGCAGGAATACGACGATACCGCTCCAAAACAGAGCCTTCCCGGCATCACGCTCGCTTCTCGCGCTTAAATATCTCTGAACCATCATTTGGTCCGTCCCATGGGACCCCAGCGAGATGGTCGCTCCTCCGATCATTCCAGCCAATAGGGTATAAGGCTTATCCAAAGTGAGCGATGTGTCGAGAAATTCAAATTTTTTGTTTTCCGTAGCAAATTGAAAGAAGGTCGACCAACCCTCGGGGAAATAACTCACGATCACAAAAATAGCTGCAATGCCGCCCACCATGTAAATCACAAATTGGATGCAATCGTTCCAAACCACAGAGCGCATCCCTCCAAAAAAGGTGTAGAGGATGGTCAGTCCCCCCATCGCACACGCGCTCCAGGCCAGGGGCCAGCCTGCCAACTGCTCGAGCACCATCGCGGCCAAAAACAACCTCAATCCGTCCCCGAGATTTCTAGCGATAAGGAACAGGATCGACGCAAACCTCTTGGTACCACCTCCAAAGCGATTACCGAGCACCTCGTAGGCACTCATGAGTTCGCCGTCGAAATAACGGGGTAGCAGAAAGTAAATGACCAAGACCCTACCGATGATGTAACCAAAGGCTAATTGCAAGAACCGGAATCCAATCGGACCATATCCGATCCCAGGAACACTCAACACGGTAGCGGTACTTGTTTCCGTCGCAACAATCGATCCGAGGATCGCCCACCATGGAAGACTCCGACCACCCAATAAGTAAGCCTCGATGGAATCATTTTTCCCACTCAGTCGAAGGCCAACAACAATCGATAGCCCCACTGCAATGAGCAAAACAGCGATATCAATAAATCCCAGCGGCAATCCCATTTGCTACCTTTGCACTTCTACCATATTTCGCTACGTTGGCTACAAGAACAAACCATGGTAAGTGAAGCATCTGATGTGAAATGAAAATCGATCATCTAACGACGGAACAGACAAATCAAGCCTCTCTCGAGATCGATACGCTTTCAAGCCTCGAGATTGTAAGGTTAATGAACGCCGAGGATCATAAAGTAGCTACAGCGGTCGAAAAAGTAAGTGATAAAATAGCACGGGCGATCGATGTAATCGCGCAAAGTATGGCGAACTCAGGACGTTTGTTTTACTTGGGCGCAGGCACCTCTGGACGATTGGGGGTCTTGGACGCGTCGGAATGCCCCCCCACGTTCAATACTCGGCCAGAACAGGTCCTAGGAATCATCGCGGGCGGTCCAAAAGCCCTGACGACCGCCATCGAGGGAGCCGAGGACGATCTTCATGCCGCCTCTATGGACCTGAAAGCCTACGGCTTTTGTTCAAAGGACGTACTGGTCGGGATCGCCACCAGCGGCAGGACACCTTATGTGGTGGGAGGTTTGAACTATGCCAAAGAGCTTGGGGCTTTTGCGATCGGATTTACTTGTAACCCGAACTCCGATCTCGAACAGATCGCGGACCTCGTCATCGCCCCGGTTGTCGGGCCCGAAGTGATCAGCGGTTCCACGAGGCTAAAATCAGGGACTGCGACCAAGATGGTACTCAATATGCTCACGACCGGCACCATGGTCCGATTGGGAAAAACCTATGGCAATTGGATGGTTGATTTACGCGCAACAAATACAAAGCTGAAAGCGCGGAGCATAAGAATCGTCCGCGCCATTGCTGAGCTCGACGAATCCCAGGCAGTCGCGGCCCTCGACCTTTGCGGAGGCGAGGTCAAGACAGCAATCGTAGCTGCCAAACTGAAAACGACAGCCGAACATGCTAGAGAATTGCTAGAACGAGCACGCGGCAAACTACGGGAAGCCCTTCATCTCGGGCCCAGGATCTAGTCCTTTTTCTTCCTTCGAGTACGTCCCAAAAGCCCCTGTGCTATACTGGAGAGGGTTGATCTCTCCCCTGCCGAAGCGTTTTCCCACCTCACCTGTACGAGCGGCCTTATGGTAGATGAACTGCGAGCGCGTCGTTCTTTTCTAGCTTCGATGTGTGGCGGTATGACAGGTATCGCCCTGTCCAAAATTGCAACCGCTGATGGGATCGGAAAGTTTGAACCGACAACAGATATCCCGAAAGCAAAGCAGGTCCTTCAAATCTTTTGTCCTGGTGCCGCGTCCCATATCGATCTCTGGGACTACAAACCTGCACTGGAAAAATTTGACGGCACCCCGTTGCCAGGAAACACGGAAGTCACATTTCAGGGGAAAAACGGAAACCTGATGAAATCTCCCTGGGAGTTCGTTTCCGCAGGAGAGTCTGGAAAAAGGATCTCTTCCATGATGCCGAATATGGCAAAACATGTAGACGATATGGCGTTCCTGCATAGCATGACCTCCAGAACGAATACGCATGGTCCAGGATGTATCTTCATGAACTCATGCTTCACGCGTGAAGGATTCCCCACCGCAGGCTCCTGGGTGAGCTATGCCTTGGGTTCGATGAATGAAAACCTACCCAC
>JBBAXA010000005.1:7234-52902 GCA_040396935.1 Pirellula sp.
TGAAGGCGGCCTATGCCCGCAATTGCCTACTAAGCCGTCGCATGCTGGAACAGGGCGTCCGGTATGTGAGTTTGTATTGTGCCTCGCGCGCTAGCGCTGTCGATGGATTGCTCAACTGGGATGCACACAAAACTCTCAAGGCGGACTATGAGAGGCATTTACCTATCTTCGACCAGCCCACGGCCGCATTGATCACCGATTTGAAACAACGCGGCATGCTCGACGATGTTGTCGTTATCTGGTGTACAGAGTTTGGGCGAATGCCCACACATCAGGAGGGCACCAGTGGCAGAGACCACAATCCCGATGCATTTACCACGTGGATGTTGGGAGCTGGAGTTCGGGGCGGAGTCAGCTACGGTGAAACCGATGAGTTTGGCCGTCGCGCTGCAGTGAATATCGCGACTCCCTACGATTTCTATGCAACCATCCTTCATCTGCTCGGCCTGAACCATGAGAAATTGACCTATTATCACAATGGAGCGCAGCGTCGCTTGACCGACGTGCATGGGCATGTCATCCAATCTGTCCTCGCATGAGCCTGCAATGATTCGAAGATTTGTATTGATCGCGATGTGTATCTTGCTTTGGATTGGACGCGCTGCGGTGGCTCAATCTGAAAAGGATTCGCTCCAGTTTTTCGAACTCAAGATCCGCCCAGCTCTCGTAGAGCATTGCTATCGATGCCACAGCCAATCCGCAGCCAAGTTGAAGGGAAATCTTTTACTCGACACCAAGTCCGGCTGGCAACGAGGCGGCGACACAGGCGACCCATCGATCGTTCCGTTCGATCCTGACGCCAGTCTTCTCATCAAATCCATCCGCCATTTGGAACCCGGTCTAGAAATGCCTCCCGAGGGAGCAAAGCTACCCGAGTCAGTCATCGCAGACTTTGTCACTTGGATCAAAAACGGTGCGATCGATCCTCGAGACGAAAAAACTGCCGAAGCGAAAAGGGGAGACAAAACGTGGTGGTCCCTGCAACCTATCCAATCCCACTCCGAGTCGGAGTCGATCGATCGTTTCGTCGTCGATCGATTGCGAACCGAGGGGTTGACTATGAACCCGCCTGCGGATGGCCGGACGTTGATAAGACGCATCACCTACGATTTGCATGGATTACCACCTCGAGACGAAGAGGTTGCTCAATTCGCTTCTCGTTACGACCGCGCCCTGGATCCCAGAGAAAAAACCTCTATTCTCGCAGAGCGGATCGATCAACTACTGGATTCACCTCGCTACGGGGAGCGGTGGGGCAGGCACTGGCTCGATGTCGTTCGCTTCGGGGAATCCAACGGGTTTGAACGCAATTTTATCATCGACGATCTCTATCCGTTCAGAGACTATGTCATTCGCTCCATTCAGATCGATAAACCCTTTAACCAGTTGATCCTCGAGCACCTAGCGGGGGACGTTATCGGCAAAGGCGACCCCAGCGTAGAAGTCGGCAGCGCGTTCTTAGTCGCCGGTCCATACGACGATGTTGGAAACCAGGATCCGGTAGCCGCAGCCAACATTCGTGCCGCAACTCTCGATGAAATGATCACGGCGACATCCAGCGCTTTTCTCGGGATGACGATCCATTGCGCACGATGCCATCACCATAAATTCGATCCGATCCCAAGCGATGACTACTACCGGCTTCGCGCAGCGTTCGAAGGAACATCACACGGCCGGCGCGTCGTTGCGACCAACGAAGAACGAGAAAAACACGCATCGACGTTAGGACCATTGCGCAAGGAACTTGAAAAACTGACGAAGCAGCGTACGGATTTAAATCAGTCCATCACAGGACGAGCCAAGCAAATCTACGAATCGAGCCAGTGGCGAAGACCCAAAGTCGATCCTCACGGGACGTCCGAGGATTTCGCACCGATCGAAGCAAAACATTTGCGATTCACGATTCGTGCCTTGACGTCATCCGACCCCCTCAAGGATGCCAAACCATCTCAAGGTGGAAAACTAACCGAGTTTCAGGTTTGGAGTTCCGCAGACCCGCAACGCAATGTTGCTCTCGCCAGCTTCGGAACCATCGCTACCGGTGCAAAGTCTGCCGTGGCCGAGGATTTCCCCGAGGCCTACGGTCCGACTTATTGCATCGATGGTAAATTCGGAGAAGCCTGGTTTATCGGCTCACCACCCGTTTTGACCCTGACCTTTGCGAAACCGGAAACCATCCAAGGGATCACCTTTGTCAACGCCCGAGGTGATCGAGACACGGATGAAAGCAAAGTTCGCGGCGGCACACCCTGCGAATACACCGTAGAGGTTTCGTCGGATGGCGAATCCTGGACAACCGTCGCGTCCGATGAGGGTAGAGAACCGTGGAGTGAATCCCACGGAATCGCCAAAGCGCGCCGCTCGACCATCACCCCAGAAGAACTCGACCAACTCGAATCGTTCGAGCGTGAGATCGCTTCGATCAACAAAAAAATAGCATCGGTTCCTCCTCTGCGCGAGATGTGGGTCGGCAATCATAAGCAGCCATCGGACAAAACCTATGTCCACAAGGGTGGCGACCCGACGAAGCCGATGAATCAAGTCATGGCGAGCAGTCCGAGCTTCACAGGTGAAGTGATAAGTGGTTACGAAATGGATGCCGATTGCAATGAAGGTATGCGTCGACTCGCGTTGGCGCAGTGGATTGTTCGTGAGGATAACCCGCTGACGGCAAGAGTTCTCGCAAATCGAGTTTGGCAGTACCACTTTGGCGTCGGGATTGTCGATACTCCTAATGACTTCGGGTTTCTCGGTTCGACGCCCAGCCATCCCGAGTTGCTCGACTATTTGACCAATCGCTTGATCGCCCATGGATGGAAACTCAAGCCACTGCATCGCGAGATCATGCTCTCTGATACGTACCGTCAATCCGCGAGTTACTCGGAGTCCGCTTTCCTGAAGGACAAAGACTCCCGGTTGCTCTGGCGATTTCCACCACGCCGTTTAGCAGCCGAAGAAGTGAGAGATACCATGCTGTTCCACGCAGGACTTCTTCAAATGGAGCCGATGGGCGGCCCCGGATTCAGACTCTATAAGCATTTGCAAAACAACGTCTCAACCTACGTTCCGCTGGATACGCATGAGCCGGAAACCTTTCGCCGATCTGTCTATCACCAAAACGCGCGAGCGAGCATTGTGGATGTCCTCAGCGATTTCGATTTTCCGGACAATGCTTTCTCTGCCCCCAAACGAGCTAACACGATCACCCCATTACAAGCGTTGACGATGCTCAATCATCAATTCATCATCACCATCTCCGATGCTCTAGCAGCCCGTGTCGAGGGAGCCACCAAGAAGCCTGAAGAACAAATTGGCAAGCTTTACCAGATCGTTTACCAACGGCACCCCACCGAGGAAGAGAAGACACTCGCCCTGCATCTACTCACCAATCGCAGTCTATCCACCCTCTGCCGAGCGATCATCAATAGCAATGAGCTCGTATTTTTGGATTGATTGGAGATTGCGAAATCGTAGCCACACGGTAGCACCGTGGATCTCGATGCCAGAAACCCAATCTCGCAACCAGTAAATCCAATCAACCAGTAAACGATCGATCGCAGGGAAAACAAATCCCTCCGAACAAGCATTTGTATTGACTGATCGAAGCCAGCCGAACGGAATATTTTGTTTTTGTATTTCTGAATGCATCGAAAATGCAAATGAACGGGTAGGATTTCAGGAATGACAAGAAACGCCCGGAGGCATCGATGGAAATCGAAAGCCTAAAGTCCTTCGAACGATCCCTTCCTATTGAGCTCGTGCCCCATTTCCAAAATGTCTTCATTACATTCTTTTTCGATTCTTTGTCTGTTCCTGGGTTCCCTGTCGTTACTCCCAGAGCCAGCCGCATTCGGCAAGGGCAAACAACCTTCGATTGTCGTATTCCTATCTGACGATCACAGTCAGCGTGACTCGGGCGTTTACGGGGCAAAGGATGTAAAAACCCCCGAGATGGAGAGGATTGCCAAGGAGGGTTTGGTTTTCACCCATGCATTCGTTGCATCACCATCCTGCGCACCGAGTCGCTCGGCGATGCTGACCTCGTTGATGCCAGCCCGCAATGGAGCTGAGGCGAATCACACCTTCAAACGCCAAGAGGTTCCATCGATGATCGATGGGCTGCGAGATTTGGGTTACGAGGTAGCCGCGTTTGGAAAAGTAGCCCACGGAAAAGGAGCGAAAAGGTATGGATTCGATTACATCGACGATAAATACGATTTGGATACCGTCCGTTCCTACGTATCGAATCGAGCCTCCGAAAAGCCGCTGTGCCTGTTCATAGGAACCCACGATCCTCACGTGCCATGGCCAACGCAATCAACGTATCAACCCGACTCCGTTTCGTTACCTCCTAAACTTTTAGATACCCCGCAAACCCGTATCAGTCGAGGACAATACTACACGGATGTCACCAATGCAGATCGGGAGCTTGGAGAAATTTACTCTTTCGCCAATCGCCAGTTTTCTGAAAATCTTCTGTTCCTCTACTCGAGCGACCATGGAGCTCAATGGCCCTTTGGTAAATGGAATCTGTACGACGAAGGGATACGTGTTCCACTGATTTGTGTCTGGAAGGGAAGAATCGCCCCAGGACGCACAAACGCCATGGTGCAGTGGATCGACCTGCTACCGACATTGATGGAGGCTGGCGGTGGGAAAACGCCGATGGGTATCGACGGCCGTTCGTTTCTCGGTGTACTTCTCGGAAAGGAAGAGAAACATCGGGAAGCAATCTTTACCACACATCACAACGATGGTGACAAGAACATTTATCCGTCTCGCAGTGTGCGCACTGGGAAACTGAAATACATAAGAAACCTACATCCAGAATGGGCGCACACCACGCATATCGACCAAGGGGGAGGAAGTGGTGATGGCTGGAGATACTTCCAGGAATGGATCACTGCAGCCAGGACCAACGAACAAGCAAAAAACCTCGTCGATCTTTATTACCGTCGTCCAGCAGAGGAACTATACGATTTGGAATCCGATCCTGAGGAAACCAAGAACCTCGCCGCGAACCCCAACTACGCCCCAGATCTCGAGAAGATGCGTAAGACGTTAGATCAATGGTTGACCACGCAACAAGAGAGCCCGGTCACAGCGACGCCTAAGCCCTTAAGTCAACCCGATACGTGGATGTTCAAACCCAGAACGCCGAATCCCTAATCGCGCATCGATTGGAATCCATTCATCGGGCACGAATTAAAGCCTGCAGTTATTGATCGAGGTTTCTAAAATCGCCTTTGCTCCGAGCGCTTCGAGTTTTTCCATGATCCCAATGACCTCGCTGCTTTTCACCATAGCTCGCACCGCACACCATCCAGAATCCTCCAGAGTCGTAACGGTGGGGGACGTAAATCCAGGCGTCACCAATTCAGCCGCTGCGAGTTTTTCGTTTGGAATGTTGTATTCGAGTAGCGAGTAATCGCGCGCGATAACAACTCCCTCAAGCCGTCGAACAATACGATCCGCCGTAGAGATATCTCGGCAGACCGGGCTTTGAATCAAAACGGTTTCATAACTTCCGATATCAGTCAGAATGCGAAGATTGTTGGCGGCGAGAGTACTGCCGGTTTCAACTAAATCCACGATCGCATCCGCCACTCCCAAAGAGATCATGATTTCCACAGACCCATTCAATCGCACCAGGTGCACAGGCGCCTGGTGTTGGTCGAGAAATTTTTGCGTTGTGTTCGGAAAGCTCGTCGCCACGCGTTTTCCTTTCAAGTCCGCAGGGCTATGAATACTCGAATGGATCGGAACACAAATCGCTAACCGACAGCGTCCAACCCCGAGCTTCATTCGAACTTGAACGTACGAACCGGCTTCTTCGACAAGATCGCTGCCAGTGATTCCAAGGTCGATGGCCCCTTCTGCGCAGAGGGTAGGAATGTCGTCTGTTCGCAAAAACGTGATGTCGGCAGGAAAGCCGCTAACCTTGGCAAAAAGCGAACGATCTTGTCGCCGAAAATTCAAACCTGCTTGGAGCAATAGCTCTGTCGCGAGCTCGCTGAGACGCCCTTTACTAGGGATGCCTATTCTCAATTGGTTCGAAGCAAAGGTCATGATGATTTCTCCGTTCGGAGCCTTTTCTCCTCCAGACCCGAAACTCCCTCACGCCGAGCCAATTCATGCCGGATTTCGTCCACGTGGATCGAGCGAGTGGCTAGCAGTACCCACAAATGGTAGATAACGTCTGCTGCTTCCCGCACCGTATGAACCCTACCGGACTCTCCGGGCTCCCCAGCCGCCTCGATGACCTCGTGGGCTTCCTCGAGGATTTTCCCAGCAATTTTCGGAATTCCACCCTGGATCAGTTTTGTTGTGTACGATCCTTCGGGTAGCTCCCTGGCTCTCTCGTGGAGCTGTACCATAAGTCGGTCGAGGATATCGTCGGACATTCGGGGGATGCGATGCGTCTTTTTCGAGTCGGGGGCGTGAGTACTCTTTCCGAGTGTGTAAACTACCGTTGATTAAAGCAATGGGGTCTGATCCAGCCTGCCCCCCTCGGACGGGAATTGAGCGGATGAGACCCGCTGGACAACCTCAGGACTTAGATACAACCAACCCGGGGAACTTTTCGGAAGCGATGGGGCAAACCCAACCAGGGGAGAACAATCGTAGTTTCATCAACTCGTTTTGTCGATTGCAAGCAGTGAAATGATGACAGGATTTGCAACTTACTCGGCCACCGATTGGATCCGGCCTGCACTAGAAAACGCTATCTACTTGACCGGACCTACGGCCTCTGGAAAGAGTCGCTTGGCCATGGAGGTTGCCCAACGAACCGATTCGGAAATTTTGTCTGTCGATTCGATGGCGGTTTATCGAGGAATGGATATCGGGACGGCGAAACCCACTCTGGAAGCCCGAGAGACGGTTCCGCACCACTTGATCGATTTGATTGACCCTACGGAAGAGTTTAGTGTCTCTCAGTTCGTCGTGGAAGCGCACCGAAAAGCAGAGGAGATCCGGTCTCGAGGAAAACGGGTTCTGCTCGTTGGGGGAACCCCGCTGTATCTCAAGAGCCTCATGTGTGGCATGTTCCTCGGCCCGCCAGCCGACTGGGAATTTCGACGACAAGTCGAAGAGGACGTCGCTGTTCACGGGATGGAATCGTTGCGAACAAGATTGATCCAAGCAGACCCGTTGTCCGCTCACAAAATATTACCTAATGATATTCGACGTATGACCAGGGCCCTTGAAGTCGTCAGGTCGACGGGCATTCCTCTGAGCCACTGGCAAACGCAGTTTGAGCGGATGAAGATGCCTGCCAACAGCCGCGCTTTTGTTCTCTGCTGGGAACGTTCGCGAATGCACGAACGGGTGAATTCGCGAGTGGAATGGATGTTCCAATCAGGGTTGCTCGACGAAGTGAGACAACTGATCACAAAACATGGACAACTCGGCCGCACTGCGTCGCAAGCCGTAGGCTACAAAGAACCACTTGAGTATTTACATGGCGGCTTGGACTATTCGAGGATGGTGGATCAAGTCAAAGCACACACGCGTCAGTTTGTGCGAAGACAAGAGATTTGGTTCCGTTCGATGCCCAGCTTGCAACGAATTTCCATCGACCACGAATCCGAAATGGGAGGGATCGGGGAACGAATTGCAGAGAGTTGCACCGCGAGCAATTGACCTTCCAACCATGGTCTCGACCTATTGCATGCTCGTCGCAGCCCAAGTCCTCTAACTTCGGTAAATGCGTATGAGTCGCCACCTCCGCCCGCTGAAACTGGTACCGAAGAGGCGTAGTTCAACGTGAGAAAGTTCTCACGGAACCATAGGCTTCAGCTCCTTACCTGCATTGTCGACGGGGAACAATGCTTTTTGATTTTCGAGCGATTGGGTCATTCCAACCATCATTCGCTTCACCGTTTCGACATTCTCATTCGCGATGTCCTTTTGCTCGAAAGGATCCAGCTTTAAATCAAAGAGCTGATAGTGCTTCCCGCCGGAAACGTCACTTGGAAAATAGTGATAGATCAATTTCCATTTACCATCCCGATAGACCGTAAAGTAGTCTGTTCGATGCGGCGCATGGGGGTAGTGCATTAAAAATTTCTCCTCCCGACTCGAATCCGCCTGCCCCTGCAGCAATCGATCCAAACGATGCCCGTCGGTAATATGACCCGTGGGTATAGAAACATCGGCTACCCCCAGTACGGTCGGGAAAATGTCATACACGGCTGCCTGCTGGGATTGCAGAGTGTTCGCCGGTATCGGCAACCTTTGCTGATGTTTGTTCTGTGCATCCTTTCGAAGCCAGGAAGCGATGAAAGGGACCCGCATGCCACCCTCGTAATGCGACCCTTTCTTTCCTCGAAGAGGTGCTGCACAAGCGACTTCATGCGGCGAACCCAACGGCGCGTCACTCCCGTTATCACCGAGAAACAAGAGAAGTGTATTCTCGGCGACACCGAGCTTCTCGATATTCGCGATGACCTCACCGAGCGACTTGTCCATCCCTTCAATCAATGTAGCGAACGCCTGTGCAGGGGCTGGCTTACCCGAAGCCTTATAGTTTGCCGCAAAGCGAGAGTCGGAGTTGAAAGGTGCATGGACTGCGTACTGAGGGAAGTACAGGAAGAACGGCTTCTTTTCCTCGACGGCTTGGGCAACATGACGGTTGGCTTCGAGCGTTAATGCCTCGGTAAGAAACGTATCGGACCCATGGTACTTTTCTAATCCCGGGACCGCAGCCGGAGAGGTTTCTTTTATGCCCCCACCCTGGTTGCCGTAATTCTTTTCTCCGTAGTAATTTGTCGGCGCACCGATGGACGCTCCTCCTACGTTGACATCGAACCCCAAATTGGTCGGGTCAGCCCCCTCAGAATTTCTCGGTCCAAAGTGCCCCTTGCCGACATGGATCGTACGATATCCATGGGATTGCAGAAGACGTGCCAACGTTACGTCTCCCCTCACCAAACCTCGCCAATTCCAATTGGGTGGGCCTTTGGGACCAGCGTTGTTGTTATCCGGATTGATCCAATTGGTCGTTCGATGCCGCGCAGCGTTCTGCCCTGTCATCAAAGCGATCCGGGTTGGAGAACAAACACTCATCGAGTAGAAGTTATTGAATCGAATACCTCGGCTAGCCAGGGATTCCATGTTCGGTGTGCGATAATAATCGTTCAGAGGATATCGCTTTGGTACGCCCTGCTCGTCGGTCAAGAAAGGTAGGGAGGTATCCATGATCCCCATATCATCAACCAGCATGATAACGATATTGGGTGGTGCCAATTGTCCCAGTGCGACGCTGCCCAGGAGTGAACACAAACCAATCGACAAACAGACTGCTCGCCTAAGAACCATGAAATCACCGTATGAAGTGCTTGTGTGAGATAAGTGGCTGGAGGAAAAAATGGAGCGAACTCATTTTACAACATCGACCGATCGGGCTTCGGTGAAGACTATCCTGGTGGAGCGTCCCGAGCAATCGGGTGAGGAACAGCTCTTTCGCTAAAGCTCTTAACGACCTGGAGATCCATATTTTTGCAAAAAGTGGAGCAACGAGGCTAATTCGTCCTTCTGGAGTACCTCATGGAAATTGCCGGGCATCAATGACAAATCGCTTTTCTTTTCCATCTCAATCTCGTTAGCCAGTAAAACCCGTTTGTTTCCAATCGAATCGACGATGGTAACCCCAGCCGCCGATCGCTGCTGGACCAATCCGGTCACGGTCTCTCCATTCTCCATGGCGAACAGAGTGACGCGAAAAGCCTCATCTACATTCCGGTCGGGCCAAAGAATATCCTCGCAAAGCCTCTCCCATCCTCGATTACCAACACCTTCTAACTGGGGACCGACAACTGCTCCTTCGTTACCGAGTTTATGGCAGACGGCGCATTTCTCAGTGTAGATACGCTTTCCGATGCCGAGGTCGATCGGCACCGATGCGATCTCTTCGAGCGTGGTCTCAAGAAGTTTCGAACGATCCATTCTTCGTTCGAGGGTGGCTCTCCAACGCTCGAGACGCTGACGTTCCTGATCTTGCAGAGCGACCCACCAACTCGGTGGCAAGGAAACTAAAATTTCGGGAGGTAAAACTCCCGCCTCCATCCAATCTGCCAAACGCAAACCAGCTTCACGAAAACGACTTATCCGATTCACAATCCGCGATTGCAGAGAAGCGGACCATCGTTTGAAAAGCTGAGGATAGCACTCTCTCCACGTCGCAAACCATGCATTCCAATCGTCGGAATGGGGTGGCAAGTTTTGGAGTTTCGCAACCAGATCCCATTGTCCTGTTTCCATCGCCATGGCCATCAATTCAGTATCGATCGGAAAGTCCTTTGCCAGTTGCGAACGGATCAGTTGGAATCGGGTGGCGTCGTCGCATATCCTAGAGCCCACCATTTGAAAAAACGAAGGTGCCTCGGATGGCTGAGGGATCCCGTAAACCTGAACGAAAGATCGGCATAATTGCACCGCATCTCGTTGCTTGTTCGATGACAAGGAACGCGGACTGAAATCACCAACTGCAATCCAAGCATAGCTGCCAGACGCATCTCCATCCGTGACTTCTAAAAATACCTCTTGGCCCAGAAACGGACCGAGTTCCCATTCGACTCTTTCCGCAACATCATTCCGAGGCGGGTAGGCGCGAAACAATTCCTTGTTTGCTCCGGATCCCGACTCGATTGCAATCAGACGAACGAAGTTCTTTCTGTGATCCTCCTTGGCAGGTAAACCGTTGTGTCCAGCAATCCGGAACGAAATCCGATCTGGAGCGGGGAATGGTGAACTGGTCCATTTTCCGACGTATTTTTCTCCCAAGGGAAAACTGCTGAAAAGCGAGGCATTTGTAGCTCCAGCTTCTCCAGATCCGTCGGCTGTCTTCACTCGGCGTTCCTCGAGTGGCCAGGCTCTCAGATCGTCCTGCTTCGAGCTGCTCGGAAACCAGGTAGACATTCTCCAATCTCCGGTATCCGCTGCGATACATCCTGCCGCGGTTCGATCGACAAACTGGAAAGCAACCTCGGTCAGCTTGTGAGAGATCTCTCCGCGGGATTGCTTTTGTCTGGTTCCAATCGACACGAGACGGTTGGCGTAGAGCGCATCGAATTCGGTACGATCTCTCGTCAACAGGCGCAGATAACGATCCATATTTTCGTCCTCAATCACCTCCGCCAGCCGATCGATCGTTTGTTCGCGAATCGCGGTTTGCGCAACGGATGGGATCGATGAATCCACGTTTCGTTCCAAAAGCTCGATCGCTGCTCGATTCGCTCGCGGCTGCCTGCACGCGGGTAATACTTTCGTCAGGATTTGGCCGAGGGGGCTATCGAGTCCTGACTGTGACTCAATCGCCGCGTCGAGCTCCGTCTCAGCGATTACAGATTTTTGCTCGAGACCTTTGGCGAGGGAGTTGCGGAACGCAATAACAAACGCTTGCTTCAAAACGCCATCCGATGTTTCCATGACCTTCTTGACATTTGCGAACAGCCAAGGCAAAAGAATTTCTTGATCGAACTCCTCTGCCTGCTGCAAAGCATGGAGCCAAGTCATCGCATCATCGGTTTTCGAAAGATCGTCTTGCTCCGTCTCCTTCAACCATGCAACACTCACTTTCGCACCGGGATCGAACGATGCAGATAGGCTGGTGGCAGAGCTGATACGCGGTCCATTCCCAATCCAACGGATCCGCCAAATGCGACCGCTGTTCCGATCGCGATCCGGATGATCGAGTGGTACTTCGTAATGGCCGATAATCTTGTTGTAAAAATCAGCCACATACAGATGCCCGTCTGGGCCAAAGAGCAAATCCACAGGCCGAAACCATGAGTCATCGCTCGTAAGCAGGTCGGGTAACTCCATCGCCTTAGCCGTCGCTCCCGTGTATTGGAGCTGGTTACGATTGATACGGCATGTCATTACGTTCCCGCTCAACAGCTGACCTGCCATCGACTCGGGGAAGGACGAATCTTTTGTATGAGCCAAACCTGCGATGGCTGTACTACCATGCAAGTGGTCCATCGTCGCGGGAACAAAACCCAGACCATCATCAGGTCTTCCAAAACTGGGATAGCATCCTCCTCGCACAAGCTGCGTAATCGGTTTGCTATGACAGTCAGCTGTATACCAATTCCCCCAACTGTCTCTGGTCATTCCAAACGGATTGACTTGCCCCTGAGTGAACAACTCGATTCGGCTACCATCGATTCGAAATCGAAATGTGTTCCCTGAGGTCATCGTTACTTGATGCCCATCTTTGCCTGCAACTTTGGACTGGTTATTGAAACCATGGCAAGCATAGATCCAACCATCTCCGCCGTCTCGAAACGAATTCACCATTCCGTGCGTATCACGTGTTGTGTCAAAAGGACCGTAGAGAATCTCTTTCTCATCGCATCGCCCGTCTTTATCTTTATCGCGCAACATCCAAATGTTTGGTATCGAGAAGCAAATCGCTCCATCGGACACCGGTAGCACAGCAATTGGAATATTCAGATCAGAAGCAAACAGGGTTTTCCCCTCGAAATGGCCATCTCGATCTCGATCTTCCAGAATGAAGATGGAATCGCTTGCCGGCTCCCCATCTTTGGCCGGAAACGGATAATGGCTGGTCTGAGTGATCCACAATCGCCCCTGCGAATCGAAGGCGAGATTCAGAGGTTTTCGAATGTCCGGTTCCGCAGCCACCAAGTCCACTACAAATCCATCGGGCACATGAAAGCCTGCAAGTTCTTCCGCAGGCGAGCGATGCGGTGTCGATCGAATCGTCAGCCCATACTCTTTATTAGGTGTGTTCGGCTCGCTCGCGACGAATTCCGCTCCCACCAAATGATGGCAAACGATGCTGCTGAATAAAAAGAAGACCCACGTGAAAAATGAAGATTGCATGCTTACAAACGATCGTGAGGGATAGAGGCTCGACAGTTTGGTTAATTTAGGTGATATAGCGAATTCACACGCTCTTGTGATTGTAACCAAAATCTGGCTTTTCACTAAAGTCTGTCAGGGATGACGTTGCGTTCCTTCTTTCTCTTCTAGTATTTCAACGTCGGGGGCCGTCTGTATCCACGGGAAAGACGCAACGGCTGATCCGCGTTGGAAGGTCTCAAGCACTTGAAGGAGGAACCATGCAATTTGCGTTGCAGTATCTCAGCGGGGTGTTCATCACCCTGACTGCGTTCTCTCCGTTGGCGTTGGGGCAGATGGGTGGAGGGATGCCAGCCGGCCCCGGGGGAGGTGCTCCCGCGTTTGACGAGCCCAAATTCGCAGACCGAGTCTACGAAAGTGGCGGTCCGAGAGTTCCGAAAGTCAAGGATGGAGCCCTGATACTCTCCGTTGTGATCGAGGGTAACCAATCGTTGTCGGACAACTCGATCATGGCGGTACTAGAATCGAGAGAAGACCGAGCGTTCGACCATGAAATATTCAATCGGGATATTGCCAAGCTTTATAGAACTAACTTGTTCAAAAAAATCGAACCTTACTTCACAGAAACTCCCAACGGCGTGCACATCAAGCTCGTAGTGCATGAGCGCCCCATCGTTCGACAAGTCAGCTTTTTGGGAAACAAACGCGTTGACGACCGGGCACTAGCTAAGCATTGCGGAATCAGCAAAGGGGACGCTCTAGACCCCATCTCTATCAATTCCGCCAAGTCGCGCCTGATCGAATACTACCAAGACAAAGGAATGAACAACGTCGATATCCGCGTCATGACCGGTTTACAACCCGGCGATCGCGACGTGGAGTTTTTGATAAGCGAGGGGTCTGTTGAGAGATTGAACCAGGTCGACGTTATTGGGAATAAAGATTTTTCAGGCGAACTACTCAAATCGAAACTGAAAATGCGACCGGGATTTCCGACGATCAAAGGGGTACTCAACCTGAATCGTGTTTCCGATAACAAGATCGAAGAAGATCGTCAGAACTTGATGGCGTACTATCGCCAGCATGGATATTTCGATGCCCGTGTTGATTGCAAGAAAGATTTCAACGAGGCCGGGGATTGGGTCGACGTAACCTATGTGATCTATGAAGGGCAGCGCTACAAAATCCGATCCGTCGGAATCTCAGGCACCAAGCTATACCAACCCTCCGAATTGTTGCCCTACATGCTCGCGAAGGAAGGGGAATACTTTTACCTCGGCAACAAGTCCAAAGATGAAAGATTTCTCTACGAGCTCTATGGTGTCCAAGGCCACTATTTCTGCGATGTCGTTGGTGAACTCGTCTATCAGCCTGACAATCAAGTGGACATTATCTACAACGTGGGTGAAGGCGATATCTACCGAATCAGCGATGTTCGAGTGCATATCGACGGAGATTACACGAAACAGCGAGTCGTGCTGCAACCCTTAGACAAGATTCGGCCCGGTAGCATCATCAACAGCAGGAATATGGATGATGCCTCCAGACGACTAAGATTCTCCCAGATTTTCAATACAGATCCATCACAAGGAACGGTGCCTACTCTCAAAGTAGAGCCTCCAGAAGACGTGCGACTATCCGAGAGATTCTAGTACCGATAGAAAAGATCGTTTCCGTGCCAATACGAATTCCTATGCTTTTCCGACAATCGATCAAGATGCGCGTTAGGGTTCTCCGCAACCTGGTTGCGTTTGCGTTGGGGATCGTATCGTGCGCGAGTATGACGATGGCCCAGTCGATCAACTTTGGTCAACCGAATCCTGACTATGGAATCCCTGTTCCTACAGGAAACACATCGACATCCAACGGGACTGTAGGGGCTCCCTACACACCTTTGCCCAATGGAGTCGTGCAGCCTGTTCCTCCCCAAGGAGCCTATCAACAAGTTCCCTACGGTACGGCACCGCAGTCTGCTCCTGTCACCTTCGGAACACCACCGTCAGGGATTTCGCCAATCCCACCAGCAACGGCACCCGCGCCGATCACTCCCTATGCCTCGCAGCCCATGCGATTCAATAACCAACCCATGATAGCCCCAGGCCCTATGAATGAGCCGTTGCCAAAACTCAATCAGCCGTGGCAGCTCGAGCCAAACACAACATTCTTGCAAGGAGATCCCTTTGGTTACAACCCTCGTGTTCGCGATGTACCTGTGGATGTCTATGTCCAGGAAGGTCAAACGGGAAGATTCTCCATCGGCGGTTCGGTCAATAGCGACTTGGGGGTCGCGGGCCAGATCATTTTGGAAGAACGTAATTTCGACTACGCTGCATGGCCTAATTCCCAAGCGGGCTTGCTCAACGGTGCGTTCCGCGGAGGAGGACAAAACTTCCGAATGGAACTGATGCCTGGCAATCGCGTACAACGTTATACCTTGAACTGGACCGAGCCCAACCTTTTTGGATACTCACCGTTCAGCTTATCGCTCGGTGGATTCTTCTTCACTCGAATCTTTCGAGATTGGAGCGAGCAACGACTGGGAGGTCGAGCCGCTTTGGGATATGAGATCACAAGAGATCTTTCCATATCCACCGAATTGCGTGGCGAGGATGTGAAAATCTTTGATCCTTCGGTCAACACTCTACCTGCCTTAAATCGAGTCCTGGGTAGCAACGATCTCTACACGGGAAGAGTTCGTTTGGCACACAACACACGGGATAGTCCATTCCTCCCAACCGAGGGGCATTTACTCGAGTTCATCTACGATCAAAACTTTGGTGAATTCGATTTCCCTCGAGGCCAAGTGAACTGGAGCAAGTACTATTTGGTTCGAGAACGGGCCGACGGTGGTGGTCGCCATACTTTCACAACCGCTTTTCGTCTGGGATTCACAGGAACCGACACACCCATTTTCGAAAACTTTTTCGCAGGTGGTTACTCCACCTTGCGAGGTTTCCAGTTTCGAGGCGCAGGACCTGTCGAGCAAGGAGTTCAGATCGGTGGACGTTTTCAATTCCTCGGTTCGCTCGAGTATATGTTCCCAATCACCGCAGACGACATGCTCCGGATGGTCGCCTTCGTCGACTATGGAACTATCGAGAAAGATATTGAAATCAACTGGGATAATTTCCGTGTGGCGCCGGGACTCGGATTTCGTGTAGCCATCCCAGCTTTGGGACCAGCTCCGCTCGCGTTTGATTTTGCAGTTCCAGTAGCCTATGCAGAGGACGATACACGCCAAGTGTTTTCCTTCTCGATGGGCGTTGTTCGATAAACACTCAGCGATGGATGGCCCTTCCATCGATCGCAACCTGACCGAGAACGCCATCCTAGACAAAAGGTTTTCCTGAAGTTAGGAATTTCCGAGATCCCCTAGGGTGACGCATCACAAATAAAACCACCCGCGGATGTCCAAACGATCAGTCCATGTGATCGTTATGATACACCAGGCAATTCGCGAAACGAAAAGCCGCTGAGAGAAGCGAATGTTTGGAATCGACCTACCTGCGTACCATGGTCCTATCGATTTATTACTCTATCTGATCCGAAAAGAGGAGCTACCTCTTGAGGATATCTCACTTTCGAAAATCACAAATCAGTATCTCGACTACGTATCGTTCATCGAGCAACTCGATCTGGATGAAGTGGGAGAGTTTATCGACATTGCGAGCCAATTGATTGAAATGAAGGCTCGGGTCGTACTGCCCCACGACGACTCCACGATCGAAAACGATGCAGCTCCGACCGTCACCGACACCATGGATCATCTCGTCGATCGGCTGCTTCAGTACAAACGATTCAGGGATGCGGCCAGTTTATTGGATGAACAAAGCCGAAAATGGCAGCTTCGTTTCGCTCGAATAGCGAACGACCTACCTCCGCGTAGGATGAACAGCTCGGATGCTCCGATCGCCCGTGTCGAAATATGGGACCTCGTCAGTGCTTTTGGAAGGATTCTTAAGTCCAAGCAAAAAACACCCGAACACAAATTGGAGTACGACAACACGCCGATCCACGTCTATATGCAACGCATCCACAGACTGGTTCAAACAGAGGGTAAAGTAGAATTACAAAATCTTTTTGATATCGGCATGCATAAAAGCGGTCTGGTTGCGATGTTTTTGGCAACTCTCGAATTGACACGGCATCACGGCTTGATGGCTATGCAAACAATGCCGGATACGCCACTTACGCTGGTCGCCGGACCCGAATTCAAAAACGAACTAAACGTGGCCGCTGTCGACAATCTCCACGTCTCGGTCGTAGCAAACTCCAATATGCCGGTGGTACCACGTTAGTAAATGCCTTCTCTGGATGATCTTAGCAGCCGCCCGCCCTGATCGATGGAGAGCTCCCACCTGAGAAAAAGGACTCCGCTCGAAACTAGGAGGGAATATCCAATAGGTTTCATGCGATCACAAACCGAGGCTGCCAAACACCCAGTGAGCTTATAGAAGACTCTTCAAAGCCGCCAAGGCAGGTGCGTAATCAGGCTCTTGGGCTACTTCGGGCACGATCTGCCCGTAGACAACCTTGCCGTTGGAATCGAGTACGTAAACGGCACGAGCCAAAAGCTTCAGTTCGTCGATCATCAGTCCGTAGGACAGTCCAAAGTTGCCGGTTTGGTAGTCGCTACCAACCTTCATGGACTTGATCCCTTCAGCGCCACAAAATCGATTCATCGCAAACGGAAGATCTCGACTAACCGTTAGGGCGTTGATTTTGTCACCCAAGTCTGCCAGCTCGGAATTAAATCGCTTCGTTTGCAACTGACAAACCCCCGTGTCGAGCGAGGGAACTACACTGACGATCGAAGGTTTTCCCTTTAAATCAGAGAGCGTAATCGACTTGAGGCCACCCTCGAAATAGTGGATCAGAAAGTCGGGAGCCTGCGTTCCAGCTTTTACTTCCTCACCCAATAGGGTCATTGGGGTTCCCTTGAACGTGATCGCGCCTGACCTGGCCATACTTCCGCCCTTTCTGTGTTAACAATCTCCCAGTTTTTCTGCCGTTGTGAAAAGGAAAGTACAAGAATTCTCACATCCGTCAATACATGGCATATAGTTACTGCATCGCAGATCCACTGCGACCGCAGTCAGCCCCCGAGATTTTGTGAAAAGCAAAAACGCCGACGACGTCACGACTGCCCTCACGCTACGCAAAGCGACTCGAACGGATTCCGGAACGACTTCAACCGTTCCTACTCCTTTCTCGACAAGCCAGAACGCGCCCTCTTTTCGTCACTCTAGCGTGCTCTCGCGATCATGCAAACCGACTCCTGTATTTGCCTTCTGATCTCCGAACACGCCGAGGTGAGGGGAACACTTGCCTCCGCGCTTCAGAATTTGGGGCCTATTTCGTTAAAAGACTGCGAAACCGTTGAATCGATAGCCCATTCCAAGGGGGACTCACAGCAGCCCAGGATCTTCCTGCTGGATGCGGTTCACGACGATGATCAAACAGCTTCCAAAAAGGTAAACCATTTGATGAAAACGAAAGGAGCTGGTCCGGTTGTAGTGATTGGAATGAACCGATCGGGCAGTTTGCTCGCTCACTGGTTTCGAAATGGAGTCATCGACTATCTGGACTGGCCAATCAATCCAGAACAACTGCAGCAGTCCATCGATTTATGCCAACAGACCATTCAGAAAATGGTAATTCTTCGAGACGAATATCGGACTCTTTTAGAAAGAAGAAAATCCATTACAGAACGGGAGGAGGATGTGCTGGACATGGTGATCCAGGGAATACCCAACAAGCTAATTGCGACCAAACTGTCCGTTAGCCAACGCACGATCGAAGCCAGACGACACCGTGTCTATCAAAAAATGCATGCCAACAAACTGGTCGATTTGATCCGCTCGCTGGCCCGACTCGAGTGGCTCGGAATCGAACTACACAGAAAACGGATGCTCGACGACACCCCCATCGCGGACGAAGTCAGCCGAAGCATAAGTAACGGAACTTAACTTGTAATTTATTTATACTGCAATCTTCCTACCCACGAGATCGGCTTGCCTGTTCGTAAAGAATCCACTTTTCTGTCGCAAGTCTAATAGCAGTTTGGATTTAGCACATTCCGCACCGCTGAGTGGCCGCTAGCATTCCGATCAGAACTAGTCAGGAATTCACCTTAGATTCGGAAAGAGAGTTTCCCCGAGATGGCGGCATCGGATATTCTAAGAGTTGTTGCAAGACTGAATTCATAGCCGATCGGATCTCGCAGCAACCCAGCCATCGAAGCGATTGGGGAAGATCTTTGGAAAGTAGGAGAAGAGCCTCGCGGCCACGGGCTTTTCTCGTCGTCGACCAAGAAGCAGTCGGTTGACGCTTTCCTCAGTAGACTCCATAGCTCTCGATCCTCGTTTGGAGTGGGATAACTCCGGACAGTTTAGGTCAGCACCGCGCATTGAATGGAAACTCAGAGTGCTTGCTGCGATGAATGGGTTGATGCATCCGATCGGCTTTCTTTTTTCTCCAACGAGCACGTTGAAGCGATTGGCAAGCGAGACCGTTCATATTCCTGTCCTGCTGACAGAAGTCATGGAACAATCAGGAGTTCCGTCCGCGAAGGGAACTGGTTGGATCTGGATCGATGGAACGCTCGGTGGGGCAGGACACGCTTGCTCGATGATAGAAAAATTGGGAACTGGTGATTTGTTCGTGGGAATGGATCGCGATCCTACTGCCCTCGAACGTTCTATCGAGAGAATCGAGCGATCAGGGGCAGAAGGCTGCAGAGTAAAAATAATCCATGCTTCCTACGAACGTATCCCCGAGTATATCCGTAGCGGTGAATTCGGTTTGGCCAACGGTATACTGCTCGATCTGGGCTTATCCAGTGATCAGTTGACAGACGAGACTAGGGGTTTCTCCTTCCGCAAAGGGGGCCCGCTCGATCTCCGGTTCGATCCATCCCACGGAGTGAGTGCTCGAGATTGGTTGCTCAGGAACAGCGAAGCAGAAATAGCCCGAGTCCTATTTGAATTCGGAGAGGAGCGATTCAGTCGCCGAATTGCCGCCGCGATCGTTCGAAGGCAAAAGGAAAAACCGATTGATACCGCAGAGGAACTGACAGACATCATCCATCGAGTGGTTCCCGGGCGTATACACGGACGGATCGACAGCGCAACTCGAACCTTCCAAGCTTTGCGGATCGTTGTCAACCGAGAGCTTGAACACTTAGCCAAAGCCATGCACCAACTCCCTGAGTGTCTCGTACCTGGCGGAAGGCTGCTGGTCATTACCTTCCATTCGCTCGAAGACCGCATCGTGAAACATGCGATGCGCGACCATCCGCTGATGGAACCACTCACCAAAAAGCCGATCCTGCCGACCGATGCTGAAATAGCTGTGAATCCTCGCGCTCGAAGCGCAAAATTGAGGGTGGCTCAACGCATCGCCCCCTCCTAAAGTCGACAACCTCCACTTCTTTTCGCCGACCGATTCTAGAGAACAATTCCATCTGTATCATCCGAGTTGGTATGGTGAAAACGCAACTCTAATCGAGTTAACTCTTCCAGCGGTATCAAAAGCTTCAAAGACAACAAACAGCAACCAACGATCGAGCCGTCAAAAACATCGATTTATTCGAGATCGCATTCCACTGCGCAGATGCTACGAGCAAACGCTCGAACAAATAAGGGATTCGATGTTGGGTGATTGTGATAGGTGCGGTCGGTCGGGGGATCTACCTTGAACAAAGCGGTGGATAGAAGGACTCGATCGAGCGATTTTGACCTGCGTTGACTCTTCTCCTGGCACTCAGTGAATGCGGTCGATCTTTACAAGTCCCTGCATTTACCGTTCGAGGCTATGCGTTCACACATCGACTCCCCAGCGGAAATGTTTTCTCGGTCAAACCCGCATATGGTTATACCATCCCAACAGACAGATTTCCTCGATCGTCGCCCAGTGCGTTTGCGGTCCCCAAAGTGATTCCTGACAATCTGGACAGACAGGATCCGTTTCACTGCGAGCAAGGCGCCCGTTTAAATCCGGCGTTTTCCATGCCGCCTCGCACTCATCGCACAAGGCCACGCAGCTCACCTTTCGATTCCTGACACAAACCCGTGCACGCACTCGACCATGAGAGCAAACAGGACATTCACAAATATAAAGCAGTGGATATGACATGAGTCGTTTAGAACGGAAAGGCGGTAATAACGTTTGTTCCTCGGACAACCACGCGCAACTTGCGAAGCTTGGGGTTTTTTTGGCGTTTGCCACTTTGACCTCCGAGAAATCCCAGTGGCTTATCAAAGGTTGCTTCAAAAACCATCGCCCCTTCATCCTCATATCGCTTCGCGTTTTTTGCACCGTCCGAAGCTCTTTTGAATGTATCGTCAATGGCTTGCAGGAATTCCTCCCTAGTTCCCGAAAAGACCCCATGCGAACCGGGTCGATCGGGAATGTCTTTTAGATGGCGCTCGATGTGTTTCAGACGATGTCCCTCTTCTGAACCCGGTCCGTAAATCAAACCAGCGGGAGACTGGTATCTTTCCCTACCAATCGATTTGAGGAATGAATCGTTAGTCGTCTGCTCTTTACTCTGCGATTCATCTTGTTTCTGAAGTTTCTCCCCGGCAATCGGTTCGTCGGCAGGAGGGGGCCCTTGTTTGCTGGCGACGGCGGATCCGTTATCCAGGGGAGGGCGATTCGCCTGCGGAAGCTCGGTTGCTGTCGTCGGGGTCGGCTCTCGCGTTCGAGTCGCATCAACCTGGATGCTCTCGGGAGGTAGAGACGATTCCTGATCGGACGTCTCTTTCTTTTGCCGCTCGGGGGCAGGGGACTCGATCTGAGGTCCCGCTAAACTCGGCAATCTCCATCCAAACCAATCGTTGAATCGGGGCTGGAAAAAGGCATAAAGGATGAGCAGGGCCAATCCGCAGAGGAGCCATTTAGCAGGAATGACGCGCAGGATTGCGTTCGTCATTTCGTCTTTTCTATCGCTTTTCATTCGGTTAACGGGAAACTTCTGTGGAAGGTTCTTGGGGGACCGTAGAGTGTTCTTTCAATACAAACTACAATACCAGGGAGGCCGAATTGTCCATACTGGGGTTTGGTTGGATTGTTCACCTCGCGATCCCCTCTCCCGCCCCCCACCTCATAGGCTCTACCTTTGTATTGGCTCGCAGAGATATGTGTTAAGCGTCCCGTCTTTGCCCTGATGCTAGTTATGGCATTGGTAGTCGCTGGCTTGGTTTCGTTCCCGAGCCTGGGAATCGACCGCTATCCGAAGACGGATCTTCCGACGGTTTATATTCGAACAGCGTATCCCGGAGCGGCTTCCCAGGAGGTCGAGTCGGAGGTCTCTCAGGTCATTGAGGATGCGGTTTCGACCGTCGCCGGTATAGAGGAGTTGCGCAGCATTTCCTACGACAGCAGTTCGATGGTGATGATCACCTTCACGCTTTCTCGCGATATCGACGCGGCTGTGCAGGATATTCGAGATGCTGTCTCTGCGATCGGGAACAAACTTCCGCGAACGGTCGATCCACCGGTCGTTCAAAAGTCAGACCTCGACTCTAGCCCGATCCTGACCATCGCAGTCGCTGGCGAAAGAACTGCGACGGAGCTCTATTTTCTTGCGGACCGCTATGTCAAATCTGTGATTGAGTCGAGCCCAGGTGTCGGTCAAGTTTCGATTTCTGGAGCAGCCGACCGAGCCGTGAAAGTGAATATCGATGCTGAAAGACTCGCTGCCTATGAAATGTCGATCATGCAGGTTCGGGATGCCTTGGTGAATCAGAACACCGAAGTCCCCGGGGGGCGTGTCGATGAGGGATTACGCGAACGATCGCTCAGAACGCTCGGACGCGTTCCTTACTCGGGCGAATTTGCGGAACTGGTTGTCGATACAGTCGCGGGTGTTCCCATCCGACTGAAAGACCTGGGAGAGGTCGAAGACGGTAGCAAAGAGGTGAGATCCTTAGCCCGCCTCGATGGTGTACCTACGGTTATTCTGAGCGTCCAAAGACAATCAGGTGAAAATACTGTGAGCGTTATCCAGGGTGTAAAGGAACGCCTCGAGCGAGCCAAAGGATTGCTCCCGACCGATGTACGTGTATCTGTCATCCAAGATCAATCGCGATACATCCTGGCCGCCCTACACGAAATCGAGAATCACTTGGTCTCCGGATCTTTTTTGGCTTGTTTGACCGTCCTGCTGTTCATGAGATCGTGGCGATCCACTTTAATCGCTGCGGTAGCGATTCCCGCCTCGATCATCGCCACCTTCGCATTTATGAAGATGTTCGGATTCACTCTGAACAATTTCACGATGCTGGCCTTGGTCTTGATGGTCGGTGTGGTGATCGATGATGCGATTGTTGTGTTGGAAAATGTTTACCGATGCATTGAGGAAGAAGGAATGGACGCTACCCAAGCGGCCATTTTGGGAACGCGAGAAATAGGTCTAGCTGTTTTAGCGACCACCATTTCACTGGTAATCGTATTTCTTCCCGTCTCCTTTCTATCGAGTGTCACAGGAAGAATGCTTTTTGAGTTTGGGGTCACAGCCACCGTTGCGATTCTCGTCTCGATGTTTATCAGTTTTACATTGACGCCGATGATGTGCAGTATTCTTCTACGCGGAGAGAAAAGTAAGGAGAAAAAAGATCCATTCGGCAACCACTCGGGCACCCGTGGTGGACTATATCACTGGATCGAGGTCGCTTACATGTCCACGTTGAAGCTAGCGCTTCGATACCGGTTTGCCACCCTGCTGCTGTGCGTACTCGTAATCGCTGCCAACATCCCTCTGTATGGATGGGTCAAGCAAGACTACATTCCTACGAATGTCGACGAATCGGAATTCGAAGTCAGTATCAACACAAAGGAAGGAACCTCGATTTTCGCGATGAATCAGGCTGCCGATCGCATCGAAAAACGCCTTCGGTCGATCGATGGTGTTGAGCTCACATTGACCTCGATCGGATCACGTAGTTACGGGGGAGTGAATAATGCCAGCATCTACGTAAGACTCAAGGATGCTAGCGAACGCAGCTTTTCGATAGGCCGTTTTTTCACTGAGCTACTGCGGGGGACACCTTCGAAGGCTTTTGAAGGTAATTTCACACAGCAGCAAAAGATGGCGGAAATTCGTGGGATCTTGAAGGCTTATGCCGATGTGAGACTCTCGATTCGAAATCTGACGTCGCTGCGTCAAGGAGCCAATGTAGATATTGACTTTTCGATCACTGGCCCCGATGCGAAATCGCTCGGTCAATTTAGCGAAAAGCTCAAAGCGAAGGTTCAGGAAATCCCTGGTATCGTCGATGTCGATACGACCCTTCGGATGGATAAGCCGGAACTGCATGTCGACATCAATCGAGAGAGGGCAGCCGCGATGGGGGTTTCGGTTCAAGAAATCGCCGACACTTTGCGAATCGCCGTCGGTGGAGATGATCGAGTGTCACGCTATCGCGACAGCTCGGTCGATGATGCCTACGATGTCGAACTCCGCTTGGTCGGAGTCGATCGCCGAGATATCGATTCCATTTCTCAGTTGTACGTCCGCGCGAACCCTCAAGCAGCAGTCAACCAACCGATGGAGACAGGGGATCGAAGCGGTAAGAGCTCCCTGACCCGAATCGAGAATTTAGTCTCGTTTCGATTCGCGGATGCCCAAGCAAGAATCGACCGATTGGATCGGCAACGCATGGTCGCGGTTCGCGCGAACGTCCCCTCGGGATACGCACTAGCGGACCGAATTGAGGCGATTCGAGCCGCTGCAAAGGAGATCGGGATTCCTCCTGGGTTCGAAACACGTGTGTTGGGGCGAGGGCGTGAGTTGGATCGAACTTTGAATGAGTTCCGCTGGACATTTCTCTTGAGTTTCGTTTTTATGTATATCGTCTTGGCCGCTCAGTTCGAGCATCTAGCACATCCCTTTACCATTTTGTTCACGCTCCCCATCTCAGTACCCTTCGGACTGATCAGTTTGTACTGGGGGAATGAGACCCTAAATATCTATTCCGCTCTCGGTGTTTTAGTTTTGTTCGGGGTAGTGAAGAAGGCCGCTATTCTTCAGATCGACTGTACGAACGCTCTACGTAGAAAGGGTATTGATCGCTACAACGCGATCCTTCAAGCAAATCGGGATCGACTCAGACCGATCCTGATGACGACGATCTCCTTTGTTGCAGGACTATTGCCACTTTTGATTGCGACTGGGCCGGGGGCTGAAGAGCGTCGCTCCATTGCGGTACTCACGACGGGGGGCCAAACGCTGTCTCTGCTCCTCACGCTGCTAGCAGTACCCGTTTTGTACACCTATCTCGATGACTTGGATCTTCCTATCAAGAGATGGTTCAGCGGTCGCAAACAATCTACCCCAGAAACTTCAGCGGAAGAAATCCGAGAACCGGTGATCGAAGAGTCGCGAGAGCTGCAATCCGTTTGAAGTATCCGAGTAATTCGAAGTCGATTGGACGAACTCGATCGAGCACGCATCGCTCGTAGATTCTGTAATCTAACGTTGTATATTCATTCATCTCGCGCTTTCGAGAATGAAGTGGCGAGACTGAAGCGGATCGTGCGTCGTGATTCCTACTGGCCCAACAATTCCTCGATATGCTTTAGAAGCAGCTCTCGTTCGTCGACGTCCAGCCAGACATAGGAACCGACGACATTCCCTTCCGCATTCACCAAGCAAAATCGATCTGGATGGCCGCGCTTTTCGACGCCGTCGAGAAAAAACTTCTCGACTCCTACACGCTCGGTGTAGGCGAGTGGAGCATGCAAGAAAAACCAACGATCAGGATCTGCCTGGAAGGACTTTGCGTATTCAGCAAGCTTCTCCGGTGTATCCTCATCAGGATCCACCGTGATACTCACGAAGCGAATCGGCTTATTCTTAAACTTGTTGTGCAGCAACTGCATTTGCGAGGACTGCCTAGGACAACTCCCCTTGCAAGTTGTGAAAAAGAAGCATGCGACGTAGGGTTGGCCCCTGAGCGATTCGCTTGTCACTTGGCGACCTGATTGATCTGTGAACTCGAATTCCCGAAGCCAATTCGGCTGCTGCTTAGTCGATTCAATCAGCCCCGCTAGGGCGCGTCGACGGCCTGGATCTGGGGGCTCGATTTTCGCATCCCACGGGTCCGACGCATCCTCGAGACCGATTGCACCTTTTGAATTCTCAGTACCCTCAGAAGCGACTTTGGAGAGCCGGAAATACCGTGCCGTCAATGCGGCTCCCGTCCCCAGGAGGATTCCCAGAACAATGCCTAACACACGAAACGTCTGAACGCTCAACTCGGTTTCCCCTTATCTCTTTTGCAAAGCACTGTCATGCCAGGATGTCCTTAACGACATTTCCATGGACGTCCGTCAGTCGGAAATCTCGCCCTGCCCAGCGGAATGTCAATCTCTCATGATCAAAACCTAGCAGATGAAGGATCGTAGCGTGCAGATCATGCACATGAACCCGCTTCTCCACCGCCTTGAAGCCGAATTCATCGGTAGCGCCGTGGGTGATTCCTCCCTTGACTCCACCACCGGCAAGCCACATTGTAAAACCATAATGGTTGTGATCCCTACCTGTCATTGTCCCTTGGTTGGCACCCTCTTTTGGCATTTCTACGGTCGGCGTGCGTCCGAATTCACCACCCCAAATCACCAGTGTATCTTCGAGCATTCCAAGCTCCTTCAAGTCGGTTAGCAGGGCTGCAATTCCTTGATCTGTTTCCTTTGCCAACTTCTTGTGCTCTCTCTCGAGATGGTCGTGGCTGTCCCACGGCTGCCCTTGGCCATGCCACACCTGCACGAAGCGAACGCCATGCTCTAAGAGTCGACGTGCGATCAAAAGCTGCCGAGCCTGAACTCCAGGGCCATAACGATCGAGAACATGCTGTGGCTCATTAGAAACATCGAAGATCTCAGCCGCTTCGCCCTGCATGCGATAGGCTAATTCAAAAGACTGGATTCTCGCATCGATCATCGGATCTCCGATGCGACTACGTCGATGCTCGTCGTTGAACTGCTGGATGAGATCCAACTGCTTCCGCTGCTCGGTTCGAGACAGTCTAGGATTCACAACATATTCCACTAAGCGATCGATCTCTTTGTGTTTGGTATCGATGTAGGTCCCTTGAAAAATCCCGGGCAGAAAGCCCGATTGCCAGTTTTGCGACTCTTGGATGGGATACCCTCCAGGACACATCGCAATGAATGCTGGTAGGTTTTGATTTTCAGTCCCCAGCCCGTAGGTGACCCAGGAACCCATACTAGGTCGAACGAGCCGCGCCTCACCCGTATTCATCAGCAGCAAAGACGGTTCGTGGTTTGGTACATTGGCGTGCATGGATCGAATGATGCACATATCATCGATGTGCTGTGCCGTCTGGGAGAACAGTTCGCTCACTTCGATACCGGATTGGCCATACCTGTCGAATCGAAACGGGCTGCCGTACAGCACTCCGGTCGGGCGTTCGGTTTTGGGAATATCTCCTGGCATCGTTTTCCCAGAGTGTTTTGCCAACGCGGACTTTGGATCAAACGTGTCAACATGCGATGGCCCGCCATTGCAAAACAGATGAATGACACGCTTTGCCTTCGGTGCAAAATGAGGATTCCGCGGTGCCAGTGGATGAACCGAATCAATCTCGCCTGAAGCATGGGACTCGGACTGCAGTAACATGGGGAGTGATAAAGCTCCCATACCAATCCCGAAGCGATGAAGCAAACCACGGCGATGTATTGTTCCAGGATCCATAGATTTTTTGGCGGCTTACTAGGTTAGACGTACTTCTCGAAATGACCTGTGCAAAAAAGCTCGGATTCACCGACCTACCGAACGGACCATGATCGAGTTCTCTTCCCTCTTCTAGCCTGGTTTGCGAATGGGAGGCGGTTCGTCCCCTCCGTCATCCCAAACGAGTCGCCAAGACTCTTGCCGAACTCAATCTCTTAGCAAGTCGATTCCGTGAAGTGACCATTTCGTGTACTGCCGAGTGAATTTGCCCATTCTATTTTAGACAGTCGACCCGCATTCAGAAAAGCCAATTCACCGGCGTTCACCCCCATGGACCTCGACGGACTATTCACATTCGAGTCCAGAAGGTTTCAAAATGGCTCGATAATGGCAAAATGCGATCCTTCAAAACGCTTCCGATTGTGCCGATTTTGACAGAGAGATCGGAAAAAGGGATCTCATCAAGAACGATAAAAAAGAAAAGGCCCGCTCCGTTTGACGCGTCATCAACTCGAGATGTAGGCTTTGATATTCGAGGTTTTTTCGGGAACGACGCCTATGATCCGAACGAGATACTACCAACTTATCTGCAAGCGACTTCTCGGCGACGAGGAAGGGGCCACCTCCATTGAGTATGCGGTCATGGTGTCGCTTATCGGTGCCGCGGTCATTGCGAGCGTAGGTCAGGTCGCAACAGCTACCAGGAATACATTCAATACCTCCGGGAATGCAATCAACGGCGTTTTGCAAAAATAGGCTTCGGCTGAGGCATTAGATTCCAAGCCAACTGGCCCCGATGACCATCCAAAATGGAATCGTGATCAATCCAAGCAAGGAAGTACCTACCACGACAACGCAAGCTGTCTCTAGATTTTGATTAAAGAGCCTGGTCATGACAATCGGCAGTGTTGCGGTCGGCATCGCGGCTTGCAGCAAAAGGACTTCCCTGAGTTCGTTCGAAATCGAGCTGTACTTGGATACGACCAGGAATAGGATCGGAAGAGCGAAGGCTCTCACGATACTCGCTAGCAACAATTGTCTCCAAGCATTCTTGAGTTCTAGCTTGGTGATACAGTCATAAATGATGGCGCCACTCAGAACGAGACCGATGGGAATCGAACATCGGCCGAGCTGGTCCGTCATATGCAAAAGGGGACGTGGAACCCAACCATGAATTCCGATCTGCCGAATTAAAATTCCGATCGCAACCGAAATCAGCGGAGGGCTGAAAACGATTCGACGCCAGGATTGCTTTAAGCCGCGACCGCTGATGATATAGAGTCCTACACTCCATAGCGCGATGTCGACTCCCACGTTGTGAATGAGCAACGCCACGACACAGCCGGGATAGAAAGCCTCTGCGAGAGGAAAAGGGATGTAACCGTAATTTGCCACTCCAGTACAGAGGCTGAAAGTCCTCTTCTTGCTGGCATCATCCAGCCCGAACCATCTTCCTACTGAGGTTGCGATAGCCGTGGATACTACAAATCCTAAAATGGTCAACGCGAAGCCGTAGAACGAGGGTGTCCAGGCCGCAATATTGGCTGACAGACTCTCATCTGTCATGATTCGATTGAAGAAGAAGGCGGGGAGCAACACATTCGACAGGAATCCTGCCAAAGAACGATCGACCTCGCTCGTGAACCACTTGAGATATCTGGCCAGGGCTCCCATACCTATCACGAGGAACACACCGATGACCGTTGATGTGATCCGCAGGTATTGCTCGCTCACCAGGGTAATCCCTTCGCTCTGGGTGCCGACGAATGCGTGGGGAGAACGGCTACCTCGATAGGGCCATCGATTTAAAGATTTCTCCCACGGCGGACGTATCGTCACGGCGAATGACCACGTGATCACCTGATCGGAGCGAATAGTTCATCCCCTCCATCACATTCCTTCCCTTGGAATCAAAATCGACGTCCATTCGAACAGGAGGTCGGCCGGTTCCATTTGGACGTAGGATGGATACCTTCATCTTGCCGATTCTCTTGTAGAGATCCGCATCCCGGATGATGTCTGCGATAAAAAGGGACTGCCCAGGTTGCAGCGGCAAACGCTCGAAATTACGCTTTCCGTCGATGATCTCCAGCACGACACACGGTTCACCATTTTCGGTCAATGGGCGTTGCGCCCCATATTCGTTGAATGAATATCCGGCTGCACGCATGCTGCGTGTATCCAAATTGTCCAGCGGAGTTTTCTGCTTCCCCACCAATAAAGAACAACCGGATAAGGATACGAACCCAAGGCCAAGTGCAAGAATTGCGATTGACGATGGGTGCCACTTCGGAACTGCTAATGTCATACGTAGGATCCATCCAAAAACTAGATCGGTCGTTAGACATGGTATCGACCATCCACCAACTTAACTTTAAGGAAGAATTGCTTTAATCGTTAAAATTATCGCAAACCGCCCATAACCCCAGAACAGTTGATTTAGCCAGGAAGAGTAAGGGTTGTAGCGGTCTGAAACCTCGAAATGGGCTCGCCGGTACATTCCTGCGCTCTGCGAAATGGGCAATTTGCGTAGAATAGAGAGACTAACCGATCCTTAAGTAGCAAAAACTAGAACAGGAACCTCGAGTGGAATCGTTCTCGTTTCTTTCCCCCTTCGCTGGGGTTGATCTCAAGAAACTAGCGTGGTTCCGCGCTTTGTTTACTGTTTTCTTTGCGTCGGCCGCGCTCGGACAAGAGAGTCCTTTGACCGACAGTACCCAAATTCCAGCGGGTATCAGGCCAGATGTTGTCTTGCTGAAAAATGATGAGGGTAAGTTCGTACCGATCCCCTCCTCCAAATTCGAGGAGTACGAGAAGTTTCTACAATCATCCTCG
This sequence comes from Pirellula sp., assembly GCA_040396935.1. Lineage (GTDB taxonomy): Bacteria > Planctomycetota > Planctomycetia > Pirellulales > Pirellulaceae > JBKCUI01. Next base: position 37,599 of record JBBAXA010000005.1, read on the forward strand.
ACGGAGATTTTTCTGGATCCGTTGGGCGGCTTACCTTTGCAGCGTATCGAGCTCTCAGTAGCCCCGGAGGAACGATTAGCCAGAATAAAAGCTTCCATCCATATTGAATTGAAGGAGCCGAGTCAGAGGTGGCTCTCGGTTCCCGTTGGACTGGGGAATCTCCAAGTCTTGCCCTTTGAAGACAAGAGTTCGGACCAATTAGGTGTGATTCCATCCGGTGGGTATGTTTGGCGTTTGGCTCCTGACCAAGAAAAAACTTCACGTTCGATACGTTTCAACGCGGTTAGCAATATCGGCGGTTCCCCACAAACCCAATCATTGCGACTCGAACTTCCGACCGTCACATCGGTTATTGAATTGCTCCTACCTGCTGGGGAGTGGGATGTGAACGCCACCGGCGCCGGATCGGAGGTCGTCGAGCCTGGTGATAAACTTTCAACTGGACTTTATCGAATTCGTACACTCGGCGGCCCTATTGAAATCAGTTGGTCGCGACGAGTACCCGATCGAGACATTCAGGCTATTGAGGCAAATGGAGTCGTTCGGTATTCACTAGCGAACCATGGTAAATCCTATCGAGTCAATACGCGTCTGAATTTACGAGGTCCCGCAAGACTCGGTGCGAGAACGTTCCTGATCCAACTACCAGAAGGGAGTCATTGGAACCCCTCACCTCAGGATCCTGCGCTCCTACCAGGATATAAACTAAGGCAGGATTCAACGAAAGAGAATCAACTACGACTGGATGTCGATGAATCGATCCAGCGAAATGAAATCGACATCGCGATGGATTTTGAATGGGATGCACCGGAGGATCCATCAAGCCTCGATTTTAAGACGCCAGTTATCGAAGGGATCCAGAAGCAAATCGACTCCTTAGAAGTCTCTTTGCCACGCGGCAAAATCATGCTTTGGGACCCTCAGACAGGGGTCGAATTCGTCAAGCGAACTATTGCCTCGTCCGAGACCAATGAACTCGTTTCTCATTTATTCCGCATCACGGGTAAAGATACAAAAGTCCATTGTCAAATACTGAGTCAACCGAGTTTGCCCAACATACAAGCTCAATACCGAATGACTCATCAACACGACCAGCTCGTTCTCACAGGTTGGATCGATTTTCGCGAGGATCCACGGGACTTACCTTTTCTACAACTAGCGCTACGAGGATGGAATGTGGATCGAATTACCATCGCGTCCACAGGTCGCGATTTAGTCGTCACAGCACAAGCTGCAGATTCCCCGGGCTGGTCCTTTATTCCTCTAAGCTTGGGCGACCTACTGGAGCCAGAAACGAATCCAGGAAACGAGCGAGTCGGAAACTGGAGGCTGCTTCTCGAAATGCGTCACAAGCTCGCAAAAACAGATGAAACGGATTTCGATCTACCCATGCTCGTCTGGCTCGATGAATCCAAACAGGAGAAGACCTATTGGACTCCTTTTTGCAACCTGGAACTCCAATCAAACTTTGCACTCATGGGACTCACAGGAAAACCCGACTCGGAGGGAGTTGCCAACACGGGTCTTATCGAATCCTCATCGGTCGGGAGTCAGTCCGATGTAAATCCTGAGGAGGTAGCCGAAAGGTATCGTTTTTCCAAACGACTCTCCATGCGCAGCAGAAATGCTCACGTTCCATGCACCTTATATCTGCAAAGCTTTCAAACAGAAGTCGATGCCAGTAGCAATCTAAGAATTGTCGATAGCGATGAATCGTGGCAGGTTGACCAGGACTGGTCGCTCACGATTCGAGGAGGAGTTCCCTCACGTATTCTCGTACTCATTCCGAAGGAGTGGTTAGCGGGTCGGGATTTGAACGAGAAAAAAACTACCGATGCATCTGAACAGAATGGACTAGAGGTGAGCCTCAATGGAATAGGTATTTCCAAGTTTGAATTACCCACTGCGGCCGGTTCCGAAGAAGTATCCTCCGAGATGTCACACTATGCTCAACTAGTCGTCCCCGTTTCCTCGGAAACCGTCTCAGCTGCGACAGGCGAGGCATGGTTGTTATCGATTCGACCCAAAAATCGATTTAGCAAAAACCGGAAAGGGGCTTTCGAACTCAGACAGAAAATCGCCAGGCTGAACGAAAACGGCCAGGAGTTCGAACTACGCATGCAGGGAAACCAGTGCGTCATTCAATCGCGAGGAGGAACAAACTGGCTCCAAAACTCACCGGTCCTGGGATACTCGATATCCAAAATCCAAATTGGCGAAGAACCCTGGCAACAGACCAAACTCACGCTTCCCATCGATGAGAAATCGATCGAAGGAACTCTGATTTATGATACGGTTGATTTCTCCTCGCGCGCGATTGTAGACAAGATCTGGCTTCAAACGGTTTTTAATGCCAACGAACTGCGACATCGTTTCGTTCTCTGTTTTCGAACGGACCGCTCTGCTATCGAGCTGAAGTTACCCGAGAACTTGGCGACCAATCTCGAGGCAGTACTAAATGGGCTCCCTTGTGAACTCGTTAGAAAACCAAACCAACTCGATCTATATCGCCTTGATTTGAATGCGGCAAATTCAACCAATCGATTGGAGGATGGAGCGAGCGATTCTACGCCAGTAGCCAAGAAGTTCACATTGGAACTATTTTCATGGCCTGGCAGCCAACCAGCTTGGATCAGCAAGATCTCGGTACCAGAGATATCAATTCCAGAAAGCAATCTTTCGAACGTCCCTATGGTTTGGCAGATCTTATGCAGTCGATCCGAGCATTTGATCGGCACCTCGGAACTTCTATCGCCCGACTACCAATGGCAGTGGAGCGAACTGTGGTTTGCAAGAAAGGATCGCTGGACCCAGGAACTGCTAGAGAATGAATTTTTCGCTACCCACCAGCCGGCCTTGGGGCAAGACTACAACCAGTACACCCTCGTTTCGTTGGGAAATCGAGATACCCTATGGGTTCAATTGGCGCCTCGAATAATCATTTGGGCCCCCGTCGCATTGCTCTCACTGTTCGCTTGCTTCCTAGTAACGAAAGTCACGTGGATGCGTCATCCTTTGGTTTGGCTAGCAACCCTCGCGATGCTCATCGCAGGGTCACAATGGTCGCTCGATTTCACGGTGTTATTTACGCAAGCCTTCGTGCTCGCGGCCATCGTCTCCACACTGGCTTTTGTGGTCCGTTGGGTGCTGGATCGAAATGCGAGGAAACGCAGCGTTTTTTCCCAGAGATCCTCGATAGGTGGTAGCATATCCGCTCAACGATCGGACTCCCGAATAGAAATCGCTTCGGGCAATCTAGCAAAAACCATCCCGGCAACGCTCACGCCCGACGATAAGCCATCGCCCTCGATCGCTCCCAACTCTGACTCGACACGAGGCGAGGGTGATGAGTTGCGATAAAACGATTCGTTTTCTGATCTGCTTTCTCTTCTGCTTCGTTTCCGCGCAGGCATGGGTGCAGTCTCAGGAATCGAGTGCGCATTCTGACGCAGACCATGCTTCTCTCGTTCCTTACCGTCGACTCTTCGTGAAGCGAGCTGATTTGGAATCGTTCGATCCAATCAGCCAAGGATACGTACTGCGGGATTTAAATCTTGTCAGCGAGCTGTTGAAGCCGTACCTAGTCAAGCGGGATGACGCTCAGGGATACCATCGATCGGTCGAGTTAAAATCAGCTTTGTACGTTTCCAAGCTGATCGGTTCCAATCTGGTTTCTTCGAAATCGAAAATCGTTGCAAGTCGAGGCTCCGTATTGAACGAAGTTCTAAGACTGCAACCATGGTCACTAGCAATCACCCCGCTACCGCAGCCTCCAATCTCCTCCATCGATACTGGGTTGATTACTCCGGATCGACTGGCATTCGATCGTTCGGGCATTCCCCTCTTCGATCTCCATACCGAGTTAGCTTCTGACGCGATTGCAGAACAAGCAGTCGAATTCGCCTGGTCGGTGCGAGGTGTAGTAAAAGGTCCGAATCGACTTGTATTTCAGGCGGAAATTCCCCGCTGCATTGACAGTGGAATTCTCATCAGTCTTCCACCCCAAGCGAGAATTGTCGATGCGACGGTTCCGTCACAGCTGATTGCCAATTGGACTGACTTGGAATCGAGACTGGGGGAACGATTGCCGGAGGCTAGACAGCAACTAGAACGTCAGGCAGGAACAACCAATCTAGACACGCTATGGTTCCTCGAACTGGGCGGAGTCGATCGTTTTTCCTTCACGATCGTTGTCCAATCGAATGTCAGTACGAATGAGGCCCTCTCCACGGGGATCGACACTCTGATCTTGGAGCAACGGATCGACCACACCTTCTCGTTGGAAAATGTTCTAAGCACCTGTAGCATGGACGTACAGCGAGACCGAAAATCCGATCGCCCCATTCGAGTGAAGCTATCATCGGACACCCTACTGCGACGTGTTTCTTCGGGTGCGAGGGAAATCGATTGGAGGATTGAAGACGGGTTTTTAGTGATCGAGCCCTCCCTGCTGAACGCACTCGCTTCCTCTCGCGAATCCCGGATCCCGCTGCAGATAGAATATCTGAGCTCGCTCGACTCCCGGGGAGAGTTACAACGTGAACTGCCTGATTTCTCGATACCTCGAGGATTCGTTCTCAAGGGGCAAACGTCTCTACGATTCGAAAATGGTATCCATCTCGATTCGATTTCGATTCCTGCGAGTTGCATCATCGACAATGCAGAGTCCAATCGATTGAATGTGGAATGGTCGGACTATTCTCCTGCATTCCAGGTCCAAACCCAACAAGACACGACTCCCCGCACACTTCTGTCATCCACTCATCTCCATGACTCCGAGGAATCATTCCAGGTATCTGTCAAGTTGATGCGAAGCGACTTCGCGAAGGCGGACTTTCGCTTTCGCGTAGCAGAGGGCTGGACTCTCGATGAAATCGATGCCATCAATGGCCCCAAGGGCGTACCGTGGGAAATGCTGAGTGATGCAAATGCAACGAAGAAGGAGTTTCGCGTTTTGCGAGACAGCATACCCGCGGCCGCGAATGGCTTGGAGATCAAGATCTCGTTGACCGATCCGATAGCAGCAAGCGAATTAGTTTTTCCACCTCAAGGATGGATTCAAACCGATTCCGCATCGAATCGAAGACTGTTTGTTATCGAAAGCGTCGGCAAAAGATTTTCAATGCCCTCTTTTTCATTGGATCGGATTGTTCCTGCCGAAACCAATCCCAATCCAGCATCCAACGCCGGGGAAACCACGTCCGCAGCGCTGCTTCTCGAACTCAAACCAGACGATGAATTACGCTTCCCAAAGCTGGAACGTAAATCAGCTTCGAGGGGATCTGTTTTTTCTGAAATCGAACGACTGGGTCGGAATATCCTTCGAGTGAAGCACCGCTTCGTGCCACCGTTAGACGAGAACGTGTCTGTCGTGACCCAGCAAAATCCGAAACTGCATGCACGCTCTCATTGGTCCTATCTAGCCGACGAACAGTGGTACGCGTTCGATGAATTGGAACAAACACTAGAAAGCAATAGCGATAGAAAGTACCGCTTACCTCTGATCGATGGAAAATCGGTCAGCTGGCAACTGGAAGAAGATATCGATTGCGATGAACTGCCAGTGAAATTGCAACTGCCGAATTTCGAACGCCTAGCGGCCGAGCAGTACCAAGTCAAAATTTCCTCTGACTTATCCATCGTGAATTTGGATCCCGAAGACGCCTGGGAAGTCGATCAAACAGGGAACTATTTTTTGAAGGTGGGTCAAGATCGCAGGTTCCTGGAGATTGGAAACGCACCTCGCAGAGCGCAGCCTCGCTTCGAACCGAACAAAGTCGAACTGAAAACAGATATTGCTCTGGATCATCGAGGCATCGCAAAGGGCTATTGCCAACTACTTCTTTCTGACTCACCTGCAAAGACAATTCGAGTGACTCTCGCTCAAAACTGGCACTTGGAGATGGATTCGGTCGCCGTTGAGAAGGGCAGGCAATTCGCTTGGACTGAAACTCGAGAAACGGAATCCGATTTCAAAATCCATTCAATCAAATCAGCAGAGGATGGCAACGGCGAAACCCTTATCTCGTTCATCGTCACCAAAGATCTCAGGAATGATGTTTCACAGCAATTCGGTCATGACACAGCTTTGACGCTCGAACCTTTTTTTATCTCATTGGACAACTCTAGGATTTTACCGACGTCAGGTACCGTTTGGACTCCTGAGGATTCGTCTCGATGGAGGGTAAAGAAAAGCCAAACCAATCTCCCAAGCCAACCTATCTGGTCGCCAACGGAGGGGGTGTCTTGGTGGTCGGAATGGTTCGACTCTATCTTCGGTGCGCCGTCAGCGACGGGCCGCAGCCCGGATCGAGAAGCGTTACCGAGACGGTTGCTCGAAGTCATGCCTCCAGCGTATTGGAATCGTATTTATCTTTGGGAATCACCCGACGAACTCACGACCCTACAGTGGAATCATGTTGCACTAGAACAGCGATGGAGCGCTTTCCTTTTCATCATCGCAGCCATCTCAAGTACCTGGATTTTGACTTGGCGCTTTGTTTACTTGCTACTCATCTTCACGTTGGGATTCGGTTGTTACGCTGCCTCCATCCAAAACAGCATGTTGGATGCGAAACTGAGTCTCGAAGCCATCCTATCAGGACTGTTTTTCGGAACTGTATTCTACAAGCTCATCCAGATCACCAGAATGACGTTAAGGAAAGCCGAGAACCAACAGTTATCGCGGTCGTCCGGCTGGGAAGGTTCGAATCAGGTTTGGACACGACAAGTGGTCCCAATGATTATCGCATCCGCCTGCTTGCCATGGATGCAATCCGACCCGATCATCGCACAGGACAGTCGGCGGCCAATCACCTCAACGTATGATCTGATCATCCCAGTCGATGACACTACAGGCGAACCAACGGATTCTGTTTATATCCCGGAAATTCTGCTGAACGCGATGCGAGGTGTCCCCACTCCCAATTACCTGACTTTAAACGCCAGGCATACATTGCGGCTCAGCCCCCGCTCCAGGTCTGCGAGTATGGCTGATCAGCTGATCCTGAGATTCGATCTTTGGGTGGGTAAGTTATCCGAACCGATTAGCTTTCCTATCCTGTCTGTTCATGGTTCACTACTCCGCTTTGTTGTTGATGAAACGGAGTTCACCACGAGCAATCGCGTACAAAGAAGACCGACAGAAATCATCTGGCTCCCAGAGAGAACCGGAAAAAGACGCGTCGAAATTGTCCTTAGCCCTGTCATGACGAGTGTGGATGTCGAGGATCTCGCTGGAAACGTCGGCAAATTAATGCAGTCCTTTGAGTTCGGTACACTTCCGTCCGCGAATGCGACCCTGGATATTGAGTCCCCGGATCCGCAGATGCAGTTGGAAGTGGAGTCGTTGGGAGGAATAACAAACCCACTTCCGGGTCGTTTTGTTGTCGCTGTCGGCAATCAAGAGAAAATCGGGGGCCGATTGCGATTTCCGAATCCAGTGGGTTCTGTCCCATCGAGCACAACCAATCCCTACTTGGTCTTTGAGTTCTTCATGCAAGGGGATTTCGTGCGGGCTCGGTCGGTTCTACGCATTCCTGCGGAAGCTTTCGTCGACAAACAATACGAACTCGAAGCGGATAGTGCCTGGATGCCACTCGGTACGAATTGGGGAAGCACTCGTCTGGTGGAGACAAAAAATGCCAGCTCTTTCTGGCGAAGGCGTTATGTCTTCGAAAGGGATCTTACTAACCAGGAATCATCCGACGAAGCTTCCCAATCCTACGTTCTCTGGGGCTTGCGAGACAATGCAACAAATATCCACAATGTCGTATTTGCTGAATGCATGGACGTACGTGTGAGGCCCCAAATGATCCGCTTTGCTCGGCTGGCGGGAGCGGCGTGGAGTATTGATCAAGTAAAAGATCTAGAGCCTATCCTTAATGAAAAAGAACGGCTTGATTGGCCTGAGTTTACCTCTCTCAAGCTCGCTCCCCCCGCGACATCTCTTAGAATCAATCCTCAGGGAGGGGTGCTCAAGAGAACGCAACGAGCAGACAAGTTGCAATTGAGGATCGCGACGCGGTGGTATCTTCTCGACGATGTTGATACCGCAGAAAGTCGAATCGAGGTCTTTGGCACCGCAAACTCCGACATTCTGGAATTCTTCATTCCAGAGAACTATCGAGTCGTAGAAGCGAAGCATCGATTAGGCTCCTTTCAAATCTGCCAATCGCTGGATGCCAGCCGCAGTGACCGCAAACGCATCAAGGTCCAATTGATTGCCGAACGACAACAGTGGGCAAATACGGATATCAATCTCCGTTTGGAAAGTCGAGTAGTATCTGCAGATTCTCCCCTGGAATCACCCTGGATCGATTCTCCAGCACCCATTATTAGCTCGGAAGCAGTCGAGATCGTCGCTAACGAATCTTGGAAAGTGATCCTCAAGGGCTCCGATCTTTCAACGAGGATTCTTTACGGACGTGGCACGACAACTCCGATCGCCTCCTTGAGTCGAAGTGAATCCATTTCGAAAGTTGCCAGAAAGCCAGTTTTGCAAAACGACGTTACGGCGCAAATCATCGGATCGGATACAGGGGATCGTGAGGAGTTGGTTTTAGAGGGGAAATGTTCTCTAGATAACAATAGCCTCTCGAAGTTCATTGTCCAAATTCCGTTCCCCATCAGCGATTCCGACTATTGGAGAAGCGACCGATCCGCCACTCAAATCCCATGCCCCGTGGTCGGTCATTCCTGGATACAACTCGATCTGGGGATCCCCGAGGAATCCGAATCGGTAAAGAACTGGACGTTGCAGGTTGGCATTCCAAAGGAATTCCAAACCTACAAAGACTGGGCGAACCCCATCCGTTTTTTGGGTGGAACCACCATCGAGGTCAAACCAGCCGACTCGAAGGACCAAAGCTATTCGTCAACCTCCGATAACAGCCGTAAGGCAACTCTTAGTCACCGTACTGTGTGCTGGAACAGCTTCATTCATGGTTCGAAACAACGGTTCATTCTCTGGCGCGAGCACGACAACCAATCCGTCCGTATGACTCTCGATCCAGCTATCGAAATAACCGCTCTGCTCGTCAATGGCGTTCAGGGAATCTATTCGAGGACGGGCGACGAACTATCCGTTTTCGTTCCCCCCGTTCCGACTGGATTCGGTGTTGAAATCATGGTTGAGTATATGGCACCCGAACCATCCATCACTCCGCTCGGCCCGCATGAGGTTTCTGGAACTTGGACTTCCGAAGATATTCTGTCGAAAGGCATTCCGTTTGGACTCGAAATTTTGAAGTTCGGGTCGGAAAGGATTCCACCAGAAATCTCAAAGGATTCGCCCGCAGCACAGTGGCTTCGATTCTGGATGGAGCGGCTCACCCCGCTGGGGGAGTCTCCAGTCCTCTCGGAAAAGAATTCCACGACACTGACGGGCTTGAAAGAGCTTTTGATCGAGACCCAATCGCGGTGGCCGAGTATCGCACGGAACATGGACCCAAGCAGTCTCGTAATAGAACCTGCCAGGGATTGGAATGCACCAAGCCAAAAAACGGCTGTCGAAACGAACGACGCACGGCCCAAACTCATCCTTGCTTTCGGTTCCTGGCTAGCGCTATGCCTTACCTTTTGGTTCACTCGAAAACCGGAGAAGCGTCCCTGGCTTACCCTTGTACTACTTGGAACACTCCTATGGGTTGTAACAGGCTTTTACTTTCTAGCGATCCTATGGATCAGCCTGGGTATCCTATTGGCTATCGATAACATGATCATCTACCGAGAGGCTATCGCTGCTTCCAAACTGAGAAAGGCCGTTTGACTGCGAGCCGTTCGTACCGCAAACCTACCTTTGCAACTGATGAGATGGTCAAGTGACTCCAAGTACCAGCATGATCAAAACCTAACACTATCAAAAACGTGTATATCTACTAGAATAGAGAGTGGTCTCTACAAACATACTCAGATGTTGAAATCAAAATGCTTTTGACTGAAAACCCGATCGATTTGCTTCCTGGGCTGATACGCGAAAGGATTCTGGTTCTAGATGGTGCAATGGGCACCATGATTCAACGCCTCAAGCTCTCTGAAGAGGCGGTGAGAGGTTCGCGTTTCCGTGGCCACCATAAGGATCTAAAGAATTTTTCAGATATCCTTTGCTTGACCAATCCCGATGCGATCACCGATATTCACAGAGAGTATTTTGAAGCGGGTGCGGACATCGTCGAAACAAATTCCTTTGGGGCCAGCCCCATCGGCATGATCGAATTCGATCTTCCCAACGAATTGGTTCGTGAAATCAACTACGCCGCTGTCGATTGCGCCAGGAAAGCCGCCGATAAGGTCTCGGCCGCCACGGGTCGTAGGCTTTTCGTTGCCGGCAGTATCGGGCCGACGACGATGCAAATGGCTATCAGCACCAAGGTGGATGATCCTTCGTGGCGTCCAACCAACTACCTGGAAATGGTAGAAAGCTACAAACAGCAGATAGCCGCTCTGGTGGAGGGAGGAGTCGATATTCTGCTTCCCGAAACCATGATCGACACCCTCAATTTGAAGTCCTGCCTATTTGCGATCAGCGAGTATTTTCGCGAGACCGGTCGTTTGGTTCCAGTCATGGTCAGCGCAACGTTCGATAAGGGAGGACGCACTTTTGTGAGTGGCCAGAGCGTTGAGGCATTTTGGACCTCGATCAGTCACTTTCCGATGCTGACTGTTGGCATGAACTGTGCGCTCGGGCCGGATGTGATGCGTCCCCACATCGAGGAATTAGCCAAAGTCAGTTCCGTCCCGATTTCTTGCCATCCCAATGCTGGATTACCCAACGAAATGGGTCAGTTCGATCTAGCTCCATCCAAGATGGGGGATTTCGTCGAGGACTTTGCTCGTCAGGGTTGGCTCAACATCGTGGGTGGATGCTGCGGCACGACGCCCGATTACATTCGAGTCATCGGGGATCGAGTTCGCAAAGTCCAACCACGCCAAGAGCCTCAGCCGATGGTGTGGACTCGATTGAGTGGACAACTTCCTGCCAATCTGAGACCGGAATCTCAATTCACCATGGTCGGGGAACGAACCAATGTGACCGGCTCCCGTGCCTTTGCGAAATTGATTCGCAACAATCAGTTCGATGAGGCCGTTGAAGTCGCAAGGCAGCAAGTTGAGAACGGTGCTGTCATTATCGATATCAACATGGACGATGCTCTTCTCGATGGCGTGGAAGCCATGACTCGCTACCTGCGGCTGATTGCGGGTGACTCGGTCGCAGCGAGCGTTCCAGTGATGATTGATTCCTCCAAATGGGAGGTGCTCGAAGCCGGCTTACAGAATGTTCAAGGAAAGGCAATCGTCAACAGTATTAGCCTGAAAGATGGCGTCGAGGAATTCCTACGAAAAGCGCGTCTGATTCGACAATACGGGGCTGCAGCGGTCGTTATGGCATTTGACGAACAGGGGCAAGCCACAGAAACAAAGGAAAAGGCTCGCATCTGCAAGCGAGCCTACGATCTTCTCACCAAAGAGATCCACTTCCCTCCCCAAGACATCATCTTCGATCCTAATATTCTCACCGTCGCCACCGGGATCGAAGAGCACAATAACTATGCGGTCAATTTTATTGAGGCCTGTCGCATCATAAAACGTGAATGTCCGGGAGTACGCATTTCAGGAGGAGTAAGCAATATCTCGTTCTCATTCCGCGGCAATGATGTCGTACGCGAAGCCATGCACAGCGCGTTTCTTTACCATGCCATTCAAGCTGGCATGGATATGGGGATTGTCAATGCAGGCCAATTGACCGTTTATCAAGAGATCCCAAAGGACCTGCTCGAACGCGTCGAGGATGTGCTTCTGAATCGACGTCCAGATGCCACGGAACGGTTATTGCAATTTGCAGCAACCGTAAAAGGGGACGGCACTAAGAAAGGGGTTGTCGAAAACCTCGAATGGCGGAACAAACCTGTCGAGGATCGCTTGCAGCACGCCCTGATACACGGCATCGATAAATTTATCGAGGAAGATACCGAAGAAGCGCGTAAAAAATACGATCGATGCCTACGTATCATCGAAGGCCCCCTCATGGAGGGAATGAGTATCGTCGGAGATCTGTTCGGAGCCGGCAAGATGTTCCTCCCACAAGTCGTGAAAAGCGCTCGGGTCATGAAAAAATCTGTCGGCTACCTCCAACCGTTTATGGAACAAGAGAAACGCGAAGCCGGCCTCGAGGGTCAAGCGTTTCGCGGTAAAGTTCTCATGGCAACAGTCAAAGGCGACGTTCACGACATCGGCAAAAACATTGTTGGCGTAGTGCTCGGCTGTAACAATTATCAAGTAATCGACCTGGGTGTAATGTGCTCATGCGAAAGAATCTTGGAAGAAGCCGTCAAACATGGCGTTGATGCGATTGGACTCTCTGGATTGATCACTCCCAGCCTAGACGAAATGACTCATGTCGCTAAAGAGATGAAGCGGAATGGACTGAGAATCCCTTTGTTGATCGGTGGTGCTACCACGTCAGCCAAGCATACCGCTGTGAAAATCGCGCCACATTACGATCAACCTGTTGTGCATGTACTCGATGCCTCGCGGAGTGTGGGCGTCGTCGAAAGTCTATGCAATGAATCTTCCAAGCCCTCGTTCGCGGCTGAGAATATTCGCCTCCAAGAGGAACTGCGAGCCAGCTATGAAGCCAGAAATGTGAAACTCGTAAGCTACGAGGAAGCGAAGAGCAAGGGATTCAGAAGCGATTGGACAAATCTTCGTATCGACAAACCGAGCTTCACCGGTTCAAAAGTTCTCAAAGACTATTCGATTGACAAAATCGCGAAGTACATCGACTGGTCTCCTTTTTTTATGGCTTGGGAACTCAAAGGTAAGTATCCGCAAATCTTTAAAGATGAATTTGTCGGAGCCGAGGCCAAAAAACTCTTCGATGATGCCAATCAACTTCTCTTTGATATGATCGCGAATCGAGTGTTGAGCGCGCATGCAATCTACGGTTTTTGGCCGGCCGCATCCCAGGGGGATGACGTCATTCTCTACACAGATGAAACGCGTTCGAAAGAACTCACACGGTTTCATTTCCTGCGGCAACAGTGGGAAAGGAAAGGTCAAGCCGATTTCCGCTCCCTCGCCGACTACGTCGCACCGATTGATTCTGGGAGACTCGACTATCTCGGTGCCTTTGTCGTCACGGCAGGTCATGGTGCAGACGAAATAGCTGCGGATTTCGAAAGAAAACACGATGACTACAACTCCATTATGGCCAAAGCTATCGCCGACCGCTTAGCAGAAGCCTTTGCGGAACTACTGCACGAGCAGGCCCGGTTGGATTGGGGATACGGGATCGAGGAAAACTTCACTAATGAGGAGTTGATCAAAGAACAGTATCGTGGGATCCGTCCAGCACCTGGCTATCCAGCATGTCCCGATCACACCGAAAAACGCATCCTCTTCGATCTGCTTCAAGCCCCGCAGAGCATCGGTGTTGAGTTGACGGAGTCCTGCGCCATGTGGCCGGCTGCCAGCGTCAGCGGTTTCTATTTTGGACATCCGGATGCCCGATACTTTGCTGTCGATCGCATCACCCAAGACCAGGTATCGGATTATGCGCGACGCAAAGGCATGTCTGTGCGTGAAATAGAGCGCTGGCTGGCACCAAATCTCGGCTACGAAACTGCATGATGGTAGGTGTGTGCAGATTTCCTTCGAAAAATAGTAGAAGCCTCAATTCGGCTTAACTACTCTTGAATAAGTATCCGATCATTTGATATGAGAAATCCTGCGGAGTTCTGGAAAACGCCAGCAGTCGATGGCTGCAGCGGGATTCCCCACACGTTGTAGATCGGTTGCTTGTTCGTTTGTGAGGTGATCGAATTGCTTGATCGTTTGATGATGTAACGCGGGACTCTCTCCAGCCCCAATCTACTTGTCGCTACGACCGCACACTCGAATGGCTACAAGTAGGATTCCGCGTTTCTTGTCGCGGTTTTGTGATCCCTCCAGTTCCTTGGTGAGCGACAGTTCTAGGGAGAACTTATCAGGAGAGATTGCGGTCATGATTTCCGGCTTCTGTTTGATATTTTTTTGCTTCACTTCTACGGGCCGAGGCAATAGCGATGCCTGCCTTACAGAGTTTGTCGACTTGATTGAACTCAATCATTTCTTCGACCAACAGGGGAGGCATGTCTACGACCAAGTCATCTTCTACGAACGCCATCCTGGGAATGGGAAATACCATGTCCGAGCTTGGTGCTTGGTAGAAGATCGAGAGTCTCTCAATCGGCGACCTGTGAAGGATGTGCATAACGATCTCTACCGTGTCGACTGGCTGGACACCGATCTGCGAGTCCTGAGATCCATTCGGAGCAAACTGTACCGTGAAAGCTGGTCTCAGGTGGACCCGGAGAGAACGGATAAGAAGCAACTCGATGAACGATTGAGACTCTCGCTGGTCCAACCAAGCCAGCGGCGGCAATCGGCCGAGGATCGAATCACCAAGGAATCGTTACCTCGAAGAGGTAACGAGATACCATCCCAAGTAACAGTGAACATCGATCCAAGCCAATCGATTGCCAGCCAAAAGAGTCCCTAATTGCTCCAGCAACGCAGGTCGATGTGTTGATTCGTATTTTGCATCCATGCACGAAGCGAGCCCATGCGTGACAGCGTTAAACGGCAACCACCCCCCGGAGCGGCCGCCAAAATAGTCACCATGTCAAGTGCGACCGACACACAACATAAGTGCAGTATTTTGTTTTTTTTATTTTTCCCGTGCTCGTGCTCCGGCTCAGTGAAGCGGTGTTCGTACTCGAGCGACAAATCGCTTGTATCATCCCGTCACGGTTCACGCATTGGTCGGGTGGGAATTTGCGAATGTACGTCGAAAAGTGATTATGCACACGATCCGCTCGATTACGAAATCGAGCACCGTCCGCGGCTCTGAAAACCAAGGCAGTCAATGCATCGCCCTCCGAGCCTGAGCAGAAAAACGCTCATGGGGGCGTTTCCAAGTCGCTAAGTTTGTCTCTCCTCAAATGCCCCGAATGGGCCGACAGCTTAGCTCCATTAGCCCCGAATGGGCCAACAACGCAGTTTAATATGGCCCGAATGGGCCGACAGTTTGTATGCCGGGGTGACGAAGTCCCCCGGTAAGCGAGTCCCTCACTCCTCTCCAGCCCCGAATGGGCCAACAGCGAGGTTTAATAAGGCCCGAATGGGCCGACAGTTTGTATGCCGGGGTGACGAAGTCCCCCGGTAAGCGAGTCCCTCACTCCTCTCCAGCCCCGAATGGGCCAACAGCGAGGTTTAATAAGGCCCGAATGGGCCGACAGTTTGTATGCCGGGGTGACGAAGTCCC